>CAZPHA010000051.1:0-20198 GCA_964586215.1 uncultured Ferruginibacter sp.
TTTCCTAATTTTGAAGTTAACTTTTTATGTCAACTTATTTCAGGACAAGACACCCTAAACTCCAAACCCCCAACCCAAAACACCAAACCTCAAACTCCAAACTCCAAACAAACATGCCAACAATTGGAAACATACAACTGCCGGCTTTTCCTTTACTACTTGCACCAATGGAAGATGTAAGTGATCCTCCATTTAGAGCTGTTTGTAAAGATAACGGAGCCGATGTAATGTACACCGAATTTATTTCCAGTGAAGGATTGATACGGGATGCCATTAAAAGCAGAAAAAAACTGGACATTTTTGATTATGAAAGACCTATCGGAATTCAAATATTTGGTGGAGATGAAGAAAGCTTGTCGTTGGCTGCTAAAATTGTAGAAGTTACCAATCCCGATTTGCTGGATATTAATTTCGGCTGCCCGGTGAAAAAAGTTGCTCTAAAAGGCGCCGGGGCCGGTGTTTTGAAAGATATAGATTTAATGGTGAAATTAACGGATGCAGTGGTGAAATCAACCTCATTGCCGGTAACGGTAAAAACCAGACTTGGCTGGGATGATAATACCAAAAATATTGAAGAGGTGGCAGAACGCTTGCAGGATGTAGGTATCAAAGCATTAACCATACATGGCCGTACCAGAACACAGATGTACAAAGGAGAAGCAGATTGGGAGTTGATTGGTAAAGTAAAAAATAATCCTAAAATTACCATTCCTATTTTTGGGAATGGTGATATTGATTCTCCTGAAAAAGCGCTGGCTTATAAAAATAAATATGGGGTAGATGGCATTATGATTGGGAGAGCTGCTATCGGCTATCCATGGGTTTTTAATGAGATCAAATATTTCATGAATACCGGTAACCATCTGCCTCCGCCAACTATTGAAGACAGGGTAGCTGTTTGTAAAAAACATTTGCATAAATCTGTTGAATGGAAAGGCCCCATTGTAGGCATTTTTGAAATGCGGCGGCATTATGCCAATTATCTGAAAGGATTACCGAATATCAAAGAGTATCGTTATCAGCTGGTAACATTGAAAACATTGGAAGAAATTGATGCAGTGTTAGAAGAAATCGTTCGTAAATATGCAGGTTATCAGTTTGAAAAAACACCCATCGAATTGATCAACTATCATCAAAAATGCCCCGTTGATTAATCAGTAACTGCCTTTAATATTTCATTGCTAAGGGGAGAAATACCCGGCCCAAAATAATGAGTAAGTATACCTTTTTCATCAACCAGATATTTACTAAAATTCCATTCCGGCTGTTGATCATTCCATCCGTTTTGTTCAGCATGGCAAAGCCATTCGAAAACCTTATTTTGCTGTTCACTTTTAACAACAGCACTTTTTTTCATTAGAGGGAAACTGACGCCGAAATTTACCTGGCAAAATTGCGCTATGGCTGCATCATTCAATTGCTCCTGCTGCTTAAAATCATTGGCCGGAAAGCCAAGTATAACCAGCTTTTCCTGATACCGGCGATATAATTTTTCTAAATCATTAAATTGATTTGTATAGCCGCAGTTGGAGGCTGTGTTTACCAATAAAACTTTTTTACCCTGCAATGTCACAAACGGTAATTTAGTGCCATTATTAAGTATCGCTTCTAAATGATAAAAACTAACATTTGTTAGTTTTTTTTGCTGATTGATTAAAATATTTTTCTTAGGTAATACCCTCATGATAAGCGGATATAAAATTTTCAAAAGTTTTTGCCTTATAGTCATACGTTTGCTGCGAATTATTTTTTGGATAAATTTTTTCCTGATTAATACATTTTGTATGATTGTTTATCTTTAAATATAGGATTTTAATTTATATCATTATGACTGATGAACAATACATGCGTTTGGCATTAACACAAGCGAAAAATGCTTTTGATGAGGGTGAGGTGCCTGTGGGGGCAATTATTGTTTTAAAGAACCAGATTATTGCCCGGGCATATAACCAGGTGGAAAAGCTCACCGATAGTACCGCCCATGCTGAAATGATTGCATTGACAGCTGCTTATAATTATCTGGGGGCAAAATACTTACCTGATGCCACGCTTTTTGTAACATTGCAACCCTGCCTAATGTGCAGTGGAGCCTTATACTGGAGTAAAATTGGAAGGGTAGTGTATGGCGCTACGGATGAAAAACATGGTTACAGTAAGGTACTATCTAACCATACAAATAAAAGAGAGGGTGAAGGCGGAATTTTTCACCCCAAAACAATCGTTGTATCCGGAGTTTTACAAGCCGAATCTGGCCAATTGATGAAAGATTTTTTTAGGAAAAAAAGATAACATTATTGAAATATAACGGGAATTTTCTTTCTCACATAATCTTTCTGACGAGTTGATTTTTAAGTACTTTCACGCTAATTTTTGTAAATATTACTTTTTTGATATGCTTTAAATGATTCTTTTTATAAATTGCCGCTTCAATGGTAAAGTTGGTATTTTATTCGATATAGTAATAGTAAATGTTTATAAACTTAACATTTGAACCAACAATTTTGTGATAATGATGTTGATAGATTAAATCAGGAACCAAGCATTAAAAATAAAAACAAACAGAATTATGGCATTTACACTTCCTTCGCTTCCGTATGCACACAATGCATTAGAACCGTACATCGACACAGCTACTATGCAAATTCATCATGGCAAACACCACCAGGCCTATGTTGACAACTTAAACAAAGCAATAGCAGGTACAGAACACGAGAACAAATCTCTTGAGCAATTGCTTGCAGCAGCTGGCAGCATCAGCCCTGCAGTGCGTAATAATGGCGGTGGCCATTGGAACCACAGTTTTTTTGGGGAATTAATGGCGCCCAATGCCGGTGGCTCTCCAACTGGCAACCTCGATACGGCTATTCATAACACGTTCAGCTCTTTTGAAGCGTTTAAAGAAAAATTTGCTGCCGCCGGACTGGCCAGATTTGGTAGTGGTTGGGCCTGGCTGATTGTGAAAGACGGCAAGCTGGAAATTACCTCTACGCCTAACCAGGATAACCCACTTATGGATGTTGCCGAAGTAAAAGGGACCCCTGTGTTAGGTTGTGACGTATGGGAACATGCTTACTACCTAAAATATCAAAACCGCCGTGCTGACTATCTGAGTGCTTTCTGGAATGTAGTGAATTGGGAAAAAGTGGCAGAGCATTTCGCCTCGGCTATGAGATAGTATAATATTTCGATTTAGTTCCCCACGGGGTCTTTTTGTAAGAAGACCCCGTGGGAACATTAAAGCATCTAACGTTCCTGTATTTCCAGATTTGATTGGTGGAATTCAATATATATACGCACTTGCAGACTTAACCTTCCAGCATAAGTAGTGTTGGAAGGGCTTTGCCCGAAGGTTTAATTAATGGGAAGTATACTGAGTATTGGGGCAGAGAACATCCTCCAACTACGGCACCGGATCATAACCGCTTCCACCCCAGGGATGGCATTTGCTGATTCTCTTTAAGGTAAGCCAAAAGCCTTTTATGGGTCCATACTTTTTAAAAGCGTCTAGCCCATAACGTGAGCAGGTGGGTGTAAAGCGACACTTATTGCCCAGCCATGGTGAGATAATCCACTGGTATAGCTTAATGGCCACAATAAAAGGCAAACTAAGTATCGTTCGTAGTACTTTCATTCAACGACTTTTCCACTGATATTTGACCTGCCCGTAGGCTTAGCCTACGGGCAGGGATTAAAAACTTTCATTCAACAACTTTTTTATCCTGCCGAATAAGGCATTTATTTTAGAGGCAATAACAGCATATTCGGGCAGCTCATTTCCTACATAAATAAAAAACAGGGCCATAGATTTATTGCGTTGTTGCAGGTATTCTGACAGTTGGTTTTTCTGCATGCGATAAGCCTCTCTCATCTGCCGCTTGATCCTGTTTCGGTCTACGGATTTTTTAAAAAATCGGGTACTAACGGTAAAGCCTGCACGTAAAGGTTCCTTTATATGATCATCGGATATCCTATACACCACCCGTAATGGAAAAAATGAATAAGAACGCCCCTCCTTAAAAAGTTGCTCAATTGCCTTGCGACTTTTTAATCGTTCCTGTTTCTTAAAGGTATATCTTCTGTTATTTGTCAAAATGTACCCATCAAAAAAAGCTCCTCAAAAAGGGAGCTTATAGTTATACAATAAAAATGTTAATTACTATTTAAAAGTACTTATTTCTTTGAACCATGTTCATCAGAAACAGTCAGCTTATGACGCCCTTTTTTACGACGGCTGGCTAATACTTTACGGCCATTAGCATCTTGCATACGTTTACGAAATCCGTGAACTGTTTTCCTGCGACGCTTATGGGGTTGATACGTTCTTTTTTTACCTGGCATTGTTATAATTTTTTCCTTTTACAAAATTATTTACTTCAAAATCCATCAGGGCACCATCCCCGGCGGTTTGTGAAAGGAGTGCAAAAGTAGTTAAATTAATTGATAATTGGATAATTGATAGTTGATAATTTGTAATTAATTAATAATCAATAATTAATATATTAATAATTTTATTTAATCTATCGTAACTCATTATCTCTCGCCAGAGGCGAGACAGGCATTAACTAATTATCAATTACCACATGTGCAGCATGAATGGTTTCGCCAAAGAAGGCGGAGGCATGCTGGTCAAAATCAATGGTATCATCGGTGGTGTAAAATTGTCTCTTACCCTGTCGGCTACAGTTTACTTCAATTTCTGGGTGCCTGGCCAGATAATTTTGCAAACTTTTGGCTACGATACTACCCTGCGACAACACCGATACATATGGAGGTAAAAATTGTTTTATCCGATTTTCTAATAAGGGGTAATGCGTACAGGCCAGCAAGATGGTATCAATATCCGCCGACTGGCGTAGCAAATTGTCCAGGTATTTTTGTATAAAATAATCAGCGCCTTCATTATTGTACTCATTGTTTTCGATTAAGGGTACCCACATGGGGCAGGCCTGCTGGTAAACGGTTACATCCGGAAAAAATTTATTGATTTCTATCTGATAAGATTTTGACTGTATGGTACCGGTAGTACCCAAAATACCAATTTTTCTGCTTTTGGTGTATTGTCCAATCACTTCTGTAGTAGGCCTGATTACGCCCAGCACTCGTTTATTTTCGTTGATATGTGGCAGATAATTTTGCTGGATGTTTCGCAAAGCCTTGGCAGAAGCTGTATTGCAGGCCAGGATTACCAACGGACACTGCTGCTTAAAAAACCATTGTACACATTGTAAGGTATATTGATGAACCGTTTCAAAGCTTCTATTACCATACGGCGCTCGGGCATTATCCCCCAGGTAAATATAATCATACTGTGGCAGCAGCGAAACAATTTCTTTTAAAATAGTAAGTCCGCCATAGCCACTGTCAAATATGCCAATAGATTGATTCTGTTTCAAAGCTAAACAAGTTAGATGTTTAATGGAATATTGTGCCATTTTATTACACAAATTATGACTAATTACACGAATTTAAAATCAATAAATAATTGTGCTGATTCGTGCAATTCCTCGCCTGAACGATGCAATCGGGCAAGAGTAAAATTCATGTAAGGGCTTAGCTATTTTGTTCAACTGAACACCTTATTAAAAAAAAGGGGCCTGCCCTAAAAAGAGCTGGCCGTTGCTAACCTATGAAAAACACCTATTACAAAAGTATATAATTTTGTACTACATACAGCATTTAAAAAGGAATATTTTACATTTTTTACGTTAATTTATCCACAAAAAGCAGGAAAATTACGGTCGTATTTATAACGAAAAAATACTATACGAATTAATTCGTGGGAGGGTTAAAGCGCCGGCCTTGCCGTTGCTGTTGTCTTTTTTTAATCCTTTCAAGCAGTTTTTTATTAAATTCCCCATTGATTTCAAAAAAGCGCTCTGCCCTGGCAGGTCCTAAAATCCTGGAGAAATTACTATGGTATTTCTTTTTAATATTTAAAATGGCTTGCTGGCGGTCCAGTTCAGGTAGATCGGCTTTTACAGCCTTTATTTCGTTTAAAAACTGGGTATGTACAGGCCAGAATTTTTGGGCTTCTTCCGTAGTCAATTCCAATCTTTTGGTAACGAATGCAACATACAGTGCCTGTAATTTTTGTAGTTTTTCATCATTGGCAGGTAAATCATCCTGTGCCGCCACACGGATAGAGCTACATAATAATGCGAACAATGCTATTAAAATATTCTTTTTCATGTTCTTAATAGTTATAAATTGGACTAATTAACATTTTCCAGATAATTATCCAAAGTTTTTTCATCTAATAAATAATCTTCTTCATTGGGTAAACTTTTGTCGTCTACCATGTTGGAAACCAAACCCATATCTACATCTTCACCATTTGCTTCCAGGTATTGAATGATATCTTCATCATCAATTTTTTCCATTTCCTCGTCAATATTCTGTATTTTTTGTGCAGCAGCTACATAGGATGGTAAATTATTACTGTCATTATGCTGCCCGGTAAATTTTAAAACTCCCAATGCCATTACACCAACAAAAATAGCGGCTACGGCATATTTTACCATGGAAAAACTTTCATACCTCTTTAAGCTGAAAACCTTGCCGGCTGGCCGGGATATTTTTGAAAAAATAACTTCTGATAAATTATTAAAATAGCCTTCAGGAACACTCCATACATTTTTTTTCTGAATGGCTGATAATGTGGGTGAAAGCTCCTGCAATTCAGCTTGGGTACTTTCCAGCGATTGGTTTTTAATTTTCTGTAAAATATTGTCGGCCAGTGTATCGAAATATCCTACAGGAACATCAGCTTCCGGCTGTTTGTTAATATTATCTACGGTAAAAGATATAGAATGCTGTTCTTGAACTGATTGCAATATATGATTGGGCAGCCTGTCAAAATATCCTGTCGGTATACTAAATACATTTATTTTGGGCAAGCCTGCTAATAGCGGACTGATTAATTGTAGTTCTTCTAATATGTCTGATCTTCCTTTCATTCTTTATTTATATAGCAGAAATACTGCTGAATTACACGAATTATTTTTTAAGCTTAATTGTTTTATTCTTGTGTCTTTGTGTTTCAGTGATTATGTCTTTTCTTGAAAAATTATGTCAATTTCACCTGTTAAGACTGAATTTTTTTAAAAAGGTTTAATGATTCAAGATAAAATCTTCAATTTTTTTTACCGCATGATGATAGCTCGCTTTTAAGGCTCCTTCACTGGTTTCCAATATGCGGCTCATTTCTTCATATGGCATTTCATCATAATATCTAAAATTAAACACAACTCTTTGTTTTTCAGGTAATTGTTGAATGGCCAATTGTAATTTCCATTCGAGTTTATTAGCATCAAAATTTTTATCTGCTTTAATCTGATTACTTAGGCCTGCTTCTGTATCGCTGAGAGAAATGGTGCTTCTTTTTTTCTGTTGTTCTAAAAAAGTTAAGCATTCGTTGGTAGCAATCCGGTACAGCCAGGTGTAAAGCTGACTATCTTCCCGGAAGTTTTCCAAGCTATTCCATACTTTGATAAACAGGTTTTGCAGTACATCATTGGCGTCTTCATGCTCTACTACCATTCGGCGAATGTGCCAGTACAGCTTTTCCTGATATTTTTTTATAATATGTGTAAAAGCCCGTTCCCGGGTAGTCGGATCTTTAAATTGCGTAAGCAGTAGCTGGTCGCTTAAATTTTCTGTCATGATAAAATGCAAAAATAAAAAAACCCGTGATTAGACCGGCAATAGTGAGAAAGGTTTAATTGAAATAGAGTTTATTATATTGAAACATTAAATACGTTTTTCCACATTTCTTTACTGGTATATGTTTTTGATTTTCCTGTAAGATGTTTTTGCCATCTCTCATTTAACAAGTTTGTTTCTTCTTCAGTAAGTTTAATTTTATTTTCTGGCAGACTTTCAAGCAATTTATGTACAATTTTTCTTCTTTCTTTGGCAGCCAATAATAAAATGGCATCGATATTGTGTGGCATTATATTTTATTATTTAAATAAGGATCATTTAATGTTTTCCTTAATTCCCCTCCAAAGGAGGGGTTAGGGGAGGTTATTACGATTTTTTTCTGGCAATAACTTTTTCAGCGGCAGCCACAATATTAGGAGTATCAAGGCCATATTTGGTCAACAATTCGGAAGGCTTACCACTTTCTCCAAACGTATCATTTGTGCCAACATACTCAATCGGGATGGGGAAATGGCGGGTGGCAACCTGGGCGATGGTATCGCCAAAGCCACCGATGATATTATGCTCTTCAGCGGTTATGGCACATTTTGTTTTTTGAATGGATTCTACAATAGCTTTTTCATCCAAAGGTTTAATGGTATGTATGTTGATTACTTCTACGCTGATGCCTTTTTCTTCTAAAACTCTACCGGCTTCGATGGCTTTCCATACCATATGTCCGCAGGCAAAAATACTTACATCCTTACCATCAGATAATTTTTGTGCTTTACCAATTACAAAATCTTTTTCATCAGTAAAAATAGGCCAAACAGGGCGGCCAAAGCGAAGGTAAACAGGCCCTTCATGCTCTGCAATGGCAATCGTAGCAGCCTTCGTCTGGTTATAATCAGCCGGTACAATTACGGTCATGCCCGGCAGCATTTTCATCAATCCGATATCTTCCAGTATCTGGTGGGTAGCACCGTCTTCACCCAATGTTAAACCGGCATGGCTGGCGCAAATTTTCACATTTTTGCCGCTATATGCTACCGATTGACGAATCTGGTCATACACACGGCCGGTAGAAAAGTTGGCAAAGGTGGAAGTATAGGGTATTTTTCCTCCAATGGTTAAACCGGCAGCAATGCCAATCATATTGGCTTCCGCAATACCGCATTGTACAAAACGTTCGGGAAACTCTTTGATGAATGCATTTAGCTTGAGAGAGCCTGCTAAATCAGCAGTCAGAGCCACAACATTGGAATTTTTTCTGGCAGCTTCTACAATGCCATCGCCAAAACCACTACGGGTGTCTTTATTACCGGTAACTTGGATATTCCTCAACATAATTTTATACGATATATTTTAAGGCAACAAAATAATATATATTTTTAATATGTAAAATTTAATTCCTCTTTTAATTTTAATTCCCATTCCCAGGCGGTACGCATCATTTCATCAAGGTCATATTTAGGAACCCAGCCGAGTATATGTTTGGCTTTATCATTATTGGCATAGATGGCAATAACATCACCCGGTCTGCGGGGCGCTATTTCATAATTTAATTGGGTATCACTAACTTTTTCAAACGATTTTATTACTTCAAGCACTGTGTAACCATTGCCTGTACCCAGGTTGAAAACTTCGCAGGCATTTTTGTTTTTTTTGCCTATTAAAAAATTCAGGGCTAAAGTATGTGCATGGGCTATATCGCTCACATGAATATAATCTCTTACACAGGTGCCATCTCTGGTGGGATAATCTGATCCGAAAACCTGCATCATGGGTAGTTTACCGATAGCTGTTTGTGTAATGGCTGGTACTAAATTGGCCGGCTTGCCAAGCGGCATCTCACCAATTAGAGATGAAGGGTGGGCACCAACCGGATTAAAATACCTTAGCAAAATAGCGTTGATATTATTGCTTTTGAGGGTTTCACGAACGATTTGCTCTCCCATCTGTTTGGTGCATCCATAAGGAGATTCGGCAGGTTTAAAGCCGGTATTTTCTGTTACCGGTATTTCATCCGGATTACCATATACGGTACAGGATGAAGAAAAAACAAAATGTGGAACATTAAAGTTTTCTGCACATTTTAAAATATTGATGAGGGAATTAAGATTATTATCAAAATACAGCAAAGGGTTTTCAACTGATTCTCCTACTGCTTTGTAAGCAGCAAAATGTATGATGCCGCAAATATCAGGGTTCTCCTGAAAAATGGCGTGGGCATCATCCAAAATACAAAGGTCAACGGTATAATTTTTTATTTTTTTACCGGTGATTTTTTCTACACCTTCTAATATTTTAGTACTGCTTCTGGAGTTATTATCCACACTCACTACCTGGTAACCGTTTTCTATTAAATCAACAATAGTATGTGTACCGATATAGCCGCAGCCACCTGTAACTAGAATTTTTTTCATGATTAGATAAATGTTTAAGTTATTGGATATGTGGGTTTAAAGAAAAAAGAATATGATTCAAATGTACGGCATGTTTTTTAAATGAGCTAATAAGATATTATGCTGATGTGATAATGTGCTGATGTGATAAATATAATAATGTTTAATCATTGCTAATAAAACATTATCAACTATAAATTAATTAATTATCAATTAATCTATCATCCCTATTTTACTTAAAAGAAAAACGAAATAATACCGTAAGTTATTGCAGCTAAAATAGCGCTAACGGGGATTGTAAGAATCCATGCCCATAATAAATTTACGGTAACACCCCATCTTACAGCGCTTAAACGTTTGGTAGCTCCGACACCGATAATGGAACCTGTGATGGTATGGGTAGTACTTACAGGAATACCCATTTGCTCCGTCATAAAAAGTGTAAGTGCGCCGGATGTTTCTGCGGCTACGCCTTCCAGTGGGGTTACCTTAGTAATTTTAGTACCCATTGTTTTTACAATTTTCCATCCGCCGCTCATGGTACCCAGACCAATAGCCGTATAGCAGGCTAAGGGTACCCAGGTGAGTTCTTTTAATGCGATGCTTACATCCGGATATTTGGAGCTGTTATAAGCTACAAAAGCTGCCCCGATGATACCCATTACCTTTTGAGCATCGTTACCGCCATGTCCAATACTAAATGCTCCCGATGTAACTAATTGTAACTTTTTAAACATATTAGCAGTGCGGTATGCATTAGGAGATCTTACTTTTTCTACATAAATATAGGCGCATATAAAAATGAATACCATGGCGACAATACCATAAGAGAGTATTGAATTATCTGCTTTCTTGAAAGCTTTAGCCAATTTCTGTGTATCAACGGAAGGGTCTACGGTTGATTTAATTTTAGTTGCTAACTGATTCGCTCCGAGTTGTCTGTACTGGATGAGTAAAGGGGTTGCAGCTTTAAGGTATGCTTGTGCATTTTCATATGGCTCGTATTTATCAGGGTCAGCGGCAGCTTCCTTTTTTAACTTTTCAATGTTATAGTACTTGGTAAGATTTTCCTTTAACTTGTTTTGTTCAAAGTAAGCAAATAAGAGCCAGACCAAGATTGTTGTCAAAACAATAATGCCGATTCTGGACCATACATTACGCATAATGGTTACGATGGTAATATAAATGGATATCACCATTCCGATCAGCGGAGCCAGAAAAATGAATAAAATAATTTCTGTAATTTTTTTTACCTCTACGATGATGCCTACAGACGTGTAGCCGTTTTTTATGAATGCATGCGTAATAGCTGCTCCGGCAAAACCGCCAATAAGTGTATGTGAAGAAGAAGAAGGGATGCCATACCACCAGGTAAGCAGGTTCCAGAAAATGGCAGCAATGAGTCCGGCTAGGATAACGGGTAATGTGATATAATCTGCATGTACAGTTTTTCCAATAGTATTAGCAACAGCGTGATCCTGAAAGATAAAAAAAGCTACAAAATTGAAAAAAGCCGCCCAGATGACTGCTTGGAGGGGTGTTAGCACTTTCGTAGAAACAATAGTTGCTATTGAATTAGCAGCATCATGAAAGCCATTGATATAATCAAAAACTAAAGCTAAAACAATGATAATAATAAGCAGGGTCATGTATTTCTTCTAATGTGCTAATTAGCTGATATGCCAATTAGCTAATTTTTTAAATTAAACAATATTTTCTTTTGTACCGATGTGATAATGTGCTAATTAGCTAATGTGCTGATTAATATAGGTATAACGAACTAATAAACCGTTAACATTATCAACATTAGTATATTATCACATTATCACATCAGCACATCATCACATTAGCACATCATCATGCGTATTTCACAATAATACTTTCAATTACATTCGCTGCATCTTCGCATTTATCTGTTACTATTTCCATCACCTGATATATTTCCCTTTTTTTGATCACCTCTTTAGCATCTGGCTCTGTAGCAAATAGGCGCTCAATACTCATATCAAAAATATCGTCTCCCTGATTTTCAATACTGTTGATAGTTACCAGTGCATCTGTTATCTGACGCATATTTTTCATGTTACGCAATTCGATCACAGCCTTATGTACTGCCTTACAGCCCAGATCAATAATATCGGCTAATTTCTGTATGCCAATATCATTGGGATTAACTCTGTAAAAATTAATCTTTTTGGCGCTGGCGTAAATATAGTCGGCAATATCATCTAAGGCGGTAGCTAAATAGTGTATGTCTTCCCGATCAAAAGGGGTGATAAAGTTTTTGCCCAGCTCTGTAAAAATGCTATGTGTATATTCATCATTTTTATGCTCCATATCCTCAATCTCTTTAATGATATGGCCTCGTTTTTCAAAGTCAGGTTCACTTACCAGTTCATTTAACTTTTGCCCCATTTTTACCAATTCTTGTGCTACATTTTCGAAAAGCTGATAAAATACCCTGTCTTTTGGCAAAAATATTTTTAGTATGGAGTTTAACGCACTCATTTTTGCAAATTTGGACAAATGTAATGTTATTGATTAATATCAGATTATATTTCAAATTGTTAATAATAACTTAACATTACGTTTAAAAAAAATATTTAGGATTTATGGTAAAAAAGATAATTTTAACGATATTTACACAATATTTATATATACCTGTTTGGGTATGATAAACATATTCATAAATCTAATTAATTGAGTATCAATAAATTATCTCCATTTATTATACAGGATTAATTGTTGTCATTACCAATAATAAATATCTATTATTTGTAGAATATAATGATAGTTATTTATTGTAGTATTTCTTATACTTATCATTTTGTATACCTCTCTTACCTAAACTATCTTCTGTTGAGAACTTTTTGAATTAAATATATTTTTTTATTATGTGATTGCTACTAAATCTCAGGCAATCAGATTACTTCAAAACAACTACTTTTTGAGAAAGCCAATACCAGATGGGCAATCATATATTCATTGCTGATCGATTACCTGCTTGTGGGTTTATTTCATTTTTTAACTGATAAATTGAAAAAGCACATGAGAAAAATTGCAGTAATGTTTTTTATAGCGCTATTGTGTAGTACAATAGGTGCTTTCGCTCAGGAACCCATCAAAGGGGTTGTCATGGATGCTACAACAGGCTCACCTCTGGCAGGTGCCTCTGTTAAAGTTAGAGGTACCAACACCGGTACAAGTGCCGAAGCAGACGGGTCATTTAGTATCAATGCTACAACTAAGGTTACACTGGAAGTAACCATGGTAGGCTTTGCAGGTAAAATGGTAGAGGCCTCTCCCGGCGAAACTTTATCCATTCTGCTGGACCCGGCATCCAAAACCGGTACCGAGGTGGTTGTAACGGCTTTAGGTATAGCCCGATCCCGAAATACCTTACCCTATGCTGCACAGAAAGTGCAGGGTGCAGATGTAAGCCAAACCCGGGGAACAAATTTTGCCAGTAATCTGAGTGGTAAAGTTTCAGGATTAGAAATACGGCAAAATAATACGATGGGAGGTTCTACCAATGTAGTAATGCGTGGGTTTAAATCGTTGAAAGGGAGTAATCAGGCATTGTTTGTAATTGACGGGGTGCCGATTGATAATTCCAATACGAATAACGCCAACCAAACAACTGGCCGGGGTGGTTACGACTATGGTAACGCCGCTGCAGATATTAATCCGGATGATATAGAAAGTATCAGTGTGTTGAAAGGTGCTGCTGCCAGCGCATTATATGGTTCAAGAGGTTTTAATGGTGTTATTCTTATCACTACGAAGAAGGGTAGAAAAGGTTTCAATGTAACTATTAACTCAGGCGTTATCCATAGCTCTATTTTACGAAATACATTTCCTACTTATCAGAAACAGTATGGCCAGGGATACGGCCCTACTTATGGAAATGATACCAACGGAGATGGCAGACCGGATGAATTTTTTAACAAATCTGATCTTAATAATGATGGAATACCTGATTTGATAACACCCATTACGGAGGATGCTTCTTATGGTGCTCCTTTTGATCCTAACTTAATGGTATATCAATGGCAATCATTTGATCCTACTTCACCCAATTTTGGTAAACCACTTCCATGGGTAGCCGCTGCGAATGACCCTTCTACTTTTTTTGAAAGACCGTTATCATATAATAATAGCGTATTTATAGAAGCTGGTAATGAAAAAGGAACTTTAGCATTGGGCTATACTCGTAGCAATGAAAGAGGTATCTTGCCGAATAGTCAATTGAATAAAGATTTAGTCAACTTTTCTTCTTCCTATAAAATTACAGATAAAGTTACCGCTGCAGCATCTGTCAACTATTCTAGCATATCAGGATTAGGTCGTTATGGAACAGGGTATAGCGGAGATCAGGGATTGAACCTAATGACTAATTTCAGGCAATGGTGGAATGTAGGAGTAGATGTAAAGGAACTAAAAGATGCATATTTACGTAGTGACAGAAGAAATGTGACATGGAACCCTGCTAAAATCAATAATATTTTCAGGCCCATCTACTGGGATAATCCATATTTTACAAGGTATGAAAATTTTGAATCGGATAACAGGCGAAGATTATTTGGAAACACATCGATAAATTATAAACCTGTTGATTGGTTAAATATTTTAGGACGGGTAGCTATTGATACATATGATGAAATGCAGGAAGAAAGAATAGCGGTAGGCAGTAAAGGGGTTTCTTCCTACGGTAGAACCAACCGAAGATATAATGAGATCAACTATGATCTGTTAGCCAACGCTGATCGTGATATATCCAATGATTTGAATTTAAAAGGCTTGTTAGGAACCAATATACGGGTGCAAAAATCTTCTAATGTTGATGCAACTACAAATGGTGGACTTGTAGTACCCGGATTGTATGCTTTGTCTAACTCTGCCAATACACTTTTACCACCGGTAGAATTTGAAGGCACACGTAGAATTGAAGGTATTTTTGCCGGCGCTACTTTAACTTATAAAAGCACTTATATATTAGATGCAACGGTGAGGAGAGATCGATCTTCCACTTTGCCGTCGAATAATAATGTGTTTTATTATCCATCTATTTCTGCTGGTTTTGTTTTTTCAGAATTATACAAACCCGACTGGTTGAATTATGGTAAGTTAAGAGCCAACTATGCGGAAGTAGGTGGCGATGCTCCTTTGTTTAGTATTAATAGTGCATATGTTCATGATATTGATGCTAACTCGGGTAATGAAGTATCCTCTTTTGATGGAAATGCTTTGTACTCTGTTCCAGGTACAAAAAACAATCCCAACCTACGGCCGGAAAGAACCAAAAGCTTTGAAGCTGGGCTAGAGGCAAGCTTTCTTAAATCCAGACTAGGATTTGATATTACTTATTATGATGCCAGAACGGTAGATCAGATCATACCGGTAGCGGTATCTACGGCAACTGGTTACACACAAAAATTTGTTAACTCAGGGCAGATCCGAAATAATGGTATTGAAGTTTCTTTATCTGCCACTCCTGTTAAAACGACTCATTTTTCCTGGGATGTAAATGTTAACTGGACAAGAAATAGAAATAAAGTACTGGTATTGTTCTCAGGAGTAGACAATATCGTACTAGGCGATTTCCAGGGAGGAATAACGCTCAATGCATCTCTTAATCAGCCGTATGGAACCATACATGGAACCGATTTTGTTTATCTCAATGGACAAAAAAGAGTAGGGCCGGATGGAAAATATCTGATAACAGAAAGTAATAATATAACAATTGGAAATATTAATCCTGACTGGATTGGAGGTGTTAACAATAAATTTTCTTATAAAGATTTATTTGCCAGTTTCTTAATTGATGTCAGACAAGGGGGTGATGTTTTTTCCACTGACATGTATTATGGATTAGCAACAGGTCTCTACCCTGAAACAGCCGGATTGAATGATCTCGGTAATCCATTAAGAAGCCCCATAAGTGAGGGGGGAGGTATTATCAGAGAAGGGGTAGAGGCAGAAGGTAAGCCCAATAAAATAAGAGACGAAGCAACGGATTATGGTGTTTTTGGTTATCGCTTTTCTCCCAATAAGCCATTTGTATACGATGCAAGCTTTGTTAAGTTAAGAGAAGCAACTATTGGCTATTCGCTGCCCAAAAAATTGTTTAAAAAAGGAGCTATCAAAGGAGTTGATTTTTCTTTAGTAGGAAGAAATTTATGGATTATACACAAAAATTTACCCTACTCCGATCCTGAAGAAGGATTTAGTTCGGGCAATTTGCAAGGAATACAAACAGGCGCCTATCCTGCTGTTCGTACAGTTGGTTTTAATGTAAAAGTTAGATTATAATAAATTATTAAAAATTATAATATGAAAAAAATATTGTATAGTGCCTTTTTTAGCATGCTTCTTATGATGGTTTCATGTAAAAAAGATATCATTGATTTGAATGTTAATCCCAAGCAGCCGGAAGCTGTACCCTCTGCTACTTTGTTATCTAATGCAGAAATCAATTTGTCGGATGTATTGGCAAGTGCCAATGTGAATACCAATATCTTCAGGTTAATAGCCCAGCATTGGACTCAAACTACCTATACGGATGAGTCGAACTATAATTTAAACTCGAGGTCAATTTCGGATCGTTGGTTTGCTGAATTTTATAGAGATGTATTGGCAGATTTAACAGAAGCTTCCAGAATATTGGAAAGTGAAAAAGAACAAATATCAGTTGCAGTTTATAATAATAAAAAAGTCACTATAGAAATTTTAATTGTTTTTGCCTACTATCATTTGTTGGCAACTTATGGGGATATTCCTTATACAGAAGCATTAAATATCGATATTGTGCAGCCTAAATATGACCCTGCGCCGGAGGTTTTTGATAAGTTGATTGTAAGATTGGATGAAGCTTTAGCGCTCATTAATCCGGCTGAACAAGGGTATGCTCAGGCAGATATTATTTTGCAGGGAGATATGAGTAAATGGAAAATGTTCGGCAACTCTCTCAAAATGCGTATGGGAATGTTGATAATAGATGTGGATCCCGGAAAATCCAGTACAATGATTCTGGCAGCAGCTCCTAATGTAGTTAGTAGTAATAATGAAAATCTGATGATTCACTATTTAACTGCACCGCCCAATACCAATCCTTTATGGGAAGATTTGGTACAAAGCGGACGTTCTGATTTTGTGGGGGCCAATACCTTAGTTGATAAAATGAAAGCCTTGAATGACCCACGTATTCCTTTATTTTTCGAAAAAAATGAACAAGGAAATTATGTAGGGGGAATTTATGGGTCTGTAAATAATTATAACAGCTTTTCTGCCCCTACACAAAAGCTTTCAGCTCCGGAGTTCCCACATACATTTTTTAGCTATGCGGAAATGGAGTTTTATAAGGCTGAAGCGATTGAAAGAGGAATAGCAGTAGGAGGTACGGCAGAAGAACATTACAATAATGCAGTAACTGCTTCTATTGAAGAATGGGGCGGCACACCTGCTGAAGCTGCAGCTTATTTAGCGCAGCCGGAAGTAAATTATCAAACTGCTCCAGGTACATTTAAAGAAAAAATTGGCGTACAATCCTGGATTGCTTTATATAACAGAGGCTTTGATGCCTGGACACAATGGAGGCGTTTAGATGCACCGGCATTGGTTGCTCCGCCAAATAATCAGTCTGGAGGCGCAGTGCCGGTAAGATTTACCTACCCTGTTATAGAACAAAATCTTAATAAAGCCAACTACCAGGCCGCAGCAACTGCTATAGGAGCTGATAAGATGAGTACCAAACTCTGGTTCGATAAACATTAGATTAATAATTAATTTGTTTAATAAAAAAGCCACTCTAAAGTGGCTTTTTTATTAAGTTATCAAATAAAATTTATTAATATAATATTAGAAATAATAAGGGCTAAAATAAAAAAATAGAGTAGCCATCATTTGCTACTCTATCCACAATAGATTTAATAAAAAATTAGGCAACTAAGTTTTTTACAAATTCATTAATTTCCTGAACTCTTTTGTGATTAACTGTGTAGTAGATAAACTTACCTTCACGCTGTGTAATTACAATACCTGCTTTTCTTAAAATAGCTAAGTGTTGTGACGCAACAGATTGCTCTAAACGAAGACGAACATAAATCTCCGTTACGGTAATTTTCTTTACCTCATCAATTAATTTAAGAATTTGCTGACGAAGCTTATGGTTTAAAGCTCGTAATACTAACGAAGCCTTTTTTACAAGGTGGTAATCAATTTTAAGGTTAGTCTGGCTGGCGCTTGACAATGTATGGTCGGATTGTGGCGCTGTGGTTACGTTTTCTTCAGGAAACGAAGTAACCTCCTCATTTCTTACAAATGTAGGTGTCATAGTGTCTTTTATTTTTATCGTTTTTAATAAATAATGGACATGCGAATATACTAATCATTTCATATTCAAAATTCAAATTTTAAATTTTTTTTTAAATTATTTTTTTTATTTATTTCTTAGCTGAAAAATAAACATCTTTCAAATACAAAGCCTCTGCATAAGCAATATCAGATAATTTATTGTTAGTGAATAATTTATACGATAGCATACCCATAGCCGCCGGAATAATATTAATTTTTTTTATATATGTTTGATCGTATTTTAAAAAATTTTTATACTGTGAAAAATCTTCACTTACAAACAAAATGTCCTTAAACTGACTATAAAATGGCTCTAAACTTTCCTGATGAGTAAGGTTAATAACAGTCGGAGCTATGATTTCTTGCAGCGTATTATCATATAAAGCTCCGTACACTTCAGCCTGCCGGGCATGCAACAGCGGGCAGATCAGATAACCAAGATCAACCCCTGCTTCTAAAGCTGATTGTGCCAGCAACAAAAGTGTAGAAACAGTTATTAAAGGTTTTTTTAATGCAAAGCATAAGCCCTTGGCGCTGGCCATGCCAACTCTGATGCCAGTATACGATCCTGGTCCATTCACCACAGCAATAGCCTCTATATCATTTAAAGATGTATTAGATGAAATTAATAATTGTTGAATAGCCGTATGAATAAAAGCAGCGTGATCCTTTTGATAGGGATGAGTAAGAGATTGTATTATTTTTCCATTATCGGCTATACTTACTGTGGCATGCTGAGTAGCTGTATCAATGTTTAGTATAAGGCCCATGCTAGTTGGTAATTTTTATTGTTGCTTCTTCAACTAATAAAGAGCAAGGTTTATACCGGGTATCAGCCTGACTTAGCCGATGCAATAGCGTATACACCGGCAAAAGGCCGATTTTATCAGCCCATTCAAATGGCCCATAAGGATAGTTGGTGCCCAATTTCATGGCAATATCTATTGCTTCTTTGGTACTTACGCCATCCTCCAAAGCAAAATAAGCCTCATTAATAATCATACTAACAACTCTGGCAGCAACCAATCCTATTTCATCAGCCACTGATATATGCTTTTTATTTATTATATGAAGAATAGAAAGATGATCATCTGAAAGATGACCCGCAATTTCCCAGGTATTTCTTTGCAAAAATGTTGGCCAGGAGAGAATATTACAAACTTGCTTCGGAGCATGTAATTCCTGTAATGTATTATAAATAGATCCAATAAAAATGGGTTTGGTTAACTGGGTATAATCTTTTTCATGAGCATCCTCTTGTAAATAAAAATAACCGGCTACCTCATCAGTCTGGCTTAATTGCTGCCAGTTGTCAATGTTGATCCATTCTACCGAATAAATATTCTCAGTCAATTCTTTATATAAATGCTCAGGGGCAGATATAGCTATTCTCATATGTATTTTTTCATGGTCTGACGGTCCCCGTCTGACCAGGTATTTTTGCAAAGATATCTAAAACCTCTGCCATTTTTTCAAGAGAACCTCTCTGTCTATTTAACCTCACCACGGATTTCCTTACTTTTGTCGGATTAATATAAATAAACAATTTATAATATGGGTAAAAAAATTATCAATACAGTAAATGCACCGGCTCCCATAGGACCTTATAACCAGGCGATATTAACTGGCAATATGCTGTTTATATCAGGACAAATTGCTTTAAAACCGGGTGAAAATATATTGGCCAATGCCGATATTATTGAAGAAACCCATCAGGTGATGCAAAATTTAAAATCTATTTTATCAGAAGCTGGTATGGACTTTAATAATGTGGTTAAAACAACCATTTTTTTAAGTGAT
>CAZPHA010000052.1:0-19666 GCA_964586215.1 uncultured Ferruginibacter sp.
AGATGTTGAGATGTTGAGATGTTGAGATGTTGAGATGTTGAGATGAAGGTAAGTAGCCTACTAAGGTAATACATCTTAACGTTTTCACATTTTACATCTTCACATTCCGCCCCAACGAAACGTATCAACATTTATCCCCGCCAGGTCCAGCACACGATCGACTACTGTAGCAGCAATAGCTTCCGGAGTAGTAGGACGGCTGTAGAAAGAAGGAGTAGCCGGGCAGATGATGCCACCAGCGAGGGTAACCGCTTCCATATTTTTGATGTGAATCAAATTGTAAGGTGTTTCTCTGACAACACAAATAAGCCTGCGTCTCTCTTTAAGGATCACGTCGGCTGCCCTGGTAATCAGATCATTGGAAATGCCGGTGGCAATACGGCCCAACGTACCCATGCTGCAGGGAATGATGATCATGGTATTGTACTGCCCCGAGCCGGAGGCGAAAGGGGCGCTAAAATCTTTAGTAGAATAATGGTTAACCGGCAAAGTATCGTAACTCTTATCCATCAATTCGGTTTGCCAAACCGTTTTGGCATTTTCTGTCATTATTACAGATAACTCCTGCCATTGCTCTTTTAGGGCTATTAATTTATTTAGTAATAACTTTGCATAAATAGAGCCACTGGCTCCGGTAATGGCTATTACAATTTTATTCATCAGTATTGCGTTGTTCGATAAAGCTACTAAACAATTTCGATTATGAAGAGGTTTAAATATATAATATTTTTAATGTATTTTGCTGTAATCAATAGCAGTTATATTATTCCAACTGCAGAAAAAATTCAGTGGCTGAGTTTTGAGGAAATGGCCAAACAGTATGCCAGCAATCCCAAACCTATTTTGGTAGATGTGTATACCGGCTGGTGTGGCTGGTGTAAGGTAATGGACAAAGAGACTTATACGAATGACAAGGTAGTTGCTTACATCAATAAAAACTATTATGCTGTAAAATTTGATGCAGAATCTGCTGCCGCCATAACTTTTGGCGGAAAAACGTATAATTATAATGCTACTTACCGTACGAATGACTTAGCCATTTATTTACTGTACGGACAGCTTTCCTATCCTACTACTGTTTTTTTATCTGCCATTGATGCTCAACCGGCACCCCTTCCCGGCTATTTGAAGCCGAAACAAATAGAAGCACCGCTCAAATACTTCGGCGACGGTGCATATAAACAAAAAACCTTCGACGAATTTGCCAAAGGAATGAAAGGGGAGTGGTGATCCGTAATATTTTTTGGAGTATCTGTTTTCTATTAACAATTAATTCAATTTTTCCATTTGAAGAGATTCATTTACACTTTTGTTAAATGAAGTTATGATACCTCCTTCTGCCTGTTTCCATTTGTCGAAGATCGCTTGAACAGCATATTGATCCTGAACAGCCTTATAAACTGAATACCCGTATGCTGCTGCTATTAGCGCTACAGCAAGTGCCCCTCCGCCTGCTGCAGTAACTGCTTCGAACTCCCAAGTGTATGTTACCGCATAGGGTTTAATATTGGAACCAACCTTTAACTGGCTAAAATTATTTACTGCTTTCAATTGAGCCTTTCCTAAATATTCAGTGTTAGTATTATACCCCTTCACACTTGTAATAGTCACAGCTGCAATCAGTGTAATCAGCGTGAGTTTTTTAAATGTGTTTTTTTTCATTATTGGATAATTTTTTAGCAGTTAAAAAATTGAAGTTACAAATTTAATCTAATTTACTCATTAGTTGTTCTTCATCTGCCTTTGTATTGTAAGAAGTGATGATGCCTCCCAATGTGGCATGCTGTAATCGTTGAAATGCCAATTCGTTTGCTTTAGCAGCTGCAACGTTAGCGCTCACTTTTAAAACAACAATAGCCGCCACAAAAACAGCTGCTGGCGTCGCTGTTACTGTAAAGGAAGGCGCATCGCTATCAACGTAATCAGATTTTGTATTATATTTTTGTACGGTTGTGGTTATGGGTAAATTTGTAGAAGAGGGGAAACCCAGAATGCTATTAATTGTTATGATAAAAGTAAGAACAATTAGGGAGAGCTTAATAAGCTTTCTTCTCATGTTAGTTTTGTTTTTAATAGCAATGCAAAAGTAGGGAAATTTTTAATTTAAACAAAATTCTATCAGCTATTTAAACATTATAATAAATAATTATATATTAAATGTGTGATCAATGCAATAGCTACAACTTCTCCATCCGAATAATTTTTTCATCTGGTATGGGGCTGTTGCTATTTTTTAAGCTCAAGATGCAGCGATGAGGGGTCAGAGATTGGATATGAATCGTGTCATCATTGCAAAGCAAAGTATTGGCAGATAATAATGTGTAGGAAGCAGTATATTTTGTGCCATTGATGTATTGATACGACTTATTCGAATTACCAAAAATCCAATAATCATCAGTATTGTTTTTATAAGTGTGTGTTAATGACCTGCCTTTATTGTTGGTTATGTATTGTATACATGTGATATGCCACCGGGCATTCAGCATTTCTTCCGAAGATTTTTGTATTGATCTGTTTTTGCAAAGAGAAAGGGCAACGGAAATAAATAGGAAGAAACCAGCCGTGTATAGCTTATTAGAATTCATGATCAATTACAGTATTAAAAAATCCCCTCACCGGCAACGAAAGTGAGGGGATAAAGGGTGTTATTTTTTCAGTCTGATAGTCTCCTCTTCAAAATTGAGGTTGTCACCGGATTTAGAAGTTAATACTAATTCTGTTGAAGTTAAGGTAACAATAGTATAGAGTTCTTCATCAATAAATATCTTATTATTTTCCAGTAGTTGATAGATTAATGTTTCCTTTTCCCCATCCAGTGAATATTCCAAATTTTTTTCATCTTTGAAATTTACAAAATCACCGGCTTTACCGATATATTTTTCACTTTCTTTAATGACACCATTCTCTACAAGTTTACTTTCGAAACTTTCTACACCCCAAATGCCTCTTAGTAGTTCAGCTTGCGAAGGCTTATCTTTCTTACAGGCAGTAAATAGAAGTCCGGTAAAAGCAATCAGGCAAATGGCTAATAAATTAAATTTTTTCATTTTTTGTTTTTTTTAATAGTTATTAATGATTGTGTATTTTTATTGGTGAGACTCAATTTTTGCCATTCGCCAAAGGCGAGCAGCAAAAATTGTAAGTCGAACAATCCCGCCCTCGGGCGGAAGGTATAAGGCCCTGCAGCTTGCTGCGGAAAAAGGGTTCGGCGCATGCCCCTTAGCCTATACCTGTGATTATGAGATGTAAAAACTTTACACATCCCCTATGGGGAAAAAATATTTTTTTGAAAATGGAGCATCAAAAAGAATTTGAGCAGCTTTTCAGGCAGCATTACGAGGATTGTACCAGGTTTGCGTACAGCCTGGTAAAAAATACTGCCGATGCGGAAGAAGTGGTACAGGAGGTATTTTTAAAGTTGTGGCAGAAAAGAGAGGATATTAATATCCAAACTTCTGCAAAAGCCTACCTGTTTACTTCCATTCGAAATAAAGTGTATGAAGTACACCGTAAGAAGCTTACCAAACCCGATATTCTGCCGGATACGGATTATCCTGTTCATGCGGCGTCCAATGATAACCGATTGGAAAACAAGGAGTTACAGCTGGCTATACACGATGCCATTAATGATTTACCGGAAAAATGCCGGGAAGTATTTCTGCTGAGCAGGAATAACCAGTTTACCTATAAGCAAATTGCCGAGCAACTGGATATTTCTGTAAAAACAGTTGAAAACCATATTGGTAAGGCATTAAAAACGTTGCATGCCTCTCTGAAACATTTATTTACCTTAATAATATTGGTTAATTCAATAGGGGTATCACTATATTTTTTCATCTAATTTAATAGTTGGTGTATGCAATCATCAAACAACATATTTATATCAGAAAATCAATTTTCACTACTGGCTAAATATCTGCAAATGGAAACATCGGCAGAAGAAAACCAGTATGTGGAAAAATGGCTACAGGAAAACCCTGAAAATGTATCCGTTATGCTACAAGTGAGCGAAATATTGTTCGGTAGCACAGACAAAGTTATCGTAGATACAGATCGGGGCTGGAAAAACCTGCAGCAGCACATTGATGTACCTGAAAAAGCAGTTGTAGTGCCGTTAAGCAGCCGCAAGAGCCGAAAACAATGGTGGGCTGCAGCTGCAGGTATTATTGTTATAATGTCATTATTTATTATATATAATTTATTGAATAATAATGACAATAAAACTTACTATAAAGATGCTGCGTCTTTTAAATTAAAAGATGGTACAAAAATTGAACTCCAAAAAGGCGCTGAACTTTTTGTAAGTGAACAATATAATGATAAGAACAGGATTGTTACATTAAAGGGGGATGGTTCTTTCGAAGTGGCCAAAGATAGCATGAGGCCTTTCATTATCAATATGGATCGTCGTGAACTGACAGTAGTGGGAACTGCCTTTAGCATTCATCAAAATAGTACGAAGAATTATTTGCATGTAAAAGTTACGGAGGGGGTAGTAAAGGTAAAAGATTCGGTAGGCGGCAGTATGTATAAGCTGATTGCCGGGCAGGAGCTTACACTTACCGATAGCAGTAGAGTTACCAAAATATTTAGTCCTGTTGAAAATTTAAAATTCGATAATAGAAATTTTGCCGATATTCTTGCTACTATAGAAAAAGTATATAGAATAAAAATTATAAACAAAACCCCTGAAATCAATCAACTTACCTATACGGTCGATTTAAGCAGCGAACCGATGGATAAGGCATTGGAAACGCTTTCTACATTAACCGGCTTGCAAATTGAGCAGATAAGTGAAGGTGTTTATCAGGTGAAATGATAGATAACTATATGAATAAATGTGTATTAAAGGCAGTCATTTTTGCAACAATATTTATTGTCTTTTCAACAAAAATAAATGGGCAGATTGGATTAAAAAAAATTACAGTTTCAGATAAAACAACCTCAGTAATTAATATTTGTCAATTTTTACAAAACGATTATCATGTAAAAATTGCGTTCGGTAATAATGATCCTCAATTGCAGCGGCAAATAAATGTTGTAGCAGGTACTTTCACTTTGAGTGATTTTTTAAATATTATATTTAGGAAAAATGCTATTAACTATCAGCTCACCGATGAGCAGCTCATTATTGTTCCACTTGTAAAAAAAAACGAAATAACGATTAGCGGTTTCGTGGAAGATAGCGAAACGGGAGAGAAGCTCCCTGGTGCTAATATTTACATCCCCAGCCTGCAAAAAGGAACCACCACCAATAATTATGGGTTTTTTACCATTACATTAAATGATCCTGTTTCGGATTTGCTGGTATCGTATACGGGTTATGAGCTGTATCAGAGTCAGACCGGGTTTGACGAGGACACTCGAATTACCATTAAGCTTAAACTAAATAAAAATTTAGAAGAAATTGTAATAACCTCTAATACTACCAAATCAGTGCCGTTACAGCAACAAACACAGATGAGTAAAATAAGTGTACCTACCTCCGTGATTAAAAACATGCCCCGGTTTTTAGGAGAAGCAGACTTGCTGAAAACATTGCAATTGTTACCAGGTGTAAGCCAGGGCTCGGAAGCTACCAGTGGTTTGCTGGTTCGTGGAGGATCACCTGACCAAAATTTAATATTACTGGATGGAACGCCGGTGTACAATCCCTCCCATCTATTTGGAATATTTTCAGCGTTTAATAGTAATGCATTAAAAAGTGTAGATATTTATAAAGGAGGTTTTCCTGCTCGTTTTGGCAGCAGGCTTTCCTCGGTAGTAGATATTGTAACCAAAGATGGCAACATGAAGGAAATACATGGAGAGGGAAGTGTTGGATTTGTTGCGGCCAATTTTACACTGGAAGGACCCTTAAAAAAGGATAAAACCTCTTTTCTTATTTCCGGCCGTAGAACGTACGCCGATTTCATTGTTGCGCCCCTTATTAAATCGAGTGACGAGAACATAAAAAAATTTGTTTCGTATTTCTATGATGTAAATCTGAAGCTTCATCATATCATTTCACCAAAAGACAGGTTGTTTTTAAGCTTTTATAAAGGAGATGATATGATCAAACTTAGGATGGAATATATCAATGACAACCCAAACGCTAACTATGATTATTCAGAGGAGGAAAAATTTAAAGGAGGATGGGGTAATGTGCTGGGTACAATCCGTTGGAATCATATTTTTAACAAAAAACTTTTTGCCAATACATTAATCAATTATACGCAGTATAGATTAGTAAGTGATTATAATTCCGACTGGTTAGAAAATGGCGTGGAAAACCGGCTGTTGTTGGGGTATTTTTCCGGTATTCATGATATTGGCGCCAGAATGGATTTTGATTACAGGCCAATACCGGAACATAGTATTAGATTTGGGGCATCGGGTTTGCAACATGTTTTTAAACCGGGAGTTTTAGCCGCAAAATCTGGTAATACGCAAGCTCCGGATATAGATACTTCATTCAATAGCGCCAACCAAAATTCAGCAGAGTTTTCTTTGTATGCGGAAGATGAATGGAAAGTATCGCCTAAGTTAAAAATAAATGCCGGTATACATAGCAATGCTTTTAAGGCCAATACAAAGTTTTACTACTCTGCTCAGCCACGTATTGCTATGCGGTACATGTTGCCAAAAGATATTGCTTTTAAGGTATCCTATACACATATGAATCAATATATTCATTTGCTAGCCAATAATTCTATCACACTGCCAACCGATTTATGGGTGCCTTCAACGGATAAAATAAAGCCAATGTTGAGTCGACAGGTTGCAATAGGTTTAGCCAAATCAGTTTCGAATAATAAAGTAGATATCAGCCTTGAAGGATACTATAAAACGATGGATGGTGTAATCGAATATAAGGAAGGTGTTAGCTATCTTAATTCTTCACTGGAAGCCTGGGATACCAAAGTAGAGTCGGGAAAAGGAAAAGTATGGGGCGTTGAATTGCTGGTCCAAAAAAATGTGGGTAAAACCAAAGGATGGATTGGTTATACGCTCAGCCATAATAGCAGGGTATTTGCTAATCTTAATAATGGAAAACCATTTGATTATAAATATGATCGCAGGCATGATTTTGAAATAGCTGTTACACATACTTTTAATTCACGGTGTGAAATATCCGGAAGCTGGCAGTTTCAAACAGCTGTACCTTTTACCGTGCCGGTGGCTCAATATGAAGAAATAGAGGATGGCTCGCCATATAATAATGATAATGGTATCGGGCATGTAAATCATATAAAAGGCAGAAATCAATTCAGACTGGTAAATTATCACCGGCTGGATATCGGTATTACCTGGCGGAAAAGAAAAAAGCATTATGAACGGATGTGGAATGTTGGTTTGTACAATGCTTATAACAGGATGAACCCCTTTTACTATTATCTGGATGAAACTAACAGCCAGAATACAAGCAAGATAATTGGGTTAACTATTTTACCCATATTACCATCTATCACTTATGGTATTAAATTTTAACCCTCACAATATTCTATTTTAAAAATTAACCAATATGTTTAAAATTTCAAATTATTGCATAAAATTTCCCATAATCATTTGTTGCATAGCTGTTTTCTTTTCTTCTTGTGAAAAAAACGTACAGATTGATATACTCTATGATGGTGATAAAATTGTATTGAACTCATTAATATTGAAAGATAGTTTTATTTATGCAAGAGTTACCAAAAGCTTAAAACTTGGTGCAGATGTGTATGATCCCAACACATTTGCCCTACCTGCCGGAGCTAAAGTACGCTTGTATGAAAATGATATTTTTAAGCAATTGATGTTAATAAAAAATGTTAATGGCAAACCGTATTTTGTATCTTCCATCAAGGCAAAAGAAGGTATGAAGTATACCTTAACGGCATCTGCTACCGGAATGCAAGAAGCAACAGGAAGTGATAAGGTACCCTCCGGGCCGAATTGCCAGGGTATTAGTTTTAAAAAAGTAGGAGACGTTTATAAGGTACAATTTAAACTGAAAGATAATGGCGCTGAAAACAATTACTATCGGCTTCGGGTTTTTGATGTTTTTACCGTTAATAATGTATTGGATATAAAAGAGAATGCCAGATATTTCTCTATTGATCAGCTGGATTTGAATGGAGTAGGGATTTTCGGGGCCATGGAAGCAGGGCAGAACTATTTTACGGATGCTTTGTTTAATGGCAAAGAAATAACATTTACACTTTCTTTGGATGCTGCTTATTATGTCCAGGATCCGGCTAATTATACTCATGTTGCTGTACGGCTGGAAAATTTAACGCCGAACACTTATAATTATCTGACCACGGTTTCCAAACAACAAGAGCCAGGCGGTTTAAACCCCTTTACAGAGCCTATAATTGATTATAGCAATATCAAAAATGGATATGGCATAGTAGGAGGTATGGCAGAGAATCAAATGCTGATAAAAAAGCAATAAATCGCGGCAACACTACAGTCAGGATATAATATACCACTTTAAGAGGATATCGCCAAATTCGTTTAAATTATTTTATTAAAATATTTTATACATAATAATTTGATAATCAAATATATAAAAAATTAACCTGTTAATCTTTTGCAAAACTGCCATAAGCTGGTATGAAAATTGAATAGGGAAGAACACCGAATAATTGTTACTTTTTAATAAAATAAAATTAAGAACGAGCATGTATGATTAAAAATTTACTAAGGGCGGTTATAGTGTTCATTTTCATAGTCGGATTTTTAATGAGAGGTTTTAGCCAAATTGGGGTTAAAACAATTTCTGTAAAAAGTAAAACAACTTCTGTTCTGGATATTTGTAGCTTTTTGCAAAAGCAATATAATATTAAAGTAGCCTATGGTAATAATGATCCGCAACTTCAACAACAAGTTAATATTACCGGCGGCAGTTACCGTTTGAAAGATTTTTTAGCGACTAACTTTTCGAAGAATGCGATTAAATATCAGCTCACTGATGAGCAGCTTATTATCATACCTTTTATAAAAAAGCAAGCTCAATTTACCATTAGTGGTTTTGTAGAAGATAGTGAAACCGGAGAGAAATTGCCGGGGGCCAGTGTGTATGTGTCCAGCCTTCAAAAAGGAACTACCACCAACAATTATGGCTTTTTTACCATTACGTTAAATGATCCGGTTACAGATCTGCTGGTTTCGTATGCAGGGTATGAATTGTATCAAAGCGAAGCAGGTTTTAATGAAGATACCCGAATTACCATTAAGCTTAAAGCAAATAAGAATTTAGAAGAAATTATAGTAACTTCTACTACGGCTAAATCTGCACCGTTGCAAAACCAAACGCAGATGAGTAAGGTAAGTGTTCCTACCTCGATGATAAAAAGTATGCCCAGATTTTTGGGCGAAGCCGATTTGTTAAAAACGATACAATTATTGCCCGGTGTAAGTCAGGGGTCGGAAGGTACCAGTGCCTTGCTGGTAAGAGGAGGAGCTCCCGATCAAAATTTAATGTTGTTAGATGGCACACCTGTGTACAATGCTTCACATATGTTCGGTATTTTTTCTGCTTTTAATTCCAGTGCATTAAAAAGTGTAGATGTTTACAAAGGTGGTTTCCCGGCACGCTTTGGTGGCAGGCTTTCCTCTGTTTTGGATATTGTTACTAAAGACGGTAACATGCAGGAGATACACGGTGAGGGTGATATCAGTTTGTTAGCGGCCAACCTTACTTTAGAAGGGCCTCTCAAAAAAAATAAGACTTCCTTTCTAATTTCCGGAAGGCGCATGTATGTAGATTTAATTGCAAGGCCGATTATTAAATCAATAGATGCTGATGTTAAAGAAGCTGCTCCATATTTTTACGATGTCAATGTTAAATTACACCATATTCTTTCTCCTAAAGACAGGCTTTTTCTTAGCTTTTACAAGGGAGGCGATGTACTTAAGTTCAAGGCATCAACTGAGGTGCCGGATGACTTTTCTGACTATGATATTTTTGTTAATTGGGGTAATATGATTGGTGCCCTCCGCTGGAATCATGTATTTAATAAAAAACTTTTTGCTAATACAACCATAAATTATACGCAATACCAATTTCGATCTAAAATTTTCTTATTACAACCGGTTAATAATAATACCAGCCTAACAGATATTAAATATTTATCGAGTATTAATGACATAAGTGCTAAAATCGATTTTGATTTCAGGCCCTTACCCGAACATAGTATTAAATTTGGTGCAGCTTATATCAACCACACTTTTACCCCGAATGTATTAACTGTTAAGTTGGGAGATACACAGTCTCCGGATATTGATACTTCTTTTACTAATCGTAAGCAATATTCACCGGACTTGTCGGTATATGGTGAGAATGATTGGAAAATTTCTCCTAAACTTAGTGTTAATGCAGGTTTTCATGTTAATGCATTCAAAGCTGAAAAGAAATGGTACAGCTCTATTCAGCCACGTTTTGGCTTGCGTTATATATTACCTGCGGATATTGCTTTTAAGGTTGCATACACACACATGAGCCAGAATATTCATTTACTGGCAAATAATTCCGTTACGTTGCCAACTGATTTGTGGGTACCTTCTACTGACAAAGTAAAGCCTATGTTAAGTCGTCAACTTGCAGTAGGTTTAGCCAAATCAGTGGGAAAAAATAAAATAGATATCAGTGTAGAAGCATTTTATAAAACAATGGAAAGGGTTATTGAATATAAAGATGGTGGTAGTTATTTAAATTCTTCCAATATCACTTGGGATTCAAAAGTAGAAGCTGGTAAAGGCATTGCTTATGGTGTTGAATTGTTAATTCAAAAAAATATTGGTAAAACCAAGGGCTGGATTGGTTATACTTATGGCAGAAGTTATAGAGTTTTTCCAACTATTAATTATGGGCGGCCATTTGATTATAAGTACGATCGCAGGCATGATGTAGAAGTAGCCATTACTCAGGCATTGGGAAAGCGTTGGGAAATAGCAGCCTGTTGGCAATTTCAAACCGGCACGCCTATTACTATTCCTCTTTTTTTATATATGGGAATTGATGAAAACTATCCTCCACTTCCATTTTCTTCCAATAATTCTATAGATTATGTTGAGGGAAGAAATACTTTCAGATTATTGAATTATCATAGGCTAGATATGAGTATTACATGGAAAAAGAAAAAAAGGAAGCATGAAAAGATGTGGAATTTAAGTATTTACAATGTATACAATCGGCTTAATCCATTTTTTTACTTTTTTGATGAATATAATGTTAATCAAACTGCTGCTTTAAGCGGAGTAGGAATTTTCCCCATCATTCCAACTATTACGTATGGAATAAAATTTTAGTAACATAATAATTTTTTAAATGAAGAATAGTATTTGTTTATTTCTACTAAAAAGAATCAGTTTTTGTTGTTTTGTACTTGCAACTTTTGCGGCATGTAATAAAGATTTAATCATCGAAGCACCTTATCCTAAAAATAAAATGGTGCTCAATTCTTTAATGGCAAAGGATAGTATCATTTATGCAAGGGTGCTTAATCTCGGAACCATTAACGATGCTCTTAAAGAAATAGATAATGCCAGTGTAGTGTTGTATGAAAACAATGCGTTTAGAGAAAAGTTAAAAACTATCATGATTAATTCGAGTCTGTTTTTTGTTTCCACTTATAAACCTATTACTGGTAAAAAATATACATTGAGAGCCTCTGCTCCCGGTAAAGACGTTGCACAAGGAACGGATATAATACCTGCAAAACCTGTAATTCAGGCAATCAGTTTCCAGCAAATTGATAATAAATATCAGGTAAAAATTAAACTTAAAGATAATCTAAATGAGAAAAATTTTTACAGATTAAGGTTATTTGCCGCTAATAAAAATATGCAGAACCAAATCGAAATCAACAAAGCTAATAGTGAGTATTTTACTTTCAATAATATTGATTTTGGAATACTGGAAATTTTGGGTGTATTTGGAAAAGATGTAAGTTACTTTACTGATGAAACATTCGATGGAAAAGAAATTACTTTTACAGTATTACTTGAAAACTATCCCGAAGAGAACTCACATATAGCTGTTGAAGTAGATGGCTTATCATATGATACCTACAAGTATTTAAGCAGTAAATCTCAACAGGTTGATAATGAAACCAATGTTCCCTTTAGCGATCCGGTAATGGTTTATAATAATATTGAAGGGGGATATGGTATCGTGGGAGGAATAGCAAAAAATATGGTTGTGATTAAGAAGCAGTAATTTTTATATTAATGTGCCTCTCTTTAATTTATTTAAAGATGGCGTTTTTGTAATTCAGCAAGGTGACTCTATTAGAACTGTGAATCTTTAGTGTTATACTCTTTACTATGTACCCAAAATTAGTATTTGACGTATTATATATTATTATATTCTGTTTCGCTATTTAAAAAATAATTACCTGCTGATGATTTAAGGTATTTTTCATGCACTCTAGCCTGCTTCCAGTCAGGATAGTGTTGGGTGTAAATAATTTTCCAAGGCTTGTGAACTTAAAAGCTAATATTCAAATAAACTTTTAAAAAAAAGCAATTTATCATAAATACTTTTTTGTTTGTTTTTTAAGAGTTCTTTAAATAAATTTAAAAAACAGGCTGTTTTGCTTAAAACAGCCTGAATATTAATTTATTTCTTACGGGAAATAAAGTAAGTATGTTAACCTTAGAGTATTTAAACTTAATTATTGAAAATTAAGATCTCTATCTAAACCTGTAAAATTAGTATTTGAGCCGTCTCCGCCTTTAATACCTTTTTTGTCAATTTTTAATTTTTTTGAGAAAAATTCATTTTTTAAGCTTTCTAATTTTTTAACTTGTTTCATGATTAAGGAGTTTTAAAATTTGCCTACTCTTTGATCTGCTTTTCGGCTGCCGCAGTTGATTGTTTATGTTTGTAAGTCGAAGATATGTTTACAAAAATGCTAATATGTTGGTAAATTAACGTAGGATATCTACAAATTAACAAAAGAGTGTTTTTGCTTAACAAAATAGTATTATTACTTTATTTTTATAGTAATTTTACTTAATAAAATTAATTTTTCAATTAATAAAGAAACATTTTTGCTTTACCAATTTGTAGTAAATCTTTAGAAAATAAGTAAGAATGAGGTGAGTACGGCCAGAAAGAGCTGATAGCAAAAAATAAAAAAACTTTCACAAGGAAAGTTTTAAAAAGTTGAGTAATTTTCTTGTACCAAGTACGGGATTCCCTGCCTGACTGCGTCAAGCAGGCAGGGAACCCGTGATTGCCTGCTGTTGACTAAGATACTTTTGAAGCCACTTTTTTCCTGCTGATGATTTAAGGTATTTTTCATGCACTCTAGCCTGCTTCCAGTCAGGGTAGTGTTGGGTGTAAATAATTTTCCAGGGTCTGTGGCCTTTAGTATAGCGGTTTTTGCCGGCATTATGTTCATTAAGCCTTGCCACTACATCTTTGGCCATGCCTACATAGGTAGCGTTATCTTTGGTGCTGAGCAGCACATAAACGGTAATCATTAGCAAAAAATAAAAAAACTTTCACAAGGAAAGTTTTAAAAAGTTGAGTAATTTCTGGTACCACGTACGGGATTCCCTGCCTGACTGCGTCAAGCAGGCAGGGAACCCGTGATGCCCTGCTGCTGACTAAGATATTTTTGCAGCCACTTTTTACCTGCTGAAGATTTAAGGTATTTTTCATGCACTCTTGCCTGCTTCCAGTCAGGGTATTGTTGGGTGTAAATAATTTTCCAGGGCCTGTGGCCTTTAGTATAACGGTTTTTGTCGGCATTATGTTCATTAAGTCTTGCCGATACATCTTTGGCCATGCCTACATAGGTAGCGTTATCTTTAGTGCTAAGCAGCACATAAACGGTAATCATTTAGCAAAAAATAAAAAAAACTTTCACAAAGAAAGTTTTAAAAAGTTGAATGTTTTTCTTGTACCACGTACGGGATTCAATATACGTGGCTACCGTTTTATGAAACTCAATACCAGCAAGGGTTTTAATTTTGTGTCGACACCTAAAATTGACTATTTTTTACCTTTTTGTTTGAACTTTTGTTTGAGCTATAATATTATTTCCTGTTAAAATCTATCAAATCCAGGATAGTTTTTGGCAAAACGCCATGCTCTTTATACAGCTCTCCCTGGAGCATCTCTCTTAAATTGTCAGCTTGCTCTTCCAGAGTTTTTTGAAATGCTTCATGATTGATTTCTGGGTGAGCTTGCATCAGTTTGCCAACCATACAATTTAGCCGGTAATTATCAAGTATGATTTTTTGTAAATACTGGATAATTTTGTTGAATACATCCTCCTGGGTCATTATTACATTTGACATAATTTTTATTTTATAAGCTCAAAAATTGTTTTTTCAAAGACACCTGTGGTTTTATAATTGTGTAATGGGTTTTGCCTTATTACATTTTTATCAACAATATCATAGTATAAATTAATGATGTTTACATTTATAATTGTGCCAGAATCTAATGCTTTTATTCTGACATTCCAGTCGCCGTAAATGGGATCAACATTATCAATATGATTTTTACTCACATATGGACCTGCGTTTATTTTTGTTATCGGAACATATCTTTGAGCTGTGCGTTGGTAAATTTTTGGCACTACAATAAACGCTGATGAATCTTGTAATCCGCCATTTTTATTTTCTACTGTTGTGCTTAATATGGATTTATCTGATACGATTAGACCACTATTCTTATCAATTATTTTAATTGATAAGCCTTTTTGTGCAAATAAATCAACTAATCTATCCCATACTTGATCAAATTTTGCATCAGACTTAAAAGTTATTGGAGTTTGCGGATAATTACCTTTTAGAGAAATAACTTTATTAGTAGTTACGCAAGAAGTAATAATAATAGTAATAATTGAAAATGCAAGTGTTAATTTTTTCATTTTGAATGACTCTCTTTAATTAATAAATTAATTATGAATAAATATTGATAGTAAAATTCCAATCATTATTTCAAAATACCTTATTAAATTTGTTGCCTTGAAATAATTGCGCTTAATACAAGGGTTTAAGAAAACTGGTAATTTTTTAGCAAGCCTGCGAATATTAGCGCTTACGCCTTGGCGTGGGCTTTAGTATTTGGGCTTGTGGGTATACCAGTACCTCTTAAACCAGTACAAATGTCCTGCGCCATTTTTTATTTTACTAACTGTAAAAAAATATAATATCATGCCGTACCAAACGTATTTTTACTGCCTTTTTCTTAGAGTATTTATACTCTTTTTATTAAAAAAAATGAATATTACCTTTGTGTTTAATTATTCAACCCCTTTGAAAGCAATAGTTCGATTACCTCGAATCTCTTGCGATTTATCTATCCCATTTAAAAGAACTATCAAAAGTATTGACAACTATGTAATTTAGTAGTACTAAATTATTTAGCTTTGTATTGCCAAAAATTTTAGTAATTAAAATATACAATACATGAACACCAATTTATCAGCTCAAAAAGAGCTTTATGATGTAACCTTTCAATTAAAAAGCAATAAAACATTTAAAGAACTTTTCGATGAGGCTGCTGTCAAACACCCAAACAATGAGGATGCAAGAATACAATTTGTTGCAGATCTCATGAGAGAAATTGGTTTTAATATATCAACCCAAATTAGCAGCTCTAAGCCTATCGATCAGGTCTAATGGAGCCTCTTTAATTTGAAATGTTGGCCTGTCAGTCGCATCGATATAGAGATATGCGAATTCAGAAGCATTAATATCATCTATGAAGTTCTTATATAAAATATTAGCGGTACCGTAATATTTTTTAAACTCTGGATGGTTTAACACTTCTTCATTTTCATATTCTTTTTGCCCGTCAAAGACCACAACTGTTTTAATGTAATTCATATTTCTATTATAGGGTGATGATTAAAATATTATTAACAACGATCAATTTTAATATCTGCAATAATGAAAACAACCAAATCTAAATCTGTAACTATTAAAAGAACTAGACCAATGAAAAACACTAATGCTAATGTTTTGAGAAATTCACTAAATCCTCATCACCGGCAGCTTTATACAATTTCATTATTATACTCTGCAAAGGTTCTCCAGTCTTATCAGCTTTAAGAGCAGCAACCTCTGCAACTAATATTGCAATAAGGTTATCATAAGTTTTTGACTTTTCTTTTAATGGTATTTCTTTTTGCAGCAATGAATCTTCGTTTAGCCATGACAGAACCTTAATGCGATCTTCATTCTTTGGCTGGCCTTTACCCTGTACCCATTTGTATATACGATCATAAGGTATATCAAGCACTTTAGATAGGTGCCTAATAGTGATTTTATCTCGTTTTACTTTCTCAGTTATTTCTTTTGAAATATCCATGTTAATATTGATGTGGATAAAATTCCATAAAAAAGTTCCATTTTTATTTGGAAAAATGGAATAAGTTCCATTATATTTGTATCATCAATCAAATGATTGACAAAATCAGTACCAAAAGTAAGAATTTATGACAAATAGCAAAACAAAATATGAAAGCCTTACAAAGCCTGAGATTACTAAGCTCAACAAATTATTAAGAGAAAAGCAAGGTAACCTAGCCGAAGCTCATATTAAAACCGGCTTAACCAGATTCACGATTAAGAGAGCTGCCTTGGGTATGCAGGCTAAGATAGAGACGATTGAAAAAATCAGAACAATTCTATTAAAAAAATCTGAACCTATTTCTGAACCAGTTAAATAAGGTTTCGATGAATATCGAACAAAGAATTCGACAAATTGAGATAAACATTGTCGCCTTGCGGAAGGCTGCTGATGAACAGATGGAGAAGTTGATGCAGTTGAAAATTGAGCAACAAAAAAAGTCAACTTCTCCGGTTCGTCGAAACCTGAAACAAAAGCGTATGGAGGAGATTGCTAAGAACTATATGACACGCTGGAAAATTAAAGGATCAAAAATAACCAAAAATTAATACCACATGAAACTATCAACTTATTGCGAAGTCCTTGAAAAGAAAGGAACAATACCCCAAAAGAAGAGACTTGAAATTGAAGTAGAATATTGCCCTGAAGAGGATAGTGTGGAAGAAGTTTATGCAGTGTACTTATATATCAATGATAATTATAAAGGTGAGATTTCTAATCTCCTGGATAAATGTGAAGGCAGGCCATTGGATAAGATCATTGATGCTATCGACTGGAGAGAATTATACCGTAACCAATTAACTGAAAAATCATGCTAAAACTACCTGCAATCCCCATGATTCGCATATTGGCTCAATATGCCTATGCAAACAAGCTCCCGATAGACATCAGACGTTGGGAGAGCATTCACAGCGTATATATAAAATATATCAATAATTCTAAACCCTTAAACTAAACCCTCGTACCATGGAAAATTTCAATTTATCAGAAGTTCAACAAGGCAGCATTTTGTGGTTGCTATTTACGGCCTCAATTATTGTATTAGCTGTATTGTACACAGATTTTGTATTACTACCAAAATGGAAATGTAAATGTAAAAAGAAAAATATGGCAACTGCTAAAAATAATGACATTCTTCTTCCGGAGGAACTTATAAAACTCCATCCGGAAGAACTTGAAGAGGCTTATCAAAATGAAATAGGTATACTAACTAATTGGATAGTATCTACTGAAAATCAGTGGCAGTTAGATGAGGTAGCGTATGATATAGTTGCATTTTGTCGAAAATTCAAATTAGTGAAGAATGAAGATGATGTTCAAAAAGATGTTAATCACCTTGCTTCTATCTGGCAGGAAAAAGAAGAATCATTCGGGCAGCCGACAGGTTTTTCAGCAAGTTAATATTTTTCAATATTGGTAGTTTTCATGGGTACGGATAAAAAACCTGCCGCTTGTCTAAGCGGTGGGTATATAGTGCCGTAGAGCAGATGGTAGCTCGATAGCCTCATAAGCTATAGGTCGTGGGTTCAAATCCCACCGGCACAACTAATATAAGTTCTTTACATAGTTTTTCTATTAAAAACCATACTACCTGCTGAAAGTAAAAGTCACTTTTTGTTAGTAGGATACATTCAATCATAAACAGGTAAACTTGGATGTATTCCCCTGTGGACGGGTAGTATTTATTCAGGCGTGGTTGAGTGGCTACACACCTTTATGGTTACGCAGGTTCGACTCCTGCCGCCTGAGCAAGTTAAGACCAAGCATAGGTAACTAACATGTACTAAGTCGCTCCATGTGGTGGCATATGGTATTGCCGGATAGAAACCGGCCTACAAAGATCAAAGTAGGTGCAATGTTTAAAAATTGCTGTTTTTGAATAATGCCGTAAGTCTATGATCAATGGGGATCGTGGAGCCTACTTTTTAACGAAGTATTTTATAACAAAAAAAGCAGGAGCTGAGACTACCTGCTTTTAAAAATTCAAAATAGATATGAGTACAAATTTAGGGCAAAAAATGACAATTACCCAAAAGTTGGATGCAACTACTGCAGTTCAAATTGTAAACCTACCGGAGGTTGCAGATCGATTTAAAAAATTGTATATAACATTTAATGGTAAAAGCGGAGAGCGTTATTATGAGGCAGAAAAATTCCACTTCGCTAAAATACTCCAGGAAAATGCAAAGCTGCAAAATTGCAGTAAACTCAGTTTATACGGATGCTTCTTGGACGTAGCAGTTAATGGATTAAGTTTTGATCCGGCAATGAAGCATGTTTATATGGTGCCTTATAGCCATAATATTGGAACTAAGCAACAACCTAAATATGAAGGCAGAGCACAGCTGCAGATCAGCGGCCAAGGGGAATTATTGCTACGCATGCAGCAAGGTCAAATTAAATATGCCGATAACCCTGTTTTGGTGTATGAGGGTGATCTTTTTAAAATGGGGACCAGAAACGGTAGCGTATTTGTTGAACATGAAGCAGTCATACCTCGTAAAAGCGATAATATCATTGCCTGTTACCTACGTATTACACGCAATGACGATACAGTAGACTATAAGGTACTTACTATGCCGGAAATTGAAAAGCTCCGCAAGTTTAGTAAAGACCCTAACAGCAAAGCGTGGACAGACGGTTTACCCGGGATGGTCCAGGCAAAGACTATTAAACATGCTTTTAAAAACTATCCCAAATTAAGAATACTGGAAAAATCAAAGTTTACAGCACTTGCTTCGGAGACAGTTGATGAAGATGCAGAGGTTGTTCAGGAAGATATCTATGGATTACAGGATGAAACTAAGCCAGAAGAGCTGCCACAATCTAATGGCCAGCATGTAGCTACTCATCAGGTAATTGATGACAATGCATTTGTTGAGGCAAAGCCAGCGCCGGCAGCCAATATTAAAACATTTGAGGATGATAATTTCTAAACCCATAAAAAAACTACAATGCAAGCAGAATTAAATAATCAGGTAGCAGTAATTCATAATTCCATTGAGCTGTTTAAATCGGCCCCGGAAATACTAAAGCAAAATCAGGAACGTACGCAAAAAGCAATAGCCATCGGTAATAATATATTACAACAATGGGCGGAAGCATGGGCAATTGAGGATGAGGAGCAACGTATGACAGCACTTACCGAAGTAGATACACGAAGTAATAATTATCTGGTAAACTGTGGAAATGCATTAAAGCAGGAAAAAGAGATGAGAGCCGCTATAACCCAAATGATGGACCTGCTAAAAAAGATGTTTACAGAGGCAGAGAATGAAATTGACAAAACAAAAGGTAATACTGTCCCAGGTAAGGTACAAT
>CAZPHA010000053.1:0-19627 GCA_964586215.1 uncultured Ferruginibacter sp.
TTAGGAGCTGCTTTTTTTAACTATTTTGTACTATTTTAGTCGGACAATAGTGATTTAATATATAATAATATATAAATTATTAAGTAGGTATTTTGTCTATTAAGTAAATAAAGGGCCGTTACAAAATATTAATGCTCTGATTATCAGGGCATTTTTTATTACCACAGAAAAAATTTTGTGAAACCAATTGGTTGCGTATATTTGCAACTGAATGGTTGCATAAAATATATGATCAATGAAAAGAGATATTTTTCAGGCAATAGCCGACCCTACCAGAAGGGCTATTTTAGTATTGATTGCTACACATACCATGACACCCAATATACTGGCTGAACATTTCGATACCAGCCGTCAGGCGGTGTCCAAGCATATAAAAATTTTAGCCGAATGTAAACTGCTGAGCCAAAAGAAAAAAGGTAGAGAAATTTACTATCAACTGAACCCAAAAAAGATGAAAGAGATCGATAAGTGGCTGGCTCAATTTAGAAAATTATGGGAAGATAAGTTTACACAATTAGACAAAGTATTACTCAATTTAAAATAATAAAAAATGAAAACTAGTCTTTTAATGAATTTTTCCGTTGATAAGGAAAACAATAAAATAAAAGTAGAAAGAGAGTTTGCAGCACCCCTTGAAAAAGTATGGGCAGCCTGGACACAAAGTGAATTATTGGAAAAATGGTGGGCTCCCCATCCCTGGAAAGCCAGAACTAAAACTATGAATTTTACAGAAGGTGGGTATTGGTTATACGCAATGGTGGGGCCTGATGGATCCGAACACTGGGGAAGAGCAGATTATAAAACAATACAGCCATTGAAAAGTTTTACAGCTAAAGATGCTTTTTGTGATGAGAACGGGATTATCAATCCATGTCTTCCACAATCTGACTGGGCTAATCAATTTCGTCAGCTACAAGATATCACAATGGTAGAAATTGAAATTTCGTATGAAAATCTGTCTGAATTAGAAACAGTTCTTCAAATGGGTGTTAAGGAAGGGTTTACCGCTGCTCTGGAAAATCTTGACCGATTGTTGGAAGCGTAATAAAAAACTGAATTTCCTGTTAATAAGATTGCCAATATAAATTGATGATGATTAAAATAGTAAGAACTAATTCTCACAATGATGACTTTATTGAATTAGTAAAAAAACTGGATGCCGACCTGGCAGAAAAGGATGGTGAAGACAATGAATTTTATGCACAGTTCAATACTATTGATAAAATTAAACATGTACTGGTAGCTTATGAGGATGGACAAGCAGTAGGCTGTGGCGCAGTAAAAGAGTTCTCTGCACAAACCATGGAAATTAAACGAATGTTTACCTTGCCAGAAAAAAGAGGAAAAGGAATTGCAGGAAAAATTTTAAATGAATTTGAAAAATGGGCTGCAGAAATGGGGTACCAAAAATGTATATTGGAAACCGGCAAAAGGCAAATTGAAGCCGTTGCACTTTATAAAAAAAGCGGCTATCAGCTTATACCAAATTATAATCAATATATTGGAGTGGAAAACAGTTTGTGCTTCGAGAAACATTTAATATAAGGAAAATTCATTTTCTCTAAATAAAATAATATTAATATATAATTAAATAAATTAAATAATTTTATATATTATGATAATTAATATTTATTTCATGATAAATAAATATTGTATATTTAAATAATAAACAAAACTTACAATACTATTTTATAAAACCCGTGATTTCTGAAACTCATTTCTTGAGTTTACAATAAACGGTTTGTCAAAAAAGCCTAGCCCTTTTACCAAAATATTTATTGCTGCTTAATAGTTTTTATACTATATATCCAAAACTATTGCTGTTTCATTTAAGCCATTACGATGCTGCTTATATTTTAAGCCATGTAAAGTAATGATAATGAATGAACTGGTTTTTGACATTGGGATGCACAAAGGAGAAGATACTGTATTTTATCTAAAGAAAGGGTACAGAGTTTTGGCGGTTGAAGCTAATCCAGTATTGGTTGAAAAAGCGAAAAAAAAATTTAAGCTATATATTGCTACCGGGCAGCTGATTATTTTAAATGTTGGTATTGCTGAAACCGAATCCATATTACCATTTTATAAAAATTTACACCTATCAGAGTGGAGTTCATTTGATAAATCTATCGGTACAAGAAATGGTACAAAATATGAAGTAATCAATGTTCAATGCACCACTACTAAAAATCTTTTTGAAACATACGGAATACCTTACTATATGAAAATTGATATTGAAGGATACGATCATTTGTGTTTGTCTGATATTCCCGACAAAAGCCCTAAACCAAAATATGTTTCCTGTGAAGCCTGTAGCCTTGAATGGCTTAACATATTACTGAAAAAAGGGTATAGTAAGTTTAAGCTTATCAGTCAGGGAGATGGCTACCGGCCAATAGATATCAGCCAGGAAAAAAAAGCATATTACCCAAAATATCAAATTATCAAAAACGGTATTAAGCTTCGGTTACAAAAATTTATTCCATTCAAACATTTGTACGGGTCATCAGGTCCATTTGGTGAAGAAACAAAAGGAGCATGGCAATCATACGAAGAAGTTAAAAATTTATATCAAACGTTTCGTAACCCAACCTCCGGCATGCCCCTTAATACGGTAAGCTGGTTTGATTTTCATGCTGGCTTATAATCAAAATCGACTTAGCTTTGCATATCTATTCAAAAAGGGGATAACATTAATAATGAAAAGGAGACAACCATTTCTAATATGCCTATTGAGCCATTTTCTTTTTTTATCATCTACCGCCCAGTTTTTTTCTCAAAAAAATTATCCAAAAGGATATTTTACCTGGCCGGTAGGCCTAGCTCCTGCTATTGCAGCCAACTTCGGCGAGTTAAGGCCTAATCATTTCCACATGGGACTTGATTGCAAAACCAATCAAAAAGAAAATCAGCCCGTATTAGCAGCTGCCGATGGATATATTGCCCAAGTAAGAATAGAACCATTTGGATTTGGCAGAGCCATTTTAATCAATCATCCAAACGGATTAACAACACTCTACGCTCACTTGAATAATTTTTTTCCGGCGCTGGAAAAATATGTTACAGAGCAACAATATTTGCAACAGAGTTGGAAAATAACGCTGGATATTCCACCCACTTTATTTCCTGTAAAGAAAGGGCAATCTATTGCTTATAGTGGCAACACCGGCGGCTCACAAGGCCCTCACCTGCATTTTGAAATAAGAGATACTAAAACGGATAAAGTACTCAACCCTTTGTTATTCGATTTTCCAATAACTGATAAAATTGCACCTGATATTCTAAAATTAGCCGTTTACGATCGATGTGTAAGCACTTATGAGCAAAATCCGAAATTTTTTAATTTAAAAAAAGTAAATGGTGTTTACACCACTTCGCCGGAACTGCTTTTATTCAATACTGACAAAGTCAGCTTTGCCATTACTGCTTTTGACAGATATAGCGGATCTACTAATAAAAACGGCATATATGGCGCTGCATTATTTGATAATGAAAAGCCTTTAATTGCTTTTGAGTTAGATAGTATCGACTATGATGAAACTCGTTATCTAAACGCTCACATCGATTATAAACTTAAAACTAACGGTGGCGCCTATGTGCAGCATTTATCCAAACTGCCCGGCTACCAGGGTAATATTTATAAAGAAATCAATGGAGATGGGGTAGTAAATATTGATGACGACAGCATTCATACTATTAAAATTCAGGTAAATGATGCTAATGGTAATAGTTCTTTATTGCAATTTAAAATACAAAGAGGACCGGAAACTGATAAAAAAATAATACCCGACTCTGCTGCTTATTATCAACAAAAAATGTTTCACCCCGGATTCGTCAATATTTTTGATAACGATAAAATAAGCTTTTACTTACCGCAAGAAGCCCTCTATGATTCCATTCGATTTAGATATACAGAGATAGGTACCGGGAACGAATTTCCTATATTCCGGTTGCATGATCCAAGTATACCACTTCACAGTTATTTTACTTTAAAAATAAAAAGCAATAATACAGCTTTCAAAAATAAAATGGTCATCAGCCGGATGGCCAATGGTAAAGCAGACTTTGAGAGTGCTCTATACGATAATGGCTGGTACCAAGCCTCTTTTAGAAATTTTGGCAACTTTCAATTACGTATTGATACCATAGCCCCCATCATTTCACCTGTAGGTTTTAAAGAAGGTATGAAAATGGGAAAAATTAAACAACTGGCTTTTACTATCAGTGATAATAGCGAAACAGTTAAAAACTTTAACGCAACCATCGATGGCAACTGGATAAGGTTTACCAATGATAAAGGAAAAAAATTCATTTATATTTTAGATGACAGATGTCCTCCCGGTGAACATGAATTAAAAATAAGTGTAGAAGATATTGTGGGCAACAAAACAGAAAAGATTTATCATTTCAAAAATGAGTGAGACGTGAACGGAGAAACGTGAAATCTCACCTCTCACGTTTCACCTTTCACGATTTATAAAAATATTAATGTAGCAACTTGCATGGCAACACATTTAACAGAAGGATCAAAAGCTCCGGTTTTTAAAGGTATTGATCAAAATGGCAAAACTGTTTCTTTAGCTGATTATAAAGGTCAAAAGGTAGTACTGTATTTTTATCCGGAAGATGATACGCCTACCTGCACCATTCAGGCCTGTAACCTGAGAGATAATTATGCTTTATTGAAAAAGAATGGTTGGACAGTATTAGGCATCAGCCCGGATGATGTACAAAAACATAAAAAATTTGAAACAAAATTTAATTTGCCTTTTACACTCATTGCCGATCCGGAGCATAAAATTATTGATAAATATGGTGTATGGGGAGAAAAGCAATTGTACGGCAGAAAATATATGGGCTTACACCGTACTACTTTTTTAATAGATGAAAAAGGCGTAATTCGGAAAATATTTTTAAGGCCCAAAAACAAGCAGCATGCAGAGGAGATAGTGAAAGTGTGGGAAGAGATGTAGCAGCAATATCCCAAATAACTTTTTTCTTTACCATTCCTCAGATTCTTTTTCTACATCTTCCTGAGTAATAAATTTACCTTTATTAATTCTGTTCATGGCTTTGTCAATGTCGTTATTATACTGATTAATAGATAGCCGCCTTTTATTTTGCCTTGATTCCAAAAATGTCTTTACCATTTGCAAAACGGACTGTTGCTCCGCTACATTTAGTTCTCTAAAACATGCATTCATTTCTTTTAACAAACTTACCGACATAGAGATAAAAAATTTGACTTTTATTTACTTTAAATATAATAAAAATAACCCGGATCACAAAAAATACCTCATAACACCCATTCCACCTCCCCCCAATTGAATACTCTTTCCATGGCATCCAACGTAATTAACTGCCCTTGTTCATTAACAGATTGCATGAGTGTATTAAAACGTATATTATCTTTTTTTAATGTTACAGATTGCCCCTTTTTATACAAATACGTATTGTATTTTTCAATTATATTATATTTCTGGTCTTGATTTAACGTTTCCAGGCAATCCATTATACAACCATATAATTCCCGGCCCATTTGGGCAATATTATAATGTATACTCGTAATTTGCTTTAAGGATACTCCATTTATATTATTTAAAAAATTAATTTGATTGATATTTATGCCTATCCCAATAACAGACCAGGACCATTCGCTGCCTTTTAACACATTTTCTATCAAAATGCCACCTGCCTTTTTGTCACCCCAATACAAGTCATTCGGCCATTTAATGGCCGTTCCTAAACCTGCATATTTGTTAAAAAAATCATAAGATCCTACTGCGACTGCCGCACTCAATAAAAATTGTTGGTGTACCGATAGCCCAAAAGGCTTTACCAATATGCTTAAAATTACGTTTTGGCCCTTTTCACTCACCCAATGCCTGCCTCGCTGACCTTTACCGGCGGTTTGCTCGTTGGCCATCCAGGCCATGCCATGTTGAGCCATTCCTGCATGAATAGCAGCCATGGCACAGTTGTTGGTACTGTCTACACTATCTAACAGGGTAATAAAACAGGTATGCTGCATATGAGTCTAAATGCCAAAGAAGTATTACTTTTGAATAGATTATGTGAAGGTACGAATTAGGTAATTGCCTAAGTGCAATCAAAATATTTGTCTTCATTAAAAAAATAAACCTTTATCATTTTAAGTTTAAGTAAAAAAAACAGATTTGAATAATTTGAATGTTTTGACTACACGAAAAAAGAGTTCAACCATCCGGTTAAACAGAAATAGTAAAATTATCAAAACCATCATCAATGCTATTTCTCAAAAAAAAGGAGAAAAAATAGTAAGTCTGGATCTCAGAAAAATTCCTGAAGCTGTAGCTGATTTTTTCATTATATGTGAGGCCGGCAACCCTATCCAGCTCAAAGCAATAGCAGATAATGTGGAACAACAGGTAAAGGAAAAATGCAAAGAAATTCCTTATAAGCATGAGGGTAGGCAGGCACAACAATGGATACTGATAGATTATATCAACGTGGTAGTACATGTTATGCTTCCTGAGCCAAGGAAGTTTTACCAATTGGAAGAAATGTGGAGTGATGCTCCCATGGTAGAACATAACTAATAAATAAGTTGTTATAAATAAAGCAAAATACTTGTACAATTAACTGCAATTACTTTGCATAAGTTGAATAATCAAATAGATTGCTTTCTGCAGCATGCAGTTAAAAATATAAACATTATAGGGCAAACAAACAATATGAATCAACCAAATAATAACAGAAAATACAACCCCGATCATAATCCTTTGGGTAATAATGATCCTCAAAGGCGCAAAAATCGTTTCAATATTTATTGGATATACGGTCTTATTTTTATAGCAACCGTAGGGTATAGCCTTTTCAAAGGTGTAAGTGGCGCCGGCGTACCCACAGACATAGAGCAGTTCAAACAAATGTTACAGCAAGGCGATGTTGAGAAAATATCCACCATTCGCAATAAAAAAATTGTAAGAGTATCTCTAAATTCTGACAGCCTTACCAAAAAAGCGGATACCTACAGGAAATGGCTCAATACTAATGAAGATAACAGGCAATATGAAGCAGCTGTGAAATCTAATAAACCTCAGTTATACTTTACCATTATTGATGATAAGACTTTTACCAATCAGATGGAAGAATGGTATAAGCAAAATCCTATGGTGAAACGTATCGCCGATAACCCCGATGATGAAGGCGAATTATTTGGCCAAATTATCAGTACACTGCTCCCCATTCTTCTTTTTGGACTGGTTATCGTATTAATGCTACGCAAAGTAGGGCCGGGTGGCGCCGGCGGTCCGGGCGGTATTTTTAATATCGGCAAGTCTAAAGCTACTTTGTTTGATAAAGCTTCGAGAGTAAACATCACTTTTGCTGATGTTGCCGGGCTGGATGAGGCTAAGGTAGAAGTAATGGAAATTGTAGACTTCTTAAAAAATCCTAAAAAATATACTGCGTTGGGGGGTAAAATTCCTAAAGGTGCCTTACTCATTGGCCCTCCCGGTACCGGTAAAACGTTGTTAGCAAAAGCAGTAGCCGGTGAAGCACAAGTACCCTTCTTCAGTCTCAGTGGTAGCGATTTTGTGGAAATGTTTGTGGGTGTAGGAGCCAGCCGTGTGAGAGACTTATTCAAGCAGGCCAGAGAAAAAGCTCCCTGCATTATTTTCATCGATGAAATTGATGCCATCGGTAGAGCCAGAGGTAAAAACGTAATGATGAGCAATGATGAAAGAGAAAATACTCTTAACCAGCTATTGGTAGAAATGGATGGTTTTGGCACCGATTTAGGTATCATTATTCTTGCTGCTACCAACCGACCCGATGTGTTGGATAGTGCCCTGTTACGACCCGGTAGGTTCGACAGACAAATCACCATTGATAAGCCTGATTTAGCAGGAAGAGAAGCTATCTTTAAAGTACATCTACAACCTATTAAAATATCACAAACACTGGATGTACACAAATTGGCAGAACAAACACCCGGCTTTGCAGGAGCAGACATTGCCAATGTTTGTAATGAAGCTGCCCTGATCGCAGCCCGAAAAAATAAAGATGCTGTAGATATGAGCGATTTTCAGGATGCTATCGATAGAGTAATCGGCGGTTTGGAAAAGAAGAATAAAATTATCAGCCCGGAAGAAAAGGAAATCATTGCTTACCACGAAGCAGGCCATGCAATTTGTGGCTGGTATTTAGAGCATGCTTATCCCTTACTAAAAGTTACGGTAGTACCCAGAGGTTCTGCTGCACTGGGATATGCACAATACACTCCTAAAGAACAATATTTATACAATACCGACCAATTGATGGATCAAATTTGTATGACACTTGGCGGCAGGGCCAGTGAAGATATTTTCTTTGGAAAAATAAGCACCGGCGCCAGCAACGATTTACAACAAATTACCAAAATTGCCTACAGCATGATTACCGTGTATGGTATGAACAATAAAGTGGGTAATATCAGTTATTACGATCCGGCACAGGAAAATGTATTTACCAAGCCATTTAGTGAAGAAACCGGCAAAATGATTGATGAAGAAGTTCGCAAATTAATTGATGTTGCTTACGCCAGAACCAAGCAATTGCTTAACGAGAAAAAAGAAGACGTAGAAAAATTGGCAAAAGAGCTGTTAAAAAAAGAAGTATTGTTTAAAAGTGATGTAGAAGCATTAATAGGAAAGCGCCCATTTGAAGAAAGAAAAGCACTAGATCCGCTGGATGAATATAAAAAGGGAGATGTTTCTACCACACCTGTAAACGAAGGTTAAATTTTACAGAAAGAGAGATGCAGGTTTCTAAAGCAAAAGAAAATATATTAAAAAAAATTAGGCAGGCACTGAGCAATCCGGTGCCTTTGCCTTTTCCCAACAGTGAAGGAACACATTCGGTTTTTCAGCCTGCGGCTGATGATTTGGAAGTTATTTTTGCAGAAGAATTTATAAATCTTCAAGGTAAATTTTCTTATTGCGCTTCAGAAAATGAATTGTTACAACAAATTTCTTCATTAATCACTCAACGGCAATGGAGCAAAGTATTTTGCCGGGAACAAAAATGGCAATCACATTTTAGCAATACTACCAATTTAGCCTCCTGTGATGTATCTATTACTTCCTGCGAATATCTTGTTGCAAGAACAGGAAGCATTGTTATGAGTGCAGCACAGGAAAGCGGCCGTACTGTAAGCGTATATGCACCTGTGCATATTTGCATTGCCTATACCAACCAATTGGTGTACGACATAAAAGATGGCCTACAGCTTTTAAAAGACAAATACCAACAGCAGATACCATCGTTAATCACCTTTGCCACAGGCCCCAGCCGGACAGCCGACATTGAAAAAACACTCGTTACCGGTGTGCATGGCCCCAAAGAAGTGTATGTTTTTTTGGTAGAAGGTGCAGCAGAGTAGTTTATTTTTTGTAACTTTAGTATAAGTAAATAACATTTTACATGAGAACAGTTGCTATACGACAAAAACTTCATGAATTTATAGACACCCTCGAGGATAAAAGAATAAAAGCTGTTTATACATTATTGATTGATGAAGTTGATCCTGAAATGCAAAGGAAAAAATTAATTTTAGCAGAGAGAGAAAAATACCTGAAAAGTAAAGAAAAAACATATAGTTGGGCAGCTGTAAAACAAATGGCATTACATAAAGAAAAAAGGAATGCCTTAGAAAGTTGAGTTAACACAGTTGGCATCTATTGAGGTATTAGAAGCATATGACTGGTATGAATCACAAAAGGAGGGTTTAGGAAAGGATTTTTTGGTTGAGGTAGAAAAATTTTTTAAAATTCTCCGTTCAAATCCCAAAATATTTTCTTACTACGAAAAACCTGTTAGAGAAGGTAAAATAAATAGATTTCCTTATACAATTGTCTATGAAATTATTGATTTTACAGTAATCATTTATAGTGTATTTATGGCAAAACAAAATCCCAGTAAAAAAAGAGTATACTAATAAAACATCCATTACTTCTGGTAAGGAAGAAAAAACAGATTAAATCTCTACTTAAAAGCAATACTTCATTTGTAATTATTTGCCTAGATCAAGTTCAGGCTCTAATTACTTTTTAGACTATAAAAATATAAACCATTTTTACCCTACCTCTCACCAAAAGCCACAAACTATCCTTATTTTTGATAGAATATAAAAGCATTTTATGGATACATCCATTCAACAACTTTTTGTGTACGGATCGTTGCGAAGCGGTTTTCGTAATCCGGCGTATGAATATTTAACCCGATATTTTTCTTTTGTAGGAGAAGCGGTGGTTAAAGGAAAGTTATTTGATAAAGGCGCCTATCCCGTAGCCAAACCTACAACTGAAGAAAAATTTATTATCGGAGAGCTTTACAGTATTAACAACCCTGATGAGTTTGACTGGGCAATAGAACAGTTAGATGATTATGAAGGAGTAAATGTAGAGGCCGGCGAAACTCCGTTATATAAAAGAGAAATAGCAACTGCTTACTGTAATGGGCAGCCATCACAGGCATGGATATACTGGTATAATGGAGATATTGATAGCCTGCCTGAAATTGCATCCGGAGATGTATGGCAATATATACAGCAACTGCATAAACCCTGATAAATGAATGCTTCTAAGGAGAAAAAAATTTATTTTCTTTCAGATTTTCATTTAGGAGCCCCCACTGCTGCCGAAAGCCTGCTGAGAGAAAAAAAAATCATCCGGTTTTTAGATCAGATCAAAACAACTGCTGATACTATTTTTATTGTAGGTGATATGTTTGATTTCTGGTATGAATATAAGAAAGTAGTTCCTAAAGGATATGTCCGCATTTTGGGTAAACTGGCAGAACTAACGGATATGGGCATACGAATTCATTTTTTTGTGGGCAACCACGATATGTGGATGAAAAACTATTTTCAACAAGAACTCAATATCCCGGTATACTTTGAACCAGTCGCATTTGAATTTAATGGTAAAAAGTTTTTAATCGGTCATGGTGATGGGCTGGGGCCCGGAGATCATGGTTATAAGTTTATAAAAAAGGTATTTCGCAATAAAATCTGCCAATGGCTTTTTGGTATTCTCCCGCCTTATATTGGCATGGGTATTGCTAATTATTTTAGTAAAAAAAGCAGGTCGCAAACAGGTAAAACAGATGAAAAGTTTTTAGGGGAAGATAAGGAATGGCTGATCATTCATTGTAAAGAATTGCTGCAAAAACAGCATTACGACTATTTTATCTTCGGCCACAGGCATTTACCCATATATTTTAACTTAAATGCCAATAGTACGTATGTCAATCTGGGAGATTGGATTAGTTATTTTACTTATGCAGAATTTGATGGTAATCAATTAGAACTGAAGTATTATCAATCATGAATTTTATGACCAAAATATCAATAATATTTATATATGTAATATTCTTTATATTCGAAACAGCTTATCCGCAAAGTGATTCTATTTTTAAATTTGTGCAAAAAATTGATGGCAATTTTTCCTACTTCACGGTTGATCATTTAAACAATATATATGTATTAACCAATGGTAATCAATTAAAAAAAATAAGTGAAAAAGGCGATTCTCTTTCCGTTTTTAACGATATCAAAAGATTTGGATACCCTACCTATATTGATGTAAACAACCCTTTAAAAATATTATTATACTATAAAAAATTTTCAACGGTAATAGTCTTAGACAGGTTTTTAAATATGCGTAACACCATTAACCTGCGAAAACAAAATATTTTCACCGTAAATGCTATCAGTACTGCTTATGATAATAATATCTGGGTATTTGATGAACAGAATTATAAACTAAAAAAAATTGATGAAGAGGGAAAAGTATTACAGGAAACAGCCGATTGGAGAAATTTATTAGAAGAGGCGCCTTCTCCCAATAAAATAATTGATCGGGATAATTTTGTTTACGTGTACGATAGCGCTAAAGGATTTTACATTTTTGATTATTATGGTTCTTTTAAAAACAAACTCACTTTTACGGGCTGGCAAAATGTTGAAGTAAATGGCAAAATATTGTATGGATTTAATAACCATTCGTTGTTCACGTATCAACTTCAATCATTATCCTTAAAAGAATTTTTACTACCGAATTTTTTTAATAATTATACTTCCATCAAAGCAATTAACGGAAATATTTATTTGCTAAAGAATGATGGAATTTATCATTACAAAGTTATTAATAGCACTCAGTAATTTTTTGCCATGAATTTTTTTGATCAGATTATTTTGGATAATAGCATTAAAGACTACTGCTATGTATTGGGCACCATTGTTGTGGTACTGATTATTAAAAAATTTATATCCCGATATATTGTTTCCTTAATTTATAAGGCAGCTAATAAAATTTGGAAAAGAATTGAAAAACAGACATTAACTGATTTGGTATTAAAACCTTTAGAAGTTTTCCTGTTAATATTGATCAGTGTATTTGCATTACACCGGCTTAAATTTCCATCGGCATTAAACTTCTCTATTTACCAGTATTCTACTCATGAAATTATAGTTAAAATTGGCATTTTCATCATTATTGTATCATTGTTGAGGGTTTTATTAAGAGGGATAGATTTTATAGGAATTATTTTACGTAACAAATCAAAAAACAAAGCAAGTAAGGGAGGAGAGCAGGTAATCATTTTTTTTAAAGATTTTTTAAAAGTAGTGATTGCTGTTATGGGCGTATTATTAATATTGCAAGCCTGCTTCAACCAGGATATTGGTAATTTACTTACGGGCCTGAGTATTGTGGGTGCTGCTGTAGCATTTGCCGCCAAAGAATCTATTGAAAATTTAATTGCCTCTTTTGTGATTTTTTTCGACAAACCGTTTAGTAGCGGAGACACATTAAAGGTGAATACTATTATTGGAAAGGTAGAAAAAATCGGCCTGCGTAGCACCAGAATACGTACGTTGGATAAAACACTGGTAACTGTACCCAATAAACAAATGGTAGATAGCATTGTAGATAACTGGACCCGACGCACCTATCGAAGAGCTGAAATCAGGCTGGAGCTATCGCTAAAAACAAGCACTGAACAACTGAGTAATTTTGTTGCCTCTGTTAATCAAACATTAAAATCAGAAAACCTTATCACTTCCTCGGGTGCTTTTTTTAAAGAAATGAATAAAACCGGATTATTAGTAGTAATAGAATATGCTACAAAACATATTTACTCCTCCGAAGAATTCGAAGCTTACAAGGAAACAATCATGATGAAAATCAAAAACATTTTAGATGCTGCTGAAATTAGTATTGCCACCAGCTGATGATATTATTTCTCCAACGAATCTACTCCTACAAATTTTAAAGGATTATTAGGTATATCGCTGGCAGATAAATACTTTACCAAGTTAAAAGCCTCATGCTCTTCATCCGGTAAAGGGCCGCCTTCTCCCAATTGTCGGATAGAAACAATATTCCCCTTTACAAAATCCCCTTTTGAATCTACATAAACTTTTAAAATCGGAGCAACACCACTTACGCCACCCAGGCTAAACATACCGTATGTACAAAAATTACCCAAACTATAAGCAATCAATTTATTTTTATACAGTTCCATCGCCCGGGCTACATGTGGCCCATGACCAATTACCAAGTCAGCTCCTGCATCTACCATTGCATGTGCAAATCGATATACATCCCCTCTGTTTTGTCCAAAAAATATTTCTGTTCGTTTCGGCACATGCGTAGCTTTTCTACCCTCTGCTCCTCCATGAAAAGATACGATTACAATGTCACATTGCTGCTTCAATTTTTTTACTGTGGCAACTGCATTTTCCAGGTCATTCATATCCACACATCCTTTATGAGGCGCAAAAGCCGCCATGCCGACCGTTACATTTTTTACTTTAAGGGTAGTAGTAGGGTGATCAATAAAACCTGCAAATTGCAAGGGCGTTTTTTTCAAGGTAGCGATGGTGCTTGCAATGCCGGCATCACCAAAATCGGCCACGTGATTATTGGCAACACTAACCAAATCAAAACCATTGTCTACAAAATATTGAGCATACCTTACAGGTTGCCGGAAACAAAAAACATTGCCGCCAAAACCTTTGGGAGTTCCTCCGGCATCCATAAAAACACCTTCTGCATTACCAAAGGTGATATCAGCATCTTTTAAAATATCGGTAAAATGCGTCAGCAGATTTTTTCCATCATTGGGTGGCATTTCACTTTCATCCGGGAAGTTGGTACCAAACATAATATCACCTACCGCTATCAAAGAAAGGGTATCGTTTTTGGGTAGCGGCTTTTCCAGGGTATCTGTTTTGCCCGGCGATGCCGACTGATGTGCATTACCGCATCCCACACAACAAAAAAAGAAAATAATAGCAATCAGGCGTCTCATTTGATAGTAGTATTTATTTTAATTTACTTACAATATCCGCCAGTTCCTTATCCCACTTGCCGGTTTTACCGTACTCAACTACCCTGCCTATTTCTTTACCCTCCTTCATTACAATAATAGTAGGTACATTGGTAATGTTAAACGCAGAAGCAATATTTCCAAGTGTTTTTTTATCCCTGTTTACCCCAAAAAGTACCGTATTACTATCAATAATGCCAGCTTTCTCCTGCAGTTTAAAAAATTTGGGCAGAATAAACTGGGTATCCTCACACCAGGTGCCGCCAAACACCATATATTGAACTTTATTATTTCTTTTTAAAGCACCAATAATAGCCGTATCGGGCTGGTAATATTTTTGATTGGCCGCATACCATTTAAAAGAAGCAGTATCCGATTCAATAATACTTTTTGTAATCAATCCTTTTAACACTTTTACTTCCGGATGTTTTTCATCCTGTAATATTTCATAAGCCGCTTGTCCATATGACAAATTGGCAGTTAAATTAAATATTATTATTATAAATAATATAAATATTTTATTCGTGAGACTCAATTTTTGCAATTCGCCGAAGGCGAAGCAGCAAAAATTGTAAGTCGAACAATCCCGCCTCTGGCGGAAGGTATAATACTCCGCAGCTTGCTGCGGAAAAAGGGTTCGGGACTTGCCCCGAGGCTCATACCTGTGATTCATTGTTAAATAATTAATTATAAATTAGTTTTTAATTCAATAAGAAAGATTTTGATATTTTTTAAACATTCAATCATCATAAAATGATCATCTACCCTTTTACTTTTTTTGATAAAATCTTTGGCCCCTTCAATGGTATATTTTTTTTCACGAAGTAAATGATGAATAAGCTTTAAATTTTTAACATCTTCCGGCCGAAACAATCGATCTCCCTTGCCATTTTTCTTCGGCTTTAAAATATCAAATTCATTTTCCCAAAAACGAAGCAGCGATTGCTTTACCTGAAACATTTCAGCAACTGCCTTCATAGAGTAATATTTTTTTTCAAATAAAATATCATCCGGCGGCACCTGCACCAGGCTCGCTGTTGCTTCCATGTCTTTCAGCTTCATTCTACCCCTGGCAGATTTTTTAGTCTCTGCAATACTGGAGGTAGTCACTACTTTTTTTTCTTTTGGGCGAACAGCCTTCTGCCCGGTTACTTTTTCAACCGGCTCTTCATCAAACGCAAAAGATATTTGAGTAAAAGACATATCCAAAATTAATCAAAACTTTTGGCACTACCGGTAGCAGCTAATTTTAGCAGCCGGTCATATTGCTCTGCCGTCAAATCATTATAAAAAAAGTACACCGGATCCACTGGCATACTGTTAATATGCACTTCATAATGGCAATGCGGCCCTGTACTGGCGCCGGTACTGCCCACCCAGCCAATCACTTCCCCACGTTTTACTTTCTGTCCTTCCACCGCTTTGATACGTATCATATGCATATACTCCGTTTCATAGCCGTAACCATGGTTAATAATGACATGATTACCACATCCGTTTCCAAAAGAGGCGGTGGTTACAATACCATCACCGGTGGCATAAATAGGTGTTCCCTGCGGCGCCGTAAAATCAAGCCCGTTATGCATTTTAGCAATTCCATAAATAGGGTGGATACGCATACCAAAACCACTGGCAATACGTGTAAGTTCTTTATTACTCACCGGCTGGATGGCAGGCATGCTAGCCAGTTTGTTGTCCTGGTTTTTGATAAGCCTCGAAATTTCTTCATAGCTTCCCTGCTGGTAAGCCAGCCTGGCACTCATGTTGTTGAGTGTTTTGGCAATATCACCCGCCAATTCATCATCCCCCAATACACTTATTTTATCAATCTCATTTTTCTTTTCAATTAATTTAGCCCTGGCACTGTCAGGCAGCGGATTGGCTTCAAAAATAGAGCGATATACCTCATTATCCCGTTTTTCCAATGCAGCCAGTTGGTCCTGCAAAGCCTTCACCTTACTATTGAGCTGGCTATAATTATCCTTCATCATTTCATATTTTCCACCCAGCTCTAACTCAGTCGGTTTAGGAAAAAATTTATTATACAGGCTAATCACAATAGCAGAGCTTACAATCAAAGCAGATATAAAACCAAAAAAACGCAGCAGCTTCACTCGAAAAGGTGTTACCAGCTTCTCATAACGAAGTGTATGGGTATTATAGAAGTATTTTATTTTCTTCATACAATCAACACCAGATCGATTTTAAACAGTTTAGATAATTTGAAACACGAATTATTGCGAATTACACAAATTTATTTTCATCGCTTTATATTAACATGGGGCTGTCATCACCATATTTTTATTCAACATAAGTTGCGGCTGTCCGCTTTTAGTCCGCCTTCGGCGGAGCTATCGCTTCCATCCGCCAGCCCGTCATCATTTTATCTTTGATCATCTTATCAACAAACCCCAAACCATAAACTTCAAACACAAAACCATAAACCCCAAATCCCCAATAACCACTACCTTTGCATCACTAAAAAAACAAGTTTACAAATATAGGCCTATAAAACATATACGCCAGTCCACTCAAATATTTTTAACATATGATGAAAAGCGCTGAAATACGCCAACAGTTCTTAGATTTTTTCCGTTCCAAAGGTCATGTCATTGTGCCATCGGCACCCATTGTTGTTAAAAATGATCCCACGCTGCTCTTTACCAATGCCGGTATGAACCAGTTTAAGGATTATTTTTTAGGCAACAAAAAGCCACCTTACCACCGGATAGCCGATACACAAAAATGCTTAAGAGTTAGCGGTAAACACAATGACCTGGAAGAAGTAGGCGTAGACACTTACCATCATACCATGTTTGAAATGTTGGGCAACTGGAGCTTTGGTGATCCGGACAATCTTGAAGCTGGCTATTTCAAAGCAGAAGCCATTGCGTGGAGCTGGGAGTTGTTAACTGAAATTTATAAAATTCCCAAAGATCGTTTATACGTAACCGTTTTTGAAGGCGATGAAAAGGAAAACCTGCCCTCCTCTAAAATTGCTCTGGAAGAATGGAGAAAGCTGGTACCCGAAGATCGTATCGTTTATGGCAATAAAAAAGATAATTTTTGGGAAATGGGTGATACCGGCCCCTGCGGACCTTGCAGCGAAATTCATGTAGACTGCCGCAGTGACGCAGAAAGAGCACAAATTCCGGGAAGAGACTTAGTAAACAAAGATCATCCACAGGTAATCGAAATATGGAACAACGTATTCATCCAATACAATCGTAAAAAAGACGGCTCCCTCGAAGAGCTACCTGCCAGACATGTGGATACCGGCATGGGTTTTGAACGCCTCGTAAGAGTTTTACAAAACAAACAAAGCAACTACGATACCGATGTCTTCAGCGGCACCATCGAAGCAACAGAGAAAATTGTAAACCTCACCCCCGGCCTCTCTCCACTGGGTGGAGAGGGGGGTAGAAGGACAATTGCTTTTAGAGTAATAGCCGATCACATTCGGGCTATTTGCTTTACCATCGCCGATGGACAGCTGCCTTCCAATACCGGCGCCGGTTATGTCATTCGCAGAATTTTACGCCGGGCAGTAAGGTATTATTATTCTTATTTAGATTATAAACAACCTTTGTTATTTCAGTTAGTACCCATATTAGCCAAACAGTTTGAAAACGTATTTCCGGAACTCATTCAACAACAGGAGTTTGTTGCCAAAGTGGTAAAAGAGGAGGAAGATGCATTTTTGAGAACATTGGATAAAGGTTTAAAAAAGATAGATGAAATCATTGCACAATCTCAAACTACAAAAGAAATTAGCGGTAGCAATGCCTTCGAATTATATGATACTTATGGATTTCCTATTGACTTGACAAGATTAATTGCTTCAGAACAACAGTTACGGGTAGACGAAGCTGGTTTTGAGCAGGAAATGGAGCAGCAAAAAAATCGCAGTCGTGCCGCCACTACATTGGATACAGAAGATTGGGTAGAAGTGAATCCAATACTTTCCTCTCAATTTGTGGGGTATGATACTTTAGAAGTAACATCAAAAATTGTTAAGTACCGAAAAGTTACTGCAAAAGGTAAAACTCAATACCAAATTGTTTTAGACAAAACACCTTTCTACGCCGAAAGTGGCGGCCAGGTAGGCGATACCGGAGAATTAATAATTAAAAATGAAAAATTAAAAATTACAGATACAAAAAAGGAAAATGATCTCATTATTCATTTTGTAGAAACCATACCTCAGCAACCAGATTATGGTGAAGTAATAGCCAAAGTAAATGTGGAAAGAAGAAAAGATATTACCATCCACCACAGCGCTACCCACCTGATGCATGCAGCTATGCGACAGGTGTTGGGCAAACACGTGGCACAAAAAGGCAGCCTTGTGAATGAGGAGCATCTCCGCTTCGACTTTAGCCACTTTGCCAAAGTAACCGATGAAGAAATAGCGGCCATTGAGAAATTAGTAAATGAAAAAATAAGAGAAAATATTCCTGTAGTCATCAAATCTATGCAAAAAGACGAAGCCGTGGCGATGGGAGCTATGGCTTTGTTTGGCGAAAAATATGGCGATACGGTTAGAGTAGTTATCATGGATCCCAACTACTCCATAGAGCTTTGTGGCGGTACGCATGTAGGCCACACCGGCGAATTAGGCATTTTCAAAATAAAACACGAATCAGCCGTAGCAGCAGGCGTACGCCGTATCGAGGCCGTTTGTGGACAAGCAGCGGAGCATTACATTGATGAGCAATTCGATTTAATTCGTCTAATTCGAGATACTTTAAAAAATCCAAAAGACATCAGTAAGGCAATTGATAATTTATTAATGGATAATGGAGAATTAAAAAAGAGAATAGAAAATTTAGAAGCCAGGCAGTTAGTAGCCATACGTAATGAACTCTTACAAAAAGATGAAATCATCAACAATGTCACCTTTGTAGGCGACATTATACAAGTCGGCCATCCCGATGCTTTAAAGAAACTTTGCTTCGACCTAAAAAATCATCTGCACGACCACCTGGTAGTTTTATGTGCTAATATTGATGGCAAAGCACATGTAGCTATTGGCATCTCTGATACGGTAGTAGCAGCAAAAAACCTGGATGCCGGTAAAATCATCAAAGAACAGGTTGCCGGTACTATCAAAGGTGGTGGCGGCGGACAAAAAACCCTGGCCACCGCCGGTGGACAGGATATTAGTCAGCTTAAAACGATTATTGAGAAAGTGAAGGAATTATTGTAATTTTTTATTAAATTTCTCCTGTAAATAAAAATAGAATACCGTCTGCCAAATAAAAATAAAAAA
>CAZPHA010000054.1:0-19303 GCA_964586215.1 uncultured Ferruginibacter sp.
TTTAGCAGTAAAGGGATACAGCATTTTTAAACCCGATTTTAGTCGGACAATAATGTTACAAAACCACTTTTGTACTTCCCCAAAAAGTAAAAAAATATAGCGGCCCTAATGCAGTACTTTCTGATGGAAAAAAGACAATATCTTTTACTTTTTCTACTTCAGAACTAATCAATACTCCTGAGAAAACAACGTATCAAATAAAGTATTAAATACCGTAGTTGTCAAAAGTTGCTAAATGTTAAACTTTTTATAGTTCTTATGCGTTACTTTGTGGTACAATTATGATGTTATGCAGCCCTATTGTAATTCTTTAACCAATTATAAAAGATTAAGAACCCGGGAAGTTAAAATCGGTGATCTGCTTTTGGGTAATATCCATCCAATACGTGTGCAAACCATGACTACCACCGATACAATGGATACCCTGGCTACTGTAGAGCAAACCATACGTTGCATAGAAGCTGGCGCCGAATTAGTGAGAATTACTGCTCCATCAAAAAAGGAAGCTGAAAATTTACTCAACATTAAAAATGAGCTACATAAGAGAGGTTATTTCACGCCTTTGGTAGCAGATATCCATTTTACACCCAATGCAGCTGAAATAGCAGCCCGGATAGTTGAGAAAGTACGAGTGAATCCCGGCAACTATGTTGACAAGAAAAAATTTGAACAGATAGAATATACGGATATCGAATATGCCGAAGAAATCGAACGGATAAGGGCAAGATTTACGCCCTTAGTGAAAATTTGTAAAGAGTATGGCACAGCCATGCGTATTGGAACCAACCATGGAAGCCTGAGTGACAGAATTATGAGTCGCTATGGTGATACGGCCATTGGAATGGTAGAAAGCGCTTTAGAGTTTTTGCGAATTGCAAGAGATGAAAATTATCACAGCATTGTTCTTAGCATGAAAAGTAGTAACCCTCAGGTGATGGTACATGCCTATCGACTGCTGGTGAGCAAAATGCTGGAAGAGTTTAAGGAATGCTATCCTTTACACTTGGGTGTTACGGAAGCCGGCGATGGCGAAGATGGAAGGATAAAATCCGCTATTGGCATTGGCACATTATTGGAAGATGGTATAGGAGACACCATACGGGTAAGCCTAACCGAAGATCCGGAGCTGGAAATACCTGTGTGTAAAGATATTGTGAAAAGGTATGCTGATAGACAACCGACGACTGACGACCGACCACCGACAGCAAACGTTTTCTCGGTGGTCGAGAACCTTCCCTTCGAATATAAAAAGCGAACATCGTTTGCTGTAGAGAATATTGGTGGCGGCAAAAATGTTCCCGTAGTGATTGCTGATTTGAGCAAATTGGAAAATATTTCACCCGATAGTTTACAAAGTATTGGCTATCATTATAACCAAGAAACGGATAAATGGAGTATTGCAGATACTGCGGCAGATTATATTTTTACAGGGCATCAATTGCTTGACTTTCCTTTGCCGGGTACCTTGAAAGTGATTGTTTATCCGGCTGCCTGGCAGCAGGCTGATGATAAAACAAAATATTTCCCCATTTTTGATGCCAGTGGATATAAAGAAGCGCCTGCAAAATCAGCAAGTCTTAATTTTGTGATGATAGATTGTTTTGGTGATGATATTTCTATTAATGACTTTAGCTACCTGGAAGACATAGCCAATGATCCTACAGTAGCGCTATGTCTTAGTTCAAAAAATGTAACCGCTATGGCATCCGTGAGAAAAATGATGGTGGAGTTAGTGGATCGCAGCATACAGAATCCTGTCATTTTTATTACTGACAGCAATTGGACTACTCCTGATGAACATTTAATACATTTTGCAACCGAGACGGGATCACTTTTCTTAGATGGCTTTGGTGATGGTATTTGCCTGGGAATGACCAGCAGAGCCTATAATGAATTATCCGGTATTAGTATCAGTGGCAGAAATTATTTACAACACAAAACTGTTGAACAATTTATCAATAACACAGCATTTTCAATTTTACAGGCTACCCGTACAAGAATTTCTAAAACGGAATACATTAGCTGTCCGAGTTGTGGCCGTACGTTGTTTGACTTGCAGGAAACAACAGCCAGGATTAGAAATGTAACGCACCATTTAAAAGGAGTAAAAATTGCTATTATGGGTTGCATAGTAAATGGCCCGGGTGAAATGGCTGATGCCGATTTCGGATATGTAGGTAGTGGTGTGGGAAAAATAACTTTATATAAAGGCAAAGAAATAGTGAAAAAGAATGTTGACAGTAATATAGCAGTAGATGAATTGATTAACTTATTGAAAGAGAATGGAGCATGGGTAGACAGGCAGTAAATAAAAATGCAAAGTTACGAAAAAAGTATCAGATGCATAAATTACCTCATATCTTCATCAATATCAATCGATTATACATACATAAATGCAAACAGATTTTCTTATTATAGGTAGTGGTATCGCCGGATTGACTTATGCATTAAAAGTAGCACAAAGTAGTCCGGATAAAACCATTACCATTCTTACCAAAGCACAGAGTGATGAAACCAATACCAAATATGCCCAGGGCGGTGTTGCAGGCGTAATGGATGTTTCAAAAGATAGTTTTGATAAACATGTGGAAGATACCCTCATTGCCGGTGATGGTTTGTGCAATGAAAAAATTGTAGAAATAGTAGTAAAAGAAGGAGTAGATAGAATAAAAGAAATTATTAGTTGGGGAGCTCAATTTGATAAGGATGCGGCCGGCGAATATAAGCTGGGAAAGGAGGGAGGCCATAGCGAATCAAGAATATTACATCACAAAGATGTTACTGGCAAAGAAATGGAGAGAGCTTTGTTGGATGCATTAAAGCAGTACACAAATGTTCAGTTACTAAGCCATTGTTTTGTGTTGGATATTATTACACAACACCATTTAGGATACCTGGTTACCAAGTCAACACCCGATATTGAATGCTTTGGCGTATACGTACTCAATCTTACAAATAACAAAATTGAAAAAATTATTGCCACCGTTACTTTGTTAGCGACTGGTGGTAACGGACAGGTGTATCGAACAACGACCAACCCGGCTATTGCAACCGGAGATGGCGTGGCGATGTTTTACAGGGCAAAAGGCAGGATAGAAAATATGGAGTTCATCCAATTTCATCCTACTGCTTTATATGAGCCGGGCGTACGTGGACAAAGCTTTTTAATTACGGAAGCAGTTCGTGGCGATGGAGGTATCTTGCGGAATCAAAAAGGCGAGGCATTCATGCCACGATATGACGAACGAAAAGATTTGGCCCCCAGAGATGTAGTCGCAAGAGCCATCGACAGTGAGATGAAAATTAATGGTACTGAGTATGTGTACCTGGATTGTCGGCATTTTAATAAAGAAAAATTTGTTGAACATTTTCCAAATATTTATGAAAAATGTCTTAGTATAGGCATCAACGTTAGTAAAGATATGATACCGGTAGCGCCGGCAGCCCATTATAGCTGTGGAGGTATTAAAACAGATGAATGGGGACGTACTTCCATAAAAAATTTATATGCCGCCGGAGAATGTGCCAGCACAGGATTACATGGCGCCAATCGCCTGGCAAGTAATAGTTTATTAGAAGCTATGGTTTTTGCACATCGGGCTTACTTAGATTCGACCTCACTCCTAACCCCTCTCCACAAGTGGAGAGGGGAAGAGGTGCCTGATTGGAATACTTCCGGTACCACTGAGCCAAAAGAGATGATTTTGATAACGCAAAGTGTAAAAGAACTCAAACTATTGATGACCGATTACGTAGGTATTGTTCGAAATAATGAACGTTTACGGCGAGCTATGAAACGCCTGGATTTATTGTTTGAAGAAACGGAAGCATTGTATCAGAAAACGGCTGTTTCTCCACAGCTTTGTGAATTGCGCAATATGATCACGGTTGCCTATTTAATTGTAAAATCTGCTGAATTCAGGCATGAAAGCAGAGGCTTGCATTATAATACAGACTATCCACAGAAAAGCAGTATTGTACAAAATATCGTGTTGTAATTTTTTGTTTGTCACCATCAATTCCCTGATTAAGCTTCAGTGGCAGCCTGTCCGCCTCAGGCGGAACGCTCCGTTCAACAGCGTTACTACTATTGAGCTTTTATCGAAGCGTAGGTGAACAAGGTCGGCCACCTTTAAAAGGTGGTCGACCTTGAAATCTTGTTTTTCTACCTGTAGGCTAAGACTATGGGCAGAAAAGATCAAAATGCTGCTAGTGCTTATTTTTTACTATGCATTATATTGTATCCAAAGAATAAGCTATAATAATTAAAATCTTTATTGTACCAATACCCTGCGTTAGAACTTTCAATTCCATGAGCTGCTAAAAAGCGTAGGCCGGCATTAAATTTACTATTAAATCTGTATCCTGCACTTATACTGCCTATTGCCACGGCCACAGAAGGCCGTGAAAAATCACCACCTATATCAATTCTACCACTTAAAGATCCCAATCCGATTTGCGGTTCTACAAAAAATGAATGAAAGTAATGTTTATACCCGACTAAGAGCGGAATAATTGTTGTCTTTACTCTATCTTCAATCGGTTTATAACCAGAATTGCTAAATTTTGAAATTCCTGCACTAATGGTAATCAATGAAGATTTACTAACACCATAGCCATATTTACCAAATAAACCCAGGCCAAAACTCTCTTTACCCAGAGCAGGCTCAATGTTAATAGTAAATTCATTGCTCCTGTTTTGTGCTTTTGAAATAAGTGTAAAGCTGTTTGCTAAGAGTAAGCATAAAAGTATCTTTTTCATTTTTGAATATTATTGTGCAAAAATTGTTAGTAGGAAGGAATATCAGGATAGGCCAAACTGGTTAATCAAATTATGTGCCAAAAAGGAATAGACCATTTCTGCCTGTAGGCTTAAACCTAAATGCGGAGATTTTAATTATTGTTCAAAATATTTACGTCGTCTGCATTTTCTCCCTTCTCCTTTAGGAGAAGGGTCGGGGATGAGGGTTTATTTCTTCTTAAAATATTCCCCTAATACCGGCAATTGCGGTAATTCCTTTCTTTCTATATTTCCAATAAACCATATATACAAACCAATAAGCAAACTGGCTGTGGAAAAGCTAAATAAGAAACTACCTGAAAGTAAAAGGAGACCTTTGTGAACAAAAAATAACAATACTGCAATCACCATGTAGGCTACTAATTTTTTCCAGGCATACGGAATACGATATTCTCTTTGCCCCCAGATAAATGAAACGACCATCATACTTCCATAACAAAAAAAGGTGGCCCATGCGCAAGCCATATAGCTGAACCAGCGAATGAAAATAAAGTTAATGATTATGGTAACAGCTGCACCTGCTAGCGTTATCCAGGCGCCTGCAGATGTTTTATGGGTTAATTTATACCATACACTCAGATTGTAGTAAATGCCTAAAAACATATTGGCCAATAATAAAATAGGCACAACAGCCAAGCCCGACCAGTATTTGGGGCCGATAAAATATTTCCAAATAGGCAGGTACAAGCTTACTACCAGAAACATGATGGAAATAATAATGACAAAAAACTTCATTACCCGGGCATACGTACGCTGAGGGTTTTTGCCGTCGGCCTGCTTAAAAAAGAAAGGCTCTGCACCCATACGAAAAGCCTGTATGAATAAGGTTATCAAAATAGATAATTTATAACAGGCATTGTAAATGCCTATTTGTGCATCCCGGGATAAATCCGTTCCCGGCAGCCACCACTTGAGCATCAATCGGTCAAAAGTTTCATTAATCATACCACCCATTCCTGCAATAACTAACGGTAGTGCATATACGATCATTTGTTTCCAAAGTCTTACATCAAATTGTAATCGAACTTCGATTATTTCTTTCCATAATAATAATAAGGTAACAATTGATTGAATCAAATTAGCCAATACTACATATACAATTGGATTTAAAGTTGGATCATAAAATTTGCGTACCCAACTGTCAGGATTTTTATGTAGTGCATTTGAGCAATAACTGATAAAAAACCAGGTAAAAAAAATATTGATAAGTATACTGCTAATCCTTACAAAGGCAAATTTTACCGGCCTTCCCTGCTGGCGCAGCCTGGCAAATGGAATCGTAGACAAGGTATCCAGCGCAATAATAAAGATGCTCAATTGGATAAGTTGTGGAATATCCTGTAGTCCGATAAAGCTGCCTAAGGCTGATTGATTCATCCACAGAATAATGGTAAACACAACCGTAGAAATAAGTAAAGAAATAAAAGCCGTATGATAAATTGTTTTTTTATTTTCTTCTTTACTGGCAAAACGGAAATAGGCTGTTTCGAAACCGTAGGTAAATAATACATTAAGTATTGGGATGGCAGCATAAATTAATCCCATTTTACCAAAATCGGATGTTTTTACAGCGCTGGTATAAGTAAGGTAAGGGGTTAATAAATAATTAATTAGCCTGGCGGCAATAGAACTTAAACCATACCACATGGTTTGTCCGGCTAATTTTTTAATTTCACTCAAGTGGTTTTATTTTTTTCCAAATTTAGCAGTAATAATGTTAAAAATTTTGTTTGCCGTTTTTAATTACAGGATTCTTTTATCTTTATAAAAAATAACTAATATGAGATATCTGTTTACCATTATTTTCACTGCTATTTTTAGTACTGCTTTGGTTGCACAGGCACATATCGGTACGGTTGAATATCTTAAAGTACAACGTCAGGCTATTATGGCTGATTTTCCGTTCCCTCCTAAAATGGTAATGAATACAATTGAAGAAAAATTGGAAAGGATGGGCTATAAAGGTAAGGATGCAAAAGATTTTACCGTTTTTAGAGGAGCTTCCATATCTGAGTTAGGAGCCGGGGTATATGATCTGTATTTTATGGTAGAAAAGAAAAGTAAAAAAGATAGGGATAATTCAGTTGTAACTTTAATGATTTCCAAAGGATATGAAAATTTTGTTACAGATGCGGAAGATGCTGTATTGATGGGCAACGCCAAAAGTTATGTGGAAAGCTTAAGAACCGCAGTAGCAGCATTTGATTTGGAAGAGCAAATAAAAGAACAGGAAGAATTGGTACGTAAAAATGAGAAAAAAGCAGCCAAACTGGTAGAAGATGGCGCCGATTTGGATGCAAAGTTACGAAAAATTCAGGAATTGATTACTGACAACAAAAAAGGCCAGGAAACACAAAAGGATGAACTGGAAAAACAAAGGGTAATTCTCGAAACCTTAAAAGCAAGAAGAAAAGGATAATACTAAGGTGCAGCGTATCTGGGATTGTTGATAAGGCTACTGTCTGTAAGTGTATTTAAAAACAGCACCAATTCAAACTTCTGATTATCGGTCATGTTGATACCATTGGCTAATAGCGGGTCTAAAGTTGGCTGGTTGAATGCTATTCCGGTACGGTAATGTTCAATGGCTGTACTCAATAAAGGTATTCTGCCATCATGCATATACGGAAATGTGAGTTGTACATTTCTAAGGCTTGGTACTTTAAATTTTAAGGAATCTTCTTTTTGATTGGTTATTTTCATTCTCCCCATATCCATTAAATTATTGTTCAGCGTAAGGCCGTTATTTCTAAAAGAATTATCAGTAAAAAGAGGCTCTTTATGGCAAGTAGCACATTTTTCTTTAAAAGTATTATATCCGTTTTGCTCATTCATATTAAACGAAGCTTCACCTCTTAACACTTTATCATATTTAGAATTAGAAGATACAATGCTACCCACAAATTGAGCCAACGCTTTTAGTAGCCTCTGTGTGGTGATTTCTTTATCACCAAAAGCTGCTTCAAACAGGGAAGGATAAGTTGGATCGTTCCTAAGTTTGTTTAAAACATTATTGATATCTTCTGCCATTTCATTAGGAGTAGTAATAGGAGCTAATGGTTGCACTTCAATATGGTTAATTCCTCCATCCCAATGCATTTTCGTCATCCAGGCAAGATTAAATAAGCCCGGGGCATTACGAGTAGTAAAACTGTTGTTAAAGCCATGGCTCAAGTCGTGGTCGTACGTAGCAAATGCCGCAAATTGCTGATGGCAGCTGGCACAGGGAAAGTTGCCATCTTTGCTGAGCTTTCCTTCATAAAATAATTTCCTGCCTAATTGAAAGCCTTCTTCAGTTAAAGGGTTATTGGCAAAAATATCAGTCTGCGGTACAGGCCAGCCGGTGGGTATAGTGAAGGGTAGTGGTGTAGGTGATTTCGTGATACCAATATTATCTTTCTTCTTACAAGCTTCCAGTAGTAAGGAAATGCCAATAATAGACATCAAGAAAAAAGATATGACTAAAATTTTTTTCAATATTAAAAATTGGTTACAGTTTTTAAGGTGAACATTTTAGCGTAGTTATCCGCACATTTTTTTGCCAATTCTCCGGGTGTGGTGCAAACCGGATTCTCCGCAAACTTTAAACTGTTCGGGTTCTGCCACCAGGCATCAATATCAGCTTCAATAATGATTTCGCTGGTATGGTTGCTCTGTATTGCTAAAGTTTGTATAGCAGCCAGGTTGATAGAGATTTGCCTTAGAGCGCTATTACTTCCGCTAAATCCTCCAATGTGATATTCAATTTTGTTATTAATTGCCGGCGAAGCCGGTGAAGTGCCTTCTAGTTTAGCCATAATATATCCGCTGTTCCAAGTCCAAAACATGCCATTAGCCGGATCCAGAGCGCCTGTCTGTGCTCCGCTTACATTTCGTGTACTGTCTACACCTAATATAAAGCTCAATTGTTCATAAGGATGCGATATCGGTACGTCAAAAGAAAACGTTTGCGTAGCATTGTTAGAAGCATCGATTAAATGATAGCTTTCATTTTCTTTAAAAACAAAACCCTGATGTGATAAAGCTATATTGCTGATGTAATATTTAAATTTTGATATCGTATAATCTTCACCGTAAGTATTGGTGTAATGTTGTGTATTTAAAATTAACGGGCTATTTTTTACCTTATTAATAAAAGTAATTTTTACAGTACCGGGGGCTGTTGTGCTATTGCCGGATTTATTGCAACCAGCTATAATTGCCACAATTATAAAATAATAAAAATGCTTCATAGTTTTACCAATTATCTTTGTTAACTTTTTTTCTGGATTCTTTGATTGTACTAACCCTCTTTTTACCCTCTATTCTTTTTTCTATCGCAGCTTTATTGGGTTTAGAGGCCTTGCGTTTTTTAGGTTTGATTAAAGATTTATTCACCAGTTCATTCATCTTCCTGATTACCTGCTGCTTGTTGCCTAATTGGGTACGTTCCGTTTGACTTTTGATAAGCAGATACCCTTCTGAATTGATTTTGTTGGCCAGTTTTTCTGTTAATAATGCTTTCTGATCATCGTTCATTAATTTTGATTGAGCAATATGCCAATAGCCTTCTACCCTGGTTTCTACCTTGTTTACATTTTGCCCGCCCTTACCACCACTTCGGGCAGTTTTAAATTTTATTTCAGACCTGAGATCAATCATTTACCAAATTTACTGATAAATTGGGCAATTGAAAATTATATATATTAATAATATTCAATATCTTATTACGCACAAAAATTTTATATTTGCATATAATCAACTGAGTGGCAATGTCGGAAGCTATTTATCATTCATTAATGGAACGTAAGCGTATAGGCAAAAAATCATTTGCAGTATTGATTGATCCTGATAAAGTGAACAATGACAATATGGAGCATTTGGTCAGGCTTGCTATGGAAGCGAAAGTAGATTATTTCCTGGTAGGCGGTAGCCTGGTAGTTTCCAACTATTTAGATGAATGTGTGCAACTGATTAAAAATACATGTTCTATCCCCGTGATACTCTTCCCCGGAAGTCCTTCTCAGGTGAGTCCTTATGCTGATGCGCTGTTGTACTTATCGCTTATTAGTGGCCGTAATCCGGAACTTTTGATCGGGCAGCATGTGGTAAGTGCACCGATTGTAAAGCAAAGCGGCCTTGAAATTATGAGTACCGGTTATATGGTTATTGATGGTGGAGCTCCTACTACCGTTTCATATATTTCCAATGCAACACCCATTCCTGCCGATAAAAATGAAATTGCGGTTTGTACAGCGATGGCCGGTGAAATGCTGGGTATGAAATTAATATACATGGATGCCGGCAGTGGCGCTAAAAAAGCTATTACAGAAAATATGATAGCCAAAGTGGCACAATCCATTGCTGTTCCATTAATTGTTGGCGGCGGCATTACAGAGCCCGAAAAAGCTTACTTAAATTGCAAGGCAGGCGCTGATGTAATTGTAGTAGGCAATGCCATTGAAAAAGATGCTTCTCTCATTAAAGAAATGGCTGCTGCAGTGCATAGCGTGCCGGTGGAGGTGGAAAAATAATTTTTTTTGTTACGGGCATTTGTTTTTCATGGCATCATCGTTGCAGCTTGTCCGCCTTAGGTGGATCGCATTCCTTTTATCCGTAGTACTACTATTGAGCTTTTATAGAAGCGGATAAAAATAAGGGTCGACCACCTTTAAAAGGTGGTCGACCCTTACCCACGGTGGTCGACTTTAAGTTTTTTATATTTCACTCAATTTGAAGACATCCTTCTGTCTGATACCTTTTTCTGTCATTTGTAACGTACAACATTCGTGTAGGGGATCATGCTCAAAAAATAAAATATAATTGTCTTGTTGAGCTTCCGTTAAGAAAGACTTTTTTTCGTGTAAGGTAGTTAGTGGAAACATATCATACGCCATTACATACGGAATCGGAATATGTGCGATCGAAGGCAGCAAATCAGCCATAAATACAATTGTTGTATCTTTGTATTGTATTTTAGGCAACATCATTGCATCTGTGTGGCCGTTTACAAAAATAAAAGAAAGATTAGAGATGATAGATGACGGATGACAGATAAGTGAATGTTGCTTACTATCCTCTATCCTCTGTCCACTATCAACTAACTTCAATTGCCCACTTTCCTGTATAGGTAAAATATTTTCTTTTAAGAAACTGGCTTTTTCTCTGTCATTAGGCGCTGTCGCCCATTTCCAATGCCTTTCATTACTCCAATAAGTTGCATTTTTAAAAGCTGGTATTAATTGATCGCCTTGCCTGGTAATACATCCGCCGCAATGGTCAAAGTGCAAATGTGTCAGCACTACGTCTGTAATATCATCTTTACTAAATCCGTACTTTGTTAATGACTTATCTAAGGTATCATCGCCATGCAGATAATAATGGCTGAAAAATTTGGCATCTTGTTTATCACCTATGCCATTATCAATTAAAATTAATTGAGTGCCATCTTCAATTAATAAACAACGCATGGCCCAGGTACACATATTATTGTCATCTGCAGGATTTAATTTATTCCAGATGCTTTTAGGAACCACGCCAAACATAGCCCCACCATCCAACTTAAAATACCCGGTATTTATTGAATAAAGTTTCATTCTTAATTTTTAATTCTTAATTCTTAATTGCTAATTCTTCGCTGCACTAAAGAAGTAAGTATCAGCCAAAATAATCCCAATACAAAAAATATAATCAAAATTAGTACAGAATTACGCATGTTGTTGGTAATTCCTTCAATTAATCCAAAACTAAATAACCCGATTACAATAGCCAGTTTTTCTGTAATATCATAAAAGCTAAAGAAAGAAGCAGTATCTTTTGTTTCAGGCATAAATTTCGAATAGGTACTACGGCTAAGTGATTGTATACCACCCATTACCAGGCCCACCAGTGAGGCAATCACAAAAAATTGAGTCTCATTCGAAATAAAATAAGCCGATATACAAACAATCATCCAAAGTAATACCGTGAAAATGAGTACTCTGATATTGCCATACACTGCTGAGAGTTTTGACATGCCAATTGCGCCAACAATCGCTACTAGCTGAATAATGACTGCCGTAATGATCAGTTTTTGATCTTTCAGCTTTAGTACTTTAAGCCCGAAATCTATTGCCACCAGCATAACGGTTTGCACACCCATGCTGTAAAAAAAGAAGGCAGTTAAAAATCTTTTTAAAACGGGTAAATGAATAAGTTGCTTCCAAACAATTCTGAGCTCATGAAAGCCATTGGCAAGAACATTTTTTTTAGATTTTCTTTCACTTTTTGGGCTCATGGGTAATCTGGTAAAGGTAATTTGGGCAAAACCTACCCACCAGATGCCTACCAATAAAAATGTTAGCGTTAATGCAAGGCCTTTATCCTTCATTAATAATACCAATGCAAATCCAATAAGTTGCATTAACACGCTGCCTATATATCCGAATGTATAGCCTTTTGCACTGATTCTGTCTCTGTCTTCTTCAGCAGTAATTTCGGGCAAGTATGAGTTATAAAAAACCTGGCTGCCATAAAAGCCGATTCCGGCAAACATAAAGCACATCAATCCCAATGTAACATGGTTTTCATCAAAGAAAAACATCAGGCTACAGCTGGCGGCACCTATGTAACAGAAAAAACGCATAAAGTTTTTCTTATTACCCTTGTAGTCTGAAATGGAGGAAAGTATCGGAGAAATAAAAACAATGATTAAAAAACCAAAAGCTAATACATAGTCTTTCAGCTCGGTGTTTACAAATTTTCTTCCTAAAAAACTGATACCCTCTTTGAATTTCTCTTTTTCAGGGCTGGTAACGGCTGCATAGTAAGCAGGAAAAAAAGTTGTGGTAATAACAAGATTGTACACTGAATTGGCCCAATCATACATGGCCCATCCATTGAGTACTTTTCTCGAAGCAGTTTGCATAGCAATTTATTTATCGTCTGATAAATCCATTTTTTTGTAAGGAATAAATTTTTTACTTTTAAAATATTTATCTGTTAAATCAACATTAACCGGAGTCCCGTTAAAAGCGCTGTCCGAAACATAGTTGGCTAACATCAAAAAGTTTTCCTCATTTGTTCTTAAATAGTAATCATCACTCACAATCATTCTTAAGCAAACGGTATCATGAATTTTACAAAGTTGAAAACTTTTTCTATTGGTTGGATTATGAACCGTCATATCGATGTTGTATAATAATTCTGCCGTTCTTAAAGCCTCGTTTTTGTTAACGCCTTCTTTGTAATAAGCTTCAATATGGCCTTTTTTTACTTTATCACCAAAGTTGTTGCAGGAAGTCAATAATAATGAAAGGATCACTATAAGTGGCAGTAAATGATTTCTTTTCATAAATTTATTTTTTGTAAGTTATTATAGAATAACAAGATAAGTATAAATTACGAATTGATATAGCCTGTATAGATAAGAATAAGCAATAATATGCCTATAACAATTCTGTACCAGCCCCATACTTTGAAACCATATTTCTTTACAAAACCAATAAAAAACCTTATGGCTAATATAGCTACAATAAAGGCTACAACATTGCCAATAGCCAGTTGTTTTATTTCATCTGATGTAAAGCCTCCGGTTTCTTTATAATATTTGTAAAGTTTATAACCGGTAGCCGCCAGCATGGTAGGTACGGCCAGAAAGAAAGAAAACTCTGCGGCAAGGCTACGGGTAAGTTTCTGATGCATACCACCAATGATAGAGGCTGCACTTCTACTTACACCGGGGATCATGGCCAGGCACTGCCAGATGCCAATGATAAAGGCTGTTGTAAATGGGATATTTTTTTCTTTTTCGATAACCGGATTTTTGAAAAGTGTATCAATAAACAAAAAAATAAACCCACCCAATAATAGGGTAATCGCAACCGTTAGGCTGCTTTCTAGTAAGGCATCAATTTTTTTAGAAAAAAGAAAACCGAACATAAGCGCCGGAATAACGGCAATTATCAGCTTTAAATAAAACTGCCATTGTGTGAAATTGAAAAACTTTTTCCAATACAAAACGACTACTGCCAGTATAGCGCCCAGCTGAATGGCCACTGTAAATACTTTGACAAAGGGTGTTTCACTGGTGTGTAATAGTTTTTCAGTAATAATCATATGCCCGGTAGAAGAGATAGGTAAAAATTCTGTAAGACCTTCAACGATACTGATAATAATACTTTCAATTGTACTCATGGTAAATAATATGGCCGGATTTAAAAAAGAAAATGCGACATTTTACAATATCGCACTAGTATTATATTTTAAAATACTTCAAGTTTTCCGGGGTTGAAAAAATTAGTTTTAGTTGTTGTTATTTTTAGGATTTCTCATAATGGCAAAAATTTCTATAACAAATCCCGCTATAATTAAAATAGGAGCAATGGTAATTCTGGTAGCGCTGTAAACGTCATTATTGTCAAAAACTTTCGGGTCACTACTTTTTCCACCGGACATTAAAATAAATCCTAATATAACAAATGCCAGTCCTGCCAACATCCACACATAGTTTCCTTTTTCAAACAAGCTGCCGGTACTGGTTTTTTTCACATTTTGCGTCATAACTATTCAATTAATGTTGCAATATAAAACTAAATAATTAAATCCGATCGGTTTATACAAATTAAAATATTATAATATATAAAAATAATTTAATAGAATATATGTACTACTTTTCTCCACAATACTAAATTAGTGTAATTCCCCGCCTGAACGATACAGTCGGGCAGGGTAATCATTCGTGTTATAAACTACTTAATAAAGATCATCCAGCTTCATTCTTAAGTATTTAATCACAGCCCTGTGTGTACTCAATAAAGTGATACAAATACCTAACAAAAATATCGCTGCAAATAGCAGTAGCATGCTTTTATTGTCGTGTAATGCTTTGAAATCCGGGGCTACTTTTTCCAATAAAAGAATGGTACCCCAAATAGCAGCAATGGCTATGCCGGAAGCAATCAATCCGTTGATAATAGCCCGAATATTAATTGGCTTGGCTATAAACCATCGGGTTGCCCCCACCATTTGCATGGTTTTAATCAAAAAACGATTGCTATACATGGCAAGGCGTATTGTATTATCGATTGAAAAAACAACCAATATGGTAAGTATAATGGCAGCAACTAAAAAAATAATAGCGCCGGTTTTTACGTATTCACTTACTTTGGTAACTGTTTCAGTAGGAAACTGAAATTCACTGATTACACCGGGAAAGTTGTTCTGTAAAGTAGCTGCCAAAGCATCCAGACTATCTTTTTGTACATAATTAGCTTTGATATAAAAATCAATACTCTCCGGTAAAGGATTATTATCTAAAAACTTCTTCCAGGTAGTATCGTTTTCTTTATTCCATTGCTGTGCAGCCATTTCCTTCGTTACATATTGCACATTTTTTGCATATGATAAAGTTTGTATATATGTTTGCAGGCTGTCGATTCGCTTGGTACCAGCATCCGGATATAGCCAGGCATGTACCTGTATATTTTCTTTTAAATAGTCGCCGGATTTTCGTAAATTAAGAAAAAACCAGCCTACAATACCAAATAAAAACAATACCAGTGCTACACCTATGATTGCATAAGCGTATGTTGGTTTACCACGTTTGTTGGATCCCTTGCCAAATTGCGCCATACTACTTATATGATTTATTGTCAGTTGATGGTTGAAGCAGCAAAAATAAAGGTTTTTAACCGCTTTATAGTACTTTTGCCCTTTTCGGAACGTATCTGAAAGTAAAAATATTTTATTTGGTGATGTTGAATGAAAATATTCATATAAAATAACTTTTTTTTCACACTTTGGCTAAGAGGGTAAAAGAGCAGAAGAGGCAAAGAGAATAGGCAAGGGGTGAAAAGTGATAAGACGAAAGGAGCAAAACGCTTGAATTTTACATTAAAATATTAAATCAAAAATCTTACATATTAAATCTCAATGGAATATAATTTTAAAAAAATTGAAAAAGAGTGGCAGGAAAAATGGAAAGCAACCCATGCGTATAAAGTAAGCAATAATTCATCCAAACCTAAATATTATGTGCTGGATATGTTTCCTTATCCAAGTGGAGCCGGTTTGCATGTAGGCCATCCACTGGGTTATATTGCCAGTGATATTTATAGTCGTTACAAAAGATTAAAAGGATATAATGTACTTCATCCAATGGGGTATGATAGTTTTGGCCTGCCGGCCGAACAGTATGCATTGGAAACAGGCCAGCATCCGGCCGTAACCACCGAGAAAAATATTGCCACTTTTAGAAGTCAGTTAGATAAAATTGGCTTTTGTTATGATTGGGATAGAGAAGTAAGGACAAGTGATCCTAACTATTACCGTTGGACGCAGTGGATATTTTTACAATTGTTTAACTCCTGGTACAATCGATCTACACAAAAAGCGGAACCTATTGATACGTTAATCGCAATTTTCGAAAAGGAGGGAAATGAGTCGGTGAACCGACGACCGACAACCGACAACCGTTTTACAGCAGATGAATGGAAAAATTTTGATGAAAAAACAAAGCAGGATATTTTGATGCAATACCGGTTGGCGTATTCTGCTTATGGTGAAGTAAACTGGTGTGAAGCATTGGGAACGGTACTGGCCAATGATGAAGTAGTAAATGGTGTGAGTGAACGAGGTGGCCATCCGGTAGTAAAAAAGAAAATGCGTCAATGGTATTTACGAATTACCGAATATGCCGACCGCTTGCTGGAAGGATTGGAGCATATTGAATTCAGCGATGCCATGAAAGAAATGCAACGTAACTGGATTGGTAAAAGTCAGGGCGCTGAGTTAGAGTTTGGAATTAGAGGTTTGGAGTTTAGGGTTAAAGTGTACACCACCAGGCCGGATACCATTTTTGGTGTTGATTTTTTGGTGTTAGCCCCTGAGCATGAGCTGGTATCTAAAATAACAACATCCGAACAAAAAGAAGAGATAGAAAAATATCTGGCTTATGTAAAAAGCCGAAGCGAACGGGAACGCCTATCCGAAGTAAAGCAAATCACAGGATGCTTTACTGGTGCCTATGCAATCAATCCATTCAGTGGCAAAGAAGTGCCTGTTTGGATTGCTGAATATGTATTAGCCGGATATGGTACCGGTGCTATCATGGCGGTACCCTGCGGCGATCAACGTGATTTTACTTTTGCTAAACATTTTGGAATTGCTATTACTAATATTATTGGTGAACATTTTAATGGCGAAGAAGCCAATCCTACCAAGGAGGCAATCCTTCACAATTCAGGATTCTTAGATGGCATGCCGATGAAAGATGCGATGGAGGTAGCCATTGCAAAGATGGAAGCATTAGGAATTGGCAAGCGTCAGGTTAATTATAAAATGAGAGACGCCGGTTTTAGCCGTCAGCGTTACTGGGGCGAACCTTTTCCCATTATTTGGAAAGATGGAATCGCTTATCCTTTGGATGAAAAAGACTTGCCATTGGAACTACCGCATGTAGATAAATATGGTCCCGGGCCGGAGGGAGAAGGTCCGTTGGCGAATTTAAAAGAGTGGGTCCTCACCCCCTGCCCCTCTCCACAAATGGAGAAGGGGGTAAATAAAGTGCCAAAATATAAAGTGTCTTCTCCCATGCAGTATGAGTTGGCGAAAAACATGCGTAAGGGCCATACAGAGGCAGAAGCTGCTTTGTGGGAAGTGTTAAGAAATAATACCACTGGAGAAAAATTCAGGCGACAACATCCAATTGATACATATATAGTTGATTTTGTTTGTTTGCAAAAAAGATTAATTGTAGAAGTTGATGGCAATTATCATGAAAATGTAGAACAAAAGATGTATGATGAAAATCGGACTAGTATTTTAAATGAGATCGGATTTGAAGTAATACGTTTTAGTAATGAAGAAGTATTGCAAAATCCTTTAGAAATAAAGAAAAAAATAGAAAAATATTTAACCGAGGCTAACAAAGCCCCCTCTCCATTTATGGAGAGGGGGCGGGGGGTGAGGGAAACCTCCACCATGCCCGGCTATGCAGGCTCTTCCTGGTATTTCCTGCGCTATATGGATCCACACAATAATGAAACTTTTTGTGATAAAAAAGCCAGCGATTACTGGAACCGGGTAGATGTGTACATCGGCGGTACGGAGCATGCAGTAGGACATTTGCTTTACAGCCGTATGTGGACGAAATTCTTGTACGACCTTGGTTACATCAGCTTTGATGAACCCTTTAAAAAACTGGTAAATCAGGGGATGATTCAGGGAAGTAGTAGGTTTGTGTATAGACTTCAATTTCCCAACTTACTAGATGCTTTAAAAGGACGACCCAATTCAGGAGAAACAATTTTTATTTCTAAAGGAATTTATGACAAACTAACTTCCATTGGAATACAAAACCCAATTGCAATAATTAATTATTTGAAAGAGCAATTTGCTGACAGTGTGATTGTACAGCGGGCGAAAAATACTGTTACACTAGCAAGTTTACATGCTGACGTAAATATCGTAGATGGAATTGAGTTAGACATTAAAAAATTCAGAGAATCGAAACCAGAATATAGAGAAGCAATTTTCATTTTGGAGGATGGCTCGATTAATACCCCCCTCTCCACTTGTGGAGAGGGGCAGGAGGGGAGGTATATCTGTGGCGTTGAAGTCGAAAAAATGTCAAAATCCAAATTCAACACTGTTAACCCTAATGATTTGGTAGAAAAATACGGCGCCGATACCTTCCGTATGTATGAAATGTTTTTAGGGCCGATAGAAATGAGCAAGCCTTGGGATACCAAAGGTATTGAGGGAGTACATCGTTTTTTACGCAAGCTATGGCGTTTGTTTTTTGATGAAGTAAAGGGAAAAGTTTGGAATGAAGAAAAACCAACTGATGCCGAATTAAAAATATTACATCGCACCATCAAAAAAATTGAAGAAGATACCGAACGCTTCTCCTTCAATACGGCTGTCAGCACTTTTATGATTGCTGTCAATGAATTAACAGATGCCAAATGCCACAAAAAAGAGGTGCTGGAAAAAATATTGATTCTTTTAACGCCTTACGCACCGCATATTGCTGAAGAATTATGGCATCAGTTGGGCAATGAAGGGTCTGTCTTGGATGCAGCTTATCCCAAACTGGAAGAAAAATATCTGGTAGAAACTTCTAAGGAATATCCTATTTCCATCAATGGTAAAGTGCGTACCAATATCAACCTGCCTTTAGATCTGCCACAATCTGAAGTAGAAACATTGGTATTAAAAAATGATGTAGTACAAAAATGGATTGAAGGAAAGCAGCCTAAAAAAATAATATTTGTGAAAGGTAAAATGGTGAATGTGGTGGTATAAAACTTGTACTAACTTTACCCCATGCAACCCGATTTAGCGCAAATTTTACAAAATAATGCCAGCTTATTTCATCCGGTAGTCAATTTTGATCCTTTTAAAGATAAACTATTGCATCTAGATTTTAGCGATGATAATAAAGAGTTGACAAGTTTTGATTATTGTAATACCGATCATTTATCAACTTATACCAATTATACATATTAAATAGACCAATTTAAGGATGAAAAAATATACTCA
>CAZPHA010000055.1:0-18752 GCA_964586215.1 uncultured Ferruginibacter sp.
AGCAGGCAGAGGTGAAGGTAGAAGGGGGAGCAGTGGGCCGTCAGTGTAAGCAACCGCATGCCTGTTTTTTGTTGGGGTTGATGAATAAGGTAATGGAGTATGGCGATGGCAGCAAGCAACAGTAACGTGATTTGCGGAATGTATTTGCCTGGCTTTGTGCTGAGGTATCGCATTCCGCAAAAACAACTGTTATAAAATCAAAGTAATAAGTTTCATCTTGATTAATATACATAGGGTAAAATGCCTTTGGCAGTTACTGTAAAGTATGCCAGGGGCATTTTGCTTTGGCAACTTTCAAACTACTTTAAAGGAGACGTAATAATATCATTGATTAGGACTGTTTCAAACCCCTTTTGCAGTAAGTATTGTTGAAGTTTTTTTTTCTTAATAAAAATATTTTTTTCACTTTTCAGGGACTGTAATTTAGCAGTTGCAATTTTTTTAAACGATTGCAGGTATTCATCTTCGTCAATTGACTGTAATGCTTTTTTGATACAATATTCACTGATGTATTTTTGCTTGAGATGCTGTTTGATTTTTACTTTTCCCCAATTTTTTATTCTGAAGTGTCCACCGGCAAATTGTATGGCAAATCGTTCTTCGTTGAGATAATTTTCTTCAATGAGTGAACTGACGATTTGATCAACATCATTTTTGTGCAGGCCGTAGCTGTACAGTTTTGTGGCTACTTCGCTGTGGCATCTTTCCTGATAGGCACAGTAATGTTTTATTTTTTGTAGTGCCTGTTGAGGAGTTAAATTAAGTTGCTGCATCTATATGTATCTATTTTTCTACAAGTCTGTCCAGGCAGCCATATTGGGTTTTTAGTAAATCGTCATATTCATCAGCCTTTTTGAAAAGCCTTTCAAATAGTTCTTTACTTTTTTCATGATCAATATCTAAATCGTATATAATACAACTTAGTACAATATTTTGGGCATTACAACTTAATACCAACCCATTGAGTATGTAGTTTTCATGTAAAAGAAATTGGTAAAGGGGCTTGATTTTAGTAGTGTCTGATGGCATCTGGCATAGAAATGCATCACCTGCTATAAAATAATTATCGGGGTTATAGCTGATTTTTATTATGGCGCTTCCTTCTTCAATTTCCCATTGGTTAATTCCATTACGAGCCAGTTTGATATCCTTTCCTAAATCTTTTAAAAACTTTTCAATGGTTTTGGCAACGCCGGTTGGTTCGGGTTCTTCCTCCGGTATTTCGGGAAGTTTTACTTCAGTACCACAACTGGGGCAATACTTACCGGCATCGATATTTTGTGGGGTTACAAGGTATCCGCAACTGGCACAGCAGGTAGTAGGCGTACCCCTTAGCGGTTGATAAAGTTCTAAAGCTGTGCGTAAATAACTTACAGGCAAAGCAAAACCCAGGTTATCCCCCCCACGAATAATAAATGAATTAACTCCAATAACTTCACCTTTATCATTCACCAAAGGACCACCGCTATTTCCGGGATTAATAGCAGCATCAATTTGGATAAATTTTAATCCATCTCTGATTCTGTCTACCTTACTGATTACACCTTGGGTAGCTGTATAATTTAGCCCATAAGGGTGGCCGATCGCTACTACCTCATCACCATCTTGTAATGTTTCATAATGACCTAATTGAATTTCGCCGAGTGAAACATTTTGAGGAGGTTCTAAAAAAGCCAGATCATGTTTGATATCTGTATACCATACTCTGCTCAATGATTTATTAAAAAACTTTCCTTTGATCGTTACCTCTACAGCATTATTTACCACATGATTATTGGTTACAATTACATCAAATTCTTTTACATAAAAACCAGTACCCGTACCTGTTTGGGTTGCTATTTGAATAATGACTGATTGATATTTTTCTATTATTGCTTGAGATGGCATAAAAGTGCTTGTCTACTGATAATATATTTTATTTTAACTATCAAAATTTAATTTTTCAACTATGCTGGTAAAGCTATGATTAAAATTTACCTGGTTATCAAAACGTAAGTTGGCGACTTTGAAATTTAGCTTAGGATATTTTTTCTGCCATTTATTTTGTATTGTCTGAATAATTTTTATAATAGCCTCGCTGTTGTATTTGTTTTTCTCAACATCAAACAATAATTCGCTAAATCCAAGTGCGGCAAAATAATCAGCGTTGTTGGCCTCCATCATTACATGAAAAAAATCTGTTAAAGGCCGTGGAAGGCTGTAATAATACTGACAAAATGCTATCCCGTACTCTGAAATTGCTGCCGCTACAATAGGATAATTATTATCTCTATACCAGGTAATATTATTGTTAGCCGAAACAATTGCATCGGCAATGGTGGTATAATTTTGTGGCGATACGATGGCGAAGCAGCTCTTACTTCTAAACAGGCATTTATATACTTCATCTGCTGTTTTGGTCTGCAATTTGGTAAAAGCAGTTATCATATCTTTATTCTTATCGGTAAGCGGCCTGTCGTCTTTTGCAAAATAGATAGCTGGAATTTTCTCCAAATCACTTAACAGAGTACTTTCAGGGCAAATAAGGTAATCGATTTTGAAGGCAAGTGCCAAAAGCATATAGGCTATGCCACCACTCATTTTTTCAGTATCTAATGTATTTATGTATGATAAAGTATCACTGATCCATTTTTGAAAAAAAGAATATTTTATTTCCTTTTCTGTTAGCGGAATTTCCTGAATATGATCAATATCTAATGGTAATAAGCTGCTAAAATCCTGTATCAATAAATCGTCTTGCTTGTCAGCCCTGGTAGCTAGCTCTTTTAGTGCATAATATAATTTATTAGGATTAGCTGTTTCCGTATCACTGTCAAAACGCATACACAGTCGTTCTCCATCCAAAGCATATCTGCTATAATAAAGTGAAAAATTTTGCTCCAACAGTCTTCTCATTACAGCTACGGAAGGTGTAGGCATTTTGGCCAGACTTACCTCTGCTTTAATATTTTGTAAATTGGCAATACCCCTTACAATTTTACTTCCCTGGAAAATTTCAAAACTAAATTCTTCTTCATTTCTTTTAATCCGGACATTATTGGCATCATCATCTCTCAAATAATCAAAAAAAGCATCATAGCTTTCCAGGTACTTTTTTTCTTTAAAAAAATTATCGGCCGCAGTCCATCGGGCAGTTTTTTCTATGGTTTTGTTATTATCACTATATCGGCCAAAATTGATTGCAGGAGTATTTTTTTGTTTTTTATTTACCCATGCAAAAAGTTTATTAAGCATTTTTGAAAACAATTAATTGACTAAGTTAACATGTTTTTTAGCTAATAACAAACTCACTATTAAATATCAAAATTAATACTATCTTGTCTGCGATTAGCAGCAATAATTTATCTTTGGATTTATAATATTAATTATTTATGAAGTTTATTGTTTCCTCTTCTGCACTTTTGAAGCATTTGCAACAAATTAGTGGCGTTATCAATGCCAATACCGTACTGCCCATTTTAGAAGATTTTTTATTTGAAATTGATCAAAACAGACTGACAGTTGTAGCAACAGATTTGGAAACTGTAATGAAGGTTCATTTAAATATTGAGGCTAAAGAGGAGGGTAAAGTATGTATTCCGGCAAAAATTTTGCTGGATTCGTTAAAAAATATACCGGAACAGCCACTTTCTTTTAATATAGATGATAATTTCGCCATAGAAATTACGAGTGATAATGGTAAGTATAAAATAATGGGTGAGAATCCGGATAATTTTCCCAAAGAACCTACCGCAGATAATGCCAATGACTTTACTATGACATCTTCAGCACTGTTAACGGCTATTAATAAATCAATATTCGCAGTGAGTAATGATGATTTGAGGCCGGCTATGACAGGTGTTTTTTTCGAATTGGATAAGAATAACATCTCTTTTGTAGCTACCGATGCACACAGGCTGGTACGCTATCAGCGATTGGATGTAAAATGTCCTCAAAAAGATAGTTTTATTGTACCCAAAAAACCATTAAATCTGTTGAAAAATGCATTGCCTGATAATGACGATACGTTAACATTATCTTACAATAGCAACCATTTATTTGTGAAGCATGGGGGTACAGAACTGGTATGTAGATTGATTGATGCCCGTTTCCCGGATTATAAAGTGGTTATTCCTACCGGCAACCCTTATACTATGACGGTTAGCAGAAGCGACTTCCAAAACGCCTTGCGGCGAATCAGCGTTTTTAGTAATAAAAGCACCAATCAGGTAGCTTTAAGTATCAGCGGTAGCGAATTGCAATTGGCAGCACAGGATGTAGATTTCAGCTTTGAAGGAAATGAGCGGATGCCATGCCAATACGATGGAGAAGATTTACAAATTGCTTTCAATGCAAAATTTCTGGTTGAAATGTTAAGCGCAGTAAACACTGAAGACATCAAAGTAGAGCTAAGTATGGCAACGAAGGCAGGCATTATAAAGCCTACTGAACAGGATGAAAATGAAGAATTATTGATGCTTGTGATGCCGCTGATGCTGAATACGTAAATTTATTTATAAATTAAAAACATATTCATATATTATTGATATATAAATTTTTATAATTATAAAAAATTAAAATATATAGGCTATTAGTCAGAAGCAAATAATTCAGGCTAATAGCCTTACTTTTTGAATTAGGTCGCAAAAAAATCAGGAATAATTATGTAAAATAGAAAAATGGAGCATCATATATATGCTAATTACTGTATGATTTTTGTACCGGCTTTAGAATATATAAATAAATCAATTGGGGAAAATGAAATTTATTCAGATCAGAAGCTACAATAATTATATTGATGCCCACCTGATGCTTGGCAGGTTGCAACATGAAAATATTAATTGCCATTTAAAAGATGAATTTATTGTAACAATTGACCCCCTGTTGACAAATGCAGTGGGAGGTATCAAGTTGATGGTGGCTTCAGCTCAAATAGACAGGGCATTAGAGTTAATTGATATTTTTGAATCGAAAGCTACTTAATTATTATAAACGTTTTTATCAACAACAATTATGATTATGAGAAAAATTATTTACGTACTGTTATGTGCAATATTTGCCCAAACTAACGTGGTAGCACAAACGATGTATGTAGCTTTAAAAAGTGGATTAAGTATTCGCAACGAGCCCTCTGAAAAAGCTAAAGTATGGGGAAAAATACCCTATGGTCAAAAAGTTGAATTGGTATCCAGTGAAGAAGAGCCGGTATCAGTCAGTACGGAAGGTTTTACAGGCTATTGGCAAAAAATTAAATTCAATAATAAAACCGGCTATGTGGTGGATTCTTATTTGTTGCCTGTGGCACCTCCTAAAAAAGGTGTAAATACTTTAGAGGAATATTTTAACCAGCTTTCATCCATCGCCGGCAAATCATATGTAAAAAAGCCGGGCAATCCACAATTTTATGGAGAAGGTGCCGAAGAGCTTACCAAAACTCTTTATAAAAACGCTATGGAGGTACATGAATTTTCGGGATACGAGTATGGATCAAATACTTATTTTTTACCGGAATTTTCTATGCAACAGGCTTTTTTACTAGCCCGTTTACTACAAGTAATGCCAGGCTTTATAGGCGAAAAGGATCCATTTCCTTCACAAAATTATAGTGATGCTAACAAGAAAGTAACCGTTAGTAAAGAAGGTGACCAAGAAGAGTATCAAACAGTTAATAAAATTACCATCGAAACAACAGAAGAAGGAGCATATGAAGGTATGCAAATTTATTCTATTGAAGGACAGGCAGTTATTTTTCTATATTCTGGAGCTTAAAATGTGAAAAAATATATCAATTTATAAAATTTAATACTAAAAATTTAAAAAATGAAAAAAGCGGCTTATTTATTTTTATTGGTAATATTTATCAAAACTAACGTGGTAGCACAAACGATGTATGCTGCATTAAAACAAGGATTGACCGTATATTCCAAGCCTTCTGAAAAATCAAAAGTAATAGGTAAAATGGTTTATGGAGAAAAAGTGATTTTAGCAGAAAGCACCGGTGAGGAGGAACCTGTTTCAATTAATATAGATGGCTTTACAGGCTATTGGCAAAAAATAAAATTTAATAATAAAACCGGATATGTAATAGATTCTTATCTTTTGCCGGTTGTTCCTCCGCAAAAAGGCATTACGACCCTTAAAGATTATTTTAATAAAATATCAACCATTTCGGGTAAATCATATGTAAAAAAACCCGGTGAGCCTTCTCTTAATGGGGGTGGAGGTACAACACTTTCTAAAAGTCTCTATAAGAACGGCATGGAAGTTCATGAATTTGTAGGATACGAATACAATTCGGAAACTTATATTTTACCCGAGTTTTCAGTTCAACAAGCATTTTTATTGGTTAGACTGTTGCAAACAGAACCAGAGCTGATAGGCGAAAGAGATCCTTTTCCTACAGAAAGTATCACAACTAAATTAGAAGATGGAACCGATAAAGTTTTAACAGTAGAAAAAGAAAGTTGGGGAGATAATAAGGAAGTAACTAAAATCAAGTTTGAGACCGCCGAAGGAGCATCAGTAGAATTCTCCATTTATTTAATAGATTATCAGGCTGTAATTTTTAGAAGTGAAGGAGTGTAGTTATCATTGCAGAATGAAAAAAATCGCCATGATACCGGCAAGATATGCCGCTACCCGTTTTCCGGCTAAATTGATGCAAAAGCTGGGCAATAAAACCGTTATCCAGCATACTTACGATAATACATTAGCCACACAATTATTCGACGAGGTAATGGTAATCACCGATAGCGACATTATTTTTAATGAAATTGTAGAAAATGGTGGTAAGGCAAAAATGAGTATATGCCAGCATGAGAGTGGCAGCGATCGTATTGCTGAAGCAGTAGCCGATATGGAAGTAGATATTGTAGTAAATGTACAGGGAGACGAACCATTTGTACAAAAAGATCCACTGGAAAAGCTGTTACAAACTTTTGAAGGGGAAGAAGGAAAGAAAGTGCAGGTTGCGTCTTTAATGCAAATTTTAAATGACTCAAATCTTGTTGCCGATCCGAATTATGTAAAAGTTGCGGTCGATAAAAATATGAATGCTCTTTTTTTTAGCAGAAGCCCTATACCTTATCATCGTGATAAAAATGTTTCACCTACTTATTACGAACATATAGGGGTGTACGCTTTTCGCAAGCAGGCTTTACTGAATTTTACCCACTGGCCTGTTACACCTTTAGAGGCGGCTGAAAAGATAGAGTGCTTGCGCTACCTGGAAAATGGCGTTGCTTTAAAAATGGTGTTAACACAATATATGGGCGTAGAAATTGATACTCCGGAGGATTTAATTAGAGCGGAAAAACTGTTAAAATAACGATCACGAAACCCCGTGATGGATTGCTTTCAAACTGCGTTTACCATACGTGAATATAAAAAATCTGCATCTTTTTTATTGCATAGTTCTGTTCCCGAATTCATGGTAGCAGCAGTGCCACAAGCAACCCCATATTGTAATACTTGTTTTAGATTCATTCTGTTCAATAAACCATACACAATACCTGCCACCATGCTATCGCCTGCACCTACGGTACTTCTCTGATCAACTTGAGGAGGAAATGCTTTATATACTTCATTTTTGGTTACTAATATAGCTCCTGCTTTGCCAAGTGAGACAACCATAATATGACATTTATTTTTATCAATCAAATCTTTTGCTATTTTATCAACAGTGTTTATATCGATGTTTTCTATCCCTGCTAAAAAGCTTAGTTCACCAAGGTTAGGCTTAAGTAAATAAACACCCTCATCAGCCGCATGTTTTAAAGCATCACCCGATGTATCAACAATCAATTTAGCGCCTTTGGCTCTAGAAATTTTTGCCAGTTGTGCGTAAATATCCAACGGAACTCCGGGAGGCAGGCTTCCGCTGGCGATAATGAATTCAACCTGATTTAATTCTTCTACAGATTTTAATAATTTTCTCCACTCTCCTTCCAGTAGCTCGGTTCCCGGCATGCCAAAGCGATACTGATTGTTGGTGGACTCATCTAAAACAATAATATTTTCTCTTGTTTCATGAATGGTATCAATGATAATGGAGGGAACTTTTTCTTTTTTCAATAAATAATTAAAAAATTTACCGGTATAACCACCGGAAGGAAATACGGCAATAGCTTCTCCGCCCAACTTTCTGATAGCTCTTGCTACGTTGATACCACCTCCGCCCGGTTCCAGCTTTGGCGAGGTGCATTTTAGTTTTTTCTCAGGAATTAATGAAGCTACCGATGTGCTTTTATCAATACAAGGACTAAAGGTAATGGTAACTATAGAAGGCATACATTAAGGTAATGATTATTTCTTATCTTATTCTGAATAAATCAAATTATTTTGTTAGCAAATAAATACTTCCTTGTAATTTAGCAGCATTCAATTTTTTTAAATAAGAGATATGAATTTTAGAAACTTTAAAATGGTAGGTTATGTGGTTTATGGCCGAGGTTCATTTAATCAACTTCATGATATTTTAAAGCCTCATCGTAAGCAAAAGGCTCCTATGATATTTTTTATTGATCATTATTTTTCTCCTGAAAGTAACTCAGCCGGCAAGGATTTTCAGAGTCGTATTCCAATGCAGGGAAATGATAAAATTATTTATGTAGATGTTACCCATGAGCCAAAAACAAGCTATGTAGATAGCCTGGCTGATCAATTAAAGAAGGAATTTGGCACAGTGAGCGGTATTATAGGAATTGGCGGAGGCTCAACGATGGATTTGGCTAAAGCAGTTGCTCTCATGATAACTAATCCGGGTAGCAGTGCTGATTATCAGGGTTGGGATTTGGTAAAAAACCCCGGGGTGTACAAAGTTGGAATTCCAACTTTGAGTGGTACAGGAGCTGAAGTAAGTCGTACTACCGTATTAACAGGCCCTACTAAAAAATTGGGCATGAACTCTGATTTTACACCCTTTGATCAAATAGTATTGGATCCGGAACTTACTGCCAATGCACCTGTTAATCAGCGTTTTTATACTGGTATGGACTGTTATATTCATTGTATTGAAAGCTTACAGGGTACTTTCTTAAATGAATTCAGCAAAAGTTATGGTGAAAAAGCGTTAGAACTATGCCGGGAAGTATTTGTGCATAAATCCCAATGGGATGCATCCTGCGATGATAAACTGATGATGGCTTCTTATGCCGGAGGAATGAGTATTGCCTACAGCCAGGTGGGAGTAGCCCATGCAGTTAGTTATGGCCTAAGCTATTTGTTGGGCATTAAACATGGTATTGGAAATTGCATTGTATTTAATCATTTAGAAGAATATTACCCTGATGGAGTAAAAGAATTTAAGTTTATGGTCGAAAAAAATAGCATTGATATACCTGTAGGAATATGTGCTAACCTTACCGATGAGCAATTTGATACCATGATTGATGTATCCCTGGGTATGAAACCCCTTTGGGAGAATGCTTTAGGCAGCAATTGGGAGCAAATTATGACCAGGAAACGGCTGAGAGATTTGTATGAAAAACTGTAAATAAAGCAGTTAATAGAAGAAAATTGCTGTTTGTTCATTATTAAATAGTATAATTTATTCCTTTCTGATACTTCTTTCTTTTATATTATAATTTTTTTTATTATTTTAGTAAAACAAGTAGCTATAATCACATAAGAATATATGTAAAAAATATGATATTTTAACCTAAACCTTTTGTACAATCGTCTCTTTGTAAGCATTTAATTGACAAGCTGACATACAACTTCTTTTATATGCAAGTCTTAACAAATATATTATTCTATTAAAAATTAGCCCGGTAATAAAATATTATCAAACAAGCACATTCCTGTGCAAAATGATAAAAATTTACCACCATCTTCTTTTAAAATAAATAACATAGTCTGATGATTACAATTGTTCATAATAAATTGAAATACAAATCATTATGAATTAAAAATAATATTTAAGTTATTATTCGGGTAAAACTAAACAAATCAATTTTTAAAAAATATGAAAACAATTATGTTCCCCGGGCAGGGATCTCAGTATAGGGGAATGGGAAAAGACCTGTTTAAAATTTATAGCAAAGAAACACAGATAGCTTCTGAAATATTAGGATATGATATTGAAGAATTATGCGTAAAAGACTCCAAAAGGCAACTGGCCAATACTGCCTTTACACAACCAGCCTTATACGTGGTAAACGCTTTTTCGTACTATCATTTACACAGCAACAGTCGGCCATCTTATCTGATTGGCCATAGTTTAGGAGAATACAATGCTTTGCATGCAGCCGGTGCATTTGATTTTGAAACAGGATTAAGACTTGTACAAAAACGTGGTGCATTAATGGGGGCAGCTTCAGGTGGCGGTATGGCTGCCGTATTGGGAATAACGGTAGATGAACTTAAACAAAGGTTGCAAGATGGCGGATATATTGACATTGATATTGCTAATTACAATACACCTACGCAACTGGTTATTGCCGGACAGGATGCAGCTATTAACAGGGTAATTAAAGACTTTGATGCAAAGGGCATTAAAATTATTCCATTGTTTGTAACTGCTCCCTTTCATTCTCGTTATATGAAATCTGCAGCTGATGAATTTGCTTCTTTTATTGAGAAATACAATTTCTCATCCCTACAAATTCCGGTTATAGCCAACGCAACTGCCAGGCCATATGAAAGCGGACAGATTGCAAAATTGTTGAGTGTTCAGATTGCCAGTTCAGTTCGGTGGGAAGAAACCATTCGATTCCTAATGGGAAAAGGTGTTACAGATTATATCGAAATTGGAGGAGAAATTTTGGGTAAAATGGTAAATGAAATCAGAACCACTTCCACTCCTATTATTGAAGAAGAAAAAAAAAGTGAAACAGCTATAGGGCATCAAAAAGTAGTAGAAACTGATACCGTAATAAAAGAAACTATCAATACTCCTACCATACACAAAAATGGGTCTTTAGCTACGCATCTGGGTAGTGAAGCATTCCGGGAAGATTATGGAATAAAATATGCTTATGTATCCGGTGCCATGTATCGGGGTATTGCTTCTAAAGAATTGGTTGTAGCAATGGGAAAAGCAAAAATGCTCGGATTTTTAGGTACGGCAGGTATGTCTTTACGTGAAATGGAAGAAAATATTCAATATATCCAGAATAATTTAACTAACGGTGAGGCATATGGGATGAATTTATTAAATGATATCACAGATGTTTCATTTGAAATGAAAACAGTAGAACTGTATTTGAAGTATGGCGTTAGAAATATTGAGGCTGCAGCGTACATGCAAATGAGTGAGCCACTTGTATATTTCCGATTAAAGGGGATAAGGAAAAGTGCAGATGGTAAAGTTATTTGCGATCATAAAATAGTAGCGAAGATATCCAGACCAGAAGTAGCAGAAGCTTTTATGCGGCCGGCGCCTGAAAAATTTGTCAATAAATTATTAAATGCAGGCTTGATAACTACGGAACAGGCAGCACTCTCCAAACTTGTACCTATGAGTTATGACATCTGTGTAGAGGCTGATTCCGGTGGCCACACGGATGGCGGAGTAGCATTGGTATTATTGCCTGCTATTCAACGATTGAGAGAGGATATACAAAAGGAATACGCCTATAGTAAATCTATACGTGTAGGCTTAGCAGGAGGTATTGGTACTCCTCAGGCGGTAGCCTGTGCTTTCGTAATGGGTGCCGATTTTGTACTTACAGGGTCTATTAACCAATGTACTGTAGAAGCAGGTACAAGCGATGAAGTAAAAACGATGCTGCAGGAGATTAATGTACAGGATACGGATTATGCGCCTGCCGGCGATATGTTTGAAATAGGAGCAAAAGTTCAGGTGTTGAAAAAAGGAGTTTTATTTCCCGCCAGGGCTAATAAATTATACGCACTGTATAATCAATACAATAGTTTGGAAGAAGTCCCAGTTAAGACAATGGAACAATTGGAAAAAAATTACTTCAAGAAGCCCTTAGCTACCATTTGGGAAGAGACGAAGGCATATAAAATCAATAAGGGCGATTTAGCTGAAATAAATAAAGCAGAACAGAATCCCCGGCATAAAATGGCGATGATATTCCGTTGGTACTTTGCTTATAGTACCAAACTGGCTTTTCAGGGCGATATGAATGAAAAAGTAAACTTCCAGGTTCATACCGGTCCGGCTTTAGGAGCCTTTAACCAGTGGGTAAAAGGAACCGAATTGGAACATTGGCAAAACCGGCATGTTGATAAAATCGGCATTTTAATGATGGAGGAAGCTGCTAAATTGCTAAGCCAAAGAGTTAAGCAAATTGTTGAAATAAATAATTAGTACAATATTTTAATTATGAATAATATTTAATATATTAGTATATCAAATTTAATTAAATACAAATATAATAAATATTTAATTTTTAAACTGCGTGAAAGACAAAATAATCGAATTAATAATAAGCAATTTAACTGAGATTATACCGGAACTGGACGGAAAAGCTATTTCTTTAGATGAAAGACTGGTAAACATGGGAGCTAATTCGGTAGATCGCGGAGAGCTGATAACAGTTACCCTGGAAAAACTAGATTTAAATATACCACGAATTGAATTGGTGGGAGCACAAACAATTAATGAACTAGCTGATTTAATAATGGAAAAACAATAAACATGAACTCTGCAGAAATTTTTCAACTGATTGTAAAAAATCTTAAGGAAATAGTCCCAGGGTTAGACAATGTACAAATAGAGCGGAATGCCATGTTGTCTCCACTGGGTGCAGACTCCATTGGTAGGGCAGAATTGATTGAAAAAACATTGGAAGATTTGGACTTGCATGTTTCCCGATTCGATTTTCATGCTGCCAATAACCTGGGTGAACTAGCAGATTTGTTTGCTCGTAAGCTAAATGCTGCCTAAATGAGTGCATTGAATGATAATGTGGTGGTAACAGGCATGGGCATAGTCTCACCAATAGGTATTGGGATAAGCCAGTTTGCAACGGCATTAAAAGAAGGCAAAACAAACTTTTCTGTCATTGAGTTTGTACAAACAGATCAAACATTCAAGTTTCCTGTTAGTAAAGTAGAGAACTTTGATTTTAAAGAATTATTGGCCCAATTACAGTGTAAACCAGAAGTAATACATCAGGCAAAGCGGTTGAGAAATATATCTTTGAGCGCTCAATATGCAGTGTATGCTGCTCTTGAAGCTTGGGATGATGCAGGGTTAGATAATGCTGAAATAGATTTATCCCGGGTGGCTATTATATCTTCCGGAAACAATATACAGCAGGGTTTTTTGCAGCAGGTACAGGATCAGTATAGAGATAAACTACAATTTATTAACCCCAATTATGGGCTTTACTTTTTCGATACTGATGCAATTGGAATACTAACGGAATTATTAGAGATTACCGGTGAAGGGCATTCGATAGGTGCAGCTTCTGCAAGTGGTAATATGGCGATTATTGATGCAATCAGGCTGTTAAAAAGTAATGAATATGATGTAGTGTTAGTAGTATCCCCTTTAATGGATCTGTCCATATATGAGTATCAGGGATTAACAGCTTTAGGCGCCATGGCAAAGTTATCAGAGGGTATTGCACCTTCAGAACTATGCAGACCCTTTGATAAAGATCACAATGGCTTTGTATATGGGCAATCAGGAGGTTGCATAATTGTAGAATCAGAAGCACATGCAACTAAAAGAGGCAAACAGGCTTATGGCGCTCTTATTGGTTATGGTATTAGTATGGATGCCAATAGAAACCCTAATCCGTCGGTAGAGGGTGAAAAAAAGGCTATGCTCAAAGCCATTGAATCGGCAAATATACAGCCGGAAAACATTAATTATGTTAATACGCATGGAACCGGATCGGCGATTGGTGATCAAACAGAAGTAGAAGCATTGCTTTCCGTTGGCTTAAAAGGGGTTAAGGCCAATAGTACCAAATCTTTAATAGGGCATGGACTTTCAGCAGCAGGAATAGTTGAATGTATTGCAACCCTTATACAAATGAATCAAAATTTTCTTCATATCAGCCATAATCTGGTAAGTCCAATAACCGACAAAATTGATTGGGTGAAAGAGGAGACATTATACACTAGTACCGATACAGATTATGCTATCAGCAATAGTCTTGGGTTTGGAGGCGTTAATACAGCGATAATAATGAGGAAAATTCATTACGCATTTAGCCAGCGTGGTAAGTTAAGAAGTTATGAGTAAGCCTTAAAGAAGGCACGATATTGTAAAACAATTTTAAAAATTACCTGATTCCATAAACTTAAATATAACAAAATGAAAGTCGGAATTGAAGCCATGAACATCTATTGCGGATCTGCAGCTCTAGACGTTAATATGTTGGCAAAGGCTCGTAATTTAGACAGTCATCGTTTTGAAAACTTGTTGATGAAAGAAAAAACGGTTCCGATGCCTTATGAGGATCCTATCTCAAATGCGGTAAATGCAGCTAAGCCAATCATTGATAGTTTATCAGAAGATGAAAGAAATCGTATTGATATGGTGATTACCTGTACCGAATCGGGAATTGATTTTGGAAAATCAATCAGTACTTATGTCCATCATTATCTGGGGTTAAATAGAAATTGCCGATTATTTGAATTAAAGAATGCCTGCTATTCGGGTACAGCCGGCTTCCAAATGGCCATTAACTTTGTTTTATCTCAGGCTGCGCCTGGAAGAAAAGCATTAGTGATTGCTACAGATATTACACGGCTGTCTGCTGTAGAAGGCACGATGGAAATGTCCTTTGCCGAACCAAGTAGCGGATCAGGAGCTGTTGCATTATTAGTAAGTGATTATCCTATAATTTTTCAAATTGATGCAGGTGCTAATGGTTATTATGGCTATGAAGTGTTTGATACATGCCGCCCGGTGCCTGATAGTGAAGCAGGAGATTCAGATTTATCTTTATTATCTTATCTGGATTGTTGCGAAAACTCATTTAAAGAGTATCAAAAAAGAGTAGAAGGAGTAGATTACCAATCTACTTTTAACTATCTGGCTTTTCATACTCCTTTTGGTGGTATGGTAAAAGGCGCTCACCGTACCAATATGCGAAAATTTAAACAAGCTAAGCCAGATGAAATTGAAGCAGATTTTCAAGAGAGAGTAGCGCCTTCCTTGGTATATTGCCAGCGTGTAGGAAATATTATGGGGGCCACCTCCTTATTGGCGCTTGCCAGTGCTATCGATAACGGAGATTACCAACGACCAAAGAGAATTGGAGTGTTCTCTTACGGCTCCGGTTGTTGTTCAGAATTTTATAGTGGCGTAGCTACAGCACAGTCACAGGAACGATTAGGACAGTTTAATTTATCCCAACATTTAAATGATCGTTGTATGCTTTCCATGGAAGAGTATGAGAGTACATTCGAAGCAAATGGTAATTTAAAATTTGGTACTCGTAATTATAAGGTAAATCCTAATCTTTATCCTGAACCGTTTAAACACGTAAAGGGAAAAGGCAAACTAATTTTTTCAGAAATCAAAGATTATCATAGAAAATATGAATGGGTATAAATATGGATGCAATACAAACTACTTATCAAACTATTAAAGTTGCAGAGCAGAAGGGGGTTATTTTTCTTCAGATTTACAGGCCTGAAGCAAATAACAGTATAAATGCTGTACTCATTGATGAAATATTATCAGTTTTAAATGAAACAGAGAAGAATCCAGAGATCAAAGTAATTGTATTAGAGGGGCTGCCTGATAATTTCTGCACAGGAATGGATTTTAAAGCTATGAGTGAAGGTTCAGCTGGAGTATTGGCAGATGATAACCCACATGGATATTATGATATGCTAAAGCACTTTTCCAATTGCTCTAAAATCATTGTGGCAAAAGTACAGGGAAAGGTAAATGCAGGGGGTATTGGAATTGTAGCCGCCAGTGATATTGTGATTGCGGATGAAAAAGCAACTTTTGGTTTATCAGAGGCTCTTTTTGGATTATTACCAGCCATGGTAATGCCATTTTTAATACGTAGAGTAGGATGTCAAAAAGCCCAATGGATGACGTTAATTACGCAGGGTATTTCTGCTGAAAGAGCTTACCAAATTGGTTTGGTAGATGAAATAAGTACAAATATTAATGATATAGTAAGAAAAAACTTACTTCGGCTAACTCGGTTAGAAACAGAAACAATAAAAAGTTTAAAAGATTATATATCCAAACTGTGGATTATTAATGAGCAAACACAACAATTGGCTGTCAATAAAATTTCTTCTTTGCTTAACTCAGAAAAAGTACAAAATAACATAAAGAATTTTATACAAAACGGAAAATTTCCATGGGACAAGTAGTATACCTTACTGAATTAGAGAACAATATCGTTCAGATAACAATGGAAGATCGATCTTCTAGAAATACTTTTTCTAAGGAGTTGATAATGGGTATTATGGAAGCTTTTTCGGCAATTAAAAATAATAATAGTTATAAAGTTGTAATTCTTACCGGATACGAAAATTATTTTTGTTGTGGAGGAACCAAAGAAGAATTGATGAATATCTACAAAAAAGAGATAGGATTCAATGATTTAAATTTCTTTACACATCCCTTAGAATGCGAAATACCGGTAATATCAGCTATGCAGGGTCATGGTATTGGCGGTGGGTTTATATTCGGACTTTATGCTGATTTTATCATTTTGGGAAAAGAAAATATTTACACTACTAATTTTATGAAGTATGGCTTTACTCCCGGTATGGGAGGTACATTAATGGCTCCTTTAAAGCTAGGTAATATTGTTGGTAATGAAATGTTATTTACTGCAGAAAATTACAGAGGGGGAGAATTAGAACAACGGGGTGTTCCGTTAAGAGTAGTGCCTAAATCGGAAGTATTAAACCAGGCGATTCAACTGGCTAATAGTTTGGCTGAAAAACCAAGACATTCTCTGATTACTTTAAAAAACCATTTAACAGCGGAGATTAAAGCAAAATTACCTGTATTTATTGAAAAAGAATTGCAAATGCATGATGTTACTTTTCATCACCCCGAAGTGGCTCAAAGAATAGATAATCTTTTTGGTCAATAAGTTTTTTTAATGTACAAAAATTACAAAATAGTATTCTTATTTTCAGGACAGGGGAGCCACTATAGAGGAATGGGTCAAAAATTGTATGAACAAAATGAAGTGTTTAGAAAATCTTTAGAGCAAAGTGACTACATTATACAAAAATACCTACATCGATCTATCGTTGATGAATTGTATCATAAAAAGCAATTAGATTTTGATGACTTATTGATTACTCATCCTGCCATTGTAGCTATAGAAACAGCTATGTATACAACATTGAGGAGTATAGGAATTCAGCCTGATTATGTTTTGGGAAATAGTTTAGGAGAATTTACTTCTGCGTTTGTAAAAGGAGTATGGACTGCTCAGGCGGCATTGGAAGCGGCTATTCAACAGGCTGTGTCTATTACAAGTAATGCTAAAAAAGGAGGTATGCTGGCCGTTATACATTCCAAAACAAGCGAACTGCAAAATTTGTATAATAAATACAACCTTTTTCTTGCTTCTGATAATTTTGATGGACATTTTACAGTATCAGGATTATCTCAAAATTTAGATATATTTCAAAAAGAATTAGAAAATCGTAACATGCAATTTTTACGATTACCAGTGGCTTATGCTTTTCATTCACCATTAATTGACGAGGGTCATGAAGGGTTTAACAATTACATGAATCATACAGCATCTTTGTCAAAGCCTGCTCCCGGGTTTATTTCTGGTATTTTTGGTAAAGAAGTTCATACATTGCCGATTAATTATTTTTGGCAAGTAGTAACGCAGTACAGCAACTTTAATAATGTGGTACAATATATGGAAGAAAAAGGACCTTGTTTATATATTGATCTAGGGCCTTCGGGAACAAGCGCTACGTTTGTAAAATATAACCTGCCTTCCACAACTGTCTCCAAAACATTTCAAATCATGACGCCTTTCAAAAGAGAAGTTGAACAATTAAAAAGCCTGCAGGAGTTTGTTAATAATCTTTTGGTATAAATCAATTAGCTGCAAATAGTTTTTTGCAATAATTACATCTTGCTTTAATACCCTGCCATCCGGTGCATTTTTCCATGTTAGCAAGCTCATGTTTTCTTTTTTACTATTGGCTGTTTTGTAAATTATTTCGGCTCACATTTATTTCATTCCAGCTTAACTCATTTTGAGCTACTATTGCTCAAAATGGGTTAATCAGAGGGTCGTTGGTTCAAAGCTTGTCCTGATATTTCGAAATCCACATAAGATGATAATAATCAATCACTTATAAAATATAACTTGAGGGTGTTTTTTTCAACCTATATCCGGAAGAAAAATCCCATCATTTTAGGGGGAAAACACCATTGTTAAAAGAAAGTAATACAAGAGATTTGCAATAAATTTTTTAAAAAATATGAAAAATATCATCTCCTTACTTCTGGGAATTATCATGTTAAGTTCGTGCCAAAAAGAAATTGTACAGCCACAAGATATTGTAGGCGACAAAAAACTTACTTTGATTGTTGTAAAATGGTCGAACCTATTGCAGGCAACAGAAGGATCTATGTATTATAAAATCACGTATGATACTACTAACCATAAAATATTGCTGGATACCGATTCTACCAACGCTGATCATGAATTTGTGTATGAATATAATAACTTAGGGCAATTGATTAAATGCACATACCCAGATGGATTCAATAACAACCAACCCATGACATTTACTTATACCAGAACAAACGATGCCTTAATTATATCCAGTAATACCATTTATAAATAATAAATAGTCTAATTTGGTGAGTAATTTTTTTTTGT
>CAZPHA010000056.1:0-18668 GCA_964586215.1 uncultured Ferruginibacter sp.
TATATTTTTTTGAAATGCAAAAAAAATGTAATTTTAGGAGGACTGAATAGTTACTCATATTTTAATATAGGCAAATATTTAATGGCAATACTCCATACAATTTCATCCGAAACAGAATCATAACCATGTATGATCCTATTTCTGGTATCAACAATTTTTCTTGAATTTGATATAGCTATGAATGGGGCCTTATTCAAAATACGATTAATTGCTTCTCCGATTATTTCTATATTTCTCTCAACAGCACGTTTGGTACGTAAATCACTTTGATAAGCTATAAAATCTTTGGGCAGGTTGATGAAAAAACTATCAATTTCAGCAATAGCATTTAAAATATCATAAAGCCATGCTTTAATCTCAATGCCCATAAAGAAGCTGTTTTTTATCTTTTATTGACCGTATAAAGTATGGATTTTTGATAGCTTTTTCTTCCAAAAGATCAATGTTGCGGTGAAAAATATCTTGTAAGGCAAATTTTAAGCTATAATAGTTGTCGGCATACTGTTCAATAGCAATTGGATCAAAATCCACTATAAGATCAATATCACTATTGGAGTGAAACTGATCGGTTAAGATTGAACCAAAAGCATACATATGCCTGACCTTGTGGGCAGCACAAAGCCTTTGAATATCTTCTGTATATTTTTTAAGTTCAGTCACTTATCAAATTTACAAAAAAGTAGCTAAAAACTGGCAATATTTTCCCTAACGTCTACTGCTTCGCAGCGACATTAGGGAATGAATAAATATTACAATCCTACTTTCTTCTTCAAATTCTGATCAATAGCATCTAGAAATTCCTCTGTGTATAAGAAATGCTCTCCATGAGATACTTTATTGCCGTGGATACAAACAGCCAAATCTTTTGTCATTTTACCACTTTCTACTGTTTCGATACAAACAGATTCCAGTGCCAGGCAAAAATCAATTAGCGGTTGATTGTTGTCTAATTTTCCGCGGAAAGCCAACCCTCTTGTCCAGGCAAAAATGGAGGCAATCGGATTGGTAGAAGTAGGTTTCCCTGCCTGGTGATCTCTGTAATGTCTGGTAACAGTGCCATGTGCCGCTTCAGCTTCCATGGTATTGCCATCAGGCGTTATTAATACGGAAGTCATCAGGCCTAAGCTACCAAAACCTTGCGCTACGGTATCACTTTGCACATCCCCATCATAATTTTTACAAGCCCAAACGAAGTTGCCGTTCCATTTGAGAGCGCTGGCAACCATATCATCAATTAAACGATGCTCATAGGTAATGCCGGCAGCATCAAATTTTGCTTTAAACTCATTTTGATAAATATCTTCAAAAATATCTTTAAAGCGGCCATCATATTTTTTTAGAATGGTATTTTTAGTAGATAAATATAAAGGCCATTTTTTATTCAATGCCATATTGAAACAACTTCTGGCAAAACCTTTAATACTTTCATCCGTATTGTACATGGTCATAGCCACACCATCACCATTAAAATTATATACTTCAAAAACCTGTGCAGCGCTTCCATCTTCCGGAGTAAAGGTCATGGTCAATTTCCCTTTTCCTTTAATAACGGTATCGGTTGCACGATATTGATCACCAAAAGCATGACGGCCGACAATAATAGGAGCAGTCCAGTTACTAACCAAACGTGGAACATTTTGAATCACGATCGGCTCACGAAAAACAGTGCCGTCTAATATGTTGCGGATTGTGCCATTAGGCGATTTCCACATTTGCTGTAAGTTGAATTCTTTTACCCGTGCTTCATCCGGCGTAATGGTGGCACACTTTATCCCTACACCGTATTGTTTAATAGCATTCGCAGCTTCTATGGTAACCTGGTCGAGTGTACGATCTCTGCTCTCAATGCCTAAATCGTAATATTTTATGTCTAATTCCAGGTAAGGAGTAATCAATTTATCTTTAATAAACTTCCAGATAATTCTTGTCATTTCATCACCATCTAATTCCACCACAGGATTGGTAACTTTTATTTTTGCCATACAGTTTAATTTTTTTTATAATAATTTGCAAAAGTAATCATTTACAGGCTAACAATAAATACGATTTAGGGTCGTTTTTTCAAGAAAAATAATTTTTGGCATTGTTATTGCCAAATAGGATAAAAAAATCGTATTATGAGAAAAGCTCTATTACTGTTCATAGCCTTTGTTACCACAACTGCTTCATTTGCACAATCTTACTATGGCTATCAAAGCAGCAATTATAACGGTGTTAATGGCGTATTTTTTAATCCGGCCAATATTGCGGATAGCCGATACCGTTGGGATGTAAATTTATTTGGCATTAATGCAGGAGTTTTCAATAACACTGCTTCTTTTAATTTTAAAACGCTTTCAGACCTTACAGATAAGAATGCTGACAGTATTTTTCTAAGTGGAAGTAAAGATAATTTTTCCGGCCTGGCTAACATCGATATATTAGGGCCTTCCTTAATGTTCAATGCTTCCAAAAAGCTTTCTTTTGCATTGACCAGCAGATTTAGAACATTGGTAAATGTAGATGATATTGATACTAAATTAATTAAAAGTATCAATTCTAATACAGATGATATTACATTACCGTATAATATTAACAGTGGTAAAAATCAAAAAATTATTGCAAATAGTTTTGTAGATCTTGGAGCAAGTGTCGGCATGGTTTTATATAATAACGAGCAACACTTTTTAAAAGGGGGACTTACAGTTAAATACCTGGGAGGCGTAGGTAATGCATTTGTGAATATAGATAATGTTCAGGGTACTGTAAACGAAGATATTAATGACGTATTCTTAACCAATGCTACAGGCCGTGTTGCTGTAGGTCAGGGAGGTATTGATCCGGGAAATGTAGATGGTAATGATATTTTTAATTTTAAATCTAACGGTTTTGGGGGTGATATTGGGTTCGTATATGAGTATCGTCCCAATCGTGATGAAGATAATGCATTTGATAATAATTATAAATTTCGAGCAGGCCTGTCGGTATTGGATATTGGAGCGGTCAGATATAAAAAATCACCATCACAATATAGCGCTGATTATAGTATGAATATTCCTGCAAACAGTAAACTTTATCTGAGTGATTTTGCAGATAAAGATTTTGAAGAAATAAAAAAGTATCTCGACAATAGCCCTTTCTTTACCAATAATTCAACAGATAACAATAGCTATACGGTTACGTTGCCTACTTCACTGAGGGCCAATATTGATTATCATATTCATAGAGGTTTTTATGCCGATGTAGCCACACAAATTTCCCTGGCTAAGAAGACCACCAATACTAATTCTTTTTATCAAAATAGTGTAACGCTGACTCCACGATTTGAAAGTAATGCTGTGAGCGTTTTTGTGCCATTGAATTATAATACTTACTCCGGTTTTAATGCAGGTTTTGGATTAAGAGCCGGGCCTTTTTACTTAGGTTCGGGTAGTATTTTTAATGCTTTATTGGGCGATTCCAAGCAGGCGGATGTGTACTTTGGTTTTCACGTAAGTTCATTAAAGCGCAATCGTAAAAAAGCCAAAGAAGTAATTATTGAAGAAATTCATACCACTACCACTATCAGAGATACGGTTGTTGTGAGAGATACTGTACAAATAGCTCCTAAGGTAACGGATACTGATGGTGATGGACTGAATGATAATATTGATAATTGTCCTACGGTAGCAGGGCTTGCGAAATACAATGGTTGCCCCATACCAGATACAGATAAAGACGGCATCAATGATGAGGAAGACAAATGTGTAACAGTACCGGGCTTACCTAAGTATAATGGATGTCCTATACCTGACACCGATGGTGATGGAGTGAATGATGAGGAAGATAAATGCCCTACTGTTCCGGGAACTAGAGAGAATTCCGGTTGCCCTGAAATTAAAAAAGAGGTAATTAAGAAAGTAAACTATGCTGCATCACACTTATTATTCGCAACAGGAAAGTCAACCATATTGCCGGCTTCTTATCCTGCCATGAATCAATTAGTAGCGGTATTAAAGTCTGACAATACTTTGCAGTTAGCTATTGAAGGACATACTGATAATGTTGGAAAACCCAATAAAAACCAATTATTATCTGAAGCCAGGGCCAATGCAGCCAAAGCATATCTGGTAAAAAAGGGTATTGACGCTGATAGAATTTCAACTGCCGGTTATGGCGATACAAAGCCTGTAGCGGATAATAAAACGGCTGCCGGAAGGGCAAAAAATAGAAGAATTGAAATGAAGGTGAATAATTAAGGAGTGACAAAATAATGTTAAACTAACGCTTGTTAGTTTCTGGTGAAGGTCGACAAACATTTAAAATTTGTCGACCTTTTACTTATAAATTATGTATCACTTCGTCAGCAAATTCGCTGGTTTTTAGCAGAGTAGCATCTTTCATAAGATTATAAAAATCGATGGTCACCTTTTTGCTGCGAATGGTTTTAGCTACAGCGTTGTTGATTAAATCAGCAGCATCTCGCCAGCCCATATATTCCAGCATCATAACACCACTTAATATTACCGAGCAGGGGTTCATCGTGTTGGTATTGGCGAATCGGGGAGCGGTGCCATGAGTGGCCTCAAATACAGCATGGCCCGTTAAATAGTTGATATTAGCGCCGGGTGCAATGCCAATGCCGCCTACCTGTGCAGCCAATGCATCACTGATATAATCGCCATTTAAGTTTAACGTAGCAATTACCGAATAATCTTGCGGAGCAAGGAGAGCCTGTTGTAGAAAATTATCCGCAATCGCATCTTTTATAATTACTTTTCCGCCAATAGCTGAAATTTTCATTTCTTCGTTGGCTACTGCTTCGCCACTTTCTTTTTTAGTACGTTCCCATTGATTCCAGGTGTACACATCGCCGGCAAATTCTCTTTCGGCTAATTCATAACCCCAGTTTTTAAAAGCGCCTTCTGTAAACTTCATGATATTGCCTTTGTGCACAATCGTTACCGAAGGTAGTTTATGTTGAATAGCATATTGAATAGCGGAACGGATCAGGCGTTCACTGCCTTCTTTACTCACAGGCTTAATGCCTAAGGAGGTTGTATTTGGGAAACGAATATTGTGTACTCCCATTTCATTCACCAGAAAATCCATTAATTTCTGCGTTTCCGGTTTGCCGGTCATATATTCGATACCGGCATAAATATCTTCCGTATTCTCTCTGAAGATAACCATGTTTACCTTTTCAGGTTGCCACATAGGGCTGGGTACACCCTCGAAATATTTTATTGGACGCAAACAAACATATAAGTCCAGCTCCTGCCGCAAAGCCACGTTAAGGCTTCTTATGCCACCACCCACAGGAGTTGTAAGTGGCCCTTTGATAGCTACAAGATATTCTTTAAATGCCTTCATGGTTTCCTCGGGCATCCAGGAGCCGGTTTGGTTAAATGCTTTTTCACCGGCTAATACTTCTTTCCATTCGATTTTTTTCTCATCTTTATAAGCTTTAGTAATGGCGGCATCAAACACTTTCACACTTGCTTTCCATATATCAGGGCCGATGCCATCACCTTCAATAAAAGGAATAATAGGATGATTGGGTACCTGTAATTGGCCTGTCGGGTCCATTGTTATTTTTGAAGCCATGATCTGTTTTTTTAATCTGGCGCAAAGTTACTTAATTGATAATGAAATAATGTGCTAATGTGATAATGTGCTAATCCACGCCAGAGGCGGGACAAGTTATGCTAATGTGATAATCCACGCCAGAGGCGGGACAAGTTATGCTGATGTGATAATTTTTAATTTTTCATTCTTAATTTTTAATTCTTAATTTTTAATTCTTAATTTTTAATTCTTCATTCTTAATTTTTAATTCTTCATTCTTAATTTTTAATTCTTAATTATCAATTTTCAGAAGCTTTCTTCGCAGGCTAACATGATCTCTACTTTTGTACCTGCCGGTTTGCCATGAGAATCGAGTAAGTTTGTAATAAAAACAGGAGCTTCTACATTATGTTCTTTATTGAATAACTCAATACGTTCCAGCGTCACTTCCAGATCATGTAATTTTCGTTTGTCCGGACTTAGCTGTTTGTTTTGTAATGCCTGTTCCCGGCTGATACCATTATCTTCAATGATACAAACAAGCATATTGTCTTTTTTGCACAAATAAATTTGTAACAACCCTTCTTGCGAAAGTGGGAGTAAGCCATCCAAAATAGCGTTTTCTATGAATGGTTGAACGATCAAAGGAGATATTTCTGTAGAATAAATATCTATATCTTTTGCCACATCAATGCGGTAATTAAACTTATTGTCAAAACGAATTCTTTCAATCTGGATATATAAATCTGCTAAATGCAGTTCATCAGCAAGAGGAATGGTTCGCTTTTGACTGTGATCAAAGGTTAGGCGCAATAGTTTAGAAAATTTTGTTATATATTGATTCGCCTTTAAAATTTCATTTTTATTAATGAGAGAGCTGATGGTATTTAATGAATTGAAAATAAAATGCGGATTCATTCTACTTCGTAATGCGTTATTTTCCAAATCATTGATCTTTATTTCATAACTACTTCTTAACTTTTCCTGTCGTTTAATCTGTTTGATTCTGAGTGTATACGCTACATAAATAAGTATAAATACAGCCAAAATAGCAATACCTCTTAGCCACCATGTCTCCCACATAAGCTTTAAGAGTATAGGAGCAAAGAATGACTGGGCGCTGAAAGAATCTAGCGCTAATCTTGAAAGATGATTTTGGGAATAAGAATAAGCTTTAATATTCTGATTATCAACACAATAGGGTTGGATATTAACAGATTGCGTTTGAGAAAATGCAATGGTGTTAATCAAAAGCAATGCAACGGTAAATAGGACTCTCATGGTATATACAAGTTACGGCGAAAATGAGCTAAACTCATAATTATCCGTTAAGCCAAATAGGTTATTCGTTAAGTAGTTTGTATTATTTGTTAAGTCAAAATAGGTATTCAGAATAGTCGCATCATGTCGTAAAAATACGAAGAGCAAAATTTTATGTAAAAAGAATCTGGTAAGAGGATATTTTTACAAATTATTATGACGGTAAAATTTCCTTTTAAATATATGATTATGAGGTTATTAGCTATAATCCTTTTATGGCCCATCTATTGTTTTTCGCAAAAAAGTCAACAGATTTTTGAAAATGACAATGCAAAATTTCAGCAGGTAAGAGAAAATTTGATAAAAATCGGCTTACCCAGGGTAGTACCGGGGGAGGAGGTTATATTTCATAAGGCGTATGCACTGGTATATGCGGAGGCTTATGAGCAGGCAAAGTGGGTGGCACACGTTATTCTGCCCGACGTTGCAAATGGAAATGAGAAACGTACGAACGATTTCAGGCCTGATAATAGTGTTAAAACCGGATCAGCAGAAGATGCAGATTATTTTTTAAAAACTCCCAACCAGCATCATGGTTATCATAACGAGGATTTTGGATATGATAGGGGACATTTAGCCCCTTCTGCTGATTTTCGATATTCTAAAAGCGCAATTTCTGAAAGTTATCTATACTCTAATATGTCGCCACAACTCCCTGCATTCAATCGTGGTAAATGGGCTGATTTAGAAGAGCTTTTACGTCAATATGTTATGAGAAATCAGGTACAACTCTACGTTGTTACAGGTGGCATATTAAGGCCCGGCTTGAAAAAAATTGAAAAAGGTATTAATAAAGTAAGTATACCTGAGCAATATTTTAAAGTGGCTTTAGATTATACAAACAAACGTGCTATTGGCTTTGTGATGCCCAATCAAAAATGTGAGAATCAGGTGATGGATTATGCCTGTAATATTGATAGCATTGAAACTTTAACAGGCATTGACTTTTTTGCTAATCTTCCAGATAGAGAAGAAAATGTATTAGAGAAAAATATTGATATTCATCAATGGGGCCGGATAAAAGAAATAGATAATGCATCACCTCTAAAAAAACGTAATCTACCTAAGGATGCTTACAATACGGCAGATGCTCAACACTTTGTTGATAAAGATGTAGTGGTAAAAATATGCGGTAAAGTAGTGAGTACAACATCATCATCTCAGGGAAATATTTTTTTAAACCTGGATAAAAAATTTCCCCGACAAATATTTACTGTATTTATTGCCCGAAATAAAGTGGGCAATTTTTCGTATAAGCCTGATAAATTTTTATATGGTAAAACCATTTGTATAACGGGAAAGGTTATACGCTATAATGAGAAAGCCAGTATGAGTATTAATAGTGAAAAGGATGTGCAGGTTTTGTATTGAGGTATTTTACGAGCTTGTAAAAGTTAGCCGGGAAACTTTTTATAAAGTTCATGGTTAATAATTCAAACTATGAGCCATTAACCATGAACCATGAGCTAAATCTAATCAGCCCCAAAAATTACTATCAAAGCATAAATAACACCTGGTAACCAGAATAATAAAGTTAATAATAAGCTGATCCAGAATTTGGTATTTATTTCGCCCTGATGCAAATAAACCGCTAATGGTGGTAATAAAATAGCCAGAATTACAAGTAGCAAAGTGTCCGTACTGCCATCCCTGCCCTGACGTTTTGCTTTGCGGTATTCTCGTATTTGCTTCTTAACTTCTTTGATACGGGCTTTTCGTTCTTTTCTGCTAAGGCTACGAAATTCTTTTACTAATTCTGATATAGAAAGTTTGGGATTGGTGTTGGATGAGTCGGTCGGGATTACTATCGATGGGGCTACGTTCGCCGCTATCAATGGGTTGAATACATTACTAAGCGCTACGGTAGTAAAGAGTAATAGAATAATTTTTTTCATAAAAGAAATATAAATGTTTGTTAATGAAATGATAAATCAGTTATGAAAATAAAGAAATATTTGTTAAATTATTTTTTTAATTTTTAAATTTTTAGTTTATCATTATAAGTGTTAAATAATTGTGGATAAAGATGCAAGTCAGCATAAACTTGTCCTAAAAGTATAGAGGATGAAAAGAGAATTTACCATTACTATATTCCAATGCCGGCATAGGAAATTTGAAAATATTTAATACCTGCAACGCCAGCTTAATACCTTTCTTGTTCGTTTTTATTTTGGTAAGATCAATATCCGGGGCCAGGTACCATTGCCGGTATCGTTTAATGTCTGTTCGGTTAAAAATAATATTACCATTGTCATCTTTGCCAATATTTTCCTCGGCGCCAAAAAGCCCTTCAGCGCCTGTGCCGACAGATATTTGCAGCCATCCCGGAAGATTACTTTTTGGGAAAAGATGTTTCAGATTGCTGCTCAGCCAGTAAGTCTGCCCATTATAATCTTTCAACAATCTTTCAGGAGTAGATTTACCAAAAATTTTGTCGCTGCGTTGATTCAGGCTGATATCCTGATAGCTTTTTTTGTGAAAAGAAAATTTAAATTGGATTTTTTGTTCATCCCAAGCCAGCTCTTGCGCTACAAGCATTCCGCTACCGATCATATTGGCGGCAAAATCTCCCCAGCTCCAGCCCCATTGGGAGCTGAATCCATCTAATGTTTCAATGACAGTTTGATAAAAAGCGCCACTCATACCGCCAATCCATATACGCTTTTTTCGATCCATGCCTGTCCAGCGCCACAATTCCATGCTCGCCTTGCTCTCTGCATAAGCGCTATAGGCATGGCCAATCTTATCTATCTGCTTCCACTCTTTGATATCATTAAAAGAGTGCATATTGGTTTGTGGGTAATTTTTATACCAGGCCGAATATAATCCAACCATGGCGCCGCTATATCCAACTATATTCGCAGCAGCTACTATTTTAATTCGTTTGTTAATTGGTTGCTGGGGCGTATAGTTGTTTTTAACGATTTTAGGGTAAATAACCGTAGTATCAGTTGGGGTAATTGGTAAAATAACTCCGGTATCCTGAGCCCAAGTGAAATAAGGAATGAAAGTGAATACGTATAGGAATAAATATATACGTATAAAGTGGTAAAATTTAAATAATATTCGCAATATCCCTTTATTTTGTAGCGTTCTATTCATCAATAATATATGCCGGTATAATTTTTAATTAGTATACAGCAATATTTTATTAATGAAATTACAAATTTTATCTTTGTTAATCAGTTAAAAAAGTAAATTATGGATATCTTGGCGCCGAATAAAAAGTATAATATGAATAAAAGCACACAACAAAAAGTTGATAGTTGGCTTTCGGGTAATTTTGACCAGTTGGTAAAAGATGAAATTATACGATTGCAAAACGAGAACCCTACGGAACTGGAAGATGCTTTTTATAAAAATTTGGAGTTTGGTACTGGTGGGCTACGTGGCATTATGGGCATTGGTACCAATCGGATGAACAAATACACGGTAGGTATGGCTACCCAGGGATATGCTAATTATTTAAAAAAATGTTTTAGTGATAATGTAAAAGTTGCTGTAGCACATGATTGCCGTAATAATAGTCGTTTTTTTGCTGAAATTACGGCCAATGTTTTTGCCGCTAATGGTATTAAAGTTTTTTTATTTGAATCATTACGCCCAACGCCCGAATTAAGTTTTACCATAAGACATTTAGGCTGTCAGGGAGGTGTGGTTTGCACTGCTTCGCATAATCCTAAAGAATACAACGGCTATAAAGCTTACTGGGACGATGGGGCACAACTGGTGCCTCCACACGATAAAAATGTAATTGCCGAAGTAGAAAAAATTGCATCGGTAGATGATGTAAAATGGAGTGGTGGCGAAGCAAATATAACAATGTTAGGAGAGGAGTTAGATACAGCTTATATGGATATGGTAAAAAGTCTGAGTGTGTATCCGGAGGTATGTCGTTTGCAGCATGATTTAAAAATTGTCTATACACCTATTCATGGTACAGGAATTATGCTGGTACCTAAAGTGTTGGAGAAATTTGGTTTTACCAATGTACATATTGTGGAAGAACAAAGTAAACCGGATGGTAATTTTCCGACGGTGGTGTACCCGAATCCTGAGGAGACAGAAGCTATGAGCATCGGCCTGAAGAGGGCTAAAGAATTAGATGCCGATATTTTGTTAGGTACGGATCCTGACAGTGACAGAGTTGGTATTGGCATCAAAAATCATAAGGGTGAATGGGTGCTTATGAATGGCAATCAGACGGCAGTGCTGGCATTTAATTATATGATAGAAGCCAGAAAAACCAAGGGAATTGCCCAGCCGAATGATATGGTGATCAAAACCATCGTTACAACAGATATGATTGATGAAATTGCAAAGCAAAATAATATTAACTGCTATAATGTATTGACTGGTTTTAAATGGATTGCGGCCTTATTAAAAGAAAAAGAAGGAAAAGAAAATTATGTGATTGGGGGTGAAGAAAGTTTTGGATTGATGATAGGAGATCAAATAAGAGACAAAGATGCTATCAGTGCAGTAGCCCTGCTTTGTGAAATGGCGGCCTATGAAAAAAATAAAGGGAGAAGTTTATTTGATAAGTTGATCGACTTATACATGCAGTATGGTTTTTATAAAGAAGCTTTGATAAGCATAACTAAAAAAGGCATGAATGGCGCTGGTGAAATAGCCCAAATGATGCAAGGTTATCGGAATACTACTCCTGCTACATTTGATGGTATTGCTGTACATGAACTGTTAGATTATGAATTACAAATTGGCAAAAATTTAATTTCAGGCAAAACCTGGAAAATTGATCTTCCTAAAAGTAATGTATTGCAGTTTGTTTTGGCTGATGGTACCAAAATTTCAGCCCGGCCTAGCGGCACAGAGCCTAAAATAAAATTTTATTTCAGCGTCAATACCACCTTGACCGACGCTGCAGCTTTCGAAGAAACAGAGAAAATATTAGATGCGAAAATTGAGAGAATTATTAAAGAGATGGGTTTATAGTTGACTGCGGCAATATGGCAATAATATCATTAATATATAATAAAAAATAAATCAATATATTTTATATTAATTTATTTATAATATATTGATTTATTTGCCCAAGTCACTTTTTTTACTTATATTCTCCATATACGCCTCTTAATACATCAGCAATTTCGCCCAATGTGGCATAGTTTTCTACTGCATCAATTACGTAAGGCATGATATTTTCATTACCCTGAGCGGCCAGTTTTAATGCCGATAAAGATGATGTCACTTTTGGGTTATCTCTTTTTTGTCGTAGTGATTGCAGCTTTGCACTCTGTGCATCTCTGATGCTATCATCAATTTTTAGAATAGGTATGCGATTATTTTCTTCGCTGATAAATTTATTAACTCCCACAATAATTTTTTCACCGTTTTCTATTTTACGATGGTACTCGTAGGCGCTGTTGGCAATTTCATCCTGCATAAATCCTTGTTCTATGGCGGATACGCTACCACCCATGATGTCAATTTTTTGTATCAGCTCCCATGCAGCATTTTCTATTTCACTGGTTAATGTTTCCACAAAATAGCTTCCGGCCAGTGGATCTACCGTATCGGGTACGCCACTTTCATATGCTACAATTTGTTGGGTACGCAGAGCAATGGTAGCCGCTTCTTCGGTGGGCAGGCTTAGCGCTTCATCATAACCGTTAGTATGTAGTGATTGAGTGCCGCCTAATACAGCGGCCAGTGTTTGTATTGTTACCCGGCTAATGTTGTTTTGGGGTTGTTGTGCTGTTAAAGTACTTCCGCCTGTTTGTGTGTGAAAGCGTAGCATCATGGCTTTAGGATCGGTAGCTCCCAGCTCTTTCATAATCAGGGCCCACATTTTTCTGGCGGCTCTGAATTTGGCTACTTCCTCAAATAAATTATTGTGAGCATTGAAAAAGAACGACAATCGTTTGCCAAAAACATTAATATTCAATCCTTTTTCGATGGCTGCCTTCACGTATGCTTTACCGTTACTCAGGGTAAAAGCAATTTCCTGCACTGCTGTGCTTCCTGCTTCACGGATATGGTACCCTGAGATGGAAATGGTATTCCATTTGGGTAAGTGGCCGGCACACCATTCAAAAATATCCGTAATGATACGCATGGAGGGCTTTGGTGGATAAATATATGTACCTCGGGCTGCATATTCTTTTAAAATATCATTCTGAATAGTACCAGTGATTTTGTTAAGATCAGTGCCCTGCTTTTTGGCGAGTGCTACGTATAAGGCCAATAAAATAAAACCAGTTGCATTAATCGTCATGGAAGTAGAGACTTCTTCTAAATTGATGCCCTTAAAAAGGGTTTCCATATCTTCCAGACTATCAATGGCAACGCCTACTTTGCCTACTTCTCCTTCTGCCAGGGGATGATCGCTGTCATAACCAATTTGTGTAGGCAAGTCAAAGGCTACACTTAATCCGCTTACTCCCTGCGAAATGAGATAGTGATATCTTTTATTGCTTTCTTCTGCGGTAGAAAATCCTGCGTATTGCCGCATGGTCCACAATTTTCCTCTGTACATGTCCGCCTGTACACCTCTGGTAAATGGGAATTGCCCCGGTAGTTCGGGGGCTGTCTTAACTGAATTTTCGGGTGTGTAAAGTGATTGAATTTCTATTCCGCTATCTGTGTATTTTTTGGTTGTACCTGACATAAAATGGTTACATTAATTTTTTTGCTTCAAATTGTAGTGCATCCAATACAATGTTACTCAAATCTGCATTGTTATTTTCAAGATATTGTAAAATAACTTTGCTCAGCTCTACTGCTGGTGTTGCAGTTGGAAGTGAAGAAGCCAGCTGATGGATGATATAAATATTTTGTTCTTTTAAATTTTTTACGGCTTTCCAAATTTCTGAGGTGACATATATTTGTTGGGTTAGATTGTGATCGAATTCGCTTTTAATCGTCTCTATCATGCCTGCCTGCAATTCAGTAGCAGTTAGATTAGTTGCCTGCAATCGCATCACCAAATTTTTCAGGCTGATTCTTTCTGTTAGCAAAGTGAGTCTTTCGTATGCCTGTAGCTGAAGTAAAGAGTTATTATGGCCGGGTGATTTTTGATTGATAAGTCTTCTTATTGTTTTAATTTCTGTTACGAGCCATACAACTATCCCACAAAGAATAATGGTAACCAGGCCTTGTACTTCAGTAAATCCAAATAGCATTATGAATGATTTATTTGGGCAAAAATAACGTAAAACAAATTGGATAGTGGGTAATTGATAATGTGTTAATTGCCTGCCCCGACTGATTCGGGGATAATTGATAATGTTTTTTTGGTCAATATTCGGTGGTCAGTGGTCTGTTGTCGGTGGTCGGTTTTTTCCTGCGTGAGGGATAGTAGCGGAAAGCCCACAGGCTCGCCGAAGGCGAGCCGAGGACTTGCAGCGTAAAGCCCGACCCGACTGACTAGCCCCGGCCTTCAGGCCGGGGAGGGAAGGAGGGACACGCCCAAATGATTTTTATTGATGTATATCAAATTGATAATTAACATTATATATTGATAATTTTGCTTGTAAGTCTGTCGAATTTCGATTTATAAAAATAGCTGTAACTTTGCAGTAAATTTACTAATATGGAAGCAGTGGTGAATAGTCCGGTTCGTTTTACTCCTTCTGCGGTGGCTGAGATAAAACGTTTGATGGCAGAAGAAGGCTTCAATGCAGCTCAACAGCTTAGAGTAGGCGTGAAGGGTGGCGGCTGCAGCGGTATGACCTATGTGCTGGCTTTTGATATGAGGGAGGAAAACGATGAAATTTTTGAAATAGAAGGAATACCCTGCATTATGAATAAAGCTCATGCCATTTACCTTGCCGGTATGGAAATTGACTGGCAGGGTGGACTTAATGCCAGAGGTTTTACGTTTAAGAATCCAAATGCCAGTACTACCTGTGGTTGCGGCACCAGCTTTGCGGTGTAGATGTGCTTTTATCTGTTTGTTATCTGCTCCTGAATACTGTTCCACAATTGAAACCTTGCATTTAAAGAGTCTTGAACTGCCAGGGTTGCCTCTCGCCATTTTTGCTCATCATTGCCGCATAGTTCAATCGTCATATCTGTTGCCAGATGTGAATGATGACCTCCATCAACTTCAATATGTCTTTCGATATAGTATTGAAAAATATTGACCTTGTCGGGGAACTGTTTTTTTAACGTTTCAATCAAACTGAGAAACATATCCGGAATCAGGTCTTCTCTTCCTAAAGTAAATACGGCTGCCAAAACATGCAACTTATTGGTTGCAATAGTTGTAAAGGTATTGTTGACAAAATTAGCTGCTCCGGTGGGTACTAAAGCTTTTTGTAATGCTTCTGCTACAGTTATTTTTTCTTGCAGGCATTGTATGAAATGATGGATTGTATCGGTATTGCAGCCCGCCTGTTGCATAGCTTTTAAATACAGTTCAAAATGGCTGGCTCTGTTACCCGATTCATCTACATCACTTTCTTCGCCGGTTACAATTTCATTAATGAGAAACCGGGTGGTTGCAGATCCTTTGGGTAGCCACGGAACCTCCACACAGGTAAGCTTTTGCTGAAGAGATTTGAGCAGGCTCATGAAATCCCATACGGCAAATACATGGTGTTCCATGAATACTTTCAAGTCTTCTAAATTCCTTATTTGTGTGTATGCCGGATGATTGATCAGCTGCTGCCGGAGCGGTTCTACTGTTGCTTTTAAATTATTATAATGTGTATGGGACATTGGAAGATGTTCATTTTTAGAGGTGCAAAGTTAAAGAAATTGATTTTAATATTGGTGGATAATTAATGTTGAAAACCTATCTGACGGCTAAGCAAATAAGTGTTCGAAATGCGAATATGAATAGCCCCGCCCTGAATAGCCCTGCCCTTTAGGGCAGGGACAAAATACAATATCATGTATATGGCTTTAGCCATCATTGGTTATACTAATCTAATCCCCGACCTAAAGGTCGGGGTATATTTCGAACACTTATGGGCTAAGCCCACGGACAGATAAATCAGAGCACATATTTCTCTAAAAACCCCTTACAGCTATAAACCGGAAGGGATGAAAAATAAAAATCATTAACATCTTCCGAGACGATAACTTTGCACTTTGCAGCCTTGGCAGCGTAGTATTCCATGCCATCTTCAAAATCATTTACTTTTTTATTTTGTATGGATAACAACACTTCATTTTTAGCCATAGGTGTTATAGATAACTTGCCTGCTAATAAGCCAATTTTTTGTTTCGCCATTGCAGTGCCGCTCTTTTTCTCAGAGAAGTAGAAAGCAATGGCCAGGCAAATCGGGGAGGTGTACACTGTAAATTTTTTATTGTCAGTCAGGCTTAGTATTCGTGAGGAGTAAGTAAATAAAGGATATTCTTTATTCAGTACAGACACCAGCACATTTGCATCTAAAAATATCTTCATTTCTTGGATTTAAAATAGGCAGATTTTAAGTCATTTAGTTTACGTGGTTTGGTTTTATATTCTACTTCTCCTTCGGCTACGGTATGAACCCATTCAGCAACGGGCAGTTCCTCCAAAGACTGATATTGGCTGTTGGTTGCTTTTTGTAATAAAAATTCAATCAATCTTGAAAGGCTGATATTATTATTAGCGGCATAGCGTTTTGCTTTTTTTATAACAGCCTCATTAAAACTTAATGTTACTTTTGCATCCATTTTCTTTATTTATACGTCAAAAATAAAAAATTTATACGTATAAACTATATTAAAATTTTTGTAGTCTACGGACAGATAAATTTAAAAGTACGTTTCCTTAAATTTTATATCAAATTTTTTAAGCTCCTCCAATACAGGCTGGTAAATATGTTGGTTGGTGGGGATTTGTAAGCCGGTAAGCTGAATAGTATTATTCAAAATAAGTTTAGCAGCAATACCCAATGGTAAGCCTACCGTTTTAGCCATGGCTGTTCGTAAACTATTTTCACCTTTTACAACAAGGCAGCTGTCAATTTTATGATGGTTGTTGCCGAGTGTATATTCAATTTCATGCAGCATCACAATCATGTCTTTATCATTTGGTTGCATGACTAATTTTGTTTCCAATAAATGTTGAAGGATATCTGCGGATGTTTTTGCATGGGAAGGCACTAATGCCTGATCGAACAATCCCAGGTATTGAAGCATTTGTTCATTATGATTGTTTGTAAATGAACGAATAGAAGCCGACCATTTCGAATAGGTTAGACCGTTAGTATGGATTGAATTGCTATCATCTGTCAAACCTGCCTGTATAATGGCATGCCAGGCTTTGCAAAAATCCGGATGTCGGAGGGTAGTCCGTATAAAGGTATGGGCGTTTTGTAAATGGTATAAAGGGATATAGCTCAGTGAATCTCTGTTGGGGTAATAGGCCAGCGGACCTATTTGATTAATATTTACCTGGGTGCAGTTGCTGAATAAAACTTTATATTCCTGTTTTATCAATTCATGATTGAATTTATATTCAGCGCCTGCTTTACCTGCCAGTACTACATTACGAGGGTTCCAACTGATTTTATAATGCCAGGGATTGTCATCGCTTTCCGGTGCAACCAGTCCGCCGCAGTGGCTTTTGAACGAAGTAATGGCGCCTCCCTGCATTTTTATGTTATCAATCAACTGCATGGCGCTCATGTGATCAATACCGGGATCGAGGCCCATTTCACAAAGGAAAAGAAGATTTTTATTGCTGATATCCGATGCTAAACTTTTAATATTATCATCCACATAAGAAGCAGTTAATAAGTTTTTGGAGAAATGTACACAGTCTTTTGCAATCAGGAAGTGGAGTGATGGAGGCATTAAAGAGATAACGATATCAGCTTTTTCGATTAAAGATGACCGTTGTATATCGTTGGTGATATCAATTGCTACAGCTTCGCTGGAAGGATGATTGTTCGTTTTTTGTAGAATTTGCTCTTTGTTAACATCTGCTAATAAAATATGCCATTTTTGTTCAGTTGCATTTTGCAGTAAATAATCTATGAGTACAGTAGCAGACTTGCCGGCGCCGAATAAAAGTATGGTTTTCAAAGCAATTATTTTTTGCAAGGTAAGGTTTTTGGTGGTTGAAAATTAATGGAGATTTATTATTGAAGTTAATATTTTCTCTGCCGTATACCACTATTATCAATAACAGTTAAGGCGTTAGTAAATTCTATCTCTTTTTTGTTAATTAATTCTTCAATCAATTTCCCCGGCTCATCAGCTTTGAACTCTTCTAATCTTAAATAAATTACACCTTGCTGAGGTTTGTAATTATACTTGAAAATAAGTTCGCCATAGTCACGATCAAAAGTTAAGATTGTTCTTTCTTCCTGAATTGCAATAAACATAACATTGCTATCTTTGATACATGGATTATCGATGCCAATAGCTTTAATGTCAAAGTCCTTACTTTTTAAATAATTGATGCTTTTAAGTGGAAAGTTCTCATTTGCAAGCAGTTTCATACAAGAAGATTAGGCAGTCTTTTTAAGAGGAGTAAATAAAAGTCCATCATGTATGCAATCCTGTATATAGGCAAATACAGCCTGTAGGGATTCTTTAGTCAGGCGAGGATAATTTTCCAAAATTTCTTTTTCGGTCCACCCTTGGGCAAATAAAGCTACCACATGCTCTACTGCAATTCGTGTTCCTTTTATGGTTGGTTTGCCTAATAAAACCTCTTTATCTGATACTATGTAGTATTGCCAATTCATATGTTAAATTTAGTAAATTTTTAGTTTAATTAAAAGTTCAGACTTTTTGGGCAGCAGAATAAGATATTTACTCAAAACTGTTTTGAATAATAATTGATTTGCAAATAATATATACTAACTTGCTTTTATAATTCCGAATTTAAAAGCCAAAAGCGATTTAAGCTG
>CAZPHA010000057.1:0-18477 GCA_964586215.1 uncultured Ferruginibacter sp.
GGTACATTTATCTGCCATACGAATTATGTTGAATCGTTTTTAAACAGCTTCTTAGATATTTTATAAATGCTCCAATTTTTTTGGTTAATATATCAGCTTTTTGATATAGGTGTTCAAATAATTCTTTACTAATATAATTATTGTCAGTACATCTGTATAATTGAGATTTTAATTCTCCCAGTTCTCCTTTTGAATAGCTTAACGCATTGATAAATTCGAATTGGCTGCTTCTATCAAATCCTTCTGCAATATTATCCATGATTGAACCAATACTACCACGTATCTGATCTTTTAGTCTAAAATCATTTTTTATTGGTTCAATTAATGTTAAAGGATAAATTTCTTTACATAATTGCCGGGCCATCTGCCATATCTCTAGGTCTTCAAAACGTGTAATAGTTGCCATAAATAAATTATTTAACTCCAAACAATAAACTCCAAACCCCAAACCCCAAACTCCAAACAATAAACTCCAAACCCCAAACCCCCAACCCCTAACTCTAAACCTTACCCTCCCCATCCCTCTCTATCCAGGCTACGATACTGAATAGCTTCTGCCAGGTGTTCGGCTTTGATAGTCTCGCTATCGGCTAAATCTGCTACCGTTCTACTTACTTTTAAAATGCGGTCATAAGCTCTGGCAGAAAGATTCAGTTTTTCCATGGCTGTTTTCAATAAGTTTTGAGATGCTGTATCGATCACACAGATTTCTTTAAGCATTTTACTGCTCATCTGTGCATTGGCATAAATTCCTTCATGAATCTTATATCGTTCGGCCTGTATTTCTCTTGCTTTGATGACTCTGTTTCTAATGATTTCACTTTTCTCAAATGTTTGGGTAGATGATAATTCACTAAAGGCAACTGGTGTTACTTCTACATGTAAATCAATTCTGTCCAATAATGGGCCTGATACTTTGTTAAGGTATTTTTGAACAGCACCGGGAGGGCAGGTGCATTCTTTTTCCGGATGGTTGAAATAGCCACAGGGGCAGGGATTCATAGAGGCGATTAGCATAAAACTAGCCGGAAAATCAATGGCGATTTTTGCCCTGGAAATCGTTACCCTTCTTTCTTCCATGGGTTGCCGCATTACTTCCAGTACGGTTCTTTTAAATTCGGGTAATTCATCTAGAAATAAAACACCGTGGTGTGCCAGAGAGATTTCACCCGGCTGAGGATTGCCTCCGCCGCCAACCAGTGCTACATCGCTGATAGTATGATGAGGGCTTCGATAAGGCCTTTTGGAAATGAGTGTGGCATTGTCGGGTAGCTTGCCGGCTACACTGTGTATCTTGGTAGTTTCTAAGGCTTCCTGCAGCGTAAGTGGTGGAAGTATGGTGGGTAAACGCTTTGCCAACATGGTTTTCCCGGCTCCCGGAGGGCCAATTAATATGGCATTATGCCCACCTGCTGCTGCTATCTCCAATGCTCTTTTGATATTTTGCTGGCCTTTTACATCACAAAAATCAATATCAAAATCATTCTGTGCCTGTGCAAATTCCTCTCGTGTATTAACAATGGTAGGTTGAAGGCTATCTTCATTTACAAAAAACTCAATTACTTCTCTCATATGGCTTACGCCGAATACATCCAGATTGTTTACCATGGCGGCCTCCCGGGCATTTTGCAGAGGAACTATCAACCCTTTAAATTTTTCCTTACGTGCCTGTATGGCGATGGGCAAGGATCCTTTGATGGGCCTAACGGTTCCGTCTAGACTAAGTTCGCCCATAATGATGTAGTCGGCCAATTTTTCCGGAAAAGGGATTTGGTTGGTGGCACCTAATGTTCCAATGGCAATAGGCAGGTCGAAAGCAGAGCCGGTTTTTCTGATGTCTGCCGGTGCTAAATTGATGACTACTCTGGTTCGTGGCATGAAGTATTTGCTATTTTTAATAGCACTTTCCACTCGATGGCTGCTTTCTTTTACAGCGCTATCCGGTAATCCCACAATAAAAATTCCAAAATTTCCCTGATTGTTTACATTTACTTCAATAGTGATGGTAATAGCTTCTACTCCGTAAACGGCGCTACCATAGGTTTTTATTAGCATTAATAGGTTGTTTATACGAAGTTACTGCAATTTTGGATTCTTAAAAAATTTGCAATTGATACGCATAATTGCTAATTTATGCGTATATTTGATTTATGAAGGCAAGATTAAATCTTACTATTGATGATCATGTTTTGGCCTATGTTAAAGCTTATGCAGCTAATATGAACGTTAGTGTGTCTGAGTTGGTAGAACGATACTTTAGAGGCATTGCTAAATCTACAAAAGGAAAAAATATTATCGAAATTGTTGACAAACTTGAAAAGCCGATCATAAATGATAATATTGATTTAAAAGAAGAATTTTATAAAAATCGGGCAGGCAAATATGGTTTTTAAAATATTTTTAGATGCAAATGTCTTACTTGATTTTACACTTAAGCGATCTTCCTATCTGACCTGTAAAAAACTTATGGAATTAATTGTAGATAAGCAGGTTCAGTCATATACAACTTCTTCTGTTATTCATATTGTTGGTTATTGGTTAACCAAGGCATATGGAGGGAATACAGCTAAAAAAATACTTATTGCTTTATTAGCAGATGTACTTATTATTGATATTACACACGAGTTAGCGATAACTTCATTGCATTCAAGAATTAATGATATTGAGGATGCTTTACAATATTATACTGCTATACATCACAAATTGGACTACTTTATTTCAGGAGATAAGCAATTGAAAAAAGCTGCTATTCCTACCTTGCCAGTGTGTACAGTGGAGGAGTTTTTAGATGAATTCTAAACGATCATCTGAGAAATTATACCACTATTTTACCAACATATCTTCAATTACTTTTTTTACCTCTCGAATAGTGTTTTTGTCTAATGTTACTATTCTCCTTTGTAATCTGGCTTTGTCAACTGTTTTAAGTTGATCTAAAGCAATCATGCCAGCCTTATTTTGTAGGGTGTATTTTACTCGTGATGGATAACTGCGAATGGTACTGGTAAGCGGAGCAATAATTACGGTGCCAATAAATTGATTCATTTCATCAGGCGATAGTACAACACAAGGTCTTGTTTTCTTCATTTCCCTGCCGATCGTTGGGTCTAAATTAACCCAATAGATTTCATATTGCTTTATTTCCATTCCGGTAGTTTTTCATCATTAAAAACATCGGGCAAAATCAAACGGTCATCATTGTTTTTGGCCATTTTTTTAAAAGCGGCTGCCCAACCTTTTCTGGGATTTTGCTCATTAGATTTCAATAGTATTCCTTCTTTATCTACGATTAGCTGAACTTCTTCTTTCTCGTTTTCAATCATAACTAAGTATTTCTTTGGGATAACAATGCCTTTTGAATTTCCTATTTTTCTAACCTTTAATGTAAGTGTTTCCATATCGCTCATTTTTATACAAATATAAAAAAGTTATTACAAATTATAACATTTTTTAACAATTTTAACGTTTTTATGTTTTAACAATTTACAGGTTGTAAAGTGTGAAAAACAGAATAGTTATTACATGTTATAACTCTATAATTTTCCCAACATCTCCACTACCCCCTCTTTCTTCAAAATCAGATATCCTAAGCGATCATTGCTAATCCCTTCTTTAAGTTGGTAGCTAAAAGATAACTGATCATGTTCTACAGTTGTTTCAAAATATTTAAAGCTAATGTTAGGATATTTTTTCAATTCTTCTCCAATTTCATATAAATGAGTAGAAAGAATAAACAATGAATTCTTTATTTTCAATAACCCTTCAATAACAGTCGAAGAGCATTTCATCGCATCTTGTACATTGGTGCCTTTAAATAGTTCATCGATTAAAATCAACCATTTCCTGCCGTCAGATATTTTACTAACGGTTCCCTTTATACGCTGTACTTCATTATAAAAATAGCTTTCTCCTTTGATAATATTGTCCACTACATTAATATTACTTAATAAGCCATCAAAAAAAGTGAGCTGCATTTGTGCTGCCGGCACTCCCATGCCTATATGGGCAAGGAAAACAGCGCTGCCAACTGCTTTAATAAAAGTGCTTTTACCAGCCATGTTAGCACCGGTTAAAAATAAAAAATTCTCCTGCGGATGTAAAGTAACATCATATGATACAGGATGCTGTAATAACAAATGATATAATTTGTCGGCATGAATAGTAGGTTGATTGCCGGCAATAAATGTTGGAAAAGTTAAGTGATAAGTAGTAACTGCCTGTGCCATTCCATACCAGGCGTCTAATTGTGCATACAATTGCAGTAGCTCTCTTATTTCCCTTTTATATCGATATCGGAAAAAGTGGGCCAACTGGAGTAATTGGGCATTGGAGAGTTCGGTAGCTTTTTTATTTTTTTCTATTATCCTAAATGCCTCTTTATTTATTAATTGTTCTACTCTTTCTAGTGTTTTTTTAAAAGGAGCATGTGTGGAATCCGTCAGAAAGTTTTGTACAAAAACTTGCATACCCTTTATAAAATCAAAGCAGTGTGTAACTGAATATTTTACCAGCGAAAAATCAGGGCCATGAAAAAGTTTATAATTAAAAGCAGTAAAAGCGGTAGCATTGGCAGGAATGTCATCAATAGTGGCATCATAAAATCTTTCCACCACCATTAGAGTGCCATTGCTTACTTGCAGAGGCCAATCTGGCTCTTTTTGTAAAATATTTTTTATGGTGTTCTGCACACCTTCTATAGCTTCGATAGAATTTAGCGGGGTACTTAAATTTATTTTTAATTGTTCACGACCGGCGACTGTACGGGTTAAATTTAATTTATTAAAAATAGAAAATTCTTCCTCCTGGTTGAATATGGAAAGATCATGAAGAGTAGTTTTATCAATTTCCATTCATTAAAATTTTATGGTCTGTTAAACTGTAGGCGTTTGCCTTTTTTACTTTCATCAAAAATGCCATGGTTGTAAGCCAAATGTCCATTTACAAATGTATGGGTAATAGTAGCAGGAAATGTAAAATTTTCCAAAGGGCTCCATCCGCATTTGTATAAAATATTCTCTTTTGTTACGGTTGTTTTTTTATTCATATCAACTATTACTACATCTGCAAAATAACCCTCCCTAATAAAACCTCTATTATGTACATTGTACACAATGGCTGTGGAGTGACACATTTTTTCTACCACTTTTTCAAGGCTAATGTTACCCATTTTTACATAATATAGCATGAGTAATAAAGAATGTTGCACAAAAGGGATGCCAGCATGGGCTTTTTCATACTCGGGGCTTTTTTCCTCAGGCAGGTGAGGTGCATGATCTGTTGCTATAGAATCTATCCGATCATCTAAAACAGCTTCCCAAATTGCTTTTCGATTGTTAGGAGATTTTATAGCCGGATTGCATTTGATTTTATTGCCTAAAGTTGCGTAATCCTCACTTGTAAAATGAAGATGAGGCAGGCAGGCTTCACAAGTTATGAGTTTCTCTGTTAAGGGTTGTAAATTTGAGAATAAGGCTAATTCTTTTTCTGTAGTGATGTGCAGCACATGCAATCGGCTTTTATACCTTTTAGCTATTTGTATTGTACTAAGGGTAGATTCATAACATGCATTTTCATCTTTTATGATAGGGTGATCGGCAGCAGTTAAAAAAGATTTTTCCGATCTTAATTTCTCTAAATTTTGTTGTATAATTTTTTCATCTTCACAATGTGAAGCGATCAATAACTCACTTTCGCTAAATATTTTATGAATAACTACGGGATTATCAATCAATAAATTACCCGTAGAAGAACCCAAAAAAAGCTTTATTCCACAAATATCTTTACGTTTATCGTTGGTTTTGAGTACTTCATCAATATTATAATTGGATGTACCCATATAAAAGGAGTAATTGGCCAAAGAAGTATTGGATGCAATAATATATTTTTCCTCCAAAAGCTCCTGAGTAAAAACAGGCGGAATGGTATTGGGCATATCCATAAAAGAAGTAACGCCTCCGGCTATTGCTGCTTTTGATTCAGAATAAATGCTTCCTTTATGCAGCAGACCCGGCTCCCGAAAATGCACATGATTATCAATAACGCCTGGTAATAAATACTTTCCTTCGCCATTAATTTCTTCTACTTTCTCTTTTGTATTGATAACAGACTCTACTTTTCCAATGTATGGCTGGGAAATAAGTACATCACCGACAGTTATTTTTCCTTCATTTACAATTTGTATATTCTTAAAAAGGTATTTTTGCATATTGTAAAGATGTTACATTAACTATAGAATAATTATAAAATTCGTTTAATTCCCCACCTGAACGATGCAGTCGGGCAGGGACATAATTCGTGTTATAAATTAATAACAAATTCACTAATAAATAATTTTCAATGCAAGTTATCAAATGCTTAATCAAATGCTGCTTTTTTATTTTACCAATATATGTTAGTGCTCAATCTACCTATTTAAATCAGGGCGCTAAGGAGCAATATTTCATCGACAGACTTGAAATTAAGCAACAAAAAAATACTGATCTCAATTTTTCTGCATTAAGGCCACTGAATCGAAAATATATTGTACGGGAAGCAGAATTTCTGGATAGTGCCCGAATGGGATATATTGATTCAACCGGTTCAGATAAATATAAAGACTGGACGGATTTGAATTTGACGACTATTGATGAGTACAATTTACAAAGTATATTAATGAATAATGCAGAATGGGCAACTGTTTCAAAAGAGAATTTTTTGAGTAAAAAGCCTGTATTTAGAAGTTTTTATAAGACAAAAGCTAATATGATTGAGGTAAATAATAAGGACTTCTTTTTAGCAGTGAATCCTGTGCTGCATTTTCAGCAGAGCTATGAATCGGATAATAAAGAAAATGTTTTTTTGAATACGAGAGGTATTACAGCTCGGGGGATGATTGGTAAAAAAGTAGGGTTTTCTACCATCATTACTGAAAATCAGGAACGAGGTCCGGCTTTTTTCCAGCAGCAGGTGAATACATTAAGAGCCGTTCCGGGCTTTGGCTTTTATAAATCTTTTAAAAATACGGCTGTAGACTATTTTGATGCCAGAGGTTATATAACTTTTCCTGCCACTAAGTTTATTGATATTCAATTTGGTTATGATAAAAATTTTATTGGCAATGGTTACAGAAGCCTGTTTTTAAGTGATTGGGGAAACAGTTATCTTTTTGCCAAAATCAATACCAAAGTATGGAAGCTGAATTATCAGAATCTATTTATGGAATTAATGCCCCAGTTTATCAAAACAAAAGACACCCTGCTGGACAGAAAATATGCTGCCATGCATCATTTGAGCATGAATGTTACCAAATGGCTGAATATTGGGTTGTTTGAAGGGGTGGTATTTGGCAGGCGCAACAGATTTGATTTTCAATATCTAAATCCAATTATTTTTTACAGGCATATTGAGGGTGCCATCGGAAGCCCTGATAATGCACTGGCAGGTTTTGATTTTAAAGCCAATATTGCTCACAGAGCTCAGTTTTATGGTCAATTTTTGTTAGATGAATTTGTTTTATCCGAAATTAAAGGCGGCAACCATAGCTGGGTAAACAAATGGGGCATACAGGCCGGTGTAAAATATGTTGATGCTTTCGGTATTAAAAATTTAGATGTTCAAATAGAAACAAACCGGGTACGTCCGTTTACCTATTCTCATTATGATAGCGTAGCTAACTATACACACTATAACCAGCCCTTGGCTCATCCTTTGGGTGCTAATTTCCAAGAGGTATTGGGAATAGTTAATTACCAGCCTGCTCCCAAATGGTATGTTAATTTCAGAACTATTTATTATAAACAGGGGCTGGATAGCACCGGTAAAAATTTCGGTGGGAATATTTTTAGAGATTATCAAACCAGAGATGGTGATTATGGATATACGGTAGGTGGGGGTAGAACGGCTAATTGCCTTAATTCGTTGCTAAGAGTTTCTTATGAGTGGCGGGAGAATTTATTCTTTGAACTATCCGGGCAATATCGTCGTTATAAAGTGAATGATATTGGTTTTGATGATCAAACTGCTGTTATTTCTGCCGGTATTCGATGGAATATTTTTAGAAGAGATTATGATTTTTAAAATTATGGCTAATATAAAAAATAAGCTTTCATATTTAAACGGCTTCTTAGAAGCAATTGCACAGATTAATTCTTTTGAAAATGATGGAAAAACTTATTATATAAAGTTATTGGATAAAATTAATGATGACATACAAGCAACTTTGCGTAATCATTTTGAAGTAAAAAATTGGATAATTGATTACCAGCTTATTGACGAAGATTGGAAAATTATTTTTGAAAGAGAATTACTGTCTTATTTTAATCAAATAAACGTTGAAGGATCTTTGTATCAAAGCTATAATGCAAGTACTTTGTTAGCCTTCTTTATAGAAAATATTGAAGACATAATTAAAACAGAAAGTAAATTTTACTGTATTGATATTAACTGGCGTGTAAATGAAGGCTGGTATGAAAATTATGCAAATGATTATGTATTTGATCTGGAAAATAAAATACTGTTTTTACACTTTGGAAGCAGTGATTAGAAAGTAAAGTAAACCCTTACTCTACCGTCAACGAAAATGTAAGCACCCTGGAATACATTTTATCAATCACATTGGAAAATTTTAAATTTTCATCCCGACTGTGTACATTGGCAAAACCCCATCCAACTTTAATTTCAGGCGATAGCACAAAAAAGGGAAAGTATATGTGAAAACCAAGGCCGGCTTCAATTCCATAATCGAACTTGTTCAGTTTAATAATATCATCCGCTTTTCTGGCACCGGCATTAGAAGCTAAATCCAACTCTCCCCGTACACCGGCCAGCATGTACACCTTATAATTGTCAATTCTGTCGCTGCTGAATTTAATTTGTATAGGCAACGCCAGACTGATAGATTGTAACTTTTTAGTAGTAACAGAGTCTTCTTCTGCCGATTTATTAGGGTATTTTAAATGATATTGAAAAGCTTTTTCGGTAAAAGTTAAATTTAACGGATAAGTACGCAAGTCAAAATGATCGCTGATACGTTTGTTAACCAGCCATGCCAGGTTAACGCCTGTGCTGTTAAGGCTTTCTACAACTAAAACAGAATCGTATTCTAAAAAACGAGGGTGATGACTAAAATTAAAGTGGGAGCGATTAACGCCTACGTTGATACCAAAATAGAATGATTTTTTATCATGATCTTCCAAATTGAGGCCATTACGTAATTGGCAAAAACTAACAATTGGGCAAAAAAATAAAGCAATTGTTTGGATGATTATTTTGTTCCGCAATAAATACTGCATATTCCTAAACTCAGGGGTTTATGATAAATGTTAACAAATCCCACGCTTTCTAAAATAGTAGTAAAATTTTTGCCCTCTGGAAATTTTTTAATTGATTCGTTTAAATATTGATATGCATTGCGGTTTTTACTGAATAATTTGCCCATGCCCGGTGTAACAACATTCATATAAAAGTTATACAACCATTTTATACCTGGCATTTTGGGTTGGGAAAACTCTAAAACAACCAATTTACCGGCCGGTTTTAGTACCCTTCTTATTTCACTTAATCCTTTTTCTAAATCTTCGAAATTCCTTACGCCAAATGCCACTGTTATGGCATCGAACGTATTGTCCTCAAAGTTTATTGTTTCACTATCACCCTTTAACAATTCTATGGTATCCGATAACCCCAGCTTTTCCACTTTTTGCCTACCCAAAGATAACATTCCTTCGCTAATATCAATACCGATTATCTTTTCTACTTTTAGCAAATTCGATGCCATAATAGCAACATCGCCGGTGCCGGTAGCTACATCCAATAGCTTTTTGGGTTGTAGGGAAGCTAATTGTAAAAGCGCTTTTTTGCGCCATTTAATATCAATACCCCCACTTAAAAATCTGTTTAAAAAATCATATTTTCCGGCAATATGATCAAACATTTCAGCTACCTGCTGCTTTTTGCCCAGGTTGGATGTTTTATAAGGCACAACCGAATCATGTTGAAAGGCTGTCATAGTTATACAAAGGTACGAAATTTAAAATTTAGGCTTGGTTTTACCTGTACGGAAGGTAATATAAAACCTTTCTAAACTGTCATCAAATGTATATTTGTAAAATGATTGTTAAAAATGCTCAATATATCATAAGCAGCCCAAGTTACGATAAATGTCCCCCACCGGATAGAAATGAATTCGCATTTATCGGCAGAAGTAATGTAGGGAAGTCATCCTTAATCAACATGCTTTGTGGAAATGAAAAGTTGGCCAAGACCTCTGCTTCACCCGGTAAAACACAGTTAATCAATCATTTTGAAGTACAAAGCATACCGGATAAAACTAAACCAGATAAGACAGTGAAATGGTACCTGGTTGATTTGCCCGGTTATGGTTTTGCTAAAGTTAGCATCAGCAGCCGGCGTCGGTGGGAGCAAATGATTGAAAACTACCTTCGTAAAAGAGAAAATTTATCAATGGTATTCGTATTAATAGATTCCAGACATAGCCCTCAAAAAATTGATTTGGCCTTTTTGGAACAGCTTAAATTATGGCAGGTACCCTGCTGTCTGGTATTTACCAAAACTGATAAGGAGAAACAGGCTATTGTAAACAGAAATGTAAAATTATTTCTGGAAGCAATGAGGCAAACCTGGCAGTTTTTACCACAGCATTTTATGACCAGCGCTGTTAAAAAAACAGGTAAGGATAAAATTTTATCCTATATTAATGAATTAAATATAAATATATTTTAATATATTTAACAGGAAAAGTAATTTTTAATTTAAAATTAATTTAATATATTAATAGTTTATATTATATAACTTATATATTATAATAATTTTAAATAAAATTGTTAAAAAATTTGCTTTAAATAGTATTTTTACTATTTTTATGAGTAAAAGTACTATTAATGGCTAAAAATTTGGGTAAAACTGCTTTAGAATCATCTCGTGCCTCTACGTTGAACCTTGTACGAACGGCCATTTCTCCTTTATCTGTAGATGGTTTTTCTAATCATAATAAAAAAATTCTGGCCGATGATCGTAAAAAACAGCGTAAAAAATTAAATGTAAAATATTGGCGATCACTGCTCTTTATTCCTCAATACGCATATTCAAAAGCTTCCGCCATCGATGCAGATTGTTTTATAGCCGATCTGCAAGATTCAATACCATCCCATTTAAAGCAATCAGCCAGAGAGGGAATTATAGATGCTGAGCAAAAAGGTATTTTTAAAGATTTAAACCTTATTGTAAGGATTAATGAATTAGCTGAAAAACGTGAGCTAAAGAAAGATATAGAAAAAATGGTTGGATTATCATCTATACTGGGGTTTATGGTGACAATGGTTGAAACAGCAGAGGATATGAATAAACTGCATGATTTGGTATCGGCCGAAGAACAAAGAAAAGGACTACCGGTAGGTACTTACAAGTTTATCGTTTCTGTAGACACTCCTGCAGCTATTTTTAATGTTTTAGGAATCGCCAAAGCAGGTGGAGGCAGAAATATTGCCATGCTTTTGGGGGGCAGTGATTTATTGCGTTTAACCAAGGCCGAGAGTAATGTAAAATTGACATTAGATTTTTTAAGAAATGATGTGGTAATAGCATGTAGAGCAGCGGGTATTGAAGCTTTTGATACGCCTTACACAAATATTACTGATAAAATAGGTTTAGAATGGTCTTGTATATCCGGAAAAAAACATGGGTTTACCGGTAAATGCGCCATACATTCAGATCATATCAAAATAATTAAAAGAGTATTTACACCCGATCCAAAAAAAATTATACAGGCTCAAAAGATTTTACATGCCCGGAAAGGTGGTAAGTTAAGTATGGTAGAGAAAAAATCTCCCTGGAGCAATTTTGCCGACATAGCCAGCCAAACAGATGGATTAGAGGTATTGGATGACAGGTTAATAGGTTCGCCGGATATAAAGGATGCTTTGAATCTTATGGAACAGGCTAATGTATTGGTTCCGAAAGCAAAAAAAGGTATAAGGGGTATTGTGATAAAACATGAAACTGATACGGGGCTAAAACCAGGGGATGTTATTCCTAATCCATTTGAAATAACGATCACCGAATCATTACTTGGGTTATGGCAGGCAACTTTTTATACGCATGATAGAACGGTAACCAGCCAGGTGTATGCACAAAAGCTTGGACTAACTTCTTTCAATCAGTCGGCTGTACCTTTTATGATGGGAATGTTCCTGGCAATTTGCATGAATGAAACGCATGCGGCTATTTATCATTTAGGATTTCGAAATGCAAGACAGCATGCGGCAATTTGTACAGGAATGACAGTTCGTCAAAATATTACTGTAAAGAACATACGCTCTACGAGCGATAATAGAAGTGTCATTACTACACAGCGAGCATTGATAGACGTGGTTACTCATAAAGTATTATTCACTGTTGATAAGCTGGAGTTATATGGCCCACTTGATCCTTCTGCTTATACAGCCATAAATTATAATGTAACCAATATTGCTCATGAATATGCAATTCAGCAACTAAAAATGGATGTATTAGAGCGTTGTGCCGCTAATCAGTGCTTAGTTCCCGACAAGGCACATATATGCCCCTTAGAAACCGGGCAGCTTATTTTGCACTCTTTTGCAAGGCCAATGGGAGTTGATAGCAACCTTGCATTATCTACGTGTTTTAAGGTAACGCTTCCTATTCATCTTGATCATCATAGATATGAAGACGACGATTCAAGAGGTATAATAGTTAGCGGAGGATTGGTGGAAGCATTAGCTTTGAGTGCATCTTCCAGAGATTTTCATGAAGTGATCTGGGAAGAACTTATTCAGGCTGATGCTCTTACACCTGTAAGTCCCAGAGATACTATTGGCGCTATCAGTTATATTTTAGATAAAAAAACTTTTGATACCCCTGTCAAATATGAAGAACTTACTGTGCGTACCTATGGGTTAAAAAATATTTCTCCGGCGATAGAATGTGATCATTTAGATTTCCCTTCTGAGTTATTTGAGCCCAATCATAAAAAACCATCTGAATATGATAAAATATTAGAAGAAGCAGGGGCCTACTGGTTGGAGGGGAAATTGTGTACCGTAGTAACCAGAAAGATTATTCGTTTACTGGCAGATTAAATGTCCTATTTTATAAATTGAAAATAAAAACAATTAAAAGCCCCGGTAACAAATCGGGACCTTATTAATTTACAGCCTTATTGGCGCAACTGCTACTGGCAAAGGCTTCGGGCTTGGCTTTGAAGGCAAAACCCATACCAAGGATATATCCCATGGCTTCACGAAGGGCTTCATTGCTTTTGAATTGTGGATTGGTATTGATATCGGCATGCACTTCCATATCTACATTGTATAATGTAAATAGATCGCAGAGTTCATAAGCAATTTCAATGCTTTTGGCTACTTCTACCAGCATACGTTCTTTTATGCTGTACTGATAAGTGGTTTTTTCATTATGAATAAACATAAAACCTCCTTTACCTTCCCGTAAAAAGACAATTACAGTAGCAAATTCAGTTTCTTTACCTTTTACCTGGCTGTCTGTGCCGATGCATACTTTAAGCTTATTGCCGGCCAAATTCTCTCTTTTGATAGCTTGCTCTACGGCGTCCTTGATGGGTAAATTGATGGGATCACCGTTAAATTTTCTCCATAACATAAAGAATGAGGTTTTTTAAAGTTACGGAAATAAAATGAGATTAAAAAAAATAAATGTAATAATGGTTAATGGGTACACCAATGCTTAACAATATTTTATAGAAAAATCTATTTTTTAATTTTCCCTTATTCCCGCCAAAGGCGAGGCAGGCAATTAATCAATTATCCATTAATATTGTTCAGTGCTTAACATGACTAAAGTGCAGGCTTCTAAAGGCTGTATATTATTTTTTATAGCTAAAGATGATAACTCATTGTTCTCCGTACCGGGATTAAAAATAAGCCGTTGGGGCTTTAATGATAGAATATAATCATAGTAAGCAGCCTGATGCATAGGGTTGATGTATAAAGTAACTGTATCAATATCCTTAAGTTGGGGTAGCCCTGTTTCTATCTTTACAGTGTCTATTTGCCCTTCCTTTTTTCCAATAGCAATTACCTCATGTCCATGCTCCAACAATTTTTTTACTGCCAGATAACTATACCTTCCCGGATTATCGGAGGCACCTATTACCAGTGTTTTTTTCTTTTGCATTAATTTAATGTTTAAAACTTACAAAAATCTGCTCCTTATATCCGGTGTTGGTACCATACACTCCTGCTTTATGCCAAACCATTTATATCTATTCCTGGCAACCCAATTGTAAACACCATCTCTGATAAATTTTGGTATAATAATAAATACATAACAAAGCGGCCATAAGCCGTTTAAATATTTACATACTCTCAAAGCAGCAGTTGATCTGGTATAAGCCCGTCCTTTTTCAATAAAAACAAATGTTTTCATTTCATCGATTGGTAATTGATGTGTTGCTAATAATTGCTGGCCAGTGGTTGATTGTAATGGTGCAAAATGAAGCCTGACTTTTTTATCTCTTTTTATTACAAAATTAATAGCACTATTGCAAAAATTACACACTCCATCAAATAATATTATTTCCCTACATTCCATATAACAAAGGTATTTCTAAAAATGTATTAAAATAAATGATATTCTTTTTTAGTTGTTTTGCTAACTATATCTTGCAATGCATTTTGTAAATGTGCATACTGAAATTGAAAACCTTCTTTCAATACTTTAGTAGGCAGTACCCACCTGCTTTTTAATACTAATTCGGTTTCGGTACCAATTAGGGCAGCTCCTATTTTCAGCATCCAGGTATATGCAGGCAGTCCTATTTTATGGCCTGTTGCCTTTCGCATTGTCTGCATAAACACAGCATTGCTAACAGGATGGGGGCTACAGCAGTTGTAAGTGCCTTCCATATTTGGATTGTCAGCCATCCACTTAATCATTCGGCAGGTATCCAACACATGTACCCAACTGTACATCTGTCTGCCGCTGCCCTGGCGACCTCCAAGGCCAAATTTCAGCAAATTAAAATATGGTTGCATAATACCTCCTTCGCCCAAAGTGATAGCCATGCGTAAAGCTATTTTTCTGGTAAAGGGTGTATGTTGTTCATAAAATGCTTCCTCCCAACGTTTACATACTTGTACCGAAAAATCATTTTCTATTTCGCCGGTTATTTCATCCTGGGGCTTATCCATCGCATGGCGATAAATTGTAGTGGAAGAAGCATTGATCCATAATTTTGGCGGACGGGTAGTTTTATTAATAGCTTCGCCGATTACTCTGGTAGCATCTACCCGGCTATTTAAAATTTCTCTTTTGTTCTTCTCATTGTATCGGCAATTAACTGTTTTGCCGCTGAGGTTAATGATGATGTCTGCACCATTTACTTCATCACTCCATGCTCCGATATTTTTACCATCCCACAGCACGTATTTTATGTGAAATGTATGCGAAGTATTGTCTAATTGATGCCCGTGAGCATTTGTTTTTTCATTTTTTATGCCTCTGGTTAATATGACAATTTCATTTTCTTTACCAAAATATTTCGCAATAGCTTGTCCTATAAAACCTGTACCTCCGGCAATAATGATTTTCTTGTTTTGCATTGTTATTCATTGTTAAAAATAAGATAACCCAAAAATGTGGTAATGCTAATGATATTGATTACAATTATCCATTTATGGATATTGATGATTTTTATAGATTTCATTCTTCTTACATATTCTTTAATAATAAAAAGAGTGATGAGGAGTAAGTAAATATTGTTAATAGTTTCATTGTAAAAATTGATCATTTTATTATAAAAAAGTAGCGGCACTGTTAATAAAACTGTAGTAAATGCAAGCATATTCGCCTGTCCCAAATACTCCAATCCTTTTCTTTTCTTAAGAATGATGGTAATACAAATATTCACTGCTACTAATAGAAAATGGGCCAACTGTAGTTGCAAAATGCTTCTATGTTTTACCCAGCTATTCGATAAAACATGTTCTTGAATAGGAAATAACATAATGGTATTGATTATCAATATTGTAACCATCAGTAAAATACGATAAGTAGCATTAAAATCTGGTGTACAGTCAAATACTGCGTTGGGTTTTTTGGGCGCTACTATTACTCTTCTGTTATAAGAAATAAGTTTGTACAGTTTGTATAGAAACCATCTGATCGGTTTAATGTTAACCAATGTTTTAATAAATGGTAATTTGGGATATAAAATTTCTGTCAATCCATCTACACCATACCAGACCTGCTGCGTTTGTAAATCCAGTACCGGTATTTCATTAACACATCTTTTTGTGTCTATCAAAGACAGTAAATGCGGGTCAATATTGCTAAAACTTTTTCTATTAGTCTTTTCTATCAAGCCAGCTTTTACAAATGCCTTAGTATAAGCTGCACACAATGGGCAGGTATCATCATAAATAATAGTTTTGGTATTCCTTTCCATTTTCATTTATTTTAATTGATCGATGGGGTCTTTTCCATCCATGATACTTATTTATATGAAATATATGAGAAGCATTATCTAATTGATACCCGTGAGCATTTGTTTTTTCATTTTTTATGCCTTTGGTTAATATAAGGATTTCATTTTCTTTGCCAAAGTATTGTGCAATAGCTTGTCCTATAAAGCCTGTACCTCCGGCAATAATGATTTTCTTGTTTTGCATATTTGTAGGCTTATCAAATAAATTATCGAATCAAATGTTCAATCCCTTTATCTCTCATAGCTCTTTTTCGGAGAGTAAAGAATACATACAGATTGAAAAAGTGCATAGCCCCTAGAATTAAAATTATAATACCAATTTTAATGCTTAATACTTCAATTACTTCCTGCATATTGTTCAGCTCATTAATTACTTTAAGGGCATACACTACATAGCCAATATTAATTAGATAAAAACCGACCAGGAGTAAATTGTTGACACTATCAGCTAATTCTTTATTGCCATGGAAAATATCTAATAGAAATACTTTGCCATTTTTAAATAACGCTCTTGCCACCCAAATAGTTAAAAATATGGTGATCAGCAGATAAATTGCATAAGTAATAATGTAGTAGTTCATAATTGAAAAGTTTATATTGTTAAAAAATTATTTTAATTGATCCATGGGTCTTTTCATTTTTACATAAGTTTCCCGGTAGCATACGTATGTATAATAAATGGCCATAAATGGTGATACAATTAAAAGAAGATATAGCGCTAGTAGCACCATATCAAAAGGTATCGATAGTAATACCAGGACCGTAACAATAATTAATGTATACTGATAAATTGAACGAGCTGTAGTAATTTTAAAAGTTGGGTGTAATATATGTACAAGCATGCTGATAATTTGCCATCCACCTACAATAAAATAACTAAGTACAGCCATCCTATAATTGTCCCGGCTTATCCAGGTAACTATTGAAAAAATTACTATCAATAGTATGTTAATCCATACATCAATTATTTTAAACTTTCTCATAATAATATTTTTTAAACTTTCAGAAAAAATTGAAAATATGTTTTCAAAATAAAACCGCAAAGGCGGTTGTTATCTTTCTTTTAATAGATTGGGGTAAGGTTACTTAAATATTTTAATCAAAGAGCTTAAAAACCAATTTTCATCAGCCTTGGTCATCAACTCCAACATCTTATCTGCCTGGTTACCCAGCTTTTTTATTCCATTCACGGTATCTGTAAATTGTTTGATATCTTTGTCCTTTTTATCGCCTTCAACATTTTCCAGTTGGGACAATAGTTTGATCATAGGGTCAAGTTCTCTTTTCTTCCGCTCTTTGATAATTTGTGTGGCTACTTTCCAGATATCTTTTTCAGCATTAAAATATTCTTTACGCTCTCCGGGAATAATGATCCGATCTACCAGACCCCATTCAATGAGGTCACGTATATTCATGTTCACATTTCCCCGGCTAAGACTAAGCTGTTCCATCACATCATCCTGTGTAAGGGGATCCGGGCTAACCAGTAGTAAGGCATGTATTTGGGCCATCGTTTTGTTAATGCCCCAATGTGTACCCAACGCACCCCAGCTGCTGATAAATTGTTGTCTGGCTTCTGATAATCTCATAAAAGCTGTTTATAATACAAAGTTAAATGTATTTATTGAAATTTCAAAATATTTTGAAAATAAAATAATTTATCTTTTTTTTTATAGTAAACGCTAATATTAAACCGCTAACAAGATTTATAAAATAATTATTAATTTTTGCCATTTGAAAAGTGAAATTTGGGCGTGTCTCTCTCCGCCTTCGGCACTTCACTGCGGGGTACTTTATTCAATCCTTAACGCTTTTTGGACCACCGACCACAAAATTTTCATTTTTGTTCCCACGGGGTCTTTTTTGCAAAAAAGACCCCGTGGAGACCCAAAAATTTCAAAATATTTTGAAAATAAAATAATTTATCTTTTTTTTATAGTAAACGCTAAGAAGCTGTTTAAAAACGATTCAACATAATTCGTATGGCAGATAAATGTACC
>CAZPHA010000058.1:0-18147 GCA_964586215.1 uncultured Ferruginibacter sp.
TTGTTAAAGTTCTTAATCTTTTTGAACTTTGACACAGTTTATTTTACAGCCTCTATTAATGGTATAATAGCAATAATAATTCTTCTTTCCTACAAAGCTTATCTATTTTCTTTTATTTATATAATAATTTCTTTATTTAGACAAAAACTGTTGCCTATTTGTTGCCCAATCTTTTAAAGTCCTTTACAGATAAGATGTTTTATATTTTGTATCGGGAAGTAAGTATGTTACAAATACTACTCTTTTATAAATTTATTTGTAAAATCTGAAAATCCGTCTGTAATTCTGATCAAATAAGAACCTTTAGATAAATCTCTTATAGAAACTTCAAATGCATTAGAGGCTACCTTACTAGTTTGTAACTGCTTCCCAGATTGGTCAAAAATATAGTATGTGCAAGTTTTATCTTTCAGGCTTTCAGGTAAAACAACTTTTATAATATCTTTTGCAGGATTAGGATGTATAAATGGCTGAGCTATATGATCTACAATTTGTAATTTCTTTTTGTTTACTTCAACTGACTTTACAGCATTGTAAACATTTACTTTACCCCAACCCCATACATTGCTGCCGGTTACAGGTATATTTCCCGTAAACTGATCCTGACGGGCTGTTTTCTTCAAAACATCCATTACTTGTTGTTGACTAAGTTTTGGATTAGCTTCCAGCATCAAGGCAACAGCTCCTGTTACCACGGGGGAAGCCATCGAAGTTCCATACATAGGGCCATACCTGTACATTTTCCCATTAATTGGTGACTGGTGTATATAAGCATTAAGAAAAGAGTTAACATTACCCTCGCCATCAAACGAGTAATATAAAGAAGGAAAAGAAGAAATAATGAAACCAGGCGCTGTAATCTCAGGTTTTGTCCGGCCATCCACCGTTGGCCCATGGCTGGAAAAATATAAAATATTGCCAACCTGCATTTTACTTTCATAAGTATTTATTTCTTCATTTTTAATATTGATATATTTATTCCTGGTAGCATAAGCGCCTACCGTAATAATTTTCTCTGCTGTTTGTCCATCAGCAATGGTATAGGCATCATCTCCGGCAATGTACTTAGGTTGTCCGGTACTGGCAAACCCTTCACTCCAGGCATGTACCTGCGTATTTTTCCCTTTAAATGCTATATGGAAAGTAAAAGGAGTTGCGTCAAAGGTATTCGTGTAAGCATTGATAACAATATTGGGTCGCTTGTTATTCGGATTTAAATACTCTGTGGAAAATTTCACAAAAGCAGTATCGGTACCTTCATAAATGGTATCTGTTGCCACTCCATTTATAGAAGCAGGAATAAATGCTGTTTCTCCTACTTTCTTATCTTTGTTATATACGATTATTTTTGCAGCAAAATCAGTTTCTGCAGAAGCCCAGCTTTCAACCACATAGCTGGTAATATCAGTATTAAAATTCCCGTCGTTGTAAAATCCTAATAGTGAAAAGACACTATCCGTTGTATTAAAAGTGTGTGACAAATGAGTATTGCTGCTACCAGCATTTCCGGCCGCCACTACCATAATTTTACCTTCGCCTGTTAAATTGTTAAAACCCTGGCAAAGTAATGAGGTACCATCATGTGGTCCAAAGTGAGAGCCTGCACTCAGATTAATTACAGCCGGTTTATTTACTGAAGCTGCATAATTATAAATGTATTGCATAGCATCAATAACGCTAGGTGCATCCACATCTTTAAATGTAACCATTACTATTTCAGCCTTAGGAGCTATGCCTGTATATTTTCCTTCTGTTCCCCAACCCGAACCAGTTGCAATACCTGCTACATGTGTACCATGCTCCATGTCTGAACCATCCGTTAGAAAAAACTTTTTGTTTTCATCATTATACTCACTAACATCGATATTTTTGATAAGTTCATCAAGATTTTTTATTTCCATGCCATAATTATACCCTTCCGGAGGATTTAGCCCTAACCCAAATGTTTTTTCTTCATACCGCTGATTCCAAGCCCTTGAAATTCTATTTTGCATTGTTTCCGGATCATAAAAAGTCGGATGTGTATAGTCAAATCCAATATCAATAATACCCATTACAACATCTTTACCCTTGTATGAATTTAAAAGATCAATACCCTGGTGTACATCATCTGCTCTGGTTTCTTTTCGGGCTGCATCTAATAGCAACTTCATTTTCCCACCCAAATCAATTGCTATAACACCTTTAACAGTCGATACTTTTTCTAATACATCTACAGGTATCTGCGCCGTCCATATATCACCGGCTTTTGTATTGATATGAATACCAAGGTTGTTTAATGCTGATATATCGATTTCATTCAGATTAACTTTAACCAATGCATTAATATATTGAACATCATTTTTACTAAAAATATGGAACTCTTTTTGTAATCGTTCAGGTATTTGTATTTTTTTTGAGCGTTGTGTAAGCTGCAAGGTTTGTATGGCATGTAAGACGCTTTTTGTACTGGCTGATAAATTACCCTGTGCAGATATTCACAATGATGATACAATTAATATAAATATCAATAAAAATAATACCAGTAACCCCTTTATAGAACGGCTATAGAAAATAATAGAACGCTTTAACATAAAATTTGGATTTAATTATTCAATAATTTTTAAATAGAAAAAATAATGATACAAAATTGAAAATTGTATTTTAAAAAATAATTTCAATAAATAATTACTCCTTTATAAACTTATTTACAAAACTTACATTACCATCTGTGATTTTGATTATGTACGATCCTTTAGATAAATCACTTATCGAAACATCAAAAGCCTTAGAAGACACTTTATCACTTTTTAATTTTTTTCCCAATTGGTTAAAAATTTGATATGTACAAGGAGTATTCTTTATCCCCTCAGGTAAAACAACTTTTATAATATCTTTTGCAGGATTAGGATGTATAAATGACTGAGCTGTATGATCTACAATTTCTAATTTCTTTTTGTTTACTTCAACTGACTTTACAGCATTGTAAACATTTACTTTACCCCAACCCCATATATTGCTACCGGTTACAGGTATATTTCCTGTAAACTGATCCTGACGGGCTGTTTTCTTCAAAACATCCATTACTTGTTGTTGATTAAGTTTTGGATTAGCTTCCAACATTAAGGCAACAGCTCCTGTTACTACGGGGGAGGCCATCGAAGTGCCACTTTCTGCTGCAAATTTATACATACGACCATTGACTGGAGACGTCAGACTATAAACTTCTGAACCAAACTCTTCTTCCTCTCCATCAAAATTTTGTAGGGAAGAAATAGAAGATTTAATGAAGCCCGGAGCAGTAATATCAGGTTTTATGCGACCATCAACTGTTGGGCCATGACTGGAGAAATATAAAATATTACCTACCTCAATTTCATTCTCATAATTCTGTTCCTGATTATTAAGATTTATGTATTTATTTATGGTAGCATAAGCTCCTACAGCAATCATTTTCTCGGCTGTTTGTCCATCGACGATGGTATAGGCATCATCTCCGGCAATGTACTTAGGTTGTTCGGTGCTTAAAAACCCTCTACCCCAGGCATGTACTTGTGTATTTTCTCCCTTAAGTGCCAAATGATAACTTAACGAAGTGGATAACTTACTCGTTGAAATGTCTATTAATATATTAGGGCGCTTATTATTCGGATTCACATACTCAGTCGTAAATTTTACAAATGCAGTATCAGTATCTTCATAAATAGTATCTGTCAACACTCCATTCAATGAAGCCGCAATAAATTTAGTTTCACCTATTTTTTTGCCCTTATTATAAATGATAATTTTAGTGAAAAAATCTGAATTTGCAGAGCCCCAACAATCAATAACTTCGTTACTAAAATTAGTATGTAATGTGTTTTCAGCATAATAACCAATTAATGTAAAAGCACTATCTAACGTATTGAAAGTATGCATTAAATGATCTTGCTCACCGCCACTGTTTCCGGCAGCCCCCACTATGATTTTACCTTCACCGGTTAAATTATTAAAGCCATGGCAAAGCAAAGATGTACCATCATGAGGTCCAATATCAGTGCCTGCACTAAAATTAATAACAGCTGGCTTATTGACAGATGCAGCATAATCATAAATATATTGCATGGCATCAATAATATCGGCAGAACTCCACTCCTCATCTTTAACCGTAACCATTACTATTTCAGCCTTGGGCGCTATACCTTTATACTGACCTTGTGTTCCCCAGCCTGACCCCACCGCAATGCCTGCTACATGTGTACCATGCGTATCTTCAGTGCCATCAGATACATAAAACCTTTTTATTTCATCTTTATACTCACTTATATCTAAACTTTTAATTTTATCATCAGGATTAACGATTTCAACACCATAATTATATCCTTTTGGAGGAAGAAGTCCCAGATCACCTCCATCTTCTGTATAAAACTGATTCCATATTCTCGATATTCGACATTTTTTACTAGCCGAATCATAAAAAGTAGGATGGGTATAGTCGAAACCTATATCGATTATCCCCACTACAACATTTTCACCCTGATAAGATTTTAAAAGATTGATACCCTGGTGTACATCATCTGCTCTAGTATCCTTTCGGGCTGCATCTAATAACAACTTCATTTTCCCACCCATATCAATTGCTATAACACCTTTAACAGTCGATACTTTTTCTAACACATCTACAGGTATCTGCGCCGTCCATATATCACCGGCTTTAGTATTGATATGAATACCAAGATTGCTTAATGATGCTATATCGATTTCATTCAGATTAACTTTAACCAATGCATTAATATATTGAACATCATTTTTACTAAAAATGTGAAGCTCTTTTTGTAATTGTTCAGGTATTTGTATTTTTTTTGAGCGTTGTGTAAGCTGCAATGTTTGTATGGTATGTAAAATGCTTTTTGTACTGGCTGATAAACTGCCTTGCCCCTTTACATTTATTGAACATTTTATCAGTATCAATACCAGCAAAAATTTTATTGGAAGATTCTTAGAAAAAGCAATTCTGAAAATATAATGTAGCATTCTCATAGTACCGGATTTTATTATAATTATATATAATAATTAATTATAAATTAAAAATTATTCCAAATTTTATTTATGTGATAATGAATAATTTATATATATCATAATAACAATAATAGTAGAATACTTTCCACAAAGTGAGAAACACAGAGGGATGGATAACTGGAGTTTTATCTTAAAGACAAATTAATAAAATAGGATGAAAATAAAAAAATTTACTGATTAATGCAAGTTATATTAATCTGATGCCGGTTTTCTCCAGACTAATTTTTCGCTGCTTGTAAAGATTTCCTACCGCCATTTTAAATGCTTTTTTGCTCATCTCAAAAAACTCATAAATAGCTTCGGGATCACTTTTATCATTATAAGGCAGGTAACCATTATTTTCACTTAATAACCGAAGAATTTTACCTGACTCATCTTCCACACGGCTATAACCGGGTTTGCCAAGCGCTACATCCATCAACCAGCCTTTCTCCGGATATTTTTCATTAGGGTAAATATTTTTGATGTATCCTTTTAAGTGATCACCGATAGCAATGGATTTAAAAATATCACTAAAATGCAGCACCCCGGTATGTTGGTTGTTAATAATCACTACATAACCAATATCTGTCCGCCTGTACACAATAAGGTCAACAGCCTCTAATTCTTTTAAAACAACATCCAAATTATTTAAAGTAGCAGCAAATTTTTCAGTAGCGGTCAACTTACCTGTTTTTTCATCCAGATAAATTTTTACCAAATACTCACCATTAGGTCGCATAACAGAAAGCTGTTTCGATCGGGGTACAAAAATATCTTTCATCAATCCCATATCTAAAAATGCTCCCTGTTGGGTTACACTTACACATTTTAATTTCACAATATCACCTGCTACTCCTTGCGGTTGCTGTGTAGTGGCAATCAGCCGGCCTTCACTGTCATGATACACAAACACTTCTAACTCATCGCCTACTTTTACATTTTCGGGCATGAATCTTTTCGGCAACAAAATTCCTTCTGCACCATCATCCAGGTACGCACCAAAATCAACGATGCGTATTACTTTCAGATGATTATATTGACCTACTTTTACCATAAACATCTTTTAAGCATTGTATTGTTGTAATGCTTTTTCCAAACAATCCATAGCGGCATGAATAGCATCCGTATTCAACACATAGGCCAGTCGTACTTCCTGCTTACCCAGTCCCGGTGTACTGTAGAAGCCCGTTGCTGGCGCCAACATCACCGTTTGATTATTGTAAGAAAATTCTTCCAGCAACCACTGACAAAATTTATCCGAATCATCAATGGGTAATTTAGCCATGGCGTAAAATGCACCGCCCGGATTAGGACAAAATACACCCGGAATAGCGTTCAGGCGCTTCACTATGGTGTCTCTACGTAGTTTGTACTCAGCCTTAGTAGTATCAAAATAATTATCAGGCAAGTCTACCGCAGCTTCTCCCAATATTTGTGCAAATGAAGGTGGGCTTAACCTTGCCTGTGCAAATTTCATCGCAGCCTCTAGCAAATCTTTATTTTTGGTAACAAAAGCTCCAATTCTACCACCGCAGGCGCTGTATCGCTTACTGATCGTATCCATCAACACCACATGATTATCTACGCCCGTTAAATGCATCGCACTGGTATGTGTACCCTCGTAAAAGAACTCACGGTAAGCCTCATCTGCAAATAAATAAAGGTTGTGCTTTAAAATAATTTCTTTCAGCACTTCCATCTCTTCTTTGCTATATAAATAACCTGTAGGATTGTTAGGATTACAAATAATGATGGCCTTAGTTTTAGGAGTAATGGCTTCCTCAAATGCACTGATGGGTGGCAAGGCAAATCCATTTTCGATGGAAGAAGTAATCGGCTTCACCTGCACCCCGGCTTCCACTGCAAAGCCATTGTAATTGGCATAAAACGGTTCTGGAATAATCACTTCATCACCGGCGTCCATACAGGCCATGAAACCAAATAAAATGGCTTCACTGCCACCGGTAGTAATGATGATTTGATCGGCCGTAACATCAATGCCCACTTTTTGATAGTACTGCACCAGTTTTTTACGATAGCTTTCATTACCAGCGCTGTGACTGTATTCCAACACTTTAAAATCGCTATGCCTTACTGCATCTAAAATGGCCGGTGGCGTTTCTATATCCGGCTGACCAATATTTAAATGATAAACTTTAATACCTTTTCTTTTGGCCGCTTCGGCATACGGCACCAATTTACGTATGGGAGAAGGTGGCATCTGCCGGCCACGCTGACTGATTGTTAACATCCTGCAAAGATACAGCGATGTGGGCAATGTAGCTTAAAATGTATGGTGTAAAGATTTGATTGTTGGGGCTGTCAACAGTAGTACATTTTTCAGCATTGATCCCGGCTGCTTCAGGCTCCGTTTCACTCTGGCCCTTCGCTACGCTTCGGGCCTCGCCACCTGCGGTGGCTCGCCTTCCGCATCCGGCAGCCGTTGAGCTGTAGAATCGGATTTGATCAATTTGGAAAAGCTACAATTTATAAACTATCCAGCGGACTTTTTACACTTTTAATTAAAGCAGTTGAAATATGCGTATAAATTTGAGTTGTGCGTATAGAATTATGGCCCAGTAATTTTTGAATGATTCTTATATCTGTACCATTTTCAAGTAAATGGGTAGCGTAGCTATGTCTTAAAGTATGAACAGATGCATGTTTCCTTATTTTTGTTTTCACCAAAGCATTTTTAAAGATAGCCTGCACACTTCTTATTGTATATTGCCCACCTGTTTGCCCTTCAAACAACCACGTTTTAGGTTTGTACACTCGGTAATATTGCCTTAATAACTCCAAAAAAAACGGAGATAAAGACACCTGCCGGTCTTTTTTCCCCTTGGAATCACGAATATTTATTAACATACGTTTACTATCAATATCCACAAGTTGAAGGTTAATAACTTCCGACACTCTTAGTCCTGCACTATATATGCCCGTAAGTATGGTTTTGTGCTTAAGATTTGATACTGCTGCCAGCAATTCCTTTACCTCTGATTTAGCTAACACTACGGGTAATTTATATTCTTTACGTTTGGGATATAAAAAACTCAGGTCCAATGGACGCTTTTCCATTTCAGAAAAAAATAAATTAATTGCTCCCAAAATATGTTTCTGATAAGAGATAGAAACAGACTCAGTTATTTTAGAATAGATAAATTTTTCAATATCTTTTTGAGTAATAGAATGGGCTGTTTTATGATGGAAAAATGTAAACAAAGAGCTTAAAACATTTTTATATGTTTTTATGGTTGAATAGCTGTATCGTTTGATCTCCATTAACTTAACAAAATCGTTCAATTGTTGGTTATACGCATGATTAGTCATATTATATCAATTATTGATGGTTATATGCAGTAAATATATATTATTCCAATGACTTGCGTAAATTCGGACGTTGTAACGCAATGCTGCCTGCGGCAGCAGTAAAATGCTTTCGTGTAAGCTGCGCAAACACTCCCAGCATTTTACTAAATTGCGTTACAACGTTGCGCTTTGCCAGAATTGCGCTGCCGGGCAGCACAGCGTACAACACCTGCTTTGCGCAATTCTGGTTCCCACTTTCGGGCTTTACTGTTTGCAAGTAAACTTGCAAACATCGCCCTGCAAGTGGGGAACTTCGCAAAGCGCAACGTTATCTGCAACCCCTACCGAGCGACCGTACAACAATCAACTGACGGACAAAAACTCGACAACCCACCGCACATTGCAGCACATTTGCAAGCCGCACAAAGCCAACGCACAGACCCAAGCTTGCAAAAGAGCTGCAATTTTGCCAACGCAACCAAGCCCACCCACCACCCCGACAGAAAAACGTTACTAAAAATTTTGGCAGAATGAGATTTTAAACTAAATTTGACACGAATGTCAAGAAATAATTTTCAAGATGCAAATAGAAAACTTAGGCGACCATATCAGACAACTTAGAGAAAAGGCGGAAATGCCTTTACGGAAACTTGCGGCTTTGCTCGATATAGACCAAAGTACATTGAGCAAATTAGAACGTGGAGAGCGACCTGTAAATAGGCAAATGCTCCCGATAATTGCTAAGACTTTCAATGTGGACGAAAAAGAACTTGTTGTTGCATTTATGAGCCGACAAGTTGCGTATCAACTTGCAGATGAAAAATATGCCAAAGACATTTTAATAGCAGCAGAAGAAAAAATCAAATATCAAACAAAAAAGAATAGAAAATGAGTTCAGAACAACGTAAACAAAAATTAGCTGAACTCATTGCTGAATACAATAAGTTCAAAGAGCAAGGCAAACTCGATTTAACTTCGGAAGAAACAATCAGAACTTGGCTGAATGAATTATTAACCTTATTTGATTGGGACGTTCGAGATACTTCTCAAATTCTTCAAGAGAAAGTTTTATCAAAAGCTGAAAAAGAAAAACTAAAAGAAATTGGTTCGCAAAATACACGACCTGATTATACTTTCAAAGTCGCAAGACAGAAATTGACATTTCTTGATGCTAAAGATATTACTGTAAAAATTCTTGATGATGCGGAAGCCGCCTTTCAAATAAAATCTTACGGTTGGTCAATTTTAGCCCCTTGTGCTTTCATTTCAAATTTTGAAGAATTTGCAATTTACGATTGTACTTATACACCTGAAAGAGGACAAAATGCCAATTTAGGAAGATTGTATTTTACCCTTGACGACTACATTGAAAAATTTGAAATTTTAGAAGCACATCTTCTTAAAGAAAATATTTACAAAGGCAAACTTGACGAGATTTATTCATCTTCTTTTCAAGGAAATCGTTATGTTGAAAAAACAACTCCTGATTTTAAATTTGCTCAACAGCTTTCTGATTTTCGCTTAGCTTTAGCTACAGATATTCTGAACAACAATTCAGATTATATAAGAAAAAATTCAGCAAATCTTAGCTACATTGTTCAAATCATCATAAACAGAATATTATTTATTCGGGTTTGTGAAGCTCGAAAAATTGAAGAAGAGGGACTATTGTTATCATTCAAAGAAAAAGGATTTTGGAATGAATTTAAAAATTCTTCTTACTTCAATTTCTTTGAACATTATGACGGACCTTTATTTGACCGAATAAATGCAATTCACGAAATTGAGATTTCAAACGAAGTTTTCGACCAATTACTCCAAGTTATTTACTATCCGTCCCCTTATCGTTTTGATGTAATACCAACAAAGGTACTTAGTGATATTTACGAGATTTTCTTGTCTAAAAAACTTTTAATTGAAAACAATGAAGTAAAAGATGCAATCAAAAATGAATATTTAAAAACCAAAGGTGCGGTAAGTACACCTCAATACATCGTTCAAGAAATTATCAGAAGAACGATTCCTAAACAAAAACTTTTGGAAGAAGGAATTGAAGCTCTTTTTGATAAAAAGATTTTAGACATAGCTTGTGGAAGTGGTGTTTTTGCTATTGAGGTTTATGATTATATCGAGGAAATTTTTCGAGAATTATTTTTCATTTCAAATCACCCCGATTTCCAAAAATATTTTGTTGCTACAAATGATGATATGATTGTCAATGTATTGGGCAAGAAAGCCATTATGGATAATTGCATTTTCGGTATTGATATTGACCCCGAAGCTGTTGAAGTTACTAAAATGTCCTTGTCTTTAAAGATAATTGACACCTCTGAATATCTTGAATCATACAATGAAATTGGGCTTTTCGGCAACAAAATATTAAACGGAGTTGGGTACAATATTCGTTGTGGTAATTCTTTGGTTGAATCTGATATTCTTGAAAAATTTCCAGCATTAGGACTTAATGAAGATGAGTTTTTAAATACAAATATCTTTGATTGGGAAAGTGAGCAGGGCTTTAGTAAAGTATTTGAAGAGAAAGGAGGCTTTGATTTTATAATCGGCAATCCGCCTTATGTTGAGGTAAAACATTACAATGTTGATTTGCCTTATATGCACCTATATATCAAAACAAGATTTTCATCTTCAAAAAATGGAAAAGTTGATTTGGCTATTCCTTTCATTGAAAGAGGGGTAGAGTTATTAAATCCGACAGGAAGACTTGGGTATATTGTTCAAAAAAGGTTTTTCAAAACAGAATACGGAAAGAAAATTAGAGAAATAATTACTTCATCAAATTACCTTTCCTCTATTATTGATTTTGAAACAACGAGTATATTTAAAGACCGTATTACTTATGTAGCTGTACTCCTATTGGACAAATCATCTTCCGACAGTTTTAATTTCAAATTATATGACGGAACCCCTGAAACACTTCCCTCACAATTAAGAGAAACAGAAACACCAGATATTGCACCCGAACAATATTCTATTATACCAGCATCTGCCGTATCAGCTAATCCTTGGAGTTTTGATGATAGCCAACTCATTGAAATCAAAACAAGACTATTGGAAAATGGCAGTTTAGGAGATTATGCAAAAGTACGTGTTGGTATTCAGGTGCTTTGGGATAGAGCTTATCACATAAGACCAATTTCTGTTGAAAATGGAATTATCAGGGGGAAATCGCACATTGAAGAAGATTTTGAAATTGAATTAGAGGCTTGCAGACCACTTATCTGCAATGAAAACTTCTATCCATATAGGAAAGACGATGCAGATGTATTTGTCATATTTCCTTATGATATTACGGACGGTGTTGTAACCGAAATAAAATTCACTGATTTCAGAGAAAGGTTTCCACTTGCTTCCGAATATTTACAAAGAAACAAGGTTACAATTGAAACTACTGTCGAGACATTACCGAAGAAATTTCCTGAAAAATACGATGATAACAGTTGGCACTTATTTACACGGGTGCAAAATCACGGAGCTACATACCCCAAAATATTAGTACCGATGACGGCTTTGGACACTTTCGCTACCGTTACATTTTCTGACAGAACTTATTGCGACAATGCCAATGTCTTTTTTATAGACATTCCTCAAAAAGACGAAAACAGTCTTTATGCCTTATCGGCTGTCATCAACTCAACCGTATATTCTGTTTTAGCAAGGTCAATAGCTAATCCACAATCAAACGGATATTTCAAATTCAATAAACAATTTCTTGAACCTGTTCCTTTTCCTGTTTCAAATTTCAGAGAAAATGAGCAATTAAAGTCAGATTTGGCAGTAATTGCCAAACGAATTGACGAATTACAAACCAACTATAAATCATCTTCACCTACACAGCAAAGAAGTATTACAAGATTACTCGCAACACAATGGAACGCATTAGATGAATTATGTTATCAGCTTTATGGATTAACAGATGCTGACAAAGCATTCTTTAATGATAGAGGTAGGAATATTGATAGAATTCAAACTTTAGACTGACAAAATGCAGAAAGAATTAAAAAATATCATCAGTGTATTCAGTGAAGATGAAACTTCCCTGAATAAGATTATTGTTTCTGCATTTATCAAATCGAATGGAATAAAAGTCAGAAATAACACTTTAATAAAATCGCTGATTATTGCAGAAAACTCGGAGTTGAACCAATACACTCAATTAGACGTTAAGTTTACTTTTGATGATTTAATCGAAGCGTTTGAATTGGCTATTCCTAAAAAGGAGAAAGTTGTTAATGGAGCTGTTTATACTCCGAACTATATCAAAACTTTTATAGTAGAGAACTCTTTTTCAAAAATTGAAAAACCACATCAGAATATTTTGGTAGCAGATATTTCTTGTGGTTGTGGTGCGTTTCTTTACACTGTTTCTTATAAATTAAAATCAGAAACTAACAAGTCTTACTATCAAATATTTAGCAAAAATATCTTCGGTTTGGATATTAGCAAAAGTAGCATTCATCGGACTGAAATTTTGCTTTCTCTTTTAGCTTTGGCAAATGGAGAAGATAAAAAAGAGTTTAAGTTTAATCTTCATTGTGCCAATGCACTTTCCTTTGATTGGTTAAAAAATGAAACAAGGATTAAAGCAAATAAAGGATTTGATTTAATTGTAGGAAATCCGCCTTATGTAAGAGCCAAAAATATAGACCAAGCATCTAAAACACTTTTATCAAATTGGACGGTTACAAAATCAGGAAACCCCGATTTGTATATTCCATTTTTTGAAATTGGATTAACGCAACTAAACGACAATGGTGTTTTGGGCTATATAACTGTAAATTCATTTTACAAAAGTGTAAATGCAAGACAGTTAAGAAAATACTTGCAAGAAAAGGAATATGATTTGAGTATTATAGATTTCGGACACGAAAAATTGTTTGAAAATAAATCTGCGTACACTTGTATTTGTCTAATCTCTAAAAAACAATCAACAACAGTATCTTTCAAGAAAGAAAGTAGTTCTACATTAACCCAAAATGGACTTAAATCTTTCAATAAAATTCCTTACAAGGATTTGGATTTTCATAAGGGTTGGTTACTTAATGACAATGCAATTATTGAAAACATCAAACGAATTGAAAGTGCAGGAAAGCCATTAGGCGAAAAATACAAAATAAGAAATGGTATAGCTACCCTATGTAATAACATTTACATTTTCAAGCCTGTTTCTGAAACGGAAAAGTATTTTATACTCGAACAAAACGGAAAGAAATATGAAATAGAAAAAGGGATTTGTAGAGATATAATCAAACCTAATATTCTAAAGCACGAACACGAAATTGAAGCTGTAAAAGAGAAACTGATTTATCCGTACACAAACGGAATAAGTCCGCTTACACTAATGAATGAAAAGTATTTAAAAGCCAACTTTCCAAAAGCCTATAAATATTTGTCAGACAATAAGAAAACGTTACTGTCAAGAGATAAAGGTAATGGAGATTACGGAGCTTGGTATGCTTTTGGACGAACGCAAGCATTGTCCGATAAAGGTTATAAATTGCTTTTTCCTTATATGACCAAAAATCCACATTTTGTTTTTACAGACCAAAAAGATATGTTGATTTATTGCGGATACGCAATTTTTAACGAATCGCATCAAGAACTTAAAATCTTGAAACGAATTTTGGAATCCAAAGTGTTTGAATATTATATGGCAAATACAAGTAAACCATATTCGGGAGGCTTTTTTTCATACGCTAAAAACTATGTGAAAAATTTTGGAATCTGTGAGTTGAACGAACAAGACAAATATTTTTTATCTAATGGAGCTACAAAAGAGGAAATTGATGAATTTTTGATTGACAAATATGAAATAACGATATAAATGGATTTTGACGCACTTTTAAAACAACTTCAAGATTGGACAAATAAAATCCCATTAGTCATTTTGGGCAGCGGTGCTTCTGTTCCTTTTGGTTTGCCCTCAATGTGGAAACTTGGCGAACATTTGAAAAACACATTGTCATTTGATAACGATACAGATAATGAGCAATTTGAAGCATTTAAGAAAAGTCTTGATGAAAGTAATGATTTAGAAAAAGCGTTATTAGGAATACAACTTAACGATAATGTTCTTAAAGCGGTAATTAAAGCTACTTGGGAACTAATTGCGGAAGCAGATTTAAAAGCGTATGAACAGTTTGTTTTAAATGGGAAAGAAGTTCCTTTGGTAAATTTGATGAAACACTTGCTTTCGACTACCAATAGAAAATTTTCCATAGTTACGACCAATTATGACCGCATTGCAGAATATAGTGCGAGTACGGCAGAAGCATTTATTTGTACGGGCTATGCACAAAATTACATCGGGCATTTTTCCGACAATATTCATACAAATGCTTTGGCAAACATTAAAGGATATAGCGGTCAAGTAAACATTTGGAAAGTTCACGGTTCTTTGGATTGGTTTGAAACATCTGCAAAGGATAATGTTCATTTACCTTTACGAAAAGACATTCCGCAAGATTACAAACCTTTGATAGTAACGCCAGGATTGAGTAAATATTTTGAAACGCATAACGAACCTTACAGAACCATATTTGCACAAGCAGACAATGAAATTCAAAATGCAAATGGATTTCTATGTATTGGATATGGCTTTAATGATATTCACGTTCAACCAAAACTAATCCAACAGATTAAGACAAAACCAATCATAGTGATTACAAAAGAACTTACGCCAAAAACGAAAGAAACAATAATTGATGGAAGTTGCAAAAATTACGTCTTAATCGAAGAACATAACAGTACAAATACCAAGATATATTCATCAAGTCAAGGAGAACATATAATTAAAGATGTTAGCTATTGGAACTTGGCTGAATATTTAAAACTAATAGAATAACGAGATATGGCAATATTTACTTTTGAAGATACATCTTCTATCGGAACAGTTTTTAGCGTTGATACAGCAACGCTAATAATAAAAGTTGATGAACTCGAAAAACTTAGAAAGCTACAAGTAAATCACTTAGTTGCTATTCAAAGCTCTAAAGCAGGTCAGCATTTAATCGGTATCATCAACCGTATAACACGTAAAGCATCAGACGAAGAAAAACCAATAGGCGATGATTTAGGTTTAAACAACTTTCTTTTTACAGAAAATATTCTGAAAGTGAACTTAATCGGTACACTATTGAATAAGCACGGAGAAAAAGAAAATGTATTTAAGAGAACGCTTGACACTGTTCCCGAAATTGAAGCTAAATGTTTCCTGATAGACGGAGAGAATATTACCAAGTTTATGCAAACAATTTCTACTAAAGAGAATTACGAAATACCTCTTTCTATCGGAAAATATTCTATTGATGAAAATGCAGAAGCATTTTTGGACGGAGATAAACTTTTTCAAAGACACGCTGTAATTGTTGGTAGTACAGGTTCGGGTAAATCTTGGTGTGTAGCCAAAATCATTGAACAGATTGCGAAATTGTCAATGGCAAATTCTATTCTGTTTGACATACACGGAGAATACAGCGGAGCAAATTTTAAAGCGGACGGAATACAGCATTTCAGAATTGCAAATCCTTCCGACTTAGGCAAAAAAGGAAATCTTGCAAACGGTGTTTTAATGTTACCATATTGGCTATTGACCTACGAAGAAATGTTAGCAATGTTGCTTGATAGAAGTGATAGTAATGCACCAAATCAAGCTATGGTTTTTTCGAGAACTGTATATACTGAAAAGAAAAACTACCTTACTTCAATAGGCGATACAATATTTACAGATAATTTAACTATTGACAGTCCAATACCTTACAAATTAGATGCTGTTTTAGATGAACTTAAACGATTAGACACAGAACGTGTTGCAGGTTCAACAGCGGCAGGTAAGAATGGGGATTTTAATGGAAAGTTATCTCGTTTTATTCAACGACTTGAAGCAAAAAAAGAAGATAAACGTTTAGGTTTTCTATTTCAAATTTCCGAAGATGAATTACAATTAGAATGGTTGAATGATTTTTGTAGTGCTTTAATGCACGGTTCAGAGCTTAACGGTAAAAAATCTGGAGTGAAAATAATAGATTTTTCAGAAGTTCCGTCAGATGTTTTACCGTTGGTAATTGGATTGGTTGCAAGACTTGTGTTTACTGTTCAACAATGGACAACAAAAGAAAACCAACACCCAATTTGTTTACTGTGTGATGAAGCACATTTATACATTCCCGAAAGAACCAATCAAGATAATGCTTCTGAACTTGGCTTGAAAAATTTTGAAAGAATTGCAAAAGAAGGTAGAAAATATGGAGTTAGTTTAACAGTAATCAGCCAACGACCAGCAGAAGTAAACCGAACTGTTTTAAGCCAATGCAACAATTTTATTTCGTTACGACTTGCTAATGCTGAAGACCAAGCTGTTATTAAAAGACTTCTACCCGAAAATCTTACAGGATTGACAGAAGTACTTCCAATTTTAGACATAGGCGAAGCATTGATAGTTGGAGATGCTTCATTATTGCCGACAAGGGTTCTTATTTCGGAACCAACAATAAAACCAGACAGTGCAACAATTAAATTTTGGAAAGAATGGAGCAACAAAGGTGCTAAACAAGACATTAAGAACGCTGTGATTGGACTTCGTAAACAATCCAAGACATAGCCAACACACAAGCACACACATTTGCAAGCCGCACAAACCAAAGCTTGCAAAAGAGTGTGCTTTTTGCCACCGCTCAACCAACCGACAACCGAGAAAGGGGCAGCAGATAACAAGGTATTGGCGTAATGGCGGCTGAACGGCTTGGATTGAACATTTGTGCAAGGTTCAACATTCGTTCTTCAATTGAACTTTAGTGCTAAAAATCCGCCACTACGCCAATACCCAAACCGTTGTAACGCAATGCTGCCTGCGGCAGCAGTAAAATGCTTTCGTGTAAGCTGCGCAAACACTCCCAGCATTTTACTAAATTGCGTTACAACGTTGCGCTTTGCCAGAATTGCGCTGCCGGGCAGCACAGCGTACAACACCTGCTTTGCGCAATTCTGGTTCCCACTTTCGGGCTTTACTGTTTGCAAGTAAACTTGCAAACATCGCCCTGCAAGTGGGGAACTTCGCAAAGCGCAACGTTAGCGGTTATTATGTAAACTCTCCGTAAGTAGCATCATTCAGATATGACAAGACTATTTTTTACTCTGCTTTTATTGGGACACATTTCCTTTGGACAGACCACAATAAGAGGTATTACTACAATCTCGACAGACGGCATCTCTGGTGACAGCTTAAACAAAGCTCCAAACCTTGTTTTTAATGACAGAATAAAACTTGTTCAAATTGACAAATCTTCTGCAACGGTTGACATCAGACTTTATCGACTTCACTCTTTGAGCAACACAAAAACACTACGTAGACTTTTTATGGTTGACACAACCTGGAATGCAGTTGAATATGACGAATGTAACAAGCCAATTAAAATTAAAAAATATAAATTGAGAGCTAAACCCAGCTTTGACAGTGTGTTTCTGCGACTTCTTTCTTACAACATTCTGACACTTCCAAATCAAGTAGAATTGAAAAGCAAAATGCGTAAAGACGTTCAGGTAACTGCTGAAGGTGACACAACGGAAAGAAAAATTCATGTTATGGACGGCGAAAGCTATACGATAGAAATTAAAATCGGAGATAAGTTCAGAGTTTATCAGTTTGACAATCCAGACAGCTACTCAAAGTTTTATGACAACGTATCTGAGTTAAAAGATTATTTAAATATTGTTCAGATTTTTGACAAACTATTATTCCGAAAATAACAACCGCTAATAACTAAGCTTTCGTTGTGTGCGAAGCACAAACAATGAAAGCGCTGT
>CAZPHA010000059.1:0-17172 GCA_964586215.1 uncultured Ferruginibacter sp.
GCACCGGCCCTCTGAGGTGTGTTACCTGGAGGTTATCAAAGAACACGTCTATGTTAGGCGTTTCATTGCTAACATATACGTAAAGATAACCATTTTTATTGACAGGTAGGTCTTGTTTAATATGGTTGGTAAGTGTATTATCAGCACCTACCTGCTCAGCGCCACTGCTGCTTTGTACATAGTTAAACTGCTCATCAAAAAGTATCCAGTTAACATAAGCCTTGGGTTTTCCTGCCTGTGGCACTTGAGTGTTTAAAAACTGGGTCGTTCCGGGTGTAAATACTCCTGCCTGCTGTAGCTGCTGGGCGGTGATTTTGATTCCCGGCATACTGCCTACACTGCTGGTGAGCACACTGAGCAGATCGGTCAGCGGACTGACAGGCGCTGCCGGCTGTACACCATTCGTTTTATACCAACTGTTGACTTTGAGGTGGAACCTGTCGCCTGCCATCACTTTGAGGGTAATGCCCGGGCCTATCTTGTTACCATCGCCCCGGAGCTTTGCTACCGATGCATTGGCATTGTCGTTATCCGGATAACCCATAGGTTTGGGAGTTCTGGTTTCAGGTATTTTTGAGTAATACAGGCTTTCCGTAGCATTGTTAGCTACTTCCATGCCGGCAGCCGGATATTGATCAGTCTGCTGCTCTTCAGTAAGCATCATTCTTACATTACCCAAATGATCTTTGATAAAATAATCATAGTAAAACGACGACTGCCCATTAACCACCAACGTCCGTATTCTTCCCTCTTCATGGGTTACCTGCTGGAGGGTATCATCTTTATATTCAAAACCATTAATATATAAGGTAGTGTCTATTCGGGGAGGATTTACTGTATTATCAGTTACCAGTTTACTTAGCTTAGTACCCAGGGCATCATAGGTGTATACAATGGTTCCTTTGAGGGTATTATCTTCTTTTTTAGCAGTGATTTGTACCGGCAGGTTCAGATGATTGTAGCTGATGGCACCACCTGCTGCCTGATCCAGTCCGATATTGCCATTTAAACGCTTGTTGAGATCCGTGATCATATTGCCATTTACATCATAACCATAATCATCCGTACCATTATTTTTATTGGTAAAGTCACCCAGCTTGTTATCGGTAGCAATGGCATCTTCCACCGCTTTTAACTTATTGCTGCGTAAATGATAGTTGTAAGAAAGCTGATCAATAACAGCCGAGTTATTCAGCTGCAGCCCCCACTGCTTCATAGCCAGGATATTGCCATTGGGATCATAGGCCGTAGAAGGGTTTATTCCATCACCCATCACCGAGCTAAAATCTACCCCTGCTGATTTGTTAAAACTGCCACTGGTATATTGGTTAAAGTCAGCCTTTAAGATACGGTTGGCTGCATCATAGCTGTAGTCATATTTTCTTTTTTCACCATCACCTTTAGATTTCCAGATGGTACCACTGATATTGCCATTATACTGGGCATTGAGGTATTGGGTATTCGGTATGATGGTATTGGGTTTATCATAGCCCAATTCAAAGCCAAAATAATTGGTTGTATTGGCGTCTTTTACATAATCTCTGTTGACACCCAAAAGCCAGCTGCGGATGTTGTAGTCGTAAGTAAGGGTTTCAACAGGTAAGGCCGGATTAGAGAGCTGCTGACCAATCTTTTTGGTTTTGAGCTGTCCGAGTTCATCATAGCTGTTTTGCACGATGGTTTTTTCAGGCATGGCTACACCTTGTGCAGTAAAAGTCTTTTTGATGTTTAACAATCTTCCTGCATGGTCGTATTCGTATTTATTTAAAATCTGATATTCTTTAGCGTTGTTACCTGCTTTTTTTTGGTACTGATGACTACGCAGTACTTTACCGCTCCAGTCGTATTGTGTAGTGATGATATCCATACCGCCGCTGAGGTTACTGCTTTGGGTTTGTATCAACCTTCCTTTTTCATCGTATAGGTTAGCGGTGTTCAGATAAGTAGAAGCTGTGCCTAATACTTTTACCTTCGTACAGGTGACCTTATTGATGGTAGCGTTACTGGCTATGAGCGGTTGAGCATAAAAAGGAAAAGAGTTGTAGGTAGTAATAAAGTTAGTAGCATTGATATAAGTAGCTATTAAGCTATTGCTTAGGCCCTGTGGCAGGCCAGCATAATCGTCATAATGGGTTTCAGTCAACAGCTCCCAGTTTTGAACAGGTTGACTATTAGCAGCAAAGGGATAAGCTGCACTGAGATCAGCCGCTGCCTGATGCTGGGTAAAGGTGGAGGCATTGAACAGCAGTCCGGTTATTACAGGACGGTTGAGATCATCATACAGCGTAACCATCCATTTGCCGGCCTGCCGCAGGTTACCATCCTGACTCATCACCAACCTGTCTCGACTATCATAAACCATATACACTTCAGCTGCACCGGGAACCTTTTTAACGGTGAGCCTGTCTCTGCCATCATAGAGATACTGAAAGCATAGTTCATTGGCGATAAGGGTTGTCAGTACCCATGAATTGGCTGCTATAAGTGTTACTGCTTTGGGAGGCATGACAAAGCGAAGGTTGTTAAAATCGTCATATACATAGTAGGTACACAACCAGCCGGTATGGCTGATGATGTCAGCTCCGGGTGTTATTTCCACCTTTTTCAATACAACCTGCCCTTCTTTATCTTTATATTCGACGGTTCTTTTGCCATGCTCATCGGTAGTAACGGTTCTGTATAGTTGCCCTGCATCGTAAAAGACAGTACTGGTGGGCAGTACCAGTGCATTGCCAGTGGCAATACTCCATATCCGTACTTCACCGGCTACATTAATTTCATAACTGACAGAATCACCTCTGTTAGCCCCTGACCAGCTGTTACCGGCAGCCATTTGTTTGGTCACCCTGTTTAGGGGTGAGGGTTCATAATTTGTTTTGGCATAATAAAAAGTTTCACCGGGGTATTGGGCTGTACTAAAGGCTTTTTGCTGCTGGAAAGGGTCTTGTTTAAACTTGCCATCAGCTGCTGTAGAGATAAAAGGTAGATATTGATACTGCTCCCTTCCCAGCTCATCATATACTTTTGCGCTTACCACATCTTTTTGCAGAGGGCTTTGCTGTTTGGCAACGGTTTGAATAGGCCTGCCGAGGCCGTCAAAGTATTCAGTTGTTTGTTTTACCTCTGTAACAGGTTTGCTTGCCACTAAAGTGTGGTTGTTTATAGGTACCTGTGGCTCCCAGATTTTGATGTAGTTTACCTTCGCATCTACCGGATAGGGTCCGGGAGGAATAACCTGGCAAAGAGTAGTACCTGATGATAGACTTAATAAACAAATTAATAGATAGGTAGATAATTTTATCATTGTAAATTCAATTAATCAATTATTTAATACTTAATAGCATTTTGTACTTTATCACTTAGTACGCTTGTCTTAGAGGAAAACAAACCACAGAGACTTCCATTACGGTTGATGAGAAATTTTTGAAAATCTTCTTTTATTCTTACGTTTATTACGCCGTTATCAGTTGCTGATTGTAGCCACCTGTATACAGGGTGAGCATCACTACCTACCACAGATGTTTTTTCAATGACAGGGAAGTGAAGATGATAATTCTGCTGTAAATAATTTTGCAGTTCAGCATTACTTTTTGATTCATTACCAAAGCTGTTGGACGGGAAGCCAATGACTACAATACTGTCTTTGTGAGTCTGATAAAACCTTTCCAAGTCTGACAGTTGCTTGGTTGTCTCTATAGTATTAGTAGCAATATTTACCAATAACATCTTTTTGCCTTTATATTGTTCAAGGCTTATGGTATTGCCCTCTAATGTTTGTATATTGAAGCTATAAATGTTTACTATTGAGTAAAAAATACTAAGTGCTAAATAATTTAGGGTTGGCATATTATAATAATTATAAGTATTATATTAAGGGTTACAAATTAAAGGATCTGAAGATTGATAATCTTGGCTTATACTACCATCACTCCATTTATAATGATAAGTGCAGTTCCATACTTTACCAAACCAGCTATCAGTAACTATTATCTTTCCTGTTTCACAGATGCCATTAATGCATTTTTTTCCTTCTCCAACACATTTGATAATCGCACATCCGGCAAAGCAAGATCCAATTGTATTGGCATAAATCTGACCGTTACTATTGATATCAGCTTGTGCTTGCGCATCCGCATCTGCCTGGCTAATTTTTGATGTATATTTACCAGCAGGTACAATGTAATTAACAGGGGTGCTAATATAGCCTGGGGGGCAGTTGTTTTTTATAAAAGATTTACTAAGTTGTTGATTATAATACACAATATTTGTATCACAGTTTTCAGGCTGCCCGGCATAGTTATAGCAGATCTTTTTAATAACATTTTTATCCTGGTCCCGAATGTAATTTAATCTTCCTAATCCATCATATTCATAATAGCTAATTTGATTATTGGCATTACACTGGCTTGTCATACCGATTAAGGGTTCGTAAGTATAGGTGGTCATTTGGGCTTCCTTGGGATATAAACGCAGCTCATCAATTGTACCTATACCGGAAATAGTTATAGTTCCATTGGCAGGATTGTTAACAATATGCTGATATAAAGTCCAGCCGTTTTTAACTGGCCCTGCTGTAGCATTAGTGCTATTTACATTTTGCGGCCCACTTTTACTCCAGTAAGAAACAACATAAGTTTTAGCGGCGTTTAAACCTGTTTTAGAAATACTGCCGCTGGTAAGATTATATACTTTTTTTCCGGTGGGGGCTGTTGCATCTACTGTCGCTATTCCATTGAAACTGAAATTGCCTTTACTATCCGATTCAAAAGAGGACGATGCTACATTTTGGTTCGTGGAATTTGTTGTAAAAGCTATTACTGAATTACTATTAATATCCCATATCAAAGAGTTAAAACTTTTTCGATTTAATAATGTTGTTGGATTAGAATATATATCATAGTCGATTATTTCTTGTTCTAATTGATAGCGTGAATCAAAGGAGAATTGATTACTTTGTTTTGCCATCTGGAAATTACTAATAGAAGTATTTATAGGTAATTTGTAAATTTTCTTTATTTTTTTATCAATATATTCATAATGTGTTGCTTCAATAAGCGTACTATCTGTTGCATTTTTCTTTTTAAGGTATCGGACAATCTCAATCGGTTTACTTATTGCGTTAACACTATGGAGTTGATAAATTTGATTTAAAAAACCGATTGCATTGTTAGTGTTGGGAAAATCTGATACATAATTAGTCACCTGAATTATTGTATCACCGTAGCTATTGGTTGACCGGCTAATTTTTAGGTTGCCAGTTTCAGGATCATAAATATAATTGGTAGAATTTTTTATTTGTAACGCATTGTCGAAATTTACATCCTCTGATCTAGAGTTTACAACTTTCTCCCTAAACGTAAAATATCCATTATAACTTGGAGTAGGCCATATTGGAATGTGAACATAAGGATCATGATTATTCCATACCCATCCTTGCGTTCCTCCAAAGTCATCTCCCCAACCAACTTGTAAGCTGATTTGGTATAAACTAAAATTTTTTAAGGTTGTATATTCATTTGTATGCGTATTTGTAACAGTATATATTCCATTGGAATCTCTTTTTAATAATTCAGTTTTATACTCAATACCTTTAAGGGCATCAAGATTTGTATATTTATTGTAAGGAACACCGGTCGATAAATTTCTAATTTCAGTGTTTTTTTCAATACTAAAATCATTTTCCGTGGTAAAATAATGCTTCGAGCATAAGTCTTCTGAAATGCCCTTTATTTTTTTTGTAACTTCTTTGTAAAGAATAGAGGAATTTTGATATGAAAATAAAGGATATATAGGATTGTTACTTACCTTTAAAATTAGGCTTGATCCTTGTGGATTATCATTACTTGGAGTGTATCGGTATATATAATAATATGATGGTATAAACCCTCCAACTCCAGTACTTATGCCATTATTATTGATATACTCATACTCCGTTGTCAGGTTCTTTTGTCCGACATTATCATAATTTATAATATTCTTAATTCGTAACCCTCCCATCCAGCTACTTTGGGTTCTATTATTTTCATACAAAAAAGTAGCTTTACTACCAGTTGGATAAGTTATTGCAGAAAGGGTTCCAGCTTTTGCGAAGGCAGTATCTATTTCTCTGTCAGCTCCATCTGTTGCGCCTGTTAAGGTCTTCATGGGCTCCTTTGGAATAAGAGTAGTATTGCTTATTTTTCCGTTATAATAACCCCAATGGTCTTGGGCAAAGGAGAGCCTACAAGGTAGCTTCTTTGCCATATCGTAAGTGAATATATAAGGTGGATTTTTTATGATATTGTTGTTAGCTTCATAGTTTAATTCCTGTATGGATTTTAGGAACAATCGTTTTGACAGTGTATCGCATAAGCCGGGCTCATTGTAAACGTAAATACTACTGCATGTATTGATATTGGCCGTGTCATAAAAATATTCAAAAGCGAATTTTTTTACTATACGATTGTTATTGTTGTAAACATTTATTTCTTTTAAGGCTCTTACCCCCCCATCTAGTCTTTTATTACTATCACGAATAAATTCAAGTCTACCATTTTCAAATGTTATTGCTTTAGGAGTTATTTCAGTTCCTTGGCGATATATCATATCTTTATTTAAGCTAAACAAGCCATAATTTTGTTGTAAATTATACTCTTTATTCAAGGTATAACCTAAAAGAGTTTTCCCATAATCTGTATTATAAGTTATTGAAATAGATTTTCCTGTTGCTTGATCTACTGCGGTTGACATATAAAATGCCGTTGGCGAAAAGCGCTTGGTTGGTGCTCCCAAACCAAGGGATCCTGCTTTATAATAAAGTGGGTTCTCTGCTTCTTCCACTATATCATATCCATAAAATATTCCATTATTTGAATAAATATTAAAACTTGGAATAGAGTTTTGGTCATAAAAATCACCACCACTTTCAACCTTCCAGCCATTAATTTGTTGTGTTTCAAAATCTTTTTTCTTTTGATTGTAATAAAACATTCCACCACCTTCCGGGGTCGAATAAAAAAATTCATCTGCCTCCCCATCTATATAGCCCTGAGCGATCCTTCCAAAAAATTTATTAAAATTTTCTGAATTATTTATTCCATATTGACTTCCTAGAGTATCGATCATTGTTGTTATATTATCTATTTTAATATTTATACCTGGTAGATCGGCAGTATAATCAGGATTTGCGAATGCAAGCGTGCTTGAATTTCCTGTATTAGCTGCTGTATAAAAATCGTCTAATCCATTTACTCTTTTAGTTATGGAATTATTTAAGTCTAGTGACCAATTCATGCCAACCCAACTGGCACATTCGTTAATCTTTATACCGCCAGCATGATATCTTAACTTAATTGGTAAAACTATATTGCCGCTTTTAATTGTGTAAATAGGTATTTCTATCAAAGGTATACCTGTCGACATATTTACGGGGAATTCAAAATATTTTCCGAGGGTTGCTCCAGAAGGACTTTGTGGTATATGCTCACTTAAATCTATTGCAGGGCTAACCACGGCATTTTGTCCTATTGCAGACATTATTGTTGACAATGATAGTAAAAGTGTAATAAATGATCTCATATTTATACTCATAATTTTATTATTCCGGTTATTTTAAAACTCATATCCCACCCTAAACACTACCGGTTGGCTAGCAGGTAAGTGTGTACGGTGGAGTATATCATATAGTAATTGTAATTTGGTTGCTTTGAACCATTTGGTTTTAACAGCTATCTTCTTGCTGATGCCGATTAACCCTGATGGCTGCCAGCTGTCGTAACTGCTCAGTTGTGAAACACTGCTAAAGGCTGTATTATAATTCATCTCATAGCCTCCGCTAATATAAAATTGCTTTTTGAGCCGCCAGTCTACAAAACTTCTCAGTCCCACACCCTGGTGGCTGAAGCGGATGCGCTCAATGCTCCCCATACCCAGCTTATAGCTGACTCCTATACCGATGGTAGATTTATCGTTGAGCTTATAACCTACACTTAAGGCAATATCTGCTGTAGAAGGCAGATAAGAGTTGTTCCTTGCAAACTGTACATTGCTGCCAAACTCCAGTCTTTGTTTAAAGGTTTTTGTCTTTTGGCTGTTGGGTTTAAAGCTGGGTAGTTCATCTGTTGTACTGCTTTGTCCGGATTGTAGCAGTTTATCTTTTAGCTGCTGCAGTTGCTGTTGTGCCTGCTGTATGTTTTGGGTAACTTGTGCCTGAGCATTCGGGCCTCCGGCAGCTATCCTGCCTTGTATAAGGGCATTAATACTGTTCCTCGTTTGTAGCCCTGCCAGGCTTTGAGGGTCTATAGCGCTGCCGGGCATGCTAAACAAGCTGGCGAGTTGACTATTTTGCTCCAAAAATTTTGTAAAGTCAGGAATTTTATTCAATACTTTTAAAGCCAATTCTTCTGCTTTTTTAGGATCACTGAAGAGCTCTTTATAATTTTTAAGGGTTTCGATATAATAGTAAGACTCCTTATCTATTTTTTGTAAGTATTTACTTTTACCAATGTATTGGATGGATTGCTCTATCAGCAGCTTTTTACGTTCTTTAATATACTGCTCCAGTGCTTCACTGTCTTGGATCTGTTTTTCCAGCTGCTGCATTTTCTGACTAGCGTTTTGTAGAGGCCCCACCAGCTTTTGATTGAGTTGCTCTTTTTGTTGCTGTAAATAGCTTAAACTGCCGGTTAGCTTATCTCTATACTCATTGTATTGTGCCTGGTAGCTTTCTGCAATGGTTTTGCCTTCTTTAATTTTTTGTAGCAGGGTGCTAAAGGTAGTCTGGCCATTGCCAAAGAGCTTTTCAGCCGCTTCAGGGTTTACTTTTTGCAAAAGCTTTTGTATTTTATTTTCCCAGCGGCTGAGCCTTTCTAAAGTTTTTAGTGTTTTTTGGGTAATGCGGTTGCTGTAACGGTCTATTTTATGGTTAACCTTATGAATGTACTGTAGTGGTAATTGTTGTAAATGGTTAGCCGTACTATCCAATGGTTGGGATTTGCTAAATAGACTTATGCTCATCCATATTAGCAGCAGGGTACAGTTTTTAATATAATAGTTAGACATTGACAACTTAGCACATATTTTTATTGGAGTACAAAGCTCTATAAAGGCTTCTTACTAGCAATGGTGTTTTTCCCCTAAAATAATGGGATTTTTCTTCTGGCTTTTATTTGGAAAATTTGAAGAAATTATTTTGAATGATTCAAATAATTCGGTGCAAAAGTATTGGTATTCTTGGTAAAAAAGATATTTGTGAAGCAATATTAGAAATAAAATATAATTTTATTATATTTTATATTGAAAATCAATTAATTGTATAATTATACAATTTTTCATCTATTTTTATAATTAGTTTTGCTTTTGTAACATTGTGGAACTGCTGACCTTAATATACTTTCAATAGTATTTAATTGTTCAGAATTTAAATATTTAATTGATTCCTGATTTAATACCGTTTCATTGATCTGAATATAGTTATTTTGACTTTGTATAAGTGTATGGTGAGTAGTTTGCAATTGTACCTTACTTATATTTCCCATTACATCAAAATATAGTCTCGCTGCCTTAATATTTCCTTGTATTGCTAATTTGATAACTTTTGCTAGAACTCTATCAAAAATAAATTTGAATTGTTTAGTTTGTTCGTCATATAGAGGATGTTCATTATAGGATTTTAAATGTTTATGTATAGTTTGCCTACTAAGACCAGTATCATTTGCAATCAAGTTTTTAGTTGGCATTTTACCATGCTCTTCAATTAGCTTACTTATAGATGCAGTAATTAAGTAGTGATTATTTTCCCAAAGTTGGTTTTTGGTGTCTATAGGAAGAATTTCATCTACTTGCTCTAGCAATTTATCTCTTGTTGTATCTCTTGCTTGATTAATTTTATCTGTAAGAATTTTGGCAAGTATATCCTTTTCATCTTCATTCAATAACTCATCAACTTCACCGCTTCGAATCTTACTCTTTGCTAATAATGAATTTACTTTTGTCTGTGTTTCTGTAAACTTTTGTAAACCCTTTTCCATTTAAAAATTATAATTTTTAATAAAATTATGTTCGTTTTATTACTTTAAAAAACAACTGTTCCGTTATTTTAACTTTATGCCAATTATTCCATTACTTATTTCCATTTCCATTTCTGAATTAAGTAAATTTGTAACCATAAGTATAAAGCATAAATTTTGATTGAATGGAAAGAATTTGCATTTATCCCAAGGACATCCACGTTTTAACAGGTAAAAGTGAAAGATGGGGGAGGGAAATAATCAAGAAAATAAAAAATCATTTTTCCAAAGAAAACAATCAACTGGGATCTATTGATGAATTTTGCCAATTTACAGGCCTTCCCACAAATATTGTAAAGGAAAAATTAAATATTTAATCACAAGCATTATTACTACAATGCATAAACTAAGTTCAGTTATAAAAATCTTCATTTTGTTTCTTTTATTAGCATATTTCCCCAAAAAATATGGAAGTTAAAAACTGCTTTAAATATTAAAGAGGGCTTTTGTGTGACTTGTTACATGTAGTAGAAACATCAGTGAGGCCTGTTTTATTTGTGTAATAGGTTACTTAATAATTTCCCACTTATTGAGATAATAATTCATTTCGTGATTTCTGTTCCCTAAATAAACTTTATTATCTCTTATATCAATTTTAACACGATATTTTTTATAGCTCTGTACATAGCTAATGGCTTTTTCAGCTACTTTCTTTTCCATCTCATGTAAAGGAATAATCAAAAAGTGTGTTTGTGTTTTTCCCTTTAGAATGAAGATATAAAAGGTATTGCCCGCATAATTTTTTTCAAAGGAAACTTTTCTTACATCAAAATTATAAGTATTAAAGGCGTTTGCATTAGCTGTTTTTACCTGAATAGAAAATAGTCTGTTGTTTTTTGTGGCTATTATATCCATTCCAGAATCAACACTCATTATGCTTGCATTATAACCTCTAAATAATAGTTCAGAACATACTAGATGTTCTCCTGCCTTTCCAATAAAGCCAGTTTCTAAATTTATTTTTTCTTCCTCTACTGCTTCTTCTTCTAGTAGTTTCTTTTGCCTTTTAGGCTCTAATACTTTTTTGTTTGGATTTAAAGTAAAAGTAGATGGAGCCGTTTTAATAAAATCAGAGCTTTCGCCCTTTTTATTTATATCGGTAATAATCTGTGCATTCATACTTGCATCAGGTGTTGCTCCTTCTGTTTCCAAAATGCCTTTTTCTAGTGCAAGCTTAGTTATATCTTTGTAGTGTAAGGGTTTTTTGGCCTCAGAAAGTATTTGTATTGCTGCATTTCTAAATTTATTCATAAAATTAATTTATGCTTAATATGTAGGGTTACAAAAACCAAAGATTGCTTTTGCCAAAGTCGGGTAAATTTTCGTTTTCAAAGTGAGGGTAAATTTCTGCCACCATTTCGGGGTACTTGATTGTAACTGGCAAACTCTGCTGATTGGTGCTTTTCCAATACATACGACTGAATTGATATACCTGGTCAATAAGTTCTTTCACAACTTTGGTTTCAGCCAACTGGGTTTTATCAGTACAATCAATTTTCAATTTTATCGGGAATGGATAACCGTCATTCTTATTGAAACTGCTTGCAGAATACCTTGTATTGTTGCAAAGCAAGTATCTGTTTTCTCCAATGTGAACGTAAGTGCCACTCGTAGGCATTAAATCTGCCCATCCTCGGTCAAATAAAACAATGTCCTCTGATTCTGTCTTATTGATAGTAACAATGAATACAGGAATATCTAAACCCAATTCTGCCAATGCCTTTTCTATTGGTTCTAGTTCCTTTTCATTCATGGTTTTGTAGAAATGAATGATAAGCCTGTCTGGGCTATTGTTTACAGTTGCATAATCTCTTATTGCTCTTGAAATAGAACCTGCAAGTACGTCCACTTCATGCTTCATGAAGTACTCAAAGCGGTTGAAGCCGCCTGTATTATTAAAGCTGAACGCTGAACCAATGTATTGTACATCGGTTGCTATGTGCTTAAATGCTCCTACCCCAACAATGAGTTCATTTTTGATTGGCGTATTCAAACGCCAGGGGATGCCGTCTAACTTGGCCAATATGGCCACCGCAATATTGGGCAGACTGTACACATAGTTTTCGCCCTGTTCTATTACCTTATTGGCCTCAATACACTGAGATGTAATTCTGCGTTTTAGCAGCAGTTCCTTCACTTTGTAGTAAATCTCTCTTTTCTGCAGGTTGGCTTCGTACTTGTTGTATGGGGTAATGTAAATGGCGATGTATTTCACATCCGGGTCGATGACACGTTGAGATAGTTTCTGCTCAATTTCGGCAACAGGATTCTCTTTGTCTGAAAAGGCAATACTAAAGCCTTCACTGGTGTGAAAAAGGACTTTGGAAAAGTTGAGCAAGCCCTTAAAGAATTTCAGCCCGGTTTGGAAATATGTTTTCAGCTTCTTAGCAGTTTCTATATCATCCCGATGCACTATAAAAAACAAATGCACCTTATTGTATGGGGCTTTTTTGAAAGGGAAATACGTTTTAACCCCATTGAAGGGTACAATATCCTGACCCGTGCCAAATGCCAATTTGTTGCTATCGGGTGATGTGTAGTTTAACCTTATGGTATTAACAGGCAATAAGCCGGTGGTATGTATTGGAATAAACTCCCGGAATAACGCTGTGTCTAAATAATCCTTATAGAACTTCTCTATGTTCTTCAGGTATTCAGTATATCTGTTGTGGCGGGGCGGGGCTTCCGCAGGAAAGCCCATAGCCGCTTTTAACCTGCGGCCTAAAACAGGGTATGCCTTTGTGTAATCAATGTCTTCCTTTTTCTCCAGGGTTTCATACTTCCAAAGCTGGTTTTCATACAGCACCCAATTGAAATTCTCGGGGGCTATATCCTGAATGAGCACAGCGATACTTTTTTTACTCACCCTTGATTTGCCATCGTAAGACAAATGAATCTCTGGGAAATTGGTTACCGTACACAGCTGGACTTTTAAGGTGTATTTATCAAACACATTGTATTGTGCGTTTGATTCCTTTGGTACGGGTAGCCAAATTTGATTCTCCTTTATGAAGCCAAGCTTAACAATTTTGTCTTTTACTTTACGGAAGTAATGTCCAATCTGCTTATTGTAAAAACGCTTTATAAGGTCGGGATTGTTGGTTTTGAAATCTATATCCAGAGGCGTGAAGCCATCTGCTTCACCGGTATAGGCACATGAAATAAACTCTTTTGCCGGATTAGAAAGTACCTGAGGGAATACGGATGCAATTTGCTTTGGGAATAATGAACTGTGAATACGTGGATACTTCTCCTGCTCTTCTTCATGGAAATAAAAAGTTACCGGCTGCTTTGGCCAGTCAAAAGTAAGTATGTTGAAGAATAGGTTTTGTTCCTGCATATTACTTTTTGAATTTTACTTTTTAGCAATTCGTCAAGTTACCCCCTTAGTTGAGAACCTCATCAATTATTTGCCTGATTTTCTTGTTATTTAATTGGGTTTGAAACTCTACTTTGTAGCCATCAATAGTTAATTGTGTAAAGAACACCTTTGCACAATCTATTTTCGCTTGTTCAATTCCTCTGAGAGAAGTTTGATTTTCTACATCTTTTGTTTCAACAATTACGTTCAGAATTTTTTCTCCATTATCCTTTTTGACTACATACATAAAATCAGGGCTGTATGACTGACCTGTGATAGTAGGTATAGCAATACTGCTTTTAGGGATTTTACCGTAAACAATAATTTCCTGAATACCATCTACCAACAGATTGTCTTTTTCTAAAGGGGAATCGAAAGCATATACATCATATAGATATTTTGCAGATGGGGTACCCTCAATAAATTTTGTTCCTATTACCCCTTGTGTAATTTCGGATTTGGGCGTGCCATCTGAAAAAGTGAGTGCAGTTGCTTTTACAGGAAGGTTTGCCTTGGAATAACTGAACCTGCCATTCAATTTTTCCACCTTCCAATCATGAAAAAGTTTTACAAAATTGGCAGCACTTTGCTCATTGATTCTATCGGGCAAAATGTTGTTTTCTTTTGCATACTCAGCTAAAACAGTATGAAGCAGTTGAATGGATAAATTCGTTTGGCGGCTGATACGCTTTAAAAACTCATTATACGGGACTGGTTTGCTTATCTTAAACTGTACCCCGGTGTCCTCATTCACTGTGGCCCTTGAGCCAGTTGTATTCAATTCTTCCCGCCTGCTGGTAATGTACGTATCTGAGAAAATACCGTTTTTGAGCAACCCCAACAACTCATTAAAGAGGAAGTTATCCTGTTCAACTCTCTCATAGTGCAAAATGTATTTGCTGTTTATTTCTTCCCACAAGGTTTTTAATTCATCATATATCGCTTTCCTTATTTTTATTTTTTGTTCCTTCTTTTTGTTGCGGTCTACTACTTTTCCTTGCTGCAAGCCTACGGTAAACTCAGGATACTCTTCAAAGAATGAATCAATATTATCGGCTTTAATGTTCTTATTGCGGTCAATGTATTTTTTGGTGAGTAGCTCAACAAACAAATCATCAACATCTATATTCCGTTTAGCTGCTACCTCAGCTAATTTTTCATCAGTGATGGTAAAGCCCTGTGGTAAATCGCCATTAATTTCTTTCACTAATTCCTCTGCAAAGTCTGCTTCCGTAAAATCAATGACATAATTCAATTTAAAATCTTCATTAGAAATACGGTTGCCAAATTCATCTACCGGCAAACGCAGACCTCTTCCTACTTCTTGTATTTTGCTGTTTTCGCTGCCGCTGCTTCTCAGTTTGGCAATGGTGAAAACATTTGGATTATCCCATCCTTCTTTTAATGTCCACTTAGAAAAAAGGAACCTACGTGTATTATACTTACCTTGTTCATCTTTGATAGCAAGCAGTTTCTTTTTCTCATACAATATTTCCTGTACTTCCTGGGCTATAGCCTCATCAGAACTGCTATTATCCTGAGAAAAATATCCTGCATGAGTAGCATTCAAATCTGCTTTTGAAGCCAGTAAATAGTCCTTGTAATCCTGTTCCTGCTCATTTAGGGTTGGTAGTACAGCATCTATTTTTTCTAACAGCAAACGTTCAAATGCCTCTTTCAGGTAAGGTTGCTTTTCCTGCCCTTCACTAACCCTATACGAATAAATGTCATCTATAAAAAACAGGGCTAATGTTTTAATCTTATTGTTCCTTGTAAAGTTGGTGCGTTCGGTTTCAAAATGGCGTTCCAGTGCCAGACGAATCATGCTTTCCTGATAGGAGGTAGAATAGATATCTGTACTAAATTCTTCACCAGTAGACTTTACCTGACCATTAGACAACTCGACTGTACTGGTAGAAATTCCTTCTATAATGACGCCTTCTAATTCGGCAGCAATCAAGCCCAAGGAATCGCCTTTCTTTAATTCAAATGATCTTGTTGGGCCTCCTTGCTGGATAAGATTAAATTTTACAGCTGTTTTACTTTGAATACTCATGATCTTCACCTTATCCTGCCTTTGGCTTACCGGCTCAAAGTGTTCTTTGGCAATGCCCTTAATCAGGTTTTGGTTAAATGCCTGAAATGAGTTCAAATCATACAGCAGGTTGTGATAGTCTTTCCTTTTTACTTTATTTCTCCCCCTGCCTGTTTCTATCTCAGGGAAGGTTGCTCCCAAACGAATGATGGCTTGCGGACAAATATTCTTCTCGATAAACTCGTATGCCTTTTGTGTTTTACTAAAACGATGTGGTTCATCAATAATCACAAATGGTTTTGTGGCTTTAATACCTTCAATGGGTTTGTAAAAACCTTCTACACCATAATCGTAACTATCGGTTAGTAATTTAGAGGTGCCGCCTAACAAACCCATATTGGTGAGTATTACATAGATTTTATTGGCATTCTGGCTACTGCCGGAAACAAACTCTCTTACTACGCCCGGAAAGTAATTTTTTCCCTTTTTCTTTTTGGTAGCTTCCAGCACCAATACATCCAATTCTGTTCCGTATCCACATTGATCCTTGAAATGCCGCTTGGTATAACCATCCTGCATAAACTGTTTAGCCCCTGCTTTAATGGCCAGTGTGGGCACTACTATAATGAATTTATTGATACCATAGCGTTTGTGAAGTTCAAACATGGCAGCCGTGTACACATAGGTTTTTCCTGTGCCGGTTTCCATTTTAATATCCAGATTGAGGTAGCTGCCTATTTCATTAAAGGCTTTGTACTCAGCCGGTATGTTATTGTCTTTTTGAACCTGTGCTAAATTGCTCATCAATGCCTGCCTGTCTAATAACAGCGTAGGGTTTTGATAATACAGACTGTTCTTTTGCACTAAACCCGGACTGAGCATATTGGCTATGGCCGTGTACGCTTTTACCTGATGGGGCAAATCATTTTTTAAGATTAGTTCCATAGCTGTTAGTACCTTACGGTGAAGTTGATTTTTAAATTCTTCTCTCCATCGTTGAGGATGCGAAGGTTTTTCTCTATCATTTCATTGATGCTCCAATCAGGGAAGCTATAGCCAAATAGTACCATATTCTCAGGATTGAAGTACCCTTCCGCATCATACTTACTCAGCAAGGCTTTCATGCTTTCCAGTGTAAAGCCCGGGTCAATTAAATACAAATGTTTTTGACAATAGTAAGCGGTGTAACCAGCCAGGTCAATGGCTTCTGCCTGTACCGTAAGACCATAACCATCTGCATTGAGCCAGGTTGTCAAAATAGTTGGCTTGCCAAATTCTTCCATGATGCTGGTATCTGCCAATAACGCTGCTTTATCAAAACTATCCAGTTTGTCTAATGTGTTTTGGTTAGGCTCTTGCAGGACGTAATGTTTGAAACCCAAATCCATTTCTTTATCCGGGTTTTCTTCCTTTATTTTGGCGGCTGCCCGCTTGATGCGTTCAATGCCAATATAATCTAAAGTAGTTGGCAGGTTGTTCTCTTGCAGAAACTCGTAGGCAATTTTTTGAGAATCTACATCCGGGCTAAGCACTTCAGGCAATTGAACTGAAATGAAGTTTCTCTTTCCTTCATCTTCCGCATTCAGTTTCATTACCGCATGGGCAGTTGTTCCAGAACCTGAGAAAAAATCTAAAACAGTATCACTAGATGAAGTTACAAGTGTGATAATTTTTTCTAAGAAACTGTTTAAAAATAGAATTTTGGATTACCAGTAGTCAAAAAAATGGGT
>CAZPHA010000060.1:0-17100 GCA_964586215.1 uncultured Ferruginibacter sp.
TCCCATTTTCATACATACTTTGTGTATTGAAAAAAATTAATGTACGTTTGTAAAGGCTTGATGTCTTTTTTTAGTCGGATATCCGAAGGATAATTGATACCATTTGCTATCAAACTACCCCGAATCTCTAAGTTACCATTATCATATGAAATTAAATTATCGGCATCGTCGGCTGCATTTCTGATGTATAGGCCTTTGCCTCCAATTTTAGAATTGCGTAGGCTTAATCCCAAGGCAGCAGAATAAGTAATGGCTGCATAATTAGTCGATAACGCATCTTCCAATCTAATATGGCTGTCCCATATATCAGGCGCTGACCCTTTGCCCTTAATGTGTAATAAAGCCGTAGGGTAAATAATATTATTTATACCAATTCTTCCATCACGTCGAACAGAAATTGCATCTCGTCTATCATTATAACTATTGCCATTTCCAAGCTGAAAAATCACATCAGTAGGGTTTGCAACACCGGGGGTAAAAAATAAATCCGGCACATTATATGCGCCAATTGCAACTGAATTGATAGGATTAGCCCAACACCCTTTTCCTGCTGCAAAAGAATAATCGCCATCAGCCGAAGATTCAAATCCCATAGCAACCGATGCTATTTTTGAAGCTCTTGTATCGATACCGGTGGCAAAAGATGCATGGCCTATATTGGCATCATCCCAACTGTTAGCGCTCGTTACAGTGATTTCACCGCTTCTAAACGCAGAATGCTTTGCATCCCACATCATCCTGCTACCGGCACCAGAAGCCGGGGTTATGCCTGATACTGTGCTTCCAGTTGCCAGCAATGATCCTCCAGCCTTTATTTCAAGACTCACAATATTATTTCTAATTAATGCCAGATCAACATCATCTTTTGTACCCAGATAACCTTTAGGTCTTGCAACAGTATTACCGGCTATACTCCAAAAATTTTCTGGAGTAAAACCATCCTTTTCTGTCGCCAATTTTTGATAGTTTGGCGATTCAGGTGTACCCATATTCATGTACAACCCCTGGCCAAAGCCACCTTTCATGGCATCATTATTATTAACCACCAATAAATACTTTGCAGGGTTGTGAACAGTGGCAGCATCATCAAATATCTGTAATGACACTTCCGGAAGAAGCACTCCTTTGTCTGTTGAATAAACATGAAGCTTCGCAGAGCTATCAGGATTTACGGTGCCAATACCAACGTTACCAACTTGGGCAACCACAGGTTTTACTGTATAACAGAAAAAAAGTATGATAAAAAAATGGCGAGGTAAATTTTTAACTTTCACGGCAAATAGTTTTAATAAATAATATTAAAATCAATGTTCAAACTTCAAGTTACAACTAACGTTTTATTCTGCCAAAAAAATTTTGGGCTAGGCTAAAGAGGTAAGCAAGATAGTAATTCGCTGTAGTTTTCATAGAAAAAACGTTGATGGGAGATTAATATTGCACAAAAACATGGAATTTAGAGTAATTGTAAGAGCAAAAATGCGACTTTAGCACTACAAAGCGCTTTTCAAAAACATTATTAAATGAAAAAAATAACTACTTATAAAAATTCATGATTTTTCGAATATTCCCATAATAAAATTTTATCTTTCACTACAAAGCATTACCACATGAAAAAGAATTACTTACTATTATTTATTTTTTTCTCCATCGTCAGTAAAGCTAATGCCCAGTTAAATTATTACAGAATACAACTAAAAAATAAGCAGGAAAATCCTTTTTCAATAAATGCCCCCCAACGATTTCTTACTCCCAAAGCTCTGGAGAAAAGAATAAAATATCATATCCCTATCGATTCTACCGATCTTCCATGTACTCCTATATATATCAATAAAATTAGAGAAATTGATTCGGTAAAAGTTTTATATTCATCAAAATGGCTGAACCAGGTAACCATCAGTACAAATGATGAAACTGCTTTAGAAAAAATAAAAAACTTCCCTTTTGTTTCCGAAGTAAAGCTTATTACTTACCCGGCCACTCATACTAAAAATATAACGCCCAATACGACAAGCTATAACAAGCCTGATCAACCTTCATACATACAACAGTCATTACTAAACCAACCCTTAGCTAACTATTATTCTTACGGACAGTCTTTTGATCAAATCCATATTCACAATGGCGAGTTTTTACACAATCATGGATTTAGAGGAAGCGGTTTGCTTTTGTGCATGACCGACGGCGGTTTTTTTAAATATAAAACCTCCCCTGCATTCGAAATCATAAGAAACAACGATCAAATCAAAGGCACTTGGGATTTTGTGGCTAACGATACCAGCGTTGACGAAGATCACATTCATGGATCGCTATGCTTGAGTACTATTGCTGCCAATACACCCGGCACTTTTATTGGCACAGCTCCTGAAGCCTCATTTTATCTGTTTCGTACAGAGGACGCTTTTTCTGAAACACCTGTAGAAGAACAAAATTGGGTAGCCGCTGCGGAAAAAGCCGATGCATTGGGAGTAGATGTAATTTCTGCATCATTGGGGTATACTACTTTCGATAACCCCACCCTCAATCATACCTATGCAGAAATGGATGGCAATACTACAATTATATCCAGAGCAGCTGATCTTGCCGCCAAAAAGGGTATGCTTGTGGTGGTATCAGCAGGAAATTCAGGGAGCGATGCCTGGCATTTTATTTCTGCCCCTGCTGATGGAGATAGTGTGTTAACGGTAGGCGCCGTAAATACAAATCGCCAGGTTGCCAATTTTAGCAGTTATGGCCCATCAAGTGATGGACAAATTAAACCGGATGTGGCCGCAGTGGGATGGAATGCCATGGTGGTAAATCCTTCCAATGGGGCGCCATTTTCCGGCAATGGCACTTCTTTTTCCTGCCCAAATATGGCCGGACTGGCAACCTGCTTATGGCAGGCATTTCCGGAAGTAAATAATATGGGCATCATTGATGCTTTACGGCAATCGGCCGACAAATATGAGCAGCCCGATGATCGTGTGGGATACGGTATTCCGGAAATGAAAAAATCATTCGTTATTTTAATGAATAAATTGTTCTCAAAAAATATCACATTTAATAATTGTAAAGTAAACATCTCTTTTACAGAAAAAATTGATACGAGCATTACGATTGATCTTCAGAAAAATTTAAACAATGAGGCAAATTATACAACTATCAAAACATGGCTGGGTACCGACCAGTTTTTGTTAAGTAATTTCAACTACGCCGATGATTTAAATGATGCAACTAACGGTATACTTAATTACAGGTTAAAAGTTAACATCTCTCAAGACACTACATTTTATCTTAACCTTGCAAAAATTAACCTGTCAGGGAAATGCAACGGCAATATAATTTCTGATGAAAATATTGCAATAGGCCCCAATCCTGTACAAAATGATTTACAGGTAAAAATTGAAATCACTCAACCGACAAAAATTAATATTACCATTCATAATGCTGTAGGACAAATAGTTTACACCAATAGCAATCAACAAATTAATAATGTAGCCCAGTATACCATTCCATTCAATAATAAGAATAGCGGAGCTTATTTTGTTACCGTATTTTTAGATAATAAAAAGAAAATCGTAAAGAAAATTATTCATTAACAAAATACTCTGTGAAGGCTGGGCACATAAGTTGTTCGAAACATAGCCCTTCCCTAAAGGGCAGGGATTAGTAATATAATCAATTTTTGTCTCCTCTGGGTCTTTTTGCAAAAAGACCCAGAGGGAACTACAAAATTATTCATTAAAAAACTCCCTGGAATATTATTTTCTAAAAACAGCTACAAACATAGTATCAGCCTTTTTATCGTATCCTTTTATTAATTCCTGATGAAGTAATTTTAAAGAGAATTTTTTTTGGATAAAATTGGATATTACTTCATTTTCCTGCTTAAAAACTGAGCAGGTTATGTAAATATATAACCCGTCTTTTTGGAGAAAAGGTATGGTATGACTGACAATTTTTTTTTGCCTTTTGCTATACTCTGCTATTAATTTTTTATCAAAATAATACAATTGTTCCGGCGTCCGGCTCCAGGTGCCGCTACCGGTACACGGCACATCACACAAAACGATACTATACTTGGTATCAATGGGCAGTTCATCACTACACAAGTCAGCTACAAAATAATTATACTTTTTAATAGCCGCTTTTCTAAATCGCTTATGAAGGTTAAGTAAAATATTTAATCGTATATCCGATACCGTTAGCTCTACTTTTCTTTTTAAAATATCATATAATAAAATGGATTTACCACCACTGGCGGCACAACAATCCCAGGCAGTATATACATAACTATTTTTTGCAGGTTCAAAATGCATAAGGGATCGCAATGGTTCTAATACTTCCTTTTTTCTCAGATAATTAAGCACCTGTTGTGAACTGAAATCCTGGATCACCACTTCCCTATCAATATCCACAACTTCTTCCACATGAGCCCCGTTTGGCAGCACAATGCATTCGTTATTATTGATAACCTGATAAGGCAATTCTAACTTTTCAATACGTTCAAATAATATTTTTTTGAAAAGCCTGATTCGTAAAAATAAATTGGGTTGTATCAGAAATGACTTACAAAAATCGGCAAAATCAACTGATTCGCTTAATTCTTCAGCATATGGAAAAACATCATTGATATTTAAATTCAGCCTGGTAATGGCAATTTTCTTTTCTGCAGGTTCTTCAATCAATGCGTTCCAATGAGGTTTATAGAATTGTAAAAACTCATTACGTTCCTGTTCACATAAAAAAGTGGCCGCAATAATTTTATCTTCGATGGACAAATCTTCCAGTGTATGCCCCACCCTATAAAAATTGTAACAAAGAGTAGCAAGATGCTTCCTGTCTCTGGAGCCAAGCTTTTTATTTTCCGAAAAAGATTTTTTTAAATAAATAGATAACGGCTCCTTCCCATGATAGTTTTCAATTAGTTTTCGGGCAATAATCAGGTATGTTTTAAAACGCTGCATTTATTTAATTGATAATTGAATAATTGATAATTAAAAATTATTACATTATCTAATTATCACAACTTGTCCCGCCTTTGGCGGGATCAGCACATTAGCATATTAGCATATTAGCATATTATCACATTAGCAATTATCCACTAATCATAGTTCTAACAATGTTTTTACGGGATCTTTACCAAATAATAGCAGGGCAGGATTTTCCAAAAGTTCTTTTACTCTTACCAAAAAACTTACAGACTCCCGACCATCAATAATTCTGTGATCATAGCTAAGAGCAACGTACATCATAGGTTTAATCGTAATTGCTCCATTAACTACAACCGGTCTTTCCTGTATTTTATGCATGCCTAAAATAGCGCTTTGTGGAATATTAATAATAGGCGTGCTCATCAACGACCCAAACACGCCACCATTGGTAATGGTAAAAGTCCCGCCGGACATTTCTTCAATGGTTAATTTATTGTCTCTGGCTTTGGTAGCCAGCTCTACTACTTTTCTTTCAACTTCTGCCATACTCAGGCTTTCCGCATTGCGTATAACCGGTACCACCAGCCCTTTCGGAGCACTTACGGCGATGGAAATATCGCAATATTGATGGTAAACAATATTTTCACCATCAATGTAAGCATTTACCGCAGGCCATTCCTGCAATGCAAAACAACATGCCTTGGTAAAAAAGCTCATGAAACCCAGATTTACAGCATGCACCTCTTTAAACTTATCTTTAAATTTTGTCCGCAATTCCATAATGGGGCTCATATCCACTTCATTGAAAGTGGTAAGCATAGCCGTGGTATTTTTAGCTTCTACCAGCCTGCGACTAACGGTTTTCCGCAGGTTACTCATTTTCTCTATACGTTCATCCCTGCCAAACAATTCCACTCCGGGCGTTCTTCCCGGGTTACTCAGTGCTGCTAAAACATCTTGTTTTATAATTTTACCACCGGCCCCTGAAGCTGTAATATTTTTGGTATCTACTTTCTTATCAGAAATAATAGCAGCAGCTACCGGAGAAGCCTTTACAGTAGATGACAGAGGAGAGTTGACAGATGATAGTTGAGAGTTGACAGATTTATTGCTGTCATCTGTCCTCTGTCCTCTGTCATCTGTAGCTAAATTGACAGAGGACACTTCGGTGGTCGGTCGTCTGTCGTCGGTCGTCGGGTCAATACTCCCTACCGCATCCCCAATCTTCAGCGTATCACCTTCATGAGCAAGTGTTTTCAAGGTTCCTGCTACTTCTGCATTGATTTCAAAAGTAGCTTTTTCGCTTTCCAATTCTGCAATTACTTCATCTCTTTCCACCCACTCACCATCTTTCTTGAGCCATTTCATTAAGGTTACTTCATTGATGCTTTCACCTACAGCCGGAACTTTTATTTCAATTGACATTTACAATATAATTTAAAAAGTTCTGCAAAGATAACGGGTTAATGGATAATGAAATAATTGTTATCAATTAAGAATTAAGAATTATCAATTAAGAATTGAGAATTGAGAATTAAAAATTAAGAATTACCTGTTTTGCCTCTGGCGAGAACAATTGAAAAATACAAGTAGGCAAATCCGTATTGAGGGGGAATATATTATAAAAAAAACAACTAAGTTAATTCGGCACACAATTTGGTTAAGCTAAAGAGGTGATTCGTTAACTAAACATGGGGAAATCCATTTATTTTTGCAAACTTTATGGGAGAAGTCACAGGGAATTTCCTGAAAAAATAGGGAAAAAAAAAATTTATTTTTCGTTAAAATAGTTTAACATTGTATAAAATAAGAGGATTTTAACTAAAAAAACGGTATTTTTACTATTTTTTTAGCTAAAAAAATAGTAAATTAGTTAGTAGAAATTGTATTTTTCAATAATGTATTAAAAATTTTAGATCATACACTTTTTTTAAATATTCAAAAACTGATAGCATGAAATTAATTAAACTCTCGTTTTCCTTACTCGTTGCTATCCTGCTGAACAGCAATGCTGTAAGGGCACAGTTGTTTGTAGACGCCGGTACTGACTTTATGATACAGGGCGGCGCCGTAGTAACTGTACAGGGCGATGTAGAAAGCAAGGTTGACTTCCTAACGGATGGAGACAACAGCGGTTTATTGCTTCTAAAAGGCTCTGGAGTACAGAACGTCAACATGAACAATTTTATTGTGCCCAACCTGGAATTAGATAACGCCGCAGGCGCCAATCTTACCGGAAGCGCTAAAATCAGCAGAATGCTTCGTTTTACTACAGGAAAGATTACCAACAACACCTCTGACCTGACGATTTTTTACAACGCAAACATGTTTGGTTACGACGCCAACAAGTTTGTTAACACCAATCTTACCGGTCAGTTAAAGAAATTGGTACAAGCCCCCGGCTTAACCGACTACGAAATGCCGGTTGGACAAAATACATCCTATAATCCATTACTTTTCACTGCTGTGGGTCCTCAGCCCGATGCTATTGTAGGTGTAAGAGATACATTAGATGTACATCCGAAAAAAAATCCTCAAGCAACCGATTTCCTAAAAAGTTACTGGAAACTTACCCAAGCAGGAGTTACCACACTTACAGCAAGAGGCAACTACATAGATCCTGCACAGGTAAACGGTACAGACACTAAGTTTGCCGCTTTTCAATGGCGAGAAGATCAGCAGGCCTGGAGCAATGTAGGTGGCGTTGTAAATGCAGGTAATAACACTACGCAAAATACCATCATCGGCAACGGTGACTTGTATGCGATGAATGGATTTGGATTGGTGAGGGCTAAAGTATTGTTACAAGGTGCTTATGATGCAGTGACTCATTTGATGAGAGATAATTTGAGGACTGGAGGTAATGGTGTGAATTTAATACCGAGTTCTGATCCATACAGAGTAGCTCCATACAATACAGCATTTACTCAAATCAATAACCCAATAGCTGAACAAGCTAATCCTACTCTTTTCACCAATCAGCCATTGGTGGATAATGATATTGTTGACTGGGTATTCTTACAACTAAGAAGTGGTGCTGATGGTAAAACAATTCTGGCTACCCGTAGCGCTTTGGTACAAAGAGACGGTGATGTGGTAGATATGGATGGTAGCAGCCCCATCTATTTTAAAGATGTACCAGAAGGTAATAACTATACATTAGCTGTAAGGCACAGAAACCATTTAGGTATTTCTACTGACCCGGTTACTACTCCGGTAACTGTATCTGTAGCTGCTCCGGCATTAGTTGACTTTACTACACTAACGGATGCTCAAATTTTCGGCCCCGCTACAGCTTATAAAATTGCTGCAGATGGTAAGAATTTATTGTGGGGTGGCAATGCTAATTTCAACACATTGGTAAGTTATAATGGTAATTTAAATGATAGACAAAAAATTTTAGAAACTTTGAATTTCAATCCAATAACAATTTTATCAAATGTATATGACCCGGCAGACATAACTATGAATAGATTTGTAAGCTACAATGGTAATTTTAATGATAGAATTTTTATTCTAAACGAAGTCTTAGCAGTAAACCCGATTACTGTTAGACTTCAATCTTTACCTTAACTAAATTAAAATAAATAAAAATAAATAAAATGAAAAGAATTATAACTTTAGCTGTAACCCTGTCGCTCGTGTTATTGTACAATAGTGGACATACACAATCCCAAGTAAAAGCAAGTCTAGGTATAGGCGTTGCTCCTAACAGAGTAAAAGTATACATGAAATCTCCAGCTGTTATGACAAATAAAGTTGTAGGCAATTTTCAATTTGATATTGCTGTTCCCAATACAGTAGCACCTAAGCCTACTGTTACAATGAAAACTTCTAATAATGCACTTGCTCCTGCTGGTTGGACTTTAGATCAAATTACACCGGGTTTTGAAGAAAGTGGCTATTTTCACTATATATTCGTAGCTAATAACTTAGGATTTTACTCGGCCAGTTTGCCTGCAAATAGTGAAGTAGAAGTTTGTGAAATTGAATTTACCAATGGTCCTAATTTGCCAAGTGACGTTTATTTAATGACTTTGGGCGATAAACTTGGTGCTAATATTGGCGGTGGTCTTACAGGTAATGCATTATATGCATTTAATGCTGGCGCTAATGAATTCGTTAGTAATCTTGAAGCGCAGGGATTCTTTTACACCAGGAGTGACAATGATGGTATTCACTTTACAACTGTTCTAAATAACCTTAGTTTAACAACTACAGATAGCTCTTTTGCAAAACTAAACGGCGGTGTCCTCCTCCCCGTTAATTTCCTTGGCTTTGAAGTTATTAATAATGGCAACTTAGCTAATTTAAAATGGTCAGTAGAAGGAGAAGATGCTAATACCAAATTGTACGAAGTACAAAGCAGCTCAGATGGTGTTAACTTCAAAACTTTTGCTACAGTAGCGGCTAAGGGTAACGGTAGCAATACTTATAGCTTAAATGATGTAGCGTTAAATGCTGGTGTTAACTACTACAGAATTAAACAATTAGATAAAGATGGTAAGTTTGCTCTTTCTCCTGTTCGTTCACTAACACTGGGTGGTAAATCTGGTGGTGTAAGTGTATTCCCTAACCCGGCTAGTACAAGTGTAAAAACAACGGTAAGTTTATCTAAAAAAGGAGCTTATACGGTTATTATCAGCAATGCTGCCGGTCAAGTAGTATCCACCCAAAAATATGGCGGCAATAAAGGAGATAATATAGAATCTATCAATCTTAGCAATTTAGCAGATGGTACGTATAACTTTAAATTCATCACCGATGAAGGTACTAAAGTCGTTCCCGTTGTAAAATCTAAGTAATAAAATAAGCTTCTTTATATCAAAAGCCGGACACTAAAAATGTCCGGTTTTTTTATTTCCTCAAACACAAACCTCAAACCCCAAACCTCAAACCCCAAACCTCAAACAACAAACCTCAAACCCCAAACAACAAACCCCAAACCTCAAACCCCAAACCTCAAACCCCAAACCTCAAACCCCAAACCCCAAACAACAAACAACAAACAACAAACAACAAACAACAAATCAACAAACACATTATCAATTATTTACATAAATAGAAATAAATACAGTTGTAAAAAATTATTTATTAATTAAAAACACAATTTTATTAATTTATAAGTATATTTGGTTAAATATCATAATATTCTATGTTAAATAAAAGTTAACTTGAAAGCTCCTTTTTTACCAAAACGCGGATGCCGAAAAGCGTGCAATGAGTAGGCAAAAAACTAATATTAAAAACAAACATGAGAAAACAATTCAATTGGCTACAGCCAATGAAACTGGCTGCTGTAGCCCTCCCTCTTTTCGTAATTTCCTGTAAAAAAAGTGAATTAACCAACAACAGCTTATCTGCAACCGATAACAATGGCATTGTAGCTACTGTTAATGTTGCTGACCCCCTAACACAGCTTGACCCTGATGAAGTATATGATGGCAAAGTAAAAATGTTTAAGTTTGAGCAGAATTTCAAACAATCTGACAAAAATAATTTAAAGGAATATTTTGGTGTATACGGTGGGCATCAAGCTAGCTATAACGACCTTAAAACTATTACTAACCCGAATGGCTATCCTTCAGTAAGTGATTTGGATTTTCAACTTTGGGCGAGATCGTATAAATTTGTTAGTAACGGTAATACCAGCACAACCACATTAGAGATTAAGCCCAGAAGTACAACAGAAGCCTTCGCAGAGGCTGTTTTTAAAGTCAACGGCAAAACCCACACAACCTTTAAATGTGGCGGGATGATCAACCCCGAAGACCCAAAAATGTTCGACTTAATGAAAAATCCCGATTTTTATTCTTTTTGCTATAATACAAATAACTCCCAAGCCCAGGAAGTAGCTCCAAAAGCTTTGTACCCTTACTCACCACTATTCTTTAAAACAGATAAAGGTGACAAAACTAAATATGGTATGATCTTAATGACACAAAGTTATAAGAAAGTAACCGGCGGATGGGATGAAGAAATTACGCCTGCCAAAGTAGAAATATGGGTACAAAACTAAAATAATAGTAGTAGCATCAATAAACAAAAAACCCTGAATTGATAAAGATTCAGGGTTTTGTATTTATTAAGTTCCTAAATATCCTCTCAGGATATTACCCCGGGAGGCAGAACGCAATTTGGTAATGGCTTTATCTTTTATCTGCCTTACTCTTTCACGAGTGAGGCTAAATCTTTCTCCAATATCTTCCAGGCTCAAAGGATGATCTACCCCAATACCAAAGAAAAACTTAATCACTTCTTTTTGTCTTTCCGTTAGAGCGCTGAGTGATCGGTCAATTTCTATCTTCAACGAATTCACAGCAGCCAGTTTGTTATCAGAAAGTGCAGCATTCGGATTTACCATCGTATCCAGTAAAGTACTCTCCTCGCCTTCTGCCAGTGGCTGGTCCATGCTTACATGCCTGGCAGCAACATTCAGGGTGGCAGCCACATCTTCTGTCTCAATATCTAAAAATGTAGCCAGCTCCTCCGGTGTCGGCTCACGTTCATACTCTTGTTCTAATTGAGAAAATGCTTTAGTGATCCGATTAGTAAGCCCTACTTTATTTAGTGGTAATCGTACAATTCTGGACTGCTCAGCTAAAGCCTGTAGAATGCTTTGCCTGATCCACCACACGGCATAAGAAATAAATTTGAAACCTTTGGTTTCATCGAAGCGTTGTGCAGCTTTTATTAAGCCTACATTTCCTTCGTTAATTAAATCCGGTAAAGTAAGTCCCTGATTTTGGTACTGTTTGGCAACGGAAACTACAAACCTGAGATTGGCTTTGGTTAATTTTTCCAGCGCTTTGGCATCGCCTTCTTTAATTCGCTTAGCTAGTTGTACTTCTTCTTCCGGGCTAATTAATTCTACTTTGCCGATTTCCTGAAGATACTTTTCTAAGCTTTGGCTTTCACGGTTTGTAATTGACTTACTGATTTTAAGCTGACGCATACTCATAAGCCTACAATTTAATAAGGATGGTTAAGAAATAGTTTAGGTTAATGAATTGTTAATATCCTTTACAATTCATAACGTAATTTATACAAAATATTATATAATAACAAAAAAAATTAATATTTAATAATTTATTTTTTAATTTAATATATTCCCCACCGGAAAAACGGGAAAAATAACTTTACAAATACCGTACAATGAAAAATAATTTCTTATCATTGCACAGTTGAAGACATTTTAAATTTTACGGATGAGCAAGAAAGTTTTATATACATTAGAATATCCTGTGAGATGTTCCCCCGGCATTTTATATGAATTTTTATCTACTCCGGCAGGCCTTCAGGAATGGTTTGCGGATAAAGTAGATGAACGAGACAATATTTTCAGTTTTACCTGGGATAGCACTACCGATAAAGCCGAACTCATAGAAAGTGAGTTGGACAAGTATATAAGATACCATTGGTTACATGCACCCAAAGACGAATACTTCGAATTTAGAATAGAAAAATCTGAAGTTACCAATCAGACAATATTAGTAATAAAAGACTTTGCCGATAAAAAAGAAGTTAAAGATGCCAGTCAGCTCTGGGAATACCAGGTGAAAGACCTGTTTCACCGATTGGGGAATTAATAATGGATAATTTATTAGTTGATAATTATTGCGAGGGGCTTTTCGCCTCGTGCCTCACGAGCCAAGGCTGCTGACCAATCTGTTATCTGCCATCTGTCAACTCTCATCTATCAGCTAAATCAGCCACCAACCACTGTAATAAAACCAGTAGCTTCTTTCCTCCCGGGAATATCCTACTTTTGTAAAGTAAAATGTACACGGTAATGGTAAAAAAGCTGGATAAATTAATTATCAAATCCTTTATAGGCCCCTTTATTGTTACCTTTTTCATTGCTTTTTTTGTATTGATGATGCAAACGCTTTGGAAGTACATAGATGACTTAGTAGGAAAAGGTCTTGATTTCTTTACCCTGGCTAAATTTTTGTGGTATGCAAGCGCTTCAATGCTTACATTAGCTACACCTATTGCCATATTGATTTCTTCCATTATGACATTTGGCAACCTGGGTGAAAGTTTTGAGTTGGTAGCCATCAAAGCTTCAGGTATTTCTTTACTGCGATTCATGCGGCCACTGATATTTATTGCGTTTATCCTTTGCGGTATCACCTTCGTGTTTGCCAACTATGTAATACCCTACTCTACCTTAAAATTTGTTTCTCTTTACAATGACATCAGATTTAAAAAGCCGGCCCTGGATTTAAAAGAAGGTGTATTTTTTACATATATTCCTGAATATGCCATAAAAGTAGGCAAGAAAAAAAGTGATGGTAAACATATTAACAATGTATTGGTTTATGAGCAAACCAACCCGTTGCAGGACAATTTTATCATCGCTGAAAAGGGATTGATGAGCGTTACAGATAACAAACAATTCTTAGAATTTAACCTTGAAAATGGCGCCAGATACCAGGAAAAAGGCAATACGGGCGACACAGCTACGGAATTTATCCGGCTTAACTTTCAGCGATATAAAGTATTATTCGATGTAAGCTCTTTTCAGATGACAAACAGTAGTGACAGCTTCTATCAAAAAAATTTCCGAATGCTAAGTGTAAGGCAATTGGGTAAATCACTGGATTCACTTAATCGTATAAAAGATAGTGTAGTAAAAAAATCAGAGAATGAATTTTTATCTCTTACCTCATTTAACAATATTCCGGATAGTGTATGGCAACAAACACCCATAAAAATTACCCATGTAAAAAAAATCGACACCCTGATAGCAGATTCATTAAAACTATCAGTGTTTGAAAGAGCAGCTTCTATGGCATCGCAATTAAAGGGCACTATTGAATATGGTAAAAACGATATCCAAATTAGAAACGCTGATATTCGCTATCACAAAATTGAATGGCATAGAAAATTTTCTTTATCTACAGCTTGCCTGATTTTATTTTTTATCGGCGCTCCGATGGGTTCTATCATCAGAAAAGGCGGTCTGGGTATGCCACTGGTAGTAGCCATTATTTTCTTTTTAATTTTTCACTTACTCAATATGTTTGGAGAAAAATTTGTGAAAGAAGATTTAACACCGGCGTATTTTGGTATGTGGCTTGCTGTATTTACTTTATTGCCTGTTGGTATTTTTCTTACCTATAAAGCAATGCATGACTCTCAATTATTTAATAAAGAGTTTTATTATCGCTTTTTTAAAAATATAAGCAGGTTGGCAAAAAGAAAAAAATCTACTTAAATAATAAATTATGCGTTCATTATCCAGGAGACATTTTATCAATACCACCGCCAAAAGTTCATTGGCAATTGGTGTAGGCCTAAGCGCTGTAGGATCTTTTTTAGCATCTTGCTTTACAGGCCGGAAAAATAACGCCTCATTGCTTTCAACCAGCTTTGACCAACAACCGTTACCTTATGCGTACAATAGCCTTGAAAATGTGATTGATGCCACAACCATGGAAATTCATTATAGCAAGCACGCCGCTGCGTACGCCAAAAATGCAAAAGAAGCAGCACAAGCAGAAAGCATCAGCGCTCAACAAACCGTAGAAAATGTATTGAAAAAGATTTCCCACTATTCTACTAAGCTGCGTAATAATGCCGGCGGGCATTACAATCATGAAATGTTTTGGAAATGTATGCAGCCTACTACTGTAAATAATCAACCGGGCGGCAAATTATTGCAAACTATTGAGAAAAATTTTGGCTCATTTTTGAATTTTAAAAAAGAATTTTCAGAAGTAGCTAAAAATAGGTTTGGCAGCGGATGGGCATGGCTATACGTACAAGAAAATAATTTGTTACGTATTGGAAGTACTCCTAACCAGGATAACCCACTAATGGATATCAGTGACATTAAAGGATTCCCTTTATTATGCCTGGATGTGTGGGAGCATGCATACTATTTAAAATATCAAAATCGGCGGGCAGAGTATATTGATAACTGGTGGAATGTGGTCAATTGGAAATATGTGGAGCAAAGGATGAATGCGGTATAACACAAATTACGACGAACTACACGAATAAATACTAACTCCCAAAATTGGCTCAGCCTTTGTCAAAAGGTATACAGATGATGGATACGCAGGACAAAGGCTGATAAATTGACAAACAATCTGGCGCAAATTTATACTTATAGACTACAACGAACAAAATCTTCTAAAAATTTTACAAAACTTTGATTTTTTTGAATAAAACTATTTTTCCGGGTAAAATCGTTTAATTTCGCTAACCATAAATTTCAATTCACCAAAATATTGTTACAATGCAAGCTTGGCAAGATTATCAATCAACTCACAAAGACCGTTTTTTAAATGAATTACTGGACCTTTTACGTATTCCGAGTGTAAGCGCCAAAAGTGAACACAAACAAGATATGATTGCCTGTGCAGAAGCGTTCAAAAAACGTTTATTGGAAGCCGGAGCAGATAAAGTAGACATCTACCCTACTGCCGGCCATCCGATTATTTATGGTGAAAAAATAATTGATCCTGCCAAACCAACCGTACTTGTTTACGGACATTACGATGTACAGCCACCCGATCCACTAGAATTATGGAAAAGCGGGCCATTTGACCCGGTGATTGTTGAGGGCAAAATATTTGCCCGTGGCAGCTGTGATGATAAAGGCCAGGTATACATGCATGTAAAGGCTTTGGAAACAATGGTAAAAACAAACACTTTAACTAATAACATTAAGTTTTGTATCGAAGGAGAAGAGGAAGTTGGGTCCCCCAATTTGGGCAATTTTGTAAAGGAACATAAAGACCTGCTTAAAGCGGATTGTATTTTAATTAGTGACAGCGCTATGCTAAGTATTGAGAATCCCAGTATTGATATTGGTGTTAGAGGCTTGAGTTATATTGAGGTCGAAGTTACAGGCCCTAATCGTGATTTGCACAGTGGTGTGTATGGAGGAGCAGTGGCGAACCCTATCACTATTCTTGCAAAAATGATCGCTTCCTTGCATGATGAGAACAACCATATCACCATTCCGGGTTTTTATGATGATGTAGTGGTGGCTACCGAAGAGGAAAGAAGAATGATGGCACAAGCTCCTTTTGATGAAGAAGAATATAAAAGAGATTTAGGCGTAAAAGCATTGTGGGGAGAAAAAGGATTTACCACCAATGAACGTACCGGTATACGGCCAACTCTTGAAGTAAATGGTATCTGGGGCGGATACACCGGCGAAGGCGCTAAGACAGTTTTGCCCAGCAAAGCTTATGCAAAAATTTCTGCAAGATTAGTGCCTAACCAGCAATCAGATAAGATTACTACCTTGCTAATTGATCACTTAAAAAAAATTGCACCTCCCTACATTACACTGAAAGCATCTTTGCACCATGGTGGTGAGCCTTATATGACTCCTATTGATAGTACTGCGTATAAAGCTGCTGCAAAAGCTATGGAAGCAACCTTTGGTAAAGTTCCCATACCTGTTCGGGGAGGTGGTAGCATTCCTATTTGTGCTTTATTTGAAAAAGAATTGGGTATTAAAATTGTATTTATGGGTTTTGGACTGGATAGTGATAACTTGCATAGTCCTAACGAGAAATTTAATGTAGAAAATTTTTATAAAGGGATTGAAACCATTCCTTACTTTCATAAGTATTTTACGGAGATGAGTAGGTAAAGATTCAACTCATCTATCAGTGTCAGACGGGGACCGTCAGACCCAGGTGTATCGAGGAGTCCGCCTCAGGCGGATATGAATCCGAATGCCGGAAATTCATGAGCAATTTTATTCCAGATCCACTCTCTTCCTTTACCACCTTTTAGCAACTTTTCATATGCTAATGCTTCTTTTTTTGTTGTAAATGCCTTACAGTAAACCACTACCCATGGTCGATACCTGCTGGTCCAATTCTTATTGCCTAAAATATTATGTGACTTCATCCTTTCTATTAAATTAGAGGTATAGCCAATATATATACTTTTGTATTCAACAGAATATAATACGTAAACGGTGTATATCATAAAAAAACCTCCATAATGGAGGCAGGTGTATCGAGGAGTCCACCTCAGGTGGAAACTGCCGTCCGCCTCAGGCGGATATGAATCCGAATACCGGAAATTCATGAGCAATTTTATTCCAGATCCACTCTCTTCCTTTACCACCTTTTAGCAACTTTTCATATGCTAATGCTTCTTTTTCCCGAGTTTGACACGATTTTAACATAAGTAATTGATAATCAATTGT
>CAZPHA010000061.1:0-17012 GCA_964586215.1 uncultured Ferruginibacter sp.
TAAAATCAAGCCTTTTATAGCTTCATATTAAGCGAACGTGTCAAACTCGGGAAAAGATTCAACTACAAATGAGCGACTGAAAAACAATAATTCAGATACACTTAGCGTATCTTATACTTATTGGTGGAACGGTGGCCCTTTCATAGGTATGTGTGGAGATAAATATGCTCTTGTGTTTACCGGCACCGTTACAAAAATTGACAAGCCCTTAAAACCTACAACCGTACATAAAAATTCTGTAAACAACTCATACACATCACAATATGGAGTGATTAAAATCAATGATATCAAAGTACAAAATTCACTGTCTACAGAATCGAATAATACAAGCAACGATTACAACAGTGAGCAATATTTTACATCTGACTGCTTTTACGGATTACCATTAAAAGAAGGTGATAAGGTTATGGTATTTTTATATTCCTACGAAGGCCGCTACTGCATTCCTGATAATTCAATATTAAAAATCGAAAATTTTAATGATCCTATTGTTAACTCTATTGAAAAATACATTAAAAATAACCAGGACCCACTTTCCATCAGGTCGGATACAGTTTTATGGAAAAAATATGGATTTGACAGCGCTTTGAAACAAATAATCGAATGTAGATTATGGAGCCAGAAACAGTAATAGAACGATTTAGATAAAAATTACACCCTCATCTCCGGCACTTCACCTTCCACAATCAACTTGCCTGCAGTTTTGGCAATAATTTCTTCCACAGATACACCGGGAGCTCTTTCCAATAATTTAAAGCCCTGATCAGTTACATCCAATACGGCTAAATCGGTAACTATTTTTTTTACGCACTTTTTTCCAGTAAGCGGCAAGGTACATTGGGGCAACAATTTCGATTCACCCTTGGGGTTAGTATGCATCATGGCCACGATAATATTTTTAGCGCTGGCCACTAAGTCCATCGCCCCTCCCATTCCCTTTACCATTTTCCCTGGTATTTTCCAATTGGCAATATCTCCCTGCTCACTTACTTCCATGGCGCCCAATACGGTTAAATCAACTTTTCCGGCCCGTATCATCCCAAAACTCATAGCGCTATCAAAAAACGCAGATCCGGGAAGTGTGGTAATAGTTTGCTTACCTGCATTGATCAAATCAGCATCTTCCTCACCTTCAAAAGGGAACGGCCCCATTCCAAGTAATCCGTTTTCACTTTGCAGCACAACACTTATTCCTTCAGGTATATAGTTTGCTACAAGTGTAGGAATTCCAATACCCAGATTTACATAAAATCCATCACGTAGCTCTTTAGCTATTCTTTGAGCAATTTGATTTTTTTCGAGCATATTAGTAATTAATAGATGAACTATCTTAACGTTAACTGTTCTATTCTTTTTTCATAATTTTTCCCTTCAAATATTCTATGCACATAAATGCCCGGCGTATGAATCTGGTTAGGGTCCAGTTCTCCGGCAGCTACTAATTCTTCTACTTCTGCAACGGTAACTTTTCCGGCCATTGCCATTAAGGGATTAAAATTTCTGGCAGTAGCTTTATAAATTAAATTGCCATGTGTATCTCCTTTCCAGGCTTTTACCAGTGCAAAATCTGCTTCAAAAGCGTACTCCATCAGGTAATCTTTTCCATTAAAATTTCTTACTTCCTTTCCTTCTGCTACTTCCGTTCCTACTCCGGCCGGGGTAAAAACAGCCGGCATGCCATACCCCGCCGCCATACATCTGGTAGCCAATGTTCCCTGCGGTATTAGCTCTACTTCTAATTCACCGCTAAGTAACTGCCGTTCAAACTCAGCATTCTCTCCTACATAAGAGGCAATCATTTTCTTTACCTGCCGCTTTTGCAACATCAAACCAATACCAAAATCATCTACACCGGCATTATTGCTAATACAGGTAAGGTTTTTTACACCCATATCTACTAAAGCAGCAATACAATTTTCAGGAATACCACACAATCCAAAGCCTCCCAGCATAATAGTTTGCCCATCTTTTACATCAAACAAACATTCTTTTACATTATGAAACACTTTTTTCATTGTATAAGTTTTATAGAATCTCGTAACGACAATTTTGGTATTACAGATGGCAGCGCATTTCTGTTTCTGTTAGCCAATGCAGTTACGCTATCCAGCAATACAGACATCAGCTCTTTATGCTTTAAATAATATTGATAACTTTTGTAAAAATCTTCTTTCCGTACATGATGGATATCAAATACTTCCCGTTGTAATCGTACATTTTCCTGCAGCTTTTGTTTAGAAGTATCTCTTTGCGCTATTTCATCCGATAAGGCATCCACTTTTAATAAATCAAATAATATAACCTGCATTTGCTTTGGTTGTACAATATCGCCGGGAATTTTATTCTTATCCCTGCAGGAAAAAATGATTAAACACGTTAACAAAAAACAAAAAATCCATCTGATCATTTCAACTCCTCCTTATATCTGCTAATGTTGGTAAGATCCAGCTTTTGCAATAGCTCTGATGCCCTGATTTTATCTTGTGGTGGCGCTTTAGAAAATATTTTTATCAGTTCGGTTGATTTACCCTGAAAGAAAAACTGCATGATCATGGTATTAGGGTTATCCGTATTAAAGGTATTCAATAAATTCAAAGTATTTAATATAGTTGTTCTGGCAGCTTTTTCATCCTCATAAAACTTGTCTAAGCCTCTATAATAACTATAATAAATATCATGAATAATATTGTAACGACTGTTGAGCATATTTTCGGTTAACCAATACCGGTTTCGGTTGCCATCAAAAGATTTCCAACCGGCTATAGACCTGCCATCCGGTGCATTGTTAATTATATTTTGGGCTTTTTGAAAATAAATTTCTCCACCTTTAGGGGCAAATGAATCATAATCAAACCCAAGTATCATATAGGCGTAGTAAGCAAACACAGCTGAAAGATTAGATACCAGTGCATCTGAACCTGAAACTCTGTTTTCATTAAATTCCAATTGTTGAAACTCTACATATTTGAAAGTAATATTTTCATCCTGAAAATTAACAATAGGCGCCAGATATGAACTGTTGTATACCGGCCTTGCTGCCTGTATGGTTAAAGATGCATTGTACACGTTTGCATCACTGGTCGATTCCAGGTTAATAAAAAAATTGCAATCAATTTTTTCGTTTACCAAAAAATTATCATTTGTCCATTTCCTATTATTCAGAAAATTATTCAAAGCAGTTTGAAGTGTAACAAAAGTATTTCTGCTTACATTGTTAGATACTCTGCTGGCAGACACTGTTACTTTAGCATTAAGCTCCTGTGCCTGTAATTGGCTATTAACAGCTATAGTTAGCAGGAAAAAAAATATTTTACGCATGCAATTGATTAATGATAACGTTTACAATATCTTCCGCCACATGCTTTTTGTGTTTTACACCAAAAGGGTATTCTTTTCCATTTTTATCAAAAATAGTAATTTTATTTGTGTCATATCCAAAACCTGCCCCCTGATCATTCAATGAATTTAACACAATAAAATCTGCATTTTTATCAGCAAGTTTTTTTAGTGCATTTTCTTTTTCGTTATCTGTTTCTAAAGAAAATCCAATCAATATTTGGTGAGGCTTCTTTTTGTTTCCCAGTGTTTTTAAAATATCTTTTGTTTTGGTTAATACCAATTTAAAAGTATCTGTCTTCTTTTTAATTTTTTTATCAGAAATATCTGTAACGGTATAATCTGCCACTGCTGCACTCATTACGGCAATATCTGTATTATCAAATTCTCTAATACAGGCATCGTACATTTGATCGGCTGATTGCACTTTAATTACGTTTATTCTTTGTGGTATTTCTTCTGAAGTTGGTCCTAGTATTAGTGTAACGGATGCTCCTGCTTTGTAAAATGCTTCTGCCAGGGCAATACCCATTTTCCCTGATGAATGATTACTGATAAACCGAACAGGGTCAATTGCCTCATGTGTAGGGCCGGCTGTAACCAGTACTTTTTTACCTTTCAAAATTGATTTTTGTGTAAAATAATTTTCCAGCCACTGTACAATTTGTTCCGGCTCAGCCATTCTTCCATTGCCGATCAGGCCGCTGGCTAGCTCACCATTATTAACCGGGATAACAAAATTACCGTAAGAAGTGACGGTTTGTAAATTAGATGCCGTAGAAGGATGGTGCCACATATCTTCATCCATAGCAGGAGCTACTACCACCGGGCAGGTAGCTGAAAGATAAACGGCCATTAGTAAATTATCACAAATTCCATGGGACATTTTTGAAAGCGTATTACAGCTCAAGGGTGCTACTAGCATAATATCTGCCCACCTGCCAAGCATAACGTGGTTTGCCCAGTCATTCTCGTTAGATAAATTATATGACACTGAATTTTTGGAAAGTGTACTCAATGTTAATGGTGTAATAAAATCCTTCGCCCCCGGCGTCATAATTACTTTTACTTCGGCTCCGGCTTTACAAAGTAAACGTATAAGTATCGCAGATTTATAGGCTGCTATACTGGCAGTAATACCTACAATTATTTTTTTTGCTTTGAGCATATTTTTAATATCACAGGTGTGAAGCTTGCGTAAACCCCGAACCCTTTTCCCGAAGCAAGCTGCCAGGTATGATTCCTTTCGCCTTCGGCGAATTGCAAAAATCTAGTCTTACGAATAAAAACGACGGGTAAAACCGCCGTTAAAATTAAAACTTTACTGAATAATATATTATAAAAATATTCAATTAACTAAATAAATCTTCATCGTTTCTGCGGAAATAAATCTTATCCTCTAAAAACTCTGTACAAGCAAGCAAGCTAGGGTTGGGCATCCTTTCATACGCCTTAGAAATTTCAATTTGCTCCTTATTTTCATGTATTTCTTCCAAATTGTCAGTATGACTGGCAAATTCTTCCAGCTTATTATGCAACTCTTCTTTTATAGAAATGTTAATTTGATTAGCCCTTTTTGCAACAACTGCAATAGACTCATACAGATTGCCTGTTTTTGACTTCAATTCTACCAGGTTTTTGGGTTCTACCACGTTGGTTGTGTTAGCGCTTAGCTGACGAAGAAGCTTGCTCATTTTTTATTGCTTTAATTTTATTTATACTAAGATTGTTATACGATTCTGCATCTTTTAATAACTTACTATCAGAAAATCTGTCGACAAAGTCCTCATATTCTTCTATTACTTTTTCAAAACGCTCAATTTGTTTTTCTAATATACTCATCTGAGCATACTTGTAATAGGATTTAATTACCATTAACTTATAAATATCTCCCTTAGCAGATTCGGGATAATTATTTAACAAATTAGCGAAAGAGATAGCAGCGGCACGGTATGAACCCAGGTCAAAATATAATTGTGCCGAATGATATTCTTTTTTTTCCAGTTTTGCCCTTCCTTCATCAATAATGGCTGTCGCCTCTTTTATTCTCGGAGAACCGGGATGTGTATTGATAAAGGTTTGCATCATGCCCATTGCCTTATTAGTATTCGTTTGATCCAGCTCTACCCTTGGCGACTGCTTATAAAAACAGTAGGCTCTCATGTAATCTACCTCCTCGCTTTTAGGGCTGTTAGGGAACACTTCTAAAAATCCTTTGAACAGATTTTCTGCCTCATGATAATCCCTTCCATAATAAAAGCAGTAGGCATATTTATAATAAAGCTCTTCAAATTGTTGCGTTCCCTTAAATAAAGGGAAAAGTTCTTCATACAATTGTTGCGCATATTTATATTTCTTTGTATCGAAATATTTATCTGCCATAGCAAGCTTATAATTATAATCCTTGCTTTTTAATACCTTTCCGAACTTGCTGCATGAACCCAGTGCCAATAGCAAAGCAAATGCAGCCACTATTTTCGTCAGTCGCATAAGAATTGCAAAATTAATACATTTTGCTTAAAAATGCTTGTATTTATGGAAACAGCCAAAATTCTTTTGTTAATAAGCTGATAAAAAATAAATATATTATAAATATTTTATATAAATAATGCGCCACATTCATAAAAATAACCCTCTCAAGAAATTGAGAGGGTTATAATCATTGAGCAAAAAGTGAAAAATATAAAACTTATTGATTACATTTAATATCAACTGTATTTTTGTCACCACCATCAACCTGACAATCAATACTGATTCTGTCAGCACTAATACCTTCATTCTCCACTAAGTAATCACTAACAGCTTTTAATCTTTTTTGACATACAGCCTGAGAGCTTTTATTTGCTGCAGGATATCCTGTAATAGATATGGTACATTCAGGACCACCGGCTTTTAGTTTAGAAGCTACAGTTGCAAGCATTGATTTAGCATCAGCGCTTAGTACTATACTGTTGTTCAAGAATGATAAGCTTGGGTAATCGCAAGGACATTCATGAGCCTGTACTTTATTTTTGCAACATTCCGGATCTGGGCATTTACCAACGCCATCAGCATCTACTGGTTGACAATCAGTTGGAGTGATCAATTGTTTATCCATATAATCAGGAACACCGTCACCATCTGTATCTCTTGCAACACCGTGAGAATCAACAGGTGCATTTGCAGGAGTATTAGGTTCTCTGTCTACACAATCAAGAATACCATCACCATCAGCATCAGGACATTCTTTTGCTTTTTCGTTGATGATACGTTGTTTACGTAATTCATCATAAGCATAATCTAATGGATTGATCCACCATAATGGTTCAACAGCTTTAGCACCAATGTTGAAGTTTAAGCCAAGAGATACAAAGTTGTAGCTATCAAAATCGCTTGTCAATACTGCATCATTAAATGCATGTTCCTGCCAGCGCTGTCCATCTAATAAGTCTGTTTTAACTAATGTAAAACGATCTTCCAAAGCAAGGTTGATACGTTTGCTTAATCTGAAAGCAATACCACCTAAAATAGTTCCTGATGGTTTTAGGGTATTGTCACCAAGTTTTGGCCTACGATCACCTTCATTTTCTGCATTAGTTTCGTAGCTATCATCCATTCCATCTTTTAACGCTTTAATTACGTCTTTTCTATTTTTGTAAGTTCCGCTGGTAATACCATTAAAAAGATTGGTATAAGGATTACCGTTAGCATCCAATGCATTTACTTTGGTTTGATACAAAGTAGCACCAATACCGGCACCACCGTATAATGTTATACCTGTTTGTTTTTTGTGGAAACGAATATTGTGTAAACTAAATAAACTTTGTAAGCTCAGATCCTGTATTTTAGCTTTGTAGTTGTAATACACCTGATCTGCCTGAGGGGTATAATCTTGCCATGCAATGTTTTTACCAAAATTGCTGGCGGCCTGCCAGTTTAACCCTTTGGCTGTACCATTGATATATTGTAGTCTTAATGACATAACATATCCCAATGCTTTTCTTACATGAACGCCAAATCCTACTGTAGGTATTTGGGCAGATACATCACCACTAACGGTAGGCATACCCACAGATGCGCCTATTTCCCACATGTTACGTGGTTTAGCAGGATAGCTGTAAGAGTTATTTAAAAATTCGGTTTGTTGAGGAACCCTTTTTGCAGGTACTACAGAAGAGTCGTACACATAACTTGCTTCCTGAGCAAACGCCCCTGAAGTTAGCAGGGTTAACACCCCAAATAAAAGTTTGTACTTTTTGCTTGCCATAACTGTTGATTATTATTTTATTACGAGTTGATTAAGTGCAAAAGTATTGATAGAAAATTAAATATCAAACTTTTTTAGTAAATATTTAAATCCAAATACTTTCATTTTACAAAAATAATGATTATTATAATACAGACCTCAATTCTGTTTTATTTATTACAATTGCACACCGAAGATAAGTTTTTTAGCAAATAAACAGCCATATTTATTCAAAAAAAAATTTTACCATATAAATTACTTTGCTAACGTTTTCCTGTGTACTATATTGCCTTCCGAATGGATTTTATAAAAAAAGTTATTGGCGACGAACTGAATATTTTTGAAAAAAAATTTGCAGAAGCAGTAAAAGGGCAGGCTCCCTTACTGGATAAAATCATGCAATATATCATTAAACGGAAGGGTAAGCAGCTAAGGCCTATGTTTGTTTTCTTAAGTGCCAAACTGCACGGGCCCGTCAACGAAAGTACCTATCGGGCGGCGGCATTAGTAGAACTACTGCATACAGCTACGCTGGTGCATGATGATGTAGTAGATGAATCGCTGGAGCGACGGGGGTTTTTCTCCTTAAACGCTTTATGGAAAAATAAAATAGCTGTTTTAGTGGGAGATTACCTGCTTTCAAAAGGATTGTTGCTGGCTACGTCTAACAATGATTTTAAACACCTGCATATACTTTCAGAAGCGGTAAAACAAATGAGCGAAGGAGAACTTTTACAAATAGAAAAAGCCAGAAAGCTCAATTTAAGTGAAGATATCTATTTTGAAATAATTAAAAATAAAACGGCTTCCCTGTTATCGTCCGCCTGCGCAATAGGCGCTTACAGTACCAGTAAAGATGATACGATAACAGAAAAAATGAAACTGTTCGGGGAAAAAGTGGGGATCGCCTTTCAAATTAAAGATGATTTATTTGATTATGGCAACGAAAATGTAGGAAAACCTACCGGTAATGACATTAAAGAAAAAAAATTGACACTACCGCTGATCTATACCCTCAATAAAATTAAAGCTTCTACGAGAAAAGAACTTATTTATATTATAAAAAATAATAATAGAGATAAGGAAAAAGTAAAATACGTGATTGATACTGTAGTACAGGCAGGGGGAATTGATTATGCTGCTGAAAAAATGTTTGAATACCGACAGGATGCATTACAAATACTAGATCAATTTCCCAATAACGAAGTTAAAGCAGCGCTGGAAGAACTGGTACGCTATACCACCGACAGAAAATATTAACCGAAATAACACCGCATGAAAAAGAGATGGAACCTGATAAACACCAATCCTGCTGCTACTGACGATTTACAAAAAGCATTAGGTATACATAAAAGTCTTTGCCAAATTTTAGTTCAAAGAAATATTGACAGCTTTGAAAAAGCCAGGCAGTACTTTCTGCCAGGTATAAACGATCTTTTGGATCCCTGGCTGATGAAAGACATGGACAAAGCCGTACAAAGAATTATTACCGCTATTCAAAACAAAGAAAAGATATTAGTTTTTGGAGATTATGATGTTGATGGAACTACCAGTGTGGCTATGATGTACCAGTTTTTATGTTCAATTTATGATCATCATTCAATTGATTTTTATATCCCACATCGATACAGAGAAGGATATGGCGTAAGTAAAATGGGAATTGATTTTGCTAAAGAAAATGATTTTACACTTATCGTCTCTTTAGATTGTGGTATCAAATCAGTAGATTTAATTGCCTATGCAAAAACATTGGAAATTGATTTTATTGTTTGTGATCATCACCTGCCTGATTCCGTTTTGCCACCGGCTGTTGCCATACTCAATCCAAAACAAAAAGATTGTAGCTATCCTTATAAAGAACTTTGTGGATGTGGAGTAGGCTTCAAACTGGCCACTGCTATATCGCAGCATTTACAACTTGATGCACAACAATATTTACAATACATTGATTTAGTTGCTACTGCTATTGCCGCAGACATAGTACCGATGACGGGTGAAAACCGAATATTAGCTTATCATGGTTTAAAAAAAATTAATGAAAATCCCTGTGCCGGCATCAAGGCTCTAAAAAAATTAGCTGCATCCGAAAAAGAATTAAACATTAATAATGTTGTATTCATCATTGCTCCGAGGGTAAATGCCGCCGGTAGAATGGATGATGCCCGAAAGGCCGTACAATTATTTATAGAAAAAGATTTTAATCAGGCATTAACCTATGCTGGTATGTTGCACAGCGATAATGCTGACAGGAAAGAAGCTGATAGCAGTATTACGGAAGAAGCATTATCTATTATAGACAGCGATCCTCTACTGATAAATAGAAAATCGAGTGTGGTGTATAAAGAACACTGGCACAAGGGAGTAGTAGGTATTGTAGCCAGCAGAATGATTGAAAAATATTATCGCCCAACGGTGGTGCTTACACGAAGCGGAGAGCTGGCAACGGGTAGTGCCAGAAGTGTGCCAGGATTTAACTTATATGAAGCCATCCATGCCTGTAGGGATCACCTCATCGGTTATGGCGGGCATTTTGCTGCAGCAGGGTTAACCTTACTGCCTGAAAATATCTCAGCTTTTACCTCTAGATTTGATGAAGTGGTTTCCGCTACGATTACCGATGATCAGCTGATACCCGAAATTATTATCAATGCTGAAATCAGTTTTACAGATATCAAAGAATCTTTTTACAATATCATTTGCCAGATGGAGCCATTCGGCCCTGAAAATATGCGACCGGTTTTCATAACAAAAAATGTTACAGATACCGGATATACTAAAATTGTAAAGGAAGAACACATACGATTTGTAGTTAAACAAAACAATGTTTCCTTTACCGGCATCGGTTTTAATATGGCGCATCAATTTTCTATTGTTGCTTCGCAACAACCTTTCGACATCGTATATACGCTGGATAAAAATGAATGGAATGGAACTACATCTTTGCAACTGAAGGTATTAGATATAAGAGTAAGTGAGTAGCTTGTAATTGCTGTAACATATCAACAAAAATTTATCCAAATTTTTTGTGTGAATGCATGGTCGCATCCAAAATTCGTTTTTTAATCTTGTCAAGCGGAAGAGGTTTCAGCAAGTTGGGCGGATCTATATTTTCATCAATATCATCAAAATAAGCAACAGCCTTTAGCGCAATAAGCGGATTAGCGTAAGAATATTTTTGGGTAAAAAAATGAATCATTTCTTCCATAGAAAAATATTCTAACAAAAAATAAATATCGATAAAATCTTTTAATCGCTTACCACTTTGAATAATAGCATGAAGCTTCATCGCAACAATATCTTCCTTACTCAAAAATTTAATCCCTTCTTCAATAATGGGTGGATTAAGGAATGGATAACTGTGCTTGATGAAGTCTACTTTCACATCATTAATTAAGCCGATAATTGTATTTTTTCGGTGGTAAATTTCATTAAAACTAAAATGCTCCTTTACAACTGAAATAATTTCTTCATCATCAAATTCTTCCTGAATAAACAGATCAATATCAATAGAATTTCTATGACCTATTTGCAATGCCAAGGCTGTTCCTCCAACTAAATAAAAATCATTAAGTTGAGGTAAATTCTGTAACTGTGGTATTAATTCAAAGGTAGCCGGAGCTATTATAAATGGGTCTTTATGCAGCATGCAAAAAATCAGATTTTAAAAAGAAACGGCTAAAGTATTTATCCCGCTTATCTAATTGAGCGGACCATTCTACCGTTTCTAATATTTGCTCTTCGGTATAAAATTTATACATTTCTCTCCATTCATGCAAATTACCCAGTTGTAAAACCCTCTCAATAACAATTTTATAGGATTTTTCCCAATTGAAGGTTTCATGATCATACTCCCAAAGTAAACGGGGGTTTATGTCAGGCTTACGCTGCTGCATATTATGTGTGATTTTGCCCTATAAAGTTACGAAAAAAAGATGACTTTACAAAATGACGTATACGGCCATTGACACGGCAAATTTGTGCAATTTCCCAGTATTGGTGCTATGAAAATATTACGTTGTAAGTATGATATTACTTTTCTTTTCTTCCATCAAATCAACACTACGGTTGATAAAGGCCGTTAAACTATTACCTTTCAATAAACCTTGTGAAAGCAGTGCCAGGTCTGCTAAATTTCTTACCTGCTTTTCCTGTTTGCCTTTATCTTCGAGGATTAATATATTTTTAAAAATACTGTGATTACCATTAATGGTCAACGTTACTTCATCGGGCATGTTGGCATAAAAAGCAGACATACCACCTCCGGAAGCCGCCATATCTTTCATTCTTCTTGTCATTTCAGGTCGTGTAGCTACTACAGGTGGCGCATCGGTACTTAACCCTTTTACTTCTACCGTAACATGTAGATCAGGAATCTGAAGGCCGAATAATTCCTGAAGTTTGGTTTGTTCGTCTTTACTTAATACACTTTCGGTATTTTCCTGTTTATCAATTAAATTATCAACAATATCTGCATCTACCCGGGTGAATTGCACTTCCGACCATTTCATTTCAATATTGCTGATAAATGAAGCATCAATCAGAGTATCTAATTTGACTACTTTGTAGCCCTTATTGGTTGCCTGCTGAATGTAGCTATCCTGCTGTACCGGATCCGTTGTATATAAAATTACATTCTTACCATCTTTATTTTTTTGAAGTGTTTCCGTAGCGATTTTATATTCTTCCAGTGTATAAAATTTATTCTCACCCAATACTTCAAAAATGTTGAATTTGACAGCTTTTTCTAAAAACTTGTCATCGGTAATCATACCATATTTTACAAAAAGGCCGAGGCTCTCCCATTTTTCTTCGAATTCTTTTCTGTTTTTGTTAAAAATTTCTTCCAGTTTATCCGCAACTTTTTTGGTAATATGTGTGTTTATTTTACGTACGTTAGGATCTCCCTGCAAATAGCTTCTGCTTACGTTTAATGGAATATCCGGACTATCTATCACACCATGCATCAGCATTAAAAATTCGGGTACAATATCCTTCACCTCATCGGTAACAAATACCTGATTGCTGTACAATTGAATTTTGTCTTTTTGTATTTCGTAGCTCTGTTTTATTTTAGGAAAATAAAGAATCCCGGTCAGGTTAAAAGGATAATCTACATTTAAATGTATCCAAAATAAGGGCGCCTCACTGAAGGGATATAATTCTTTATAAAAATTTTTATAATCTTCATCAGTTAATTCAGACGGTTTTTTAGTCCAGGCAGGTGTAGTATTGTTGATTTGTTTATCATCAAAAAAGATAGGTATGGGCAAAAATTTACAAAATTTCTCCAAAATATTCTTAATCCGATAAGCCTCTAAAAACTCTTTTGAATCTTCATTAATATGCAAAATGATGTCTGTACCCCTCTCTTTTTTATCCACTTCTTCTAATAAAAACTCAGGGCTACCATCGCACTCCCATTTTACCGCAGGACTATCGGTATAGGACTTGGTAACAACCTCTACTTTGTCACTCACCATGAAAGAAGAGTAAAATCCCAGCCCGAAATGGCCGATAATATTATTTTCATTTTGACCCTTATATTTTTGTAAAAATTCTTCGGCACCGCTAAAAGCTACCTGGTTGAGGTATTTATCCACTTCTTCGACCGTCATGCCTATTCCTTTATCGCTGATAGTCAATGTTTTATTAGCCGCATCAATTTTAACATCTATTCTTAATTCTCCAATATCGCCTTTGGCTTCACCTAAGGATGCCAGCGTTTTTAATTTTTGACAGGCATCTACCGCATTACTTACCAGTTCCCGTACAAAAATGTCATGTTCACTATACAAAAACTTCTTGATGATAGGGAAAATGTTTTCTGTCTGAACCCTAATATTACCTTTTTGCATAATATAATTATTTTATACGCATCGGCTCAAAGAAAATGCCAATTCGCTAAAAACTGACAGGTTGTCAATAACATTGTTAATATTTTCTTAATATCTATTTATTATTAAAGAGAATAATATATCATAATTTTGCACATCTAAAAACCTGTTTATGAGTCATAAATCTACTATTCGCATTATTGCGGCCTTTCTCTTATTTTTTTGGTGCAGTGCAAATGCACAAAATAACATTCACTACTGGGACTTTAACGGTGCAACACAAAATGCTCCAAATAAATGGCCAAGTCCACAAAATGCAACCACTACCGTTAATGGTGGTACGCTAACCCATAATTTTACCGTAACAGACAATTTTGGTGGCAGCACCTTAGACGCTGATGGCTTCGTGACTGCAGTAGCCGGGAGCGCTTTTTGCGTAGTCGATATGGCTAACAACGGCAAAGCTTTTACGCTGAATGCCTCCACAGTCAATTATAAAAATATTAAACTTTCTTATGCAACGAGAGGCACGGCCAGTGGCTTTACTACACAAACTATAGATTACTCATTAGACGGGCAAAATTTTGTAAATATTACCACTTTTAATGGAACGAATAATACCAATTATTCATTAAAAACGGTTGATTTCAGCAATATCAATGGTGTAAACAATAATCCTAATTTTAAAATCAGAATTACTTTAAACGGTGCTACCAATGCAACCGGCAACAACAGATTTGACAATATCAGGGTATCGGGTGAAGCTCCTTTAATGTCAATTGCGCCAGCTGCCAATGCGGTGGAACAGCCGAATAAGAATGGTAGCTTTACTATTACCTTCAACCCTGCTACTACGGCCAATACTTCTTTTAATTACAATTTAGCCGGAAGTGCAACGTTTTCAACAGATTATACCGCAAGCCTTTCTAATGGCAATCCTCCTAATTTAGTTGTTGCCAACGGAACAATTACTGTACCTCCAGGTGTCAGCAGCATTACAGTAAATATCAGTCCGACAGATGATGGCTTGGCCGAAGGAACTGAAAACATTAATCTTACTTTATCCAATCCTGATAATGGCTACATACTGGGAACATTCGCTGGTAGTATTAGCCTGGTGGATGACGATCTGATACCGAATGCATACAACTGGGATTTTCAAAACTGTCTAAATCCTTTAAGCGATGGCTTTACACAATACAGTGTTAGCGGACCGCAGGTTTGGGCTTGTACTACTTTTGGACATGACCCCAACGATCCTAATGGTTTGTTGAATGCTCCCAATGCCGTTCAGGTTAATGGATTTGCCAATGGTACAAATGTACTAAATGAAGACTGGCTGATATCTCCACCATTAAACTTATCAGGCTTCAATTTCCCATTACTGTCATACTTTAGCAGAACAAAGTTTAATGGTGGCCCCTTAGAATTAAAAATTTCTACGGATTATGTAGGATTTAGCAACCCCAACAACGCTACCTGGACCTCGTTAAACGGAAAGTTTCCAAATCAAACGAGTGATAAATGGACATTATCTGACAATATCAATTTGAGCAATTTCAAACAAAATAATGTATACCTGGCATGGGTGTATAAATCAACTAATGACGATGGTGCCAGATGGACGCTGGACGATATTAAAATTGACAACTCCCAGGTACCTCCACCTCCAAGCTTAAGCGTTAGCACAGACAATATAGGTTTTGGCTTTGTAGCAAATGGCAATCAACTGACCAAAACATTTAAAGTATTAGGCAACGACCTAACGGAGAACATTACACTAAGTGCAACCGGTCCATTTACTTTATCAACAGACAATATGAATTTTGGACCCAACATCTCGCTGGATAAAAATATAGTCAATAATATCTGGCAAACCATTCAGGTAAAATTTACACCTTCTGCGCCTGACAAAAACTATACCGGTACTATTGCCATTAGTACCTCTAACATACAAGCCGCAGTAAACCTATCAGGCACCAGCATTGATCCTGCTAAAACATTGGAAATTGTTAATTGGAATATGGAATGGTTTGGTAGCACTACATTAGGTCCTACAAACGATGTGCAGCAGGAAACGAATGCAAAAACCATTACACAAAACTTAGGAGCTGACCTTTTTGCTTTGGTAGAAGTAGTGGATGAAGCAAGACTGCAAAATGTTGTGAATAATCTCAATACTATTTATGGCCCCAATACTTATAATTATGTTATCTGTAATTACGGCTCACATGCCAATCCTTTCGAAGCAAATCCAGGCCCTTTAAGTGAAGCTCAAAAAGAAGCTTTTGTTTATAAAACATCAGTATTCAGTAATATTTCCAACGAAGCATTGCTATCATTAGGAGTGAACACTGTGCAGGACCTCAATAATCCCAATTATAATTTTTGGTCGAGCGGCAGATACCCCTACATGATGAAGGCTGATGTCAACTTAAATGGTACAATTAAAACCGTCCGCTTTGTTTTAATACATGCCAAAGCTAATACCTCACCTACACAAACTTCTTATGACAGAAGAAAAAATGGTGCTGATGCTTTATATAATTATTTCAATACGAATTTCCCTAATGATAATATTGTATTATTGGGTGATTTTAATGACGACCTGGATCAAACTATTACTGATGGCATCAATCCCCCTACAACATCTTATTCAACCTTTACTTCGGATGGAGCAAATTACTTCTCACCAACTTTATCATTAAGCCTTTTAGGTAAAAAATCTACCGTTTCGTATGATGATGTAATTGATCATGTAATGCTTTCCAATGAAATGAAACCATATTATATGACAGGTAGCGCCACTATTTTAACTGATGCTGCAGACATGGTAAGCAATTATGGGAATTCTACTTCTGATCATTATCCTGTATTCACACGCTATGCATTTGATCCTTTGGTTCTTCCTGTAACATTAACCAATTTTAGTGTTGTAAAAGACAAAGAAACAGCTAAACTTCAATGGAGTACCAGCCAGGAATTGAACAGCAAACAATTTATAATAGAAAGATCAACCGATGGATTACATTGGACAAGCATCGCAACTGTAAATGCTGCTGGGAACAGTAATATTTTATTGAACTACTCTTATGTAGACAATAGTCCTGCAAAAGGTGTGAACTATTATCGCCTGAAACAGGTAGATATAGATTACTCATTTAAGTATTCAGAAACGAAAAGCGTTGTATTCAATATTAGTTACCAGGTAACTGTTTCGCCTAATCCGGCTAAAGAATTTGTTAATGTAAAAGTTGCCGGTGCAGAAAATGGTCAAAAAGTAACTGTTCAAATTACAGATGTGAATGGCAAAGTCGTATACAACACTGTTAGTAACCAGGCTAACATGTTAATCAACACCAGCCACCTTACCAAAGGTTTGTATGTGGTTAAAGTGATTGGCGATGTCAACAACATTACAACACAGAAACTATTGATTCAATAATCAGTAGTTTAGAAAATTATAGAGAAAGCCCTGCATGTAACAAATGCAGGGCTTTTATGATTGCTTGATAAATATATAATACCAATTATACATATTAAATAGACCAATTTAAGGATGAAAAATATACTCAAAACCGCAAATTCTTTTTACGATTTCCGGAGTAATGATTTGA
>CAZPHA010000062.1:0-16206 GCA_964586215.1 uncultured Ferruginibacter sp.
TTAGGAGCTGCTTTTTTTAACTATTTTGTACTATTTTAGTCGGACAATAGTGAAAGAAAATATAAATCTTAATAAAGAAAAAGAAGGTGAATTATCAATTATCCATTAATATAAGATGTTGATATGGATGATAACCTTACTAATAAATAGGCTTAGGATGTAAATCAATAAGAACTTCAGGATGTAGCATGGTTTTGGCTTTAACAGAGTTAATAACCGGACAGTTTTTTATACTGTCTGCTAAAATTGAGTTAGCCTTTTCTTTTAAACTTTCTTTAGCAATAAATATTTTAGGATATAAATGGATATTTACAAATTCATACGCACCATCATTTCCTATCATCTGACCAATAACATTACACTCAAAGTTAGTAAGCTGCAAATCTGCTTGTTTTGCCAAATTCAGATAAGTTGTCATGAAGCTACTAGCTATTGATCCCAAGAAAATGTATTCCGGACTCCATTTTCCCTCTTCTTCATCTTTCGATAATTTGGGAGAGGACGACACTTTAATCATTCCTTTTATGTCATTGGAATAAAATACACAACTGGTGTCAAACTGCCAATGAGCATCAATATTGAAAAGTAGCTGAGTGCCTGTTTTGTGATGTAAGGTGCTAATATCAGCCATAACTCACAGATAAATAATGAGTGAACAAATATTTATCCACAAATTTATCCGTAGATTTTTTGCAAATCAATGATATTCATCACTGGTAGTGTTGAGAGATGTCAGATTTTTTAATAACACTAACTTTTTTTAGTCTCTTTTGCCCAGGTATCTTTTAAGGTAACTGATCGGTTAAAAATCAATTTTTCAGTCGTAGAGTCTTTGTCTAAGCAAAAATATCCTTTGCGTAAAAACTGATAAGGAGTATCTAGATCTGCGTTCTGAAGGCTCGGCTCAATATAAGCCTTTGAAATAATTTGTAAAGAATCAGGATTAATATAATCTTTAAAATCACCCTCTTCACTATTAGGATTTTCTACTTTAAACAAACGATCATACAGCCTTATTTCCGCTGTAGCAGCATGAGCTACACTTACCCAATGAATCGTTCCTTTTACCTGAATGCCGCTGGTATCCTGCCCACTTTTGCTTTCAGGCAGGTAGCTACAATGTATTTCTGTAATAGTACCATCCTGATCTTTTATAAATCCTTCACATTTAACAATATAGGCACTTTTCAAACGAACCATAGCGCCGGGAGCCAATCTGAACCATTTTTTAGTAGCTTCTTCCATAAAATCCTCTCTTTCAATCCACAATTCATTGCTAAAGGGCACCGTTCGGGTGCCAAAGCTTTCGTCAGGACCATTTTCACTCGTGAGCATTTCGATTTGACCGGCAGGGTAGTTGGTGATTACTAATTTTACAGGATCCAGTACTGCCATTGCCCGAAGGGCTATCTTATTCAAATCTTCCCGAACACAAAATTCAAGAAGGCTGAAGTCGATCAGGTTTTCTCTTTTAGCTACACCTATCTTATCACAAAAATGACGAAGACTGGCAGCAGTAAATCCTCTGCGGCGCATACCACTAATAGTCGGCATCCGGGGATCATCCCAGCCGTTTACATGTCCTTCATTTACCAGTTGCAACAATTTTCGTTTACTCATTACCGTATAGGTCATGTTTAGCCGGGCAAACTCATATTGATGTGAGGGAAAAATTTCTAATTTTTCAATAAACCAATCATAAAGCTCCCGATGTGGAATAAATTCAAGCGTACAAATGCTGTGCGTAATATTTTCAATACTGTCGCTTTGGCCATGAGCAAAATCGTACATAGGGTAAATACACCATTGGTCACCGGTACGGTGATGGTGGGCATGCTTAATCCGATATATGATCGGATCCCTCATGTGCATATTGGGAGCCGCCATATCGATTTTTGCTCTTAATACTTTTGCTCCGTCCGGAAATTCTCCTTTTTTCATTTGCTCAAAAAGATCCAGATTTTCTTCTATCGTACGATTACGATAAGGACTATCCTTACCCGGTTGAGTAGGAGTGCCCTTCATGGCAGCAATCTCTTCAGGAGTGCTATCATCAACATATGCCAGCCCTTTTTTGATTAATTGAACAGCAAATTCATAAAGTCTATCAAAATAATCGCTGGCATACAATTCTTCCGCCCATTGAAAACCCAGCCAGCGAACGTCGCCTTTGATACTTTCTACATATTCCGTTTCTTCTGTTACCGGGTTGGTATCATCAAAGCGCAGGTTAGTCTTACCTCCGTATTTTAGCGCCAGGCCAAAATTGAGGCAAATACTTTTGGCATGACCAATATGCAGGTAACCATTCGGTTCCGGCGGAAAACGAGTGACAATACTTTTATATTTCCCGGATTTTAAATCTTCTTCTATAATTTCTTCAATAAAATTGAGGCTTTTTTCTTCCACCATTAGCTTTGAATTTAACTGCAAAGTTACGAAATCGCTCGAAACCAGTCTGACGGTCTCCGTCTGACTGGTTTCCGCATATATCTAGTGGTCTCCGTCTGACAGCTTTGTATTAGGGGCTGTCAGCTTTGGTATATATCCCGGCATTGGTTGGGGCTGCTCCAGGCTACGCTTCGCTACGGCCGTCGCAGGCTCCGGCTTCTCCGCCTGCGGCGGATCACCTTACGCATCCCCCAGCCCTTCAGCATTTGCCCAACGTATGTGTCTGACGGTCCCCGTCTGACACATACCGCCAAATACGTAAAATTTTTCCCACCCAGCATCATCGGTCTGACGGTCTCTGTCTGACCGGTGATGCTGTTCCCGTCAGACACGTAAAAATTTTTTTCCACCTACCCAACCTTTTCATGCAATGCTGTAGTTTATCTTTTTGTACAGGCCTTACAACAATAAAAATCAATTATTTAATATTGAAAATATTTTAATATATTATGAAAAAAGGTTTTTTCTTAACCTGCGCTATCTTAACCATAGCAATATATTATATATGCAGAAATTAATTTATGTATAATATAATTTTTTAATACGATATTTGCAAACCATTATCTAATACTTTAACAACATACTATGAGATCAATTATAAATTTAATACTGATAACTTTTACAGCTGCTAGCTTTACAGCCTGCTCCAAAAACTGCCCAGAAACAGTAGATTTAATTACCAATAGAGCTGGATTTATTTGGCCTACCTTTCAATATAACAATAGACATACCGGGTTTGTGCCCATTAATTTAAATATTACAGGTAATGTAACGCAGATACTCCAGGGTGATAATGCTTTTGAAAGTGCCATAGTGGCAGATGATAAAAATGTTTATGCTGGAAGTACCGTGGGAACAATGTACGCTGTTGATAAAACTACAAAACAATTGAAATGGTCTTTTTCGGGAGAGGGATCAGTGTTTGGTAGTCCTGCTTTGGATAGTGGAACGATTTATTTTACATCTTTTGAAAGTAAGAAAATTTATGCTTTAAATAGCTCTACCGGTAACGTAATATGGTTTAATACATTGGGCAGTGATATAACCGGTGGGGTTATTGTAGAAGGTTCCAATGTGTATGTTGGTAGCTATGATAAGAAAATGTATGCTTTTAACAAATTAAACGGAACACCTGTATGGACTTTTTCTGCTGATAATGCAATTAATTCTACACCTACGATTGATGGCAATACCATTTATTTTACAACGGCTTTGGGAAATGTGTATGCTCTGGATAAAACTAATGGTCAATTTATGTGGAGCTATCAATTGCCCGGTGATGTAAGTCAATTCGCTTCGCCTGTTATTAGTGGAAATTTGCTATACATCACTTCATTGGATCATAATTTATATGTACTTAATAAAACCACGGGTCAGTTTGTATGGAGTTATGCAACAAATGGCCAGCTTCTTTCTACGCCGGCGGTTGATGCTGAAAATGTATATTTTGGTGCTGTTGATCAGTATGTATATGCCTTAGATAAATTAACCGGAACTTTGAAATGGAAATTTAAAACACAGGGAGCAATTTCAAGTGGTCTATTTATTGATAATAATAAAGTGTATCTGGGATCTAGTGATCATCAATTGTATATTTTGAGTAAATGGACAGGAGAAATTGTAACAAAAATTAATACAAATGGTATTATTGCTAATGGCTTGGCAACGGATGGGAAAGCGCTATACATTAGTTGTGAAAATACTAAAATGTATGTAATTGAGTAATCTTGATAATCTATATTTTCGCAGTAGCCGTTCTGCGATGCAGTAGAGCGGCTTTTTTTAAAATTTGGAGGACTTAACTAACATATTACAGGGTTGCAAAAATAATTGCAGGCTTAGCCAGGAAAAATTGTATCGTCAGTTTTACCCGGCTTTGTTTGCGTTGGGTAAAAAATTTTTTAGTGATAACCATGAAATACTAACTGCCATCAACAACGGTATGCTGAGAGTGTTCAAAAATATTGATCAGTATGATGCTTCAAAAGGAGAGTTTTTCAATTGGGTATATACGATTGTACGCAATGCTGCATTAACATTAATCCGTGATAAAAACACCATCATTTATGCAGAGTTGCAGGATGATATTACATCATCATCTACCATTAATCCCTTTAAAAAAGCAGAGTGGAAAGATATTTATATTTACCTGGATAAACTGCCGGGCGCTACCAGAGCAGTTTGTAGCTTGTTTTATATGGAAGGATTTTCCATTAAAGAAATTGTGGATGCCTTGGGCATAAAAGAAGGCACGGTAAAATGGCATTTAAATGAGAGTAGAAATAAATTAAAAGAAATTTTTTCAACATCTTATCAATTATAAAAATTGGATGACAAAAATTTACATATCAACCCACAGCTAAATGGCGACTATCCCCAGCCGGATATTCCTGCAGAGGAAGCATGGAGCAGTATGAAGGAGGTACTGGATGCACAAATGCCGGTAAATGCTGATACAAATGCTGGAAATACCGGCACAAGCAAAAGTCGTTTTTGGAAGTTGTCTTCTATCCTCCTGATCATAGCTATCACTACTTTTATTGTCTGGCGAAGCAACCAGCCATCTCAGAAAGATACTCAATCAAAATTAGAAAAATTAAGCGAGCCTAAAACTGAGAACAAACGGGTTGCTAATAATTTTAGCAATCAAAACGATCCTATCATCGATACTACTTCTCAAAAAGCAGCGCAAAACAATAGTACCTCAGCCACTAGCCAACAAACTTTGTTAGAAACTGAAAATCATGTAAATAATTTTTCAGGCCATCCATCCGGCAACAATGACAGCTCTTTGAATAATAAAAATAGTGTGGTAAACAATAATGTTATCACCCGGGAAAAAATTCACCCGATAGCTTCTAAGCATTTAAATATGATAGGCGCTAGAAACACAAGTAATAACAAAGTTTCAAATACCACTTCTGTAAAAAATGATGGGCCCCTTGTTTCTATTCATAAAAGTAAACCTGATCAGCAATCTGAAATAACTATGACAGATGAGAAATTAGCTGAGAAGCGTAATGAAGATAGCCGTTTACAGGTAGATAGCACCAGAAATATTCTTCCGGAGGACAGAAATCGGGAACATCACGCAATCATCATCAATAACATGCAAGCACTTGCCGATAGCATAAGTTATTCTGATATGGTTGTTTCGCTAAAATATTTAGTAAATGAAAAAAATAATCTTTCACAATATAAAATATCAGGTAAAAATAAACAGCGTAAAAGTTTGCTAAGTGATCTTGATTATGGCTTGCAGTTAAATGTAAATATTCCCATACAGGAAGACTGTCAATGCAATTATTTCAAAGATGGTAAAGGAAAAAATGCAGCTTGGAAGCTACTCATACCCGGTATTTGGGTAGGAAAAACTTTTGCACAAAAGCATTACTTACAGATTCAATTTTCTCCTTACCAGCAATATTCAGTGGGTGATAAGCTGATTGCTACCGATAGTTTTTATATGCCACCCGGTCTGATGGACGATACCTTGCTGGCTACCAGAAGCACAAGAATAATTAAAACCACTGGCTTGAGTGCCGGCATACAATACAATTATAATCTAAATCATAAGTGGAGTGTTGGGGTAGGGGCAGACTACTACAGGCAATCCCGGGCCTTATTCAGTGAGGAGGTAAGAAGAGTTTATAATAATGAATTGATGCTGTATAAAGTTTATGGAAGTAAGGTATCTTCGGATTCTATTAAACGTTCAGCTGTGATTGGTAGCTTTAATGTGATGTATAATTTTAAAAAAATACAACTGGGAGCCAGGGTAATGGTGCCGGTTACAAATTTTTCAACCCTTCGTGAGCATAGCATTTATCCTGTCAATGGGCAATTGTTTATAAGATGGCGGTGGAGAAAAAAGTAAGGCTTTATGAAATAGTACTTTTTTTATAAAATTTTTAATATTTTTATTAAGTTTGGAGTAAATTTTATTTAAATATGTATAAATTTCTATTATTAACTGCAATTATTTTTTTACCATTTCAATTAATTAAAGCTCAGGATGAAAATGTTGAAAATCCTGAATACAAAGAACCGAGTAAAGAAAGTCGAGCTTATCATGACTATAAACTTTACAATAATAACTGTTATAACTCATCCAGGGTCGATAAGTTAATTAGCGCCAGTGAAAAAGGCAATATTGTGCCGGATGGAGAAATGGATGAAGATGGGCGTGGTATTACGAAAGCAGAATTTGCTACACTTAATGCTAAAGAACTGCTGGAATATTGTACAAAGTACCCTGAATCTTTTACTCAAATATGTGCGGATGATATACCCGTTCAGGATGAGCAAAAGAAAATATTACCTTATCTGGCTGAGAGTATGAATGAATATAATCTTAGTGAAAGGCAAGTAAAGGCTTTAAAAGCAAAGCAAGGCGCTATTATAAAACTAATTTTTGATTGTGGTGCGAAGGAAAAGCGTATTGGAAATAATTTTAAACAAATACTATTATCCATCAATGCTGTAAAGGCAATTCCGGAATTGATAAAAACTTATAACGCCAATTCAAAAAAAGATGTTGATATTCTTACTCTATTAATGTTGCTTATGAATGAAAATAAGTATAAACCATTCTTGCAATCTGCTATTTATAAGAATTTGTATGATAATGAAGATGAATCCACTTATCAATCTCACATCGATTTTAATAAAAGTAATGAGAAATTTATTTTACAAACAGCAACTAAATACTTTAGCACAATTAAATAAGAATTTCATTTTAGTTGTTTTAGCGAATATATTGGCGCTATCTGTTTCATCGCAGATAGCGTTTCAGTTTATTGAGATTCCTGCCGGTAAGTATATTTTGGGACAAAGAGGACATGTAAACAATCCTTTGCACACAGTTGATTTGAAAAAGCCATATTATATCTCCAATTTGGAGATTACAAATGCTCAATTTAAAGAGTTTATAGATGAAACTCATTACATAACGGATGCAGAGAAATCGCACAATGCTTTGGTATTTGTGCCGGGTTTGGGTGTATATGAATGGTTAGAAGATAGTACAGCACAATGGAGGTTTCCTAATGGTATTTCGAGAGGAGGCATTGAAAGTAAAATGGATCATCCTGTTACCTGTATCAGCTATAGGGATGTGTTGGCATATTGTAAATGGGCAAATGTAAGATTGCCATCACTGGATGAATGGGAAATTGCTTGTCGGGCAGGTTCTTCCACAAAACTATTTTTTGGAAATGATAAAACGCAAATTTCAAAATATGCCAATATATGGAATGGAAAAAATCATTTTTCACAAGATACCACTGATCTTTACACTTATACATCGCCTGTAGGACATTTTCAACCCAATTTATGGGGCTTATATGATATGTATGGTAATGTTTTTGAGTTTTGTGAAGGTAGTATTGCTTCAGCCAGAAATATTGCAAATGTAGCTTGCGCCCGTGGTGGGAGCTGGTGGTGCAGTAAGAATACATGCAATTTTTTTAATTCGGTTGATATAGGCAGGGTTAAAAAAAATGCTTCTTTTAGTAATCAGGGATTTAGAGTTGTTAGGGATAAAAATTAAGATCTTCCCATTTGCTTAAGATGTGCAGCATGTGACACAATTGCATGGCGCATTTTGGGATACTCCATATATTTTATGCCAAATTCAGCACAGGTTTGTTTGATTATTTTACTGATTGCAGGGTAATGAATATGTGAAATTTTGGGAAATAAATGATGTTCTATTTGAAAATTTAAGCCTCCCACCAACCAGGAAATAAGTTTATTCTTCGTAGCAAAGTTAGCCGTAGTAGATAACTGATGAAGGGCCCATTCATTTTCGATTTTATTGGATACTTTTTCCGGTACAGGAAAAGAGGTATGTTCTACTGTATGTGCTAATTGAAATACAATACTTAATACAAATCCGGCTACCATGGCGATAATGAGAAAACCTACCAGCCATTTTATAAATCCTAATAGCATTATGGGTAAAACGATCATCATAAAATAATATCCTGCTTTAGCTATCCAGAAAGCAAGATGCTCATAAGTGGTCATTTTTTTTATCGGTACCATACCCACTTTTTTAGAAAAATATTTTTGATAATCAGTAGCAAAAACCCAAATAATGAGTAGCTGTGTGTAAAGTAGCCATACATAGATATGTTGGAAACGATGTATTTTATATTTTTTCTGGCTGGGACACATTCTAAGCAAGGGTTTTATTTCAATATCATCATCAATACCATCAATATTGGTATAAGTATGGTGTACAATATTGTGTTTATTATTCCACATAATGACACTGGCTCCCAGAGCATTTACAGAAGAGGCGGCAACTTTATTCCAAAATTTACTTTTACTAAAACTGCCATGGCTGCCATCATGCATTACGTTAAATCCGATTGCTGCGGTTAATGCCCCCATGAACACACATTCTGCTATTGCCAGCCATAAAACAGGTGGAAAGAAAATTACATGGATATATAATGCAATGTATAAAGTCCACAATAAAATGGCTTTAAAATGAAGATTGAAATTTCCGGTCGAAGGCTTTTTTGATTCATGAAAGTAATTACTTACCCGCTGCTTTAGCTCCTGATGAAAGTTTGAGCCTTTTATATTTAAAAATTTGGGAGTTTGCACAAAGAAAAATATTTTAAAATTATTTATTAGATTTAATGAGTGCATCTAAAGTTGAGATGCCAATGGTTTTCCTGGTTAAAAACCCTTCACCATACAGTACACCAATCATGTTGCCAAACATTTTGTGCCTGCATTTAATATTTTCCCAAAATTCGGGAGTACTGATATAAGTAGCAGGGCCTTCTATGTCCGGGTTATAAAACTGAGTTTCATATGCACTAATAGATGCTATTTTACCATCAAAATGCTCCGTAATGTCTAAAACAAAGTCCGGTTCAAAATATTGATCCTGTATGTAATTCAGAACCAATTTTGGACGCCAGGCTTGCTGAGGTATGCCATTGTCTGTTGTTTCAATTTTTGTTAAGCCTGATAAAAAAGCTGCATCAGACACCAGCCTTGCCGCCCTGCCATGGTCCGGATGCCTGTCTTCCGGAGCATTGCAAAGAACCACTTCCGGTTGATACTTTCGGATAGCCACTATAATTTTTCGTTGATGAAACTCATCATTTTGAAAAAAGCCATCAGCCATTTCTAAATTCTCTCGTATATCCAGCTTTAATATTTCTGATGATTTTTCTGCTTCTTTTTTTCTTATTTCGGCATTGCCCCTTGAGCCTAGCTCCCCTCTTGTTAAATCTATTACCCCGGTTTTTTTACCTCTTGATTTCTCTAAAAGTAACAAGCCGGAACAGCTTAATTCAACATCGTCAGGGTGGGCTCCAAAGGCAAGGATATCAAGTTTCATGAAAGCAGAAAGTAAAGTATATTGTATAAAAGATATTTATTTCAATACAAAGTTACAACATTATGTTCGAATTTAACAATTCGCCATCCGTGCAATCATGTAAAATCATATTACATCAGTGATTTAACTTTTCCATCCGTACATACGTTGCACTTCCATCACAATTTTTTCCATTTCTGCATCGTCACCATTTTTATCGTAATATTGTTTTAAGCTACTGTTGAAAAAAAATGCCACAGTTTGATAAAATCTGGCAGCTAAACCACCCTTATATTCTTTAATAATTTCATAACAGTTATTACCTGTTTCTCGATAAATCAGCTTCATTAAAATTTTCCCCTGGTACACCGATAAATCCGTTAGAGGATCTGTAAATTCTTTTTTCAATTCTTTCTCTCGTGAGTGAATAATCCTTTTTCTGGCGGCTTTATCCTGCACATTAACCAATTGAGCATTGATCTCATTTAAAATAGCACCCGCTTTTTTTGCATAAGGATAGGTTACGTATACTGCATTACGGAGCCTTGTCCATGCTGCCCGGGCCGACAAATGTTGCTCATCATATTTTGAATAAACATAAACGGGCAATAAGGTACGAGCCTCCAATGTATCGCCATTGTAAATGACTGCAGCGCTGGTAAGCGTGTCGTATTGACCTGTTTGTGCGTTGCAATAATCTTTCTTTAACAAAAAAGTTAACAGTAAAATTATTTTTAATAAAAATGTAATATGTTTATTATTTATTATCAATTATTTATATATGAAATATTTTATTAAAATTACTTATGAAATGTTTTTTATTTAACCTTTATTTTGTTCCCACGGGGCCTTTTTTGCAAAAAAGACCCCGTGGAGACCCAAATTTTGCTTAAACATATTACTTATCTTGTTAGCGGTTTAGTATAAAATATTTTTTATTTATCCTTTATTTGTTCAATAACAGATAGCCATTAATATGCTTTATACCATTTAAATTTATTTTTAGTCTGCTACCAGCTTCAGTTCTTCGTAGCATCATCGTCTAGCCTAAGGCTAGATCACTTCATCGGCATACCTTTGGTCGGCATTTCATACCATTTTTTGTTCCCACGGGGTCTTTTTTGCAAAAAAGACCCCGTGGAGACCCACAAACTTTCATTTGCTCAATAACGGATAGCCATTAATATGTCTTAATATTTCTTTTTACCAAAATAATCAAAAACAATACCAATTGCAAAAAACAGATGTTATAATACGTAAAATGTTTAATTAGCCAGCAGGAACATATAAAAAAGTGAAATAGCTGTTAAAATTAAAGCAGCGATTGATGGAGCTGTAGATAGTTGGAGCCTTTTTGTCAGGCTCATTACAAATCCTAATGCCATGATAATAAGTCCTGCCCAAACCAAATTAATAAATGGAAAAATATAGGCCTTAACAGCTACATAGTCTATTATTTTTTCAGATTCTTTAACGCCAATTTTAACCTTTTTCATGTCGCTGCTAACACCGGCAAACTTTATGTACAAATTCTGAGCGTATACTGTATCGTCTATATTTTTAATTCCGAACTCATCTACTAAAATCACCGGCATGGCTTTATAATGCATACTGTCTTTACTAACAATGCTGATATCTGCCATCATGGCTTTATCATTGGAAGTAAAATTATACCGGTCGTTATGGGGATTTCTGATGATATCTGTTAAAATTAAATAACCTTTACTGTAAAAGACAGTATCACCTTTTGCCATTTCTTTTATTGTAAATTGGGCTGTATCGATATTTTTTTCTTCATTAATGGCATAAGATATATAGGTAAAAATATCTTTAAAAAGATAGGTTTTGATATCCGGATTACTGCTCATATTATTATCTTTCATTTGATACACATCAGGTGTTAGCACGAATTGCTCCGTAACTTTTTGATTGCTGGTGCCTTTCTTTTCAAATAAAAGTTGATAAAATTTTCTTCCTTTTTCATGGCCGGTAGAATCTTTCGTGTAGGTAACTTCGTAAGCTCCTAAACGAGTGGGTAACTGTCGTATCAGTGTAAGATTTTCTAATGGATTATCCTGCATTTTCGTCATAGGATCTGTAGCAGGGGGCAGGTTAATGCCATTTACTTTGCTACTACTGATAACCTGTTTGTTACTGCTGGAGATAAGAATACCTACTATCATCAGTGCAAAACCAATATGGGAAAATGATGCACCGGCAGATTTAATGTTTCCTTTTAGTCCAAGCCAAATGTAGCCGGTGTTTGCAATTACTGCGTACATGGATGCAAACAAAGCTGTGTCAATGGCTATTAAAAAGCCAAGCCCTTGCTTGTAATACTCCATTGGATATAAAAAATGAATGCTAATGGTCAGAGCAATGGAAATGAGTGTCGGTAAAGCAATCTTTTTAACTATGTATCCGGAAGTGGTATTTTTATATTTTAAATATTGACTAACAGCTGTTAGTATTCCTACAATGATGGCTACCAATACCATTACTTTATTATAGGAAAACTCTGCATCTTCAGGCGGAGCCAGTTTAGTGCCGAATATTTTGTTAAATACCGGCAAAGATGTTTTAACAATAATAAATAAAGCCGATAAGAAAAATACCAATGCTCCAATAAATATCCAAAATTCTCTCGAATTGGTTTTTTCTTCTTTTACATCACCCGGTATTTTACGAATATTTTTAAAAAATAGAACTAAAGCCGGTAGGGTAAAGGCTAGTACAAAAAGCAGGATCATGATGTTCATGGCTTTACCTGCTTCTGTAAATGCATGTACACTGGTGTCTCCCAGGATTCCTGTTCGTGTTAAAAAAGTAGAATACAATACAAATGCAAAAGTTAGTAGGGCAAACAAATAACTTATTCTCAAAGAGTTGCCGGTGGCCTTGTAAATAACCATGGTATGCAGCCCCGCAATTAAGATCAGCCAGGGAACCAATGAAGCGTTTTCTACCGGATCCCAGGCCCAATAGCCGCCAAATGATAATGATTCATATGCCCACTTGCCACCCATCATAATGCCAACACCTAAAATACAGGCACAAAATAATGTGTAGGGTAGGGCTGGTTTTATCCAATCGCCATATCGTTTGGTTTGCAATCCGGCGTAGGCATAGGCAAAAGGAATAATGCTGCTGGCAAAGCCCAAAAACAATACGGGTGGGTGAATTACCATCCAGTAATTTCGGAGTAAAACATTCAATCCTACTCCATCTTTAATAAAAGAAAGATAATCCGGTTGGCTAAAGATCGGTGCATTAATTTCATTACGAGTGAGTACAAAAGGGCTGCTACCTATGCGTACATCAAAGAAATAAATGCCCAAAATCATCATCAGCAAAAAGAATTGAGCAAAGCTGATAACAGTCATTACCGGCGCCTCCCATTCTTTACTTTTAATCATAATAACAATGCCCAGAATACTGTGCCACATTGTCCATAATAAAAAGCTTCCTTCCTGTCCTTCCCAGATGCAGGCCAATAAATATTTGCTTTCTAATTCCTTGGAGGCATGTTTATAGGCATATAAATACTCATAATAATGGTTGGCACAAATAAAATATATAATGGCAAAAATGGTAATGACTGAAAATATCTGCACAAGAAATGCACCCCGGGCAAAGCGAAGCCAGTTTTTTTGATCAATGGGGTTGAGTGTGCGTTTGCTGGCCTGAAAAAAGCAAATGGTAGCGAACAAAGAAGCAACAAATCCCAGTATCACAAAAAAGTGACCAATTTGTCCGGGAAGTAAGTGTTCGCCTATAAATTTCATTTGTAATAATTGATAGTTGATAATGGATAATTGATAATTGATAATTGAGTGCCGATTATTTTTAACAGTTAACGATAGATTACATTATAATTATCAATTATCAATTATTCATGCTTTTTTCCAAAGCCTTTTTATCATCTTTATACTTGCTGGGGCATTTTAAAGTAATGCTTTTACATTCGAAAATTTCTCCCTGCATTTTGCCCTGCAATACTACTCTCTCACTTTTTTCCAGTTCAGTCGGTTTGCTATTGTAGTAGATAACTTTGGCAGTGGCACCCAGACTGTCAGTAATATGGAAAGATAAAAAATTAGGATTTTTGGCAGGATCGTACTCAATGGGTTGACTTTTATCCAGCCTGGCAATTAAATGCACATATTTTCCCTGTTTGTTTTTGGCAGAGTTAATAGTGTCGTATGTTGAAAAGTCAGAGGAAGAAAACCCAAAAACAATTAATCCGACAATAGCGAACGAAATCCCTATTAAAATAAAAAGATGTGTTCTTTTCATGTAATTGTTATTAGTGTAAAGCTGCATTTTTTAGCGCTGCAAAGTTAATACAAAACAGCTTTGAAGCCTCCTAATGTTGATTTATTTTATTTATAAGATAAAAAATGTTTAACAGTATTATCTTTGCACCCGTTAAAAAATGACGATGAAAGACCTTTCAAATTTTGACCCCAATTCAGTTGGTAATCCTAATAATAACATTTTTGGATTACCTTTTACGGAAGATGAAGCCCGCCTTGTTATTTTACCCATCCCCTGGGAAGTGACGGTAAGCTATAATGCCGGCACAGCCCGGGCGCCTGAACATATTTTTAATGCCAGCCTGCAGGTAGATTTATTTGACCCTGATATGAGAGAAGCCTGGCGGCAGGGTTTTTTTATGAGAACATTGGATAAAAAAATATTGATGAAAAGCGACTATCTGCGTAAAGAAGCGGAGTTGTATATCAATTACATCGCACAGGGCGACAGGGTAGAAGACAATAAGTTTATGACAAAAACCCTTAGAGAAATTAATGAAGGAAGTCATTTTTTAAATAACTGGGTATATGAGCAAACAAAAAGCTTGATGAACCAGGGTAAATTAGTGGCCTTGTTAGGAGGTGATCACAGTACGCCTTTCGGTTTCTTTAAAGCAATTGCTGAAAAGCATGGCGATTTCGGAATTTTGCAAATAGATGCTCACTGCGATTTACGAGAGGCGTATGAAGGGTTTAAATATTCCCATGCATCTATCATGTATAATGCATTGGAGGAAATACCACAGCTGCAGCGGTTGGTGCAGGTAGGCATAAGAGACTATTCAGAGTCGGAATTTGAATATATAGTGAAAAGTAATAATCGTGTGGTAACTTATTTTGATAAAAATATTAAAGAGCGGCAATACGAAGGACAAACCTGGAAGCAGATTACAGATGAAATAGTGGAGCATCTTCCTCAAAAGGTATTTATCAGTTTTGATATTGATGGACTCGATCCTAAACTTTGTCCGCATACCGGAACGCCGGTGCAAGGAGGTTTTGAAACCGAGCAGGTATTTTATTTATTTAAAAAGGTATTGCAAAGCGGCCGCCAGCTAATCGGCTTTGATTTGAATGAAGTAGGTGTCAGCCCGGATGAAAGAGATGAAAATGTGGGCGCCCGGTGTTTGTTTAAGCTTTGTAATTTATTAATAAGTTCAAACACGAATTCTTAGCACGAATTACACGAATTAAGACGAATTATATTAATATAAATGTATATCTAAATTATTTAGCAATTCGTGTCATTCGACTTAATTCATGTTGAAAAGCAATTCGTGTTAAAATAATTCGTGTAATTCGATCTAATTTGTGTTATAGGTGATATGGAATTTACAATCAAAGATAACAACACTAAATCTTTCAGGTCTTTTGGATGGTTTTTACTCTTTTTACATATCATAGCTGCCGCTATGGTTATTTTGCGTTCTAACAGCAAGGAGCAGGTTTATACGGCCTACGGAATGATAGGAACTTTATTACTGCTTAATATATTATATTTTTATTTAAATCGAAAAGCTGATTATTTCAAATTTTATCAAATAATCATATATATAATATTTTGTATGTTTTGGTTGATATTGGAAGGGATAATCGCCATGCTGATTTGTGTGGTCATCTTTAGCTTATCGTGGATGGTACAATCCCGAAAAACAAATATTCGATTTACCGATGATGCAATTATTATTAAAGGACCTATTTCATCAAAAGCATATCCCTGGAGGGAAATACAACATGCCATTCTAAAAGATAACCTACTCACTGTTGAATTTATCTCCAACAGACTAATTCAGGTAGAAATTGTACCCAATACGAACATTGATGAGGCAACATTTAATGCTTTTGTGATTAAAAAATTTGAAAATATTAAGTGAAATACGCTATTTATTAAGGCTCGAAATGATTTTGTTAAGTGAAATGGCTTTTTTCTAATAATTGTATAATTTATTTGTACAATTGTTGTAAAATTGCATAGTATTAGCAATACTGGAAGCCGAAAAAGGTATAGAGTAGGCAGTAAAATTAATATTTTAAAAATGGTAACTATTCAGTCCTCCTAAAATTACATTTTTTTTGCATTTCAAAAAAATATAC
>CAZPHA010000063.1:0-15927 GCA_964586215.1 uncultured Ferruginibacter sp.
TCACATCTTTCCGGGTTTCTTTTTCTATTTAAAAAAAAAGTCTAAACAGCTTCATCTTCAAAAAAGTAAGTACTCTTTATCGGTTTGCAATAAATCACTAAAATCCACCACTATAAAAACGATAAAGTTGAATAGAAATTATATGGCAAGTACAGTTGGTAATAGATCAATTTATAATTTTCACTAAAGTCAGGACAAAGTCTATTCTAACCCATTTCAAAAACTCCTAGACAAATATAAAAAAAATACTGTTAACAATATGTAATTTTTCGCAAAATAAGACTACGTAAAAATACTTTTTTAATGGATAATTAGTTAGTGGATAATTGATAATGTATATAATTTTTAGCATCCATTGTTATTAATTAATTATTATTCAATGTACTACAATTATATTTTATTAATAATATTTTTTATTTATTAAGATAATTTCCTAACAATATTCTATAACGTTAACATTCTTAATTCTCAATTTTTAATTCTTAATTCTTAATTCCTAATTTCTCATTATCCAATTATCAATTATCCATTAAACAACTATCTTTGCGGCGAAAAAATTAATTTATTTATAAAAAAGTTCTCCATTATGAAAATAACTGTTGTTGGTGCAGGCGCTGTAGGCGCTACTTGTGCAGATAATATTGCCCGTAAAGAATTGTGTGAAGAATTAGTTTTATTAGATATTAAAGAAGGCTTGGCTGAAGGCAAAGCGATTGATATGATGCAAACCGCTACACTGCTTGGATTTGATACCATCATAACCGGTAGTACTAACGACTACAGCAAAACAGCCAACAGCGATGTAGCCGTGATTACTTCAGGTATTCCTCGTAAACCGGGGATGACAAGAGAAGAATTAATCGGCATCAATGCAGGTATTGTAAAAAATGTAACACAAAACATCTTAAAATACTCTCCGAATGCCATTATCATTATCATCAGCAATCCGATGGATACAATGACGTACCTGGCTTTACAGGCCAGCGGCCTGCCTAAAAACAGGGTTATCGGCATGGGTGGTATTTTAGATAGTAGCCGTTTTAAATATTATTTATCTACTGCCATCGGCTGCCCTGCTACCGATCTACAGGGTGTAGTAATTGGTGGCCATGGCGATACTACCATGATACCGTTAGCAAGGCTGGCGACCTATCAGGGAACTCCCGTTAGCAATTATTTAGATAGCGAAACATTAAAAAAAGTTGTTGCCGATACCATGGTAGGTGGCGCTACCCTTACCGGGCTTATTGGCACCAGCGCCTGGTATGCTCCCGGTGCTGCAGGTGCTGCTTTGGTAGAAAGTATTGTAAGGAACGAAAAGAAATTATACCCTTGTTGTGTAAGTTTAGAGGGCGAATACGGGCAAAAAGACATCTGCCTGGGCGTGCCTGTAATTATTGGTAAAAATGGTTGGGAAAAAATTGTCGACTACAAACTGAATGAGGAGGAACAAGCTGCCTTCAATAAAAGCGCTGATGCAGTGAGAAATATGAATAACGTGTTGGCGACCTTGAGTATTTAAGGTATTATAACACGAATTTTAGGCCCTGCCCGACTGCATCGTTCAGGCAGGGAATTACACGAATTGCTTTGCTCCGCATTACAAGCGGGGCAATTTTTATTTTAAACATATTACACAAATTTATCTAATACCATTTATATTTATTTTTTTGTCTGATACCAGCTTTAGTTCTTCGTAGCATCACTATGGTATTGTCAATTGTCAATTAACCAATTATCCACTAAAACTTATCCTAATCCTGCTACTGTCATTTCTTTATTTATTTTAAGTACCAATCCCTGTAATACTTTACCGGGGCCAACTTCGGTAAAGTGAGCGGCGCCACCGGCGATCATATTTTGTACACTTTGGGTCCACATAACGGCTCCGGTCAGTTGATTAATTAAATTTTTCTTTATTTCACCGGCATCTGTAACAGGCTTCGCTATTACATTCTGATAAACAGGACACCCCGGATTGGAAAAAGGTGTTGCTTCGATAGCAGCTGCCAGCTCTTCTTTAGCAGGCAACATCAATGGAGAGTGAAAAGCACCACTTACTGGTAAAACGAGGGCACGTTTTGCACCGGCAGCCTTCATTCTTTCGCAGGCAATTTCTATACCTTTTACTGAACCACTGATTACCAATTGACCAGGACAATTATAATTTGCCGGTACTACCACTTCTTCTGTTTCCCTTTTTACTGTAGCGCAAATTTCTTCTACCATCGCGTCATCCAATGCCAGAATAGCCGCCATTCCTGAAGGATTTTGCTGACAGGCCTTTTGCATGGCATTAGCTCTGATAGCAACCAGTTTTAAAGCATCTTTAAAAGATAGTGTTTTGTTAACTACCAATGCTGAAAATTCTCCTAATGAATGGCCGGCAACCATATCGGGCGTACCTTTTGCCAAAATATGAAAAGCTATTACAGAATGTAAAAAAATAGCCGGTTGCGTTACTCTTGTTTGCTTTAGCTCTTCTTCATTTCCACCAAACATAATATCTGAAATGCGGAAACCAAGCGTATCATTTGCCTCCTCGAACATTTCTTTTGCCAAAGGATAATTATCATACAACTCTTTTCCCATTCCGCTAAACTGAGAACCCTGCCCCGGAAATATATATGCATGTGCCATTGAACCTTATTTTGTGACTGCAAAGAAAACAAAAAACGCTCATGAAAGAGCGTTTGGACTTGAATTATTTTCGACGACCGACGACTGACCACCGACAACCGAACTGTCAACTGTCAACTTTCATCTATCAACTAATTCGACGACCGACCACCAGGTACCTTTAATGCAGCCTGGCGCTAATCAGTTTGAGAAATTCGCTACGGGTTTCATTTTTTTCAAATGCTCCACAAAAGGCTGAGGTTGTTGTAACTGAGTTTTGCTTTTGTACACCTCTCATCATCATACATAAATGAGCAGCCTCTACCACTACCGCTACGCCGAGTGGATTCAACGTATCTTTGATAGCATTTAATATTTGATGTGTTAACCTTTCCTGCACTTGTAATCTTCTGCTGTACACATCTACTACCCGGGCAATTTTGCTCAACCCGGTAATCCAACCATTGGGAATATAGGCCACATGAGCTTTTCCATAAAAAGGCAGCATATGGTGTTCACACATACTGTACAGCTCAATATCTTTTACAATAATCATTTCATTTACATCCTCATGAAATTTGGCAGCATTTAAGATAGCATTGGCATCAAGCTGATAGCCATGTGTGAGAAACTGCATGGCTTTAGCTACTCGTTCCGGTGTTTTGGCCAAACCTTCCCGATTGGTATCTTCCCCTAATAATTTGATGATAGAACGATAGTTATCAGACAGGTTACTTGTAATTTCCTGGTTAAATTGGTCAATTTTTTTATACGACATTAGCAGTTATTCTTAATGTTAACGGATGGGATATTCTACAAAATTTTTTTCAGTTTCGTACAATCGAATTTGTATGTCAAATTTAGGATCTATTTGATTTCTCAAAATATTATAAATTACTATAGCGATATTTTCCGCGGTTGGATTTAAATGCTTGAACTCAACTGTATCTTCATTTAAATTTTTATGATCAAAACGTTGCAGAACATTTTTGTCAATCATGTCGCTAAGTAGTTTCATATCCATCACATAGCCCGTTGACGGGTCCGGCTCTCCTATCACTTTTACAATTAATTCATAGTTATGACCATGATAATGCGGATTGTTACATTTTCCAAACACTTTTGCATTGGTAGCGTCGTCCCAGGAAGGATTATGCAAACGATGAGCAGCGTTGAAATGTTCTTTTCGAAAAATAGCCACTTTATTACCCATGCATTTCGTTTATATTATTACAAAATAATGATGAACATTGTTTAGTGGATAATGGGTTAATGGGTAATTGATAATGAGTTAGTTGATAATTGATAATGTATCAAAAGGATGATTACCACATGATTTTTTAGTATCTTAGAAGGTTTAATTATATTTCAATTATCAATTATCAATTATTCTCGCCAAAGGCGAGACAGGCAATTATCCAAAATATTCAACATAAATTCTGGGCGTTTCATACAATTTCAGGCAGTGTAATTGAACATTTTTTGGCAGATGTGGGGCCAGTTCATTCCAAATGCCTATCACCAGATTTTCAATAGAACATAATTTTCCCTTCATAAATTCCACATCCACATTTAAATTTTTATGATCCAGCTTCTCAATTACTTTTTCCTGAACAATTACACTTAGTTTTTTCACATCAAAAACAAAACCTGTGCCTGGATCAGGCTCACCTTTTAAAGTAACATGCAACTCAAAATTATGTCCATGCCAGTTTTCGTTAGCACATTTGCCAAATACTTCCTCATTTTTTTCCCGACTCCAACCAGGATTATACAATTTATGAGCAGCATTAAAATGTTCAATTCTAGTAATATATACCATTATTCACGTAAAAATTTTTGCAAAGGTACTTAGTAATTATAAAATATTACGTTTATATACGAAATTTGTATGATGCAAATCTTATTAACTGCCGCAACAAAATTTGAAATTGAGTTATTTATACATAACAAAAAAATAGATATATTAATAGCAGGGGCCGGAATACCAAACACACTTTATAATATACAAAAAAAATTGCAGAAAAAAAAATATAATATGGTTATACAGGCTGGCATTGCCGGTTGTTTCCATACCCAATATCCTTTAGGTGAAGTATTTATAATTAATCAGGATGCATTTGCTGATATTGGTGTAGAAGAAAATGGGAATTTTAAAACCCTATTTGAAATGGGGCTAGCCGATAAGGATGAATTCCCATTTGAAAATGGATATTTAGTAAATAAGAATGGTAATTTTAAAAACCTTGTTCTGCCTACTGCAAAAGCAGTGACGGTAAATAAAATAACGGATAACCCTCAACAAATAGAGCAGTTAGTTAAAAAATATGAACCACTACTTGAAAGTATGGAAGGGGCTGCTTTTCATTATGTTTGCCTGCAAGAGCAGATACCCTTTCTACAAATAAGAAGCATTAGCAATTATGTAGGGGAAAGGGATAAAACAAAATGGGATATGGATAAAGCAATCAGGCAACTAAATGTTGCATTGGAAAAAATCATTCATCAATTCTGTGCTAAATAACATCTAACGTGAAATTAACAATAGGATTTTCACCCTGCCCAAACGACACTTTCATTTTCGATGCATTGGTTAATAATAAAATCAATACTAATGGTATTGACTTTGAGGTCCACATGGAAGATGTAGAAAAACTAAATGAATGGGCATTGGAAGGTAAACTAGACATTACCAAACTCAGTTATGGCGTTCTTCCACTTGTTTTAAACAGATATGCCGTTATGCAAAGTGGAAGCGCTCTGGGAAAAGGTGTAGGACCCTTGCTAATTAAAAATGAAAAATTAATAATTGACAACTTTTTAGATGATCTGCCTATAGCCATTCCGGGAAAACATACTACTGCACATTTACTGTTTTCAATGGCATATCCTCATGCAAAACACAAAGTTTTTTTGAGATATGATGAAATTGAAGATTTTGTACTACAAAATAAAGGTTTGGGCGTAATTATTCATGAGAACAGATTTACTTATGAAGCTAAAGGTCTAAAAAAAATAATAGATTTGGACGACTATTGGGAAGTAAAAACAGGAATACCTATCCCTCTGGGTGGCATTGTCATTAAAAAAAATATAGACAGGAAAACGCAGCTGCTGGTGGATGCACTCATACATAAAAGTATTCAATATGCTTTTACAAACTATCCAATTTTAAACGACTACATACGTCTTCATGCACAGGAAATGAGCGAAGATGTTATGCGTAAACATATTGAATTGTACGTAAATAATTATTCACTTCATTTAGGAGAAACCGGTAGATCTGCCATACAAAAATTATTGTCTGTATATGAACAATTGCACAGCTACTCTATTAATTCTGATAATATTTTTGTTAAGTAGCCAAGCTGGAACTTTTCAATGCCCTAGCATATACTTCCAGGCATCTCTTTCTGGCAAACTCATGCTCCACCATAGGTTGGGGGTAATCAAATGTTTCCAATTCAGGTACCCATTTTTTGATATACCGTAATTGCGGATCAAATTTCTGTGTTTGTAAATAAGGATTAAATATTCTAAAATAAGGCGCTGCATCGCATCCGCTGCCGGCTGCCCATTGCCAACCTCCATTGTTGGACGCTAAGTCAAAATCCAATAATTTTTTGGCAAAATAAGCTTCCCCCAGCCGCCAATCCAGTAACAAATGTTTACTTAAAAAGGAGGCAACGATCATGCGTACACGATTATGCATAAAGCCTGTTGTATTCAGCTCTCTCATACCTGCGTCTACAATGGGATAGCCTGTTTCTCCTTTGCACCACTTTTCAAACTCTCCGTTATCAATACGCCATTCTATTTTGTCGTATTCAGGCTTAAATGATTTTCCTTTACCCACCTGGGGAAAATGCCACAAAATCATTTGATAAAAATCTCTCCAGATAAGCTCATTTAAAAAAATTTCACTAATATCTCTGGCCTTTGAAGCCAGCTGGCGAATACTGATTGTACCAAAACGCAAATGAACGCCCAATCGTGTAGTACTCTCAATAGCGGGAAAATTCCTTTTTTCAGCATAATTTTCCAAAATGTTTTCCTCTAAATCTTTTGCAGGAAAAGGGTTATGAGATGCTATGAACCCAATCTCCTTTAATGAAGGTAATGATACGGAAGTCTGGTGATAAAAATTATTAAGATACTTGTCAGTAGGATACGAACGTAAATAGAAATCTGTCAATAGTGCTTTCCATCGCTTACTGTAAGGTGTAAATACCGTGTATGGGTCACCGTTATCTTTTAATACTTCTTTTTTTTCAAATATTACATGATCTTTGAAAGTATGAAAAGCAATATTTTTATTTTTTAAAAAAATATCAATAATTGCATCTCTTTCTATGGCATAAGGTTCATAGTCATGATTAGCAAAAACCTGCTCAACATGGTATTTTGCAACAATTTGCTGAAAAACCTCCAAAGGCCTGCCTATATAAACATTTAGTGTACTACCCAATTGCACTAATTGCTGCTGCATTTCTGCCAATGCAGTATGAATAAATTCAACCCTTCGATCAGCTTTATCTTCAAGTTCGTTTAAAATATTTGTATCAAAAATAAAAATCGGTACTACAGAACGATTACTTTTTAATGCATGAAACAAACCGGCATTATCATGAATTCTCAAGTCTCTCCTGAACCAAAAAATATTTACCTGCTGCATAAATTACTCTTTATTACACGAAGTAATTAACAAAACATCAATCAGATTGTTGACTTGATAAAATATTTTTGCTGGGAAGAATACAGTATTAGGGGTTTTGTGCATATATGGAACGTAGTTCTGCAAATATTTCAATGCATTTTTTGCAGTGATATTTTTTTGTATCAATTTGTTTAATCCAACGAAAATTATGAATAGCATTGGTTACAAACACTTCTTCTGCATATAAAAGTTCTTTTTCAGTGATTCTTTTTTCTACAATTTTCCATTTTTTACTTTTTTGCAAAAAAAGAAGAATATTTTTCCGCATAATACCTTCTACACAACCTTCGTCTAAAGAAGGTGTAGCAATTATATTATTTTTTACAATAAAAATATTGGCTACCGTAGTATCACAAATTCTTTTTTTCTCATTTAAAATAATGGCATCATTCCATCGTTGTTGTTTGGCATGGATGGCAGCCAAAACATAAGGCATATAATTACAATGCTTCACATTACTGATGCCATCACAAATTTTTCGGGTATCTCTGTAAACACCTGCTACAAGACCATTTTCGTTCCACTGTAAAGCGTCTTTATCCAGCTGCCATACCTGGATCAAATAATTTGGAGCATTATTTTTGCAATCATATAAACCGCCTTCACCCCTAAAAACCTGTAGGCGTATCCTCACAAATTCTTTGTATTTATTTTTGCTGATTAGATCATCTATTTGTTGTGCTAACCCACTCGGAGTAAATTGTTTTGGAAAATCAAACTTTAGCAACTGCATGCCCTTCCAAAGTCTTTCAAAATGATCTTTTTTAAAACGAATGATGCCTTGCTCCCACTTCATTGTTTCAAATAACCCATCCCCGTATCTAAAAGTTCTACTATCCGGGCCTATAACAGGTATATCTGATTTTAATATTTTTCCATTGTAATTGAAGAAGCTCATGGTACAAATATAGGAGGGTTTGGAGTTTAATGTTTGGGGTTGGGGGTTGGAGGTTTGGAGTTGGAGGTTTGGGGTTGGAGGTTTGGAGTTTGATGTTTGGGGTTTGATGTTATCACCTATTCTTTTAAAATATAGTCGTGCCGAAAGAACAACCTTCAACTACAAACAATAAACCCCAAACATCAAACCCAAAACCCTAAACAAAAAACCTCCCGAAGGAGGTTCTCGTCTATAAGCAGTGAATTTTCTATTTTATTAAACCCTAAGCTTCACCTTCAATAATTTTATGTTTGACGGCATACATGATCAGACCTGCAGTACTTTTTGCTCCGGTTTTTGCTTTCAATTTATCTCTTACAGCCTCTACTGTTCGAGGGCTTAAATCTACCAGGGAGGCTATTTCCCGGGTACTCTTTTCTTCACACATCAATCTAAGTATGGTTGTTTCTTTTTCTGTAAGTTGTGGCTCGGGGGTTACTAACCTGCCTGCCATGTCAAAACTACGCTGGCGTAAATTATATAATAAAGCGTTGTTAGTCAATGCATTAAAATAGTATTCCTGGTCAACACAGGTTTTAATAGCTTCGTAAATGATCTGACTATCACTATTTTTTGTTAAATAACTATTAGCCCCCAGTTCCATTAATTTTGTTACCATTGTCTGATCATCTACCATGGTTAACATAATTACCTTAACATTTGGGTGATTCTTTTTTATTTCAGGCAATGTGGCAATCCCATCCATAATAGGCATCTGAATATCCAGTAATATTACATCGGGATTTACCGATTTCAGTAGATTTAATAGATGCATGCCATTATCAGCTTCACCAATTACTTTAATGTCTTTTTGTGCGCTTAAGGCCGCTTTTACTCCGGCTCTGTATAATACGTGGTCGTCAGTAATAACCACATTAATGGGTTGCTGGGATTCATTTGGAGGGACCATTTTATTAATATTTAATTATATTATATTTATTTTTTATTATATTAAAAACGTATAACCCAAGTTTAAATTATATTTAAAAGTAAAAAAACGTGTAAGTACTTTATATTTCTACGAGTAATTTTACCATATTTTTTAGCTATATTTTTAAGCTCATTTACCAGGCAGGTTTAACATAAAATTATTTAACAAAATTTTATATAAAATAAATATTATATATTATTAATTACTAATTTAATTCTTTTTTCGTAAAATACCTAAGTAAAAGTCGGTTTTTTATTAATTATTTAACGTAAAATTTCTAATGCAAATTAACTAAGCTAATTAGCAAGCTCTTTACAAGGTATTTTCTACCTTTGCAGCAGATGACTGAAAAAATTATTATTATTGACTTCGGATCGCAGTACACACAACTGATTGCAAGAGTTATCCGGGAACTGAATATATATTGTGAGATTATTCCTTTCCATCAAAAAATTACCTATTCTGTTGATATTAAAGCTGTTATTTTATCAGGTTCGCCCTGCTCGGTGAATGATTTTAATGCCCCTTCCATTGATATTGATGCCATAATTCAACATGTACCTGTACTTGGAATATGTTATGGCGCCCAACTGACTGCTAAACTCTGGGGTGGAAAAGTAGAAAAAAGTGACAAGAGAGAATATGGCAGGGCTACCCTATTATTAAAAAAAGCTGATCCATTATTATCAGGAGTGGCCGCTTCAAGCCAGGTGTGGATGAGCCATAGTGATACGATTAAAAGCCTTCCTCAGGATTTTGATTTACTTGGAAATACAACTGATATTCCCATTGCAGCTTTTAAAAGCAATAGATACTCAAACAGCCTATACGGATTACAGTTTCATCCGGAAGTATATCATTCTGCCGAAGGCAAAAAAATCATCAAAAATTTTTTAACGAAAATATGTGGATGTAGTCAAAATTGGACCCCCTCTTCATTTGTCCATGAAACAGTTGACGGGCTAAAAAAACAGATTGGCAACAGAAAAGTGATTATGGCACTCAGCGGAGGGGTTGATAGTACGGTAGCCGCTACATTAATACATAAAGCCATTGGCAGTAATTTGTATGGTATCTTTGTAGATAATGGATTGTTGAGAAAAAATGAATTTGACCAGGTATTAGAAATATACAAACAATTAGGTCTGAATGTGAAGGGCGTGGATGAAAAAGAGCTGTTTTATTCCCAGTTGTCCGGCAAAACTGACCCCGAAGAAAAAAGAAAAATAATCGGCAGACTCTTTATTGATGTGTTTGATAAAGAAGCCCACCAAATTGAAGGTATTGAATTATTAGGTCAGGGTACGATTTATCCGGATGTGATAGAATCGATATCGGTTCATGGGCCTTCGGTTACGATCAAATCACACCACAATGTTGGAGGCCTTCCGGAAACCATGAAACTAGAGCTGGTAGAGCCTTTACGTTATTTATTTAAAGATGAAGTAAGGCGTGTAGGAAAGGAATTAGGAATTCCTGACGAATTACTAGGCAGGCACCCTTTCCCTGGCCCGGGACTGGCAATAAGAATTTTAGGAGATGTAACTAAAGAAAAGGTACGATTGTTGCAGGAAGCAGATGCAATATTTGTTGAAAGCCTGAAAAGGCATCAGTTGTATGAGGCAGTTTGGCAGGCTGGCGCTATTCTTTTACCCATACAAAGTGTAGGCGTAATGGGCGATGAAAGAACCTATGAATCTACACTTGCATTAAGAGCAGTTACAAGTGTAGATGGGATGACGGCAGACTGGGCACATTTGCCTTATGAATTCCTGGCTAATGTATCCAATGAGATTATCAATCAGGTAAAAGGTATTAACAGAGTAGTTTATGATATCAGCAGTAAACCACCTGCAACTATTGAATGGGAATAATGTTGCAAAGATTGATTAGCTGAAATGTATTATAATATTTTTAGTTACAGGTATTAATTGATCACAGATAGAATTGAATATATGAATAAGACTTTATTTTTTGCATTATTTTTTTTAGCAGGAATGTTCGTGCTGGCGCCTGCAAAAGCTCAAAATGATAAGGAAAGCTCTAATAACTTACCTACCTATAAAGTGGCCATATTTGCTCCATTGTATTTGGACTCCATTTTTGACAATAACAATAATCTGAAGTTCAAGCAAGGGGTGCCGAAATTTGTTACACCCGGTTTGGAATTCGTGCAGGGTGCACAGACAGCGCTGGATTCTATGGAGATATTGGATGCTAATATTGATGCTTATATTTTCGATTCCAAATCTAACACAAAGCCGATTGCCAGCCTTATCAAAAATAAGGAACTTGATAATATGCATTTAATTATTGGCTCGGTAAAAGATGCAGATTTACGGCAATTAGCCGATTTTGCGTTGCAGAAAGAAATTCCTTTCATTTCTGCTACTTACCCAAATGATGGAGGTATCACTTCCAATCCGTATTTCATTATTGAGAATACAACATTAAAATCACATTGTGAAGCTATTTACAGTTACGTATTTCAAAATCATGGCGGTGATAAAATATTTCTTTGCAGAAAGAAAGGTACTCAGGAAGATAAAGTAGCAACCTATTTTAAAAATATTAATGAGCAGGATGGCACACCTCTCATAGATTTACAAATTATCAATTTTGATAGTACCATTACTCCGCAAATGCTGGCCAGCCGTTTAGACACCATGCGCCAAAATGTTGTGATCGGTGGAAGCCTTGATGAAAGTTTTGCCAATAACTTAGCAACCGCTTGTTACAAATTACCTAAAAGTTATTCCCTCACACTCATTGGCATGCCCAATTGGGATTCCTTTGGAGCGTTTTATAAAAAAGGTAATTTTAACGATTTTCCTATTTGCTTCACTTCGCCATACTTTAATAATAAAAATGATATGTATAGCAAAATGGTGAAAAATGCATTCATGAAAAAATATAAAGGCAAACCCGGCGATATGGCTTATAAAGGTTTTGAAAATGTTTATTCATTTTGCAAATTGCTAGCCGAATTTCCGGATGATTTTATGAACCATTTAAACGATACAAATCATAAAGTATTTAATGATTTTAATTTCAGACCCATCTATTTAAAAAAAGGGAGCAAAACTGCTGATTATATTGAAAATAAGCATGTGTACTTTATACGAATTCTGAATGGCGCTGCCACCAAGGCATGGTAACTACCACTGGTTATAAAATCATACAAAAATGGTTCAATAAAAAGGGCCTCCGTCCTTTTCAGTTTCAGGAAGAAACATGGTCACATATTCTCAACAATCAAAGTGGTATTGTAAATGCACCGACAGGTTGTGGTAAAACATTTTCTGTTTTCCTGGGCGCTGTCATCCGGTTTATTAATCAAAATCCTGACAATTATTTAACCCAAAAAAATAACGGATTACAATTATTATGGATCACCCCTTTACGGGCCCTGGCAAAAGATATTGCCAGAGCCATGCAGGAAGTAACAGATGAGCTAAAAATACCCTGGGAAGTAGGTATTAGAAATGGAGATACTGATACTAAGGAGCGTCAACAACAAAAAAAGAAAATGCCGGAAGTATTGATTATTACTCCGGAAAGCCTTCATCTACTGCTTGCACAAAAAAATTACCCGGATCGGTTTCAGCCTTTAAAAATTATTGCTGTTGACGAATGGCATGAGCTGCTAGGCAGCAAAAGAGGTGTACAGGTAGAATTGGCCATTTCGAGAATTATTCACTGCCAGTCTTTTACTAAAAATATAAACATAAGTATTTGGGGAATATCAGCCACTATTGGCAACCTGCCCGAAGCAAAAAAAGTTCTTCTTGCTCCATTGCAACAACCTGGTGTACTTGTAAAGTCTAATATTCAAAAAAATATTCGTGTTGAAGCCATTATTCCGGATGAAATTGAAAAATACCCATGGGCCGGACATTTAGGCTTGAAGTTAATCGACAAAATTTTACCCATCATTGCAGCCAGCAAGACCACTTTAATATTTATCAATACCCGTGGTATGAGTGAGAGATGGTACCAGGAACTATTAGCGGCTTCGCCCGAGCTGACTGGCGCAATTGCTTTACATCATGGAAGTATAGAACAGCAGTTACGGATATGGATAGAAGAAGCATTGCATCAGGAAAAATTAAAAGTTGTAGTGTGTACAGCCAGTTTGGATTTAGGAGTAGACTTTAGACCAGTGGAAACCGTGATACAGGTGGGCAGCCCCAAAGGAGTAGCCAGGTTTTTGCAAAGAGCCGGCAGAAGTGGCCATAAGCCCGGTGATATAAGCAGTATCTATTTTTTACCCACACATTCTTTAGAATTAGTAGAAGTGTCTGCGCTAAAAAGAGCAATAGAAGAAAATTATATTGAAAGCAAACCTCCACTAATATTATGCTTTGATGTATTGATCCAATACGTTTGCACATTAGCCATTTCAGATGGATTTGATGGGGACCAACTATACGATGAAATTAAAAGTACTTTTTGCTATAAGGAAATAACCTATGAACAATGGCAGGAAATCTTACAATATTTAGTATCAGGAGGTACAGCATTACAACAATATGATGACTATAAAAAGGTGGAAATCATCAATGGACTATACAAGATTAACAGCCGTAAAATAGCCATGCGGCATAGAATGCACATTGGCACCATCGTAAGCGATGCCATGATGAAGGTAAAATTTATGGGTGGTGGATTTATCGGAGTAATTGAAGAATGGTTTATTTCAAGACTACAGCCGGGTGACGTATTTACGCTGGCCGGCAGAAATGTAGAGTTTGTGATGATTAAAGACATGACTGTTTTAGTAAAAAAAAGTAATTCACAAAAAACCATTGTACCCAGCTGGATGGGTGGCCGCATGCCCCTGTCGGCAAATTTGGGAAGCATGCTTCGTAAAATGTTGAATTTAGCGCAATCAACACTTACAGATAAATCTATTCCAACAGAAATAGCCGCTTTACAGCCTTTATTTGACCTACAACAAGAGCTTTCGTTTATTCCTAAAGAAAATGAATTATTAATTGAACACATCGAAACCAAAGATGGATTTCATTTGTTTGTGTACCCTTTTGAGGGCCGTTTGATACATGAAGCGATGGCTGCCCTGTTGGCATTTCGTATCAGCCGTATTACTCCTATTACTTTTTCACTCGCCATGAATGACTATGGCTTTGAATTATTAAGCGACCAGCCTATACCACTGGATGACGGTAACGTACATGAACTGTTTACTACAGAAAATTTATTCTCAGACATTCAGCAAAGTGTAAACTCAACGGAGATGGCTAAACGAAAATTTAGAAATATCGCTGTTATTGGAGGACTCATTTTTCAAGGCTATCCGGGAGAACATAAAAAAGCCAGGCATTTACAGTCATCCGCTTCTCTCCTGTTTAATGTTTTATCAGAATATGAACCTAATCATTTGTTAATCAGGCAAGCGTATCAGGAAGTAATGGAAGAGCAAATGGAAGAAGTAAGATTAAGGAGTACGCTTGAACGGATTCAGAAAAGTCATATTATACTTTCCTTTCCATCCAAGCTTACTCCTTTTTGTTTTCCTATTAAAGTTGACAGCTTAAGAGAGCATCTTTCTTCCGAAAAATTGGAAGACAGAGTAAAAAAGATGCAACAACAATTGAGGAAAAGTTAAAATTAATTTACTAAATACTTACGCTGAACTGTATAAAGCACTATAAAAATTATTGGGAATATTAATCCTAAAACGAAAGCAAAACCGGAATATACCCCGAAACCAATAAAAATTAAAGAACCAATAATAGGTAGAACTTCACCAAGCAGCCACAAAATGTAACCTTGTTTCTTGAGTTTACGCATTTGCAACGCTCCGAAGAAACACAGAGCAGCGCCTGCAACTCCCAATAGCATGATCGGCAACCTGTTCTCATAGGTCTTTCTGGCGATATCCAACAGGTCAGAACCTAATATACTTTTTACTGCACCAGGCATCTGATCCATAGTTCCCTGCATCCTGCTGAGTGTTTCATAACTTTGTGCAGCGCTGATATACGAGTAAACGCTTCCAATAAGAGCCAATGCACAACCAATAAAAGTTAATATGGTTAATACATTTAATCCTGAAGGAAGCTGTGGCTTAGCGCCATCTGCAAAATTTAACACATCTTTGTTTGTTTCCTGATTCATAAAATATAAATTTTTGCTAAAATTATGTCTTATTTTTGGTAATTTGCCTATTTTTTAGTATAATATTTTTATAATATTAAATATATTTTTAATATTAATTAAATGGAATGTTTTGCCAAACATCGATTATTAGATACTACATTTATTTTATCCAGTAATAAATATATTTATTGGGAAGAGAAGAAAACAATTATATTATCAGATTTACATTTGGGAAAAACAGGATATTTCAGGCAACAGGGCGTAGCCATGCCGCAAAATATCTATAAAGATGATTTGTATCGCTTATTCAATACCATTCAATTATTTAAACCTGAAAACTTACTTATTGTAGGCGATTTATTTCATAGCTGCCACAATAAAGAGATTGACTTATTTTTAAAATGGCGAAAAGACTTAATCAACCTGAACATTTATTTAATACAGGGTAATCATGATGTTTTGTCTGCCAACTGGTACAACAACGCACAAATAAATGTATCTCCACATTTAATAATTGATCGTTTCTATTTTATACCAATTATACATAATGAATTACCCCGCCGCAAGCAGCGGGGTATCTATTCAAAATAATCTGAGCTG
>CAZPHA010000064.1:0-15571 GCA_964586215.1 uncultured Ferruginibacter sp.
CTTTATTTTTGCTTATCAACTTAAATATGTCTTATAAAACAGGAAACTTGGATTATATATCAGAAATATATCCAGTTAAAGACCCAACAAATAATGAAATGATAGATTCATTTGATGAGTGTTTTGATAATTGGATTGGGAAAAGTGATTGGATAAAAATAATAGAAATAATTAAACAAAGAATTAATCAAAATAATAGCAGATTATCAAAATTAGAAAAAGAGTTTTACGAAAATTTCATAGAGTGGATTGAAAATAAAATTGAATGGGCAGATATAATTGTAGTAGACGGAAATTTATAATTTAGAACCCCTCATTGTAATCTTCAGACATCCTAAAGATGTTAAACAACTACTGTTTAATACAACGTGAGGGATAGTGGCAAAGAACCCCGCAGTGAAGCTGCCGCAGGCGGCCGAACGAAGAGTACTGCCCTGCTTGACAGCAGTCAGGCAGGGGATAGCCCGACCCGGTGAGCCTGTCAGACGGTTCCCGTCTGACAGGCTCACCGAGACACGCCCAAATATCGATCCACGGCTGGTTTCCAATTTATTTGGTAATTATTGCAAATTTTCGTAATTTTGCCGTCCCAAAAGTTCTTATAATAGAATATTTCCATTTGGGAGTCCGCCTCAGGCGGACGTTATCACCAAAAATTGTATAACATGGCAAAAGAAATTACCGGCTATGTAAAGCTCCAATGTAAAGGAGGACAAGCCAACCCTGCTCCCCCCATCGGACCTGCACTGGGTTCTAAGGGGATCAATATCATGGAGTTCTGTAAGCAATTTAATGCCAGAACTCAGGATAAACAAGGAAAAGTACTTCCTGTACTGATTACGGTATACGCCGACAAATCCTTCGATTTTATTATTAAAACCCCACCTGCTTCGGTTCAGCTGATGGAAGCTGCTAAAATTCAAAGCGGTAGTAAAGAACCTAACCGTAACAAAGTGGGTAAAGTAACATGGGCGCAAGTGGAGGCCATTGCTAAAGACAAAATGCCTGATTTGAACGCTTTTACCCTGGACAGCGCCATGAGTATGGTGGCAGGTACTGCTCGTAGCATGGGTCTTACCGTAGAAGGAAAAGCTCCCTGGGAAAATTAATTATCAACCTTAAAATTTCTATATTAAATGATTACGAAAAAAAGAAAAATAGCCAATGCTAAGGTTGATGTTAATAAAACATATAGCTTAAAAGAGGCTTCTTCCTTAGTAAAAGAAATTAATACAACCAAGTTTGACAGTTCTGTTGACCTACATATCAGATTGGGTGTAGACCCTAAAAAAGCAGATCAGGCCATCCGTGGTACTGTATCTTTACCACACGGTACGGGTAAAACTAAACGTGTGTTGGTACTATGTACTCCTGATAAAGAAGCCGAAGCAAAAGCTGCCGGCGCTGATCATGTAGGCCTGGATGAATTTATCACCAAAATTGACGGCGGATGGACAGATGTGGATGTAATTGTGGCTACCCCTGCCGTAATGCCTAAAATTGGTAGACTGGGTAAAGTATTGGGTCCACGCAACCTCATGCCTAACCCTAAAACAGGTACAGTTACCAATGATGTAGCCGCTGCTGTAACAGATTTGAAAGGCGGTAAAATTGCCTTCAAAGTAGATAAAGCCGGTATTATTCATGCTTCTATCGGAAGGGTGAGCTTTACTCCCGAAAAAATTTCTGAAAACAGCATGGAACTTATCAATGCTATTATTAAGCTAAAGCCGTCTACAGCTAAAGGTACTTACTTAAAAGGCATTAGCATGGCCAGCACCATGAGTCCTGGCATTCTGATTGACACTAAATCTGTTCAAAACTAATTTCCTATTACGCCTGTAAGCGGAAAAAAAATAATTGTTATGACAAAACAAGAAAAAAATGAGGTGATAGAATTACTGAAAGGTAAATTCTCTCAATATAACAACTTCTACATCACTGATACAGAAAGCCTGACTGTAGAACAGGTAAGCGCTTTACGCCGCCACTGCTTTTCGAAGCAGGTAGAGATGAAAGTAGCTAAAAACACTTTGATCAAAAAAGCATTGGAAAGTATCGACGCTGAAAAGTATGCAGGTGTTTATGATTCATTACACAAAGTAACCGCTTTGATGTTTAGTGAAAACCCTAAAGAGCCTGCCGTTATTATCAGTGGATTTAGAAAGGATAGCAAAGGTGAAAAACCTGAGTTAAAAGCTGCATTCATCAATGGTGAAGTATTTGTGGGTGACAATCAGTTAAAAGCGCTTACACAAATTAAGACTAAGAATGAATTGATCGGCGAAGTAATCGGTTTGTTGCAATCTCCTATTCAACGTGTGATTGGTGCATTGCAGAATAAACCGGAAGTTGCTGGTAGTTAAGAAGTAAAATGTTAAATTGTTAAGATGTAAAGATGTTAAAATATAAGAATAATTGTTACACTTTTTAACATTTTAACGTTTCAACATCTTAACATTTCAACACATAAACAACAATTTTTTTAAAAACCCTCCGCCGGAGTTCGTAAAATTAATAAGAGCAATGAAGGCGGAAAAAATTTAAACATCATGGCAGACGTAAAAACATTAGCGGAAAGCTTAGTAGGCCTAACTGTAAAAGAAGTACAGGAATTGGCTGAATTTTTAAAAACTGAATATGGTATTGAGCCAGCTGCTGCTGCAGTAGTAGTAAGTGGTGATGGTGGTGCCGGTGCCGCTGCTGCTGAAGAAAAAACTGTTTTCAATGTAATTTTGAAGAGCGGTGGTGCTAACAAACTAGCAGTAGTAAAAGTAGTAAAAGAGTTAACCGGCTTAGGTCTTAAAGAAGCTAAAGACTTAGTAGACGGTGCTCCAAAACCAGTAAAAGAAGGTGTTGATAAAGCAACTGCTGAAGATTTGAAAGCAAAATTAACAGAAGCTGGTGCTGAAGTTGAAATAGCTTAATTTCACGAATAAAAATAGCTTTAAAAGTCGGAGGGTAACCTTCGGCTTTTTTATTAGGTGTCAGACAATGCGATGCATTGTCTGACACCTGTAGTTTAAAAAACCTGATAATGCTTTATATCCTGCAAATAAAAGAAGATCGGATTGGCTACCTGCCATGCTTTGAGATGGATCAACCCAATACCCTTTGCATAGTAAAATTCAAAGGTTAAATCGGGCGTATAACCACCATTATTAATATTTACCTCTGATAATAATTTTACTTTGTGCACATTATTATAGGTAACACCATTAATCAGCACATTGTTAGCATTGAATGCTTCCATGGTGTAGGTATACCTGATTTTTGAAGGCTGACCACCTATATTACCCAAAAACTCAATTGGCCAGCTGGTACCCTGCGGAAGCGCTTCATTTAAAAACATAATTGCCGTATCCTGGGGTTCATCAAAACTTAGGCTTGAAAAGTCAGCAGCGTCTATACGCTGATAATATTCCGTGCCTGATTTTCGGTTGTAAGCAGAATCCTCAACAGACTCATCCGGCCCTACCTGAAATATTCGATAATTATTGCCATTAATGGCTGACAAATTATCGCTATGTACTTTCAGGCTATCTCCCGGAAAAAAAGGATCATTTACGGTGTAGCTCCACCAGGAATTTTGCGTAAGCGGAAAATAATCACCACTAATGCCCTGTAATACATTTATTTCTACGTTGCAGGTATCAGTAAGATATATGATATGGAAGATATCTGTTCCGGATGCTATGGGTTTACCGATACCCATCAGTTTTACTATATTAGAGCCTGCGCTTGCAAAAGCTCCGGTCCCTTTGAAATAGTAACCATTCAATGTATCTGTTAAGATGGTGTAAAGACCAGGCGTAGTAACATTAACCGTTACTTCGATGTAGTTGCCAGCGTTTAATACCGTGTCTACAAAAAAGCCACCATTAACAGTTGAGGGCAGGCAGTTATCCGCATTATCGCTCTTAAGTGTGCCGACTGACGGAGTGGTATTTTCAAAACTTAATTCTTTCTGACAAGCAGTAAAAGCTGAGGAAATTATTATAAAAAATAATAATGTTTTAAATATCTTCATAATTGATAATATTAATTTTTATAAATATAAATTATTATTATATAATATAAACATAATATTAAGAAACTTGCGACTCATCACTTATTTCGGCACGTGTTTCTACAGTAGAATGCAGATTTTTTACTTTAGAATGCTTAAAAAAACGTTTTTGAAACAATAAAATTGTGATAACCCCTACAGAAATAGCAGCATCCGCCAGGTTAAAAATTGGTCTGAAAAACTCGAAATCCTCTCCTCCCCAAATAGGTATCCAACTTGGAAAATGACCCTTAATCAACGGAAAATACAACATATCCACCACATTACCATGCAAAAATGAGGCATATCCCTGTTTAGAGAATCCGGCCAACCCTGCATAGCCAACATATTCATTCAGAGTTTGATCAAAAATCATACCCTTATCAAAGATCAATCCATAGAAGGCGGAATCAATTAAATTCCCCAGAGCGCCTGCATAAATTAATGATGCACAAATAATAAAGCCGTTATGATATTTTTCCCTGATTAATCTAGCTAAATACCAGGTACCAAAAATAACAGCGCCCAGCCTGAAAACAGTCAACGCCATCTTACCCCAGTTGCCTCCAAACTTCCACCCGTAGGCCATACCAGGATTTTCTACAAAGTAAAGCTGGAACCAATTGCCCAATACTGTATGCGATTCATTAAGGTGAAACCTTGTTTTGATGTAAATTTTTAATGCCTGATCAGCCAATACAACCAGACCAATGATAAATATTACCGTTCTTGATTTCATATACTGTTAACAAAGATATGATTTAAGGCAGAAATAGTTAATAACTTACCGGGTTTATTTGTGAGACTCAATTTTTGCAATTCGCCGAAGGTGATGCAGTAAAAATTGTAAGTCGAATCCGCCTGAGGCGGAAGGTATAATACCACGGTCTCCGGCTGCGGAAAAAGGTGTCGGGACTTACCCCGAGGTTCATACCTGTGATTCAGGGGCAATTGCTAAAGTTATGTTAAAGCGTACAAACAGCATATTAGCATATTAGCAAATTAGCACATCACCCTATTACTCTTCATAGTAAATACGTTTTACCCGTTGTGATATGCCGGCCAATATTTCATATGAAATGGTATTAGCCCAATGAGCTAACTGATTTACCGGTAAATCTTTACCAAAAACAATCACCTCATCACCTTCTTCAGCAGCTAGATCAGAAATATCCAACATGGTCATATCCATGCAAACAACTCCAACAACAGGAGCAGGTCTACCTTTAATCAGCATATAACCTACACCGTTACTCATACTTCTTGGATAACCATCAGCATAACCAATGCGTACTGTTGCTATTCGGGAGTCTTTGGTTACTTTTCCTTTCCTACTATAACCCACTGTATCGCCTGCTTTTACAGTTTTTATTTGAGCAATAGTAGTTTTGAGTGTAGTTACGTTTTGTAACAGTTGCTGCATTTGGCTATCATTGTCAACACCATATAACCCTATTCCCAAGCGAACCATATCCAATTGCAAATTTTTGTGTCGATGGATGGCTGCTGTGTTTCCAATATGCTTTAAAAAAGGATATCCCAAGGCATCTTCCAGTAATTGACAACAGTTATTAAATATACCAGCCTGCTTCTGTGTAAAAGCATCTAAACCCGGATCATCGCTGGCTACCAGATGAGAAAATACCGACTGAACTCTTAGTAAATTATCTTGTTTTAAATGAGTAATTAAGGTTGCGATTTCCTGCTGTACAAAACCGAGCCTGTGCATACCTGTATCCACTTTGATATGTACAGGGTATTGTTGAATGCCGATATTTTTTAAATAAAATTTAAAATCATCTAAAATAGTAAGTGAGTAAATCTCAGGCTCAAGATCATATTGAAGTAAATGATGAAAAGTACTTTGTTCTGCATTCATTACCATAATAGGAAGCGTAATACCAGCCTTACGCAGCTCTACCCCTTCATCAGCATAAGCAACGGCTAGATAATCTACTTTATGAAATTGTAACAAATTAGCGATCTCATAACTACCACTACCATAACTAAATGCCTTTACCATGGCCATTACCTTAACACCGGGCTGCAACTGCCTCTGATACTGCTGCAGATTATGAGCCACGGCAGTCAAATTAATCTCCAACACAGTCTGATGTGACTGTAGCTCCAGTAAATGGCTAATTTTTTCAAATTCAAAAACCCGGGCTCCTTTTAGCAATATGCTTTCATTATTGAAATATATCTCTCTAAAATGTCGGACAAAATCGTCAGTAGTTGCATAGAAAGACGTTTCCAAGATGTTATGAAATACCTGCTGATGCACCGAAATTTCTTTGCCAACACCGATCAAACGATTAATATTTTTTTGCTGCAAAATTGATGCAATCTGTTTGTACAGCTCTTCACCTGATTTACCCGTTTGTAAAATATCACTTAAAATAAGGGTGCGTTTAGAATGTTGTTGCTGTTGACATAAAAAATCTAAAGCAATTATAAGAGAATTGATATCGGCGCTATAACTATCATTGATAACGGAACAGTTATTAATTCCCTCTTTAAGTTCCAGCCGCATTTCTACAGCACGAAGGTGTAACATTTTACCAGCAATATCTTTATAGCTAACATTGGCATATAGTAAATAACAGCAACAGGTAATGGCATTTTCAATCGAAGCAGCATCCACAAAGGGAATGGTTATTTCAATTTTATCTTTTTTATTATAGAGCGCCTGAATAGTTGCGCTATCCTGATTATGTTCTATTTTTTGAATCACCAGCGTAGCGCCTTCCTTCTTACTCCAACTAAAAAATCGTAATTTATTATTAACAAACAGCTCTTCATGCTCCATATCAATATAGGGAGCGATAGAATCTTTATTATAAATTAATACATCACAATGTGTAAACAGCCTAAGCTTTTCTTTAATCTTTTGCTGCATACTTACAAAACCTTCATTGTGGGCTTCTCCAATATTTGTAAATATGCCAACAGATGGTTGCATGATTTTTTCCAGCCGTTCCATTTCACCGGGCTTGGAAATACCAGCTTCAAAAATACCCAGCGTATGTTGAGCATTGATTTGCCAAATGCTTAGAGGTACACCAATTTGGGAATTATAGCTTTTTGGACTTCGTACAATATTATACCTATCGTGCAGTAATTGATACAACCACTCTTTTACAATCGTTTTGCCATTACTACCGGTAATGGCAACGACCGGCAATTTATACTGATTTCTATGATGAGCCGCCAATAGTTGCAATGCTTCTAAAACATTATTAACTTGTAGAATATTAGCATTAACATAATCATTTTTATTGCACAAAAAACTTTTATCAACAACAAAATTTGATACTCCTTTTTTATATAGTTCATCCACAAAATCTCTCCCGCTTTTTCTCAATCCTGATAATGCAAAAAATAAAGAAGAAGACGGAAATAAAAGTTTACGGCTATCTAATAATAAATGCTCAATGTTAGCATTTTCATTATGCAGTTGCAGGAATTGACCCCCTACAATATTTTGTATCGTTTTAATCGTATACATTAACGGCTTGTAAATTTAAACATCTGCTTCATCAGCTACACCTTTTCTTTTATGATAAATAGAGTAAATGATTGAAGCAGTAATACAAAATACAATCGCCAGTAGAGAAACCCAAACCGGCAAGTGCAGCCATTTTTCAATCAACATTTTAACACCAATAAACACCAATACTACGGCAATACCCTGCTGCAAATAATCAAATTTACTGGCAGCGCCTCTCAGCAAAAAGAAAAGGCTCCGCAAACCTAACACCGCAAAAATATTAGAGGAATAAATTAACAATTTTTTACCTGGATCAGGAATAATGGAAAATACGGCAGGTATCGAATCAATGGCAAATACAATATCTATTAATCCTAACATAACTACTACCATAGAGAGCCTAGTAAAATAAATCCTATTGCTTCTTTTAATAATAAACTTTCCCTTCGGTTCCTCATTGGTAGTACGCAAAAATTTACGCATGAACTTGAATGCCCAATTGCTTTCAGGATCAAACTCTTCTTCATCTTTACTTAAAAACATTTTGATTCCTGTATATAATAAGAACAGGCCAAAAACATACATGATCCAGTCAAACCTGGCTACCAGTGTACTTCCCAAAGCAATAAACAAAATCCTGAAAATAATAGCCATCAATATCCCCATGAGTAAAACCCTGGAATAATTGTTTTCTTTTACGCCAAAAAATGAAAAAATAATGATGAAAACGAAAATATTATCAATACTAAGCGACCACTCCAACAAATAGGCAGAAATATATTGTATGGCATCAGCCTTACCATTACCGCCGGCATTTTCATACCAGATAAAGCCACAAAAAGCAAAAGATAAAAGCACCCAAAAAATAGTCTGCAAAAGGGCTGTCTTAATACTAATTACGGCATTTTTTTTACTAAGCAAACCCAAATCAAAAATCAATGCAAGTATGATAACGCCTGCAAATACCAAATATATGACCTGTGTTTTATCCATTACAGAGTGTATTGATCTATCCAAAATGGACAGTATTTCAAAATATTACTATTACTATCATGCATATTTCCTCTTTCGAAGCCATTGATATAATAGTGCAAAAAATATGATGATAAAAATGGGCAATATAATATTAATTAACTGCCACTTACCCTTTTCAGCTTTTACCTTTTTAATATCCAATGTCCTCAATATATAGTCTTTGGCCTTAGCCTCTGACAAACCAGACTGATTGATGAGGTACTCCAAGCAATTTTGCAAAAACTCCTTATTGGCAAATTGGTATTGATACTGGCTTCCCACCGTAAAAGGATTCATGCCCATTGCCAACGGTTGATTTTGTTGAACAGAATTTAAAACCATATCTCCATCCGCCACTACAATCATTTTATTTTCCTTTATACAAGCCGGCTGATATTGCATGCCATACTGCTGCAACGAGTCCATCATTATTTTAGAGACTCTATTCTTAAATAGAGATTCAAATTTACCTTCCAATAAAACAGCCACAGGAATATTTTGCTTTTTAAATTTTTCGCCTTCCGGTGCATTTACATTTTCTCTGCCGCTAATTAATGCAGGGGTAGATATAACCCTGGAGTTGGTTGATGAACTTAACAAAATGGTCTTACGAATTCCTTCTGATTCAATGGTATCTATAGAATTCACAAATCTTCCTGCCACCAGGCCTATGTTTTTATTAATGATATGGTTGGCCTTCGATTCAAACAAAGGAAAATAGTTCCAATGCAGGAATTCATATTGCCCGTTTCCACTTACATCAAAAGGAAGAAAATCGCATTGCAAGTCCATTACCAAATCACTATTCATTCTGGCGCCGTATTTAAATAACAAATCATCTAATTCTAATCCCCTGTCATAAGCAACCACTTCATTTTTAATGCGCAAGCTGTCCATCTCAGCTTCCAGTTTATCAATGAACAGGAGCACTTTGCCACCTCTCATTACGAATTGATCAATTTTCATCTTTTCCTCATCCGTAAATTTTTGAGTGGGTTTCACAATCATAAATACACTAAACGTATCCGGAATAAAAGGTTGTGTTTTCAGATTAAAAGTAAAAAGATTATAATCAGGCCTCAAAACATTTTCTACCAAATCGTAAGTAGTATAGCTGCCAACAGGAGGCTCTCCATTGCCAATAGAATAAGCCACCATAGGCTTTTCCTTCTGCAACAGTTTCTGAATAGAGCTGGCAAACTTATATTCCATCATAGCTTCCGCACTATTCAGCTCAGCAGGGCTGATAAAAGTTTTATTACCGGTATATAAATTAACAGGAAGTACTAATTCTTTGTAATGTACTAACGCTACCGGATATACGAACTGCTGCTGCTCACCTGCCTGTAGTTGCGATTTTAAATTGATAGGATACAAACCCATTGCTGCCAGCGTATCGCCATAAGAAGTATGCGTTCCTTCTACAATTTCTTCCGGGGCAATAAATTTGTACTGTAATCGGGCGCCTGTTATCACCTTAAATTCTTCCAACGTTTCTTCCACGCTATTGGCCAGCTTCTTAAACCCACTGGGAAAATTACCCTTTAAAAAAATATCGATAGTTATTACATCATCTAAATTCTTCAACACCCTCTTCGTAGCAGCAGATAGCGTAAATCGCTTTTCCTGCGTTAAGTCTAGACGGGTATGATACATGGACGCCGACCAGTTGATTAACAATAATACTATAAGGACAAATAATATTCCCCATCGGCTATTCCATATTTTTTTTATCAGGCTCATGTTTTAACAAAGGAAAATTTATTATTTATGTCTAATACGCCGTATTGTGATGAATAAAAACAAACAAATTATACTTATAAAATAAACCACATCCCTGCTATCCACTACTCCACGGCTAATACTTTGGTAATGAAAATTAATCCCCACCATTTCAATATAATAATCAACACCCCCGGTAAAAACAGGCAGCTTACTGATCGCATTAAATCCAAAATACAACAATAAACAAGCAAAGGCGCTGATCAGAAAAGCCACAATCGAATTGCCGGTAAATCCACTACAACATAAACTGATTGCGGCAAAAACCGCCGAAAGAAAAAATAGTCCCAGGTAGCTTCCCATTATCCCACCTGCGTCTATGCTTCCCTGTGAGCTTAGTGTTTTAATGGTAATTACGTACACCAACGTAGGGATAACCGCTATAAACAAAACAAATAATACAGACACATATTTTCCCCAAACAATTTGCCAGTGAGAGATCGGCCGGGTTTGCAAAATTTCAAAAGTACCAGCCTTATATTCATCCGACAAGGTCCGCATGGTAATAGCAGGAATCAAAAAAAGTAAAACCCATGGAGCCAATTCAAAAAATTTATCCAGCGTGGCATAGCCAAAATCAAAAATATTACTATCGCTCAGCACAAATAAAAAAAGACCATTCACCAGCAGAAAAACAATAATAGCAATATAGCCTGTCAGACTGCTAAAAAATTGTTGTAATTCTTTTTTACAAATACTCCACATAAATGGCTCAATAAGAACGCAATTTAGCAATTCAACAGCAATGGGTGATGAATTATGCAAACAATTCTTTTATAATGCAAATGCCATTGTATCATGAATAATTATTGGGGCTCTCAGCATTTGTTTTTTACTCAACATTTGAACCGGCTGTTCGCTGCAAGCTCCCACCTTCGGTGGATCGCTTTCCGCTTCCATCCGGCAGCCCGTCACCTCATCAGCTTTATTCAACAAAATAGATTTTACGTGTAAAAAAAAGTAATTGATAGAAGGTAAAATATAAAGTTACAATTTTTTAAAATAATAATCACATTATAATTATTAATAAATTATAAAACATTTTATATTAAATCATAATAAATTATATATTTTCACAAATTAACTTCAAAAGCAACTTTTCTATCAGTAAGCAGCAGAATAGTCATAAACTGTGTCTCTTATCAATACCATAAAAAAATATCAAAAATTCTGCTCTTATATCAAAATAAATGTTGTAACTTCAATCGTTTATTTTTTTAACGAAACAAACCTATAGGCTTATACGAACACCTGAAACTTACAATAAGAAATTATCGAAACCAACTGCCCTCCCACCTCACAAGGTGGGATTTTTTACTTCGTATACATACAGCCGATAATCAATTCGTGTAATTGGCTTTAACTAGTGTTACCATAATGAATTCGTGTAATTCGCTCTAATTCGTGTTATATATTACAGCGATATTATTATTAAATTCGTGTAATTAGCTTTAATTCGTGTTATAAAGAAATTATGAGAGCAGTCATACAAAGAGTCAGTCATGCCAGTGTTACCATTAATGGCATTGTTAAAGCATCTATTCAACAAGGTCTACTCGTATTGATTGGTATTGAAGATGCTGATAACGAAGAAGATGTTTCCTGGCTAAGCCATAAAATTATCAACCTGCGTATATTTGATGATAATAAACTTATCCCTAACATCTCTTTAAAAGAAACGGGTGGCGATTTATTACTAATCAGCCAATTTACGCTGCACGCTGCTACTAAAAAAGGAAACCGGCCCTCATACATACGAGCTGCCAAACCTGATACAGCACTACCACTTTATAAAAAAATGATCTCCCGGTTAGAAAAAGATCTAGGAAAAGAAATCTACACCGGCGAGTTTGGCGCTGATATGAAAGTATCGCTCCTAAACGATGGGCCGGTAACAATTTGGATAGACACTAAGAACAAGGAATGAGATGATATGCTGATTTGCTGATGTGATAATATGCTGATGTGATGATGTGATGATATGATAATGTGCTAATGTGATGATGTGATAATGTGATAATGTGATGATGTGATAATGTGCTAATGTGATGATGTGATAATGTGATAATGTGATGATTAAATAAATAGAGCTCCGTCAGGAGCGACATATCAGTAGTGTCCGTCAGGAGCGATATATCAGTAGCCAATAATTCGTATAATTCGCTTTAATTTGTGTTATTATGACTATAGAGCAAGCCCAACAACAAGTAGACCAATGGATAAAAACCATTGGTGTAAGATATTTTAGTGAACTCACCAATCTGGGTATATTAATGGAAGAAGTAGGCGAATTGTCCAGATTAATGGTAAGAAAATATGGAGAGCAATCCTTTAAACAATCAGATGCACCAAAGGATCTGGCTGATGAAATGGCTGATGTCCTTTGGGTGCTTCTTTGCCTCGCCAATCAGACAGGTGTTGACCTTACAACTGCTTTACAAAAAAACTTTGAAAAGAAAACAGCCAGAGATGCTAACAGACACCAGCAAAATGAAAAATTGAAAAATAAAAGCTAAATAGTAGTACTGACGATGAAAGAAATGCGATCCACCTGACTTGTCTCGGCTTAGACGAGAGGCGGACAAGCTGCAAGATGTTGAATAATGATTTATCACAGGGTACAATAAAATAATTCGACTCCCTTAACTTTGCAAACAATTATGGCAAACGAAACAAACAACTTTCAGGAACTAATTGCACACTGTAAAGAATACGGCTATATCTTCCAGTCATCAGAAATATATGATGGACTAAGCGCCGTATATGATTATGGACAAAATGGCGCCCAGTTGAAAAAAAATATTCGTGATTACTGGTGGAAAAGCATGACACAGCTACACGATAATATTGTAGGCATCGACGCTGCTATCTTTATGCACCCTACCACCTGGAAAGCCAGTGGCCACGTAGATAATTTTAGCGACCCCATGATCGACAATAAAGACAGTAAAAAAAGATATCGGGTAGATCACCTGATAGAAGGATTTGCTGAAGAGCTAAGAGAAAAAGGAGAAAAGGAGAATAAAGAGGCAGAGGAAATAATAGGTTTGATGGATGCGTTATTGGCTAAGAGTGATTACACGGCTTTAAAAAAATTAATTGAAGATAAAAATATTAAATGCCCCATTAGCAAAACCTGTAACTGGACGGACATTAGAGAATTTAACCTGATGTTCAGTACACAATTAGGCAGTGTTGCAGAAGAAAGTGATACCATTTATCTCCGCCCTGAAACTGCCCAGGGTATTTTTGTTAACTTTTTAAATGTGCAAAAAACCGGACGTATGAAAATTCCGTTCGGTATTGCACAAACAGGCAAAGCTTTCCGTAATGAAATTGTTGCTCGTCAGTTCATCTTCCGTATGAGGGAATTTGAACAAATGGAAATGCAGTTTTTTATTCGTCCCGGTACGCAAATGGAATGGTACAACTTTTGGAAAGAAGAAAGAAAAAAATGGCACGAAAGTCTGGGCATACCTGCTGAAAAACTACGCTACCACAACCACACCAAATTGGCGCACTATGCAGATGCCGCATTGGATATAGAGTTCGAATTCCCCTTTGGATGGAAAGAGCTGGAAGGAATCCACAGCCGTACCGACTTCGACTTGAAGCAACACCAGGAATACAGTAAAAAGAAAATCCAGTATTACGATAATGATTTGAATGCAGAAGGCAAACCTTATGGCAATTATATCCCTTATGTAGTAGAAACATCTGTAGGTTTGGATAGATTGGTGTTAACCATTTTAAGTCTGTCTTATGCCCATGAAAAATGGACAAAAGAAGACGGCACTCCTGATGATCGTGTAGTACTGCGTATCCCTCCTAAAATAGCTCCTACCAAACTGGCTATTTTACCTTTAATTAAAAAAGATGGCCTGCCTGAAATTGCCCGTGGATTGATGGATGAGTGCAAGCAAAGTTTCCACTGCTTTTATGAAGAGAAAGATACCATTGGCAAACGTTATCGCCGGATGGATGCTATTGGCACTCCGTTCTGCGTTACCATCGATCAGCAAACCAAAGAAGATGGCACGGTAACCATTCGCTATCGTGATACCATGCAACAGGAAAGAATTTTATTGAAAGATGTAAAGAAGGTAGTGTTGGAGAAGATATCATAAGAAATGGGGAATAACTACCTTTTGTTGTAGGTAACCAAAATAACATTCGTTAATTTTCCGGAATGAAACACTTGATTGATCATATTAATGCTTTACAAAATGAGCTGGAAAAATTAAAACCACTTAGCATTGAAATTCAACAAAAACTAGATAAGAAATTCAGGCTGGAATGGAATTTTAATTCTAATCACATCGAAGGCAATACACTTACCTATGGTGAAACAGAATTGCTATTAATTTTTGATCAGACCAAAGGCAATCATGAATTTAGAGAATATGAAGAAATGAAAGGGCATGATATAGCACTTAAATTGATTTATGACCTGGCAAATGATAAAGAAAGAAACCTGACAGAAAAATTTATAAGAGAGATTAATGAAATATTGCTGGTACGGCCTTTTTATAAAGAAGCAATTACTGCTGACGGTCAACCCACAAGAAGATTAATTGCTATTGGAGAATACAAAAATTTCCCTAATTCTGTACGGTTACCTAATGGTGAAATATTTCATTATGCTTCACCTGCTGAAACGCCTGCATTAATGAGTGATTTGATGCAATGGTATTATGAAGCCTCTAAAAATAGCAGCCTGCATCCTGTAGCAGTAGCAGCTGAATTACACTATCGTTTTGTGCGTATCCACCCTTTTGATGATGGCAACGGCAGAATAGCCAGGCTTTTAATGAATTACCATCTTATTAAAAATAATTTTCCACCGGTAATCATAAAATATTCTGATAAAAAGAATTATTTATTTGCCTTACATGAAGCTGATACCGGCAATTTGGAAGCATTTAAACAATACATTGCCGGAGAATTAATTGAGAGTTTAAAGCTCTGCATTATAGCCGCTAAGGAAGAAAGTATAGAGTAGACAACAATTTATAAATATATAACCATCAGAGAAAAACTATTGAAAACACTCAATAGCCTTTCTAATGATCTGTTGGCAGATTCTATCAGCTTCTAAAAATTAATCAATTTAATCTCTATTGTTTTAATTCCCCACCGCAAGCGGTGGGGAATTCTTTATTATTAATAAAATATATTATTTATCATTATTGTCCGACTAAAATCGGGTTTAAAAATGCTGTATCCCTTTACTGCTA
>CAZPHA010000065.1:0-15452 GCA_964586215.1 uncultured Ferruginibacter sp.
ACAGCGCTTTCATTGTTTGTGCTTCGCACACAACGAAAGCTTAGTTATTAGCGGTAGTTTTGTCACGCAAGCTGTTTATATAATTTTGTTATTTGTCCTGCGTATTTTTTTGCTCCCGGCATTCTTGTTATTTTTAGATATTCCAAAAGTCGGTCTTTGTTCATAGTTTCTAAAATATATAATTCGCAAAATTTGTCAAGTAAAAATGTCCTTGAAATACCAAATACTTTTAATGTTACTGATTTGTTTTCTTGGCCTTGTTCTTCTCCCTTGGGAAATTCTCCGTCATCTTCTGGTTGGGTAATAAAAAAGTTCGTACAAGAAATCGTGTATGGTACAAGTTTAAGTCTTGTTCTTTCAAAATGTTCAAAGACTTGGTCAGTTGTTAGCCCAATGAACTTAAAATCTCGTTCAAGTCTGCTCAAAATATTAAAACTCGTAGCATCGTCATCTCGTTTGTCAAGTTTGTGAATTGCTATTTTATCATAATCGGTCAACGTTTGTTGATAAATATCGCTGTAAAATATTTTCTTTAGGTCGTCAATTGTAGGTGTTGAATTCATATGTCCAAATGTCGTTTTTGTCTATAAGTTTTGGTCGTTAAAATTACCGCTAACGTTCAGGGCTTGGCGATGGCGTGGTTGCTGCGTTTCGTTACGCCCGAACTGAAGCCAAATATAGTGATGTTGTTGATTATTATTACAAATGTTGAACAGCGTTCTGTCGAGCCAGTGACGAAAGGAAAATAGTAGTACAAATGCTGATGATTAATTCGTCAAGCCACGCTATTGCCAAAACCCTTGTTGCCTGCTGTGCTTTTTCACGCTGTCCTTCATATGTCCAAAAATAATTTTGCTAGTTTCTCAAATTTATGAAATTCTTGAAATGGAAAATTTGTTGTTCTGTTTTCCGAAAATTCTTTGTCCCGCAATAAAAGATGTGTTTTTTGTAGTTGGAAATAAAAAATAGCAATTAATTGTTTCAATTTTATTTCAAAAGTAATTATCAAGTCGTACTCTTTTGGTTCTTCATAAAATAATTCTGCAAATTCATTTATTGAAACTATGACTTTGTTTTGTTGAGTCATAATCTTTTTAATTTCAAATCTTTGTCCACCTGGTTCGCCATAAAAATAAAAACTTGTCTCTTTTTGTCCATTTATTAAATTTGATAATGCTTGGATTAAGTCCGAATATGGGTCACTAAAAATGTGTGTGACTGCAAACTCAAAAGTTTTGTCTCTAACAAATAGGAAACAAGAACTCCATCCGTGTGGATTTAAAGTTAGTAAGATGTCAATGTGGTCAGTTTGTTCCATTTTAATAGTGTCGGTCATAGCATAGCAGGCAACTCAAAAATAGGCGAAATTATTGTGATAGAAAAATTAATATGTCATTGATAATCAATACGTTAAAAAATAATTGCGCAATATTAGTTATTTTTTTAATATTGCGTAATTATTTTTTCCTGCTGATTTTATCGAGTGGGCTTTCAACCTTGCTTAATTCTTTTTGGCTTACGTGGGCATAGATTAATGTGGTTTTTATATTATTATGCTCTAGTATTTTCTGTATTAAACTTACCCCAGTACCATTAGATGGGTGGCAAAGCTATGTCGCAGACTATGTATGCCTACAGTTTTATTTATCCCTGCTTTTTGCAGGCATTGCTTAAACACATGTTGAGCGCTCCTTATACAGTATGGGCCTTCGTATTGTCCTTCAAAAAGAAATAGTTTCGGTTGGTAGAATTTATAATATTCCCGTAAAAGAATAAGGATAGAATGAGGAAGATTTACGTAACGATCTCTTTCCCCCCCCCGAACGGCTTCCGCCGGAGGCATTCGGGGGAAGCCCAAATATTTCTTTGTGTATTTGCCAGGTATTTATGGCTCATATGGCTTTCCTCTTCAATTTTTTGCTATTCTGATTAAGTGATTTAATGAGTTTAAGTTATTTCAGTCGCTAGAAATTAAGTGTCAAAAATTTGACCGAAAGCAAGCGTTGTAGAGACCTGTAATTTTGGCTGCAGTAGTTTTTAATCTATTACTTCGTCTGCCAATAGTGAATATTTATCGCCAAACATTTGAATTGGCAGTTTATCTTGGTCGTGTATTTCCATATATGGAATACCAACAAAATTCAAAAAGTCAGAGCTTTTTCCTGCTTGTAAAAAAGGTTCAAAATCTGTAAAGACTTTGTCAAAACATTTAGAGAACAGCACTTTTTCATTGTTACTAAATACGGTTTCTTTGTCTGTAGTAAAATGTTTTAATATAATACTATTTTCAACTTTTACTTTTATATTCCAATTGGTTAAATCTTCTTCTTGGAAGAAATGAAGAAAGGTTTCAAAAATAGCCCCAATTTTGTCAAATTGGTCACTATAGAAAAATAGACCATTTTCAAAACCTGAATTTGCAGGTGCTGAAACAGCAACCCAATTATAAGTTCCATTTCTTACGTAATTTGTCGAAAACCAGTAGTCAGTTTTGTCTGCATCGACAACTGATCTTATTTTTGCAATATCTAGCTTGCGTTGTACTTCTTGTTCTGAGGAACATTTTACGACGAAATAATTTGTATATTTTGACATAATCTGTTTGTTTGTTTGTGTTGATTATTCTTGTCTAATGCGGTCGGTTATAAAATGACCGTTAAATATTGCGCTTAACAAAGTTCCGAAAAATTTGCAGGTGGATGAAAACTTGTTTTTAAGAATGGGATAAAATTTTCGAGGAGCCAAATTGCGGCAAACCTCTTATTATGCGTTTATCTCTGTTACATAGACCATAAGTCCCATTTTGTTTTTATTGCATTTGGGTTGATGAGCTTTATCCTCTCATAAAAAATAGAAAAGTTTTTATTCCAGATAGTATAGTTATGCGCAAACGTGAAAACGACCTCTTTATCGTTCTCTTGCTTTATTTTTACTTGCCATAGTCTTCGATTATTTATTTTTAAAGATGTCTTGCTAATTTCGATAATGTCAGTAAGTTTAAAAATTGCTTTTCCAGATTTTTTATTTATGGCATAAAAATTTTCATTGTCAAAGTAAAATTCATCATTACTTATGAATTTACTTTCAAGACCAAATAAAAACGGTCGGGTTGATATTTTTTTCAACTGAGTATTTAGAACTTGGGGATTGGAATACAAGATTTCACTGTTTTTGGGCTTAAAACGAGCAAGATGTTTTTTGTAAATAGCTCTGACTAGTAAAGTTGTAAAAATTAAACTAAGAATTAGTATTATAAACACATATGAATCGCCAATTTTTTCCATATTTAAAGTTAGATTTAAAATTACTAGTATTTAAATTGTCGATATGATGGTTATACTTTTCGACATTTGGTTTTCGACACGTTTTTTATAAACTGATACATAACATTGTAATACAATTTAATAAAATGTTGGGAGTGTTTGCGCAGCTTACACGGAAATATTTTACTGCCGCCGCAGGCAGCATTGCGTTACAACGATTTGCAGCCACCCGAAGGTGGCGATTTCGAAGAATTTCACTGTCAACAAAGCAGAAACTTTGGTAGAAGCACAAAGCTTGATTTAACCACTGAACTGCCACTTTTGTGTAGCTGCTGTTATAGCTGGTGCTTTATACCGCTCCCAAACTGCTTGTCAATATTTGTCTATGGTTTATAGTCCTTAATTTTTATTTCCCCATCAGTATATTCAATTAAAATAAGATTACTTTTTATACCATATTCATTATACCATTTAGCGGGTATACTTTCAGATTTACTGTTATATGTTTGAATTCGCATTAATATTTCAGGCAAACCATCGCCATCTATATCTCGAATATCAAATTGGTCAGGTTGGCTGTTATCAACACCGTATAAATAACCACCATCCATTTCAAAAGGAAATTTCCTTTCTGTATTGTCACTACTTAAAACAATATTCATTTTATAACAGCAATGTGTACCTCCAGTGAAGTCAAAATAAATATGGTCGTTAATACTGTCACCATCAAAATCAAATTTGTCAAGCCAATTTGCATTAACAGAATCCTGTATTTGTATAATATTACTATTTGTTTTTCCAGAATCTTGTTTCGAATTTGTTTGGCAAGAGTAAAGAAGAACTATTATCGCAGTTAGTGTCAGAATATTTATGAATTGTCCCTGCATATACAATTTGTCTTTTAGCATTGGCTATAATACAAATTTACGCAAGTCATTAGAATAATAATATATTTACTGCGTATAACCGTTCAGTCCTATTCCAATACTCAAAGGCTGGCGGATGCGTAGGGCTTGGTCTAGCCTGAGGCTAGACCGCAGCGATAGCGTAGCCCGAAGCAGCCGCAGCTACTGCTGAATAAAGTACTAATGCTGACAGCCCCCCTTATTTTTATGATCAGACGGGGACAGTTAAATCATAAAGTGCTGACAGCCCCAAAATAAATATATAGTCAGGCGGAGGAACGTCAGATCATATATTTACTAAAAAAATTAGTATATTGCGGCCCGAAATTACTATACTTCATAAAATTTTATGGCAGAAAAAGACTTGTTTAACTATACGGAAGACTCGATCAAAAGCCTTGACTGGAAAGAACATATACGCCTCAGGCCGGGCATGTATATTGGCAAACTGGGTGACGGTAGCAGTCCTGACGATGGTATTTACGTATTATTAAAAGAAGTAATAGATAACTGTATCGACGAGCATACCATGGGCTACGGAAAACAGGTGGAGGTAACCATTGAAGATCAAGTGATTACGGTGAGAGATTACGGTAGGGGAATTCCGCTGGGTAAGGTGGTAGATGTAGTGAGTAAAATCAATACCGGCGCTAAATACGACAGCAAAGCTTTCCAAAAAAGCGTGGGATTGAATGGGGTAGGTACCAAAGCGGTGAATGCATTGAGTAATTATTTTAAGGTAACTGCTTTCAGAGAGGGTAAAGAAAAAACGGCAGAATTTTCTAAGGGCGTACTGCTTAAAGAGCATAAAGAAACAGCCACCAAAGAGCCGAATGGCACCCGGGTGAGCTTTACGCCGGATGACAGCATTTTTAAGCATTTCCATTTTGTGCAGGAGTACCTGGACAATCAATTTTGGAATTACTGTTACCTGAATGCCGGGCTGGTTCTTAATTTAAATGGTAAAAAGTATGTAAGTAAAAATGGTCTGCTAGACCTCCTGCAAAGGAAGACCAACGAGGATGAAATTCGTTATCCGATCATACATCTGAAGGGAGAAGATATTGAAGTGGCGATCACTCATGAAAATGGTTATGGTGAAGAATATTACAGTTTTGTAAACGGACAGTTTACCACACAGGGGGGTACGCATCTGGCGGCATTCAGAGAGGCTTATGTAAAAACGATCAGAGAGTTTTTCAAAAAAGATTACGATGCAGCCGACATACGGGGAAGCATATGCGCTGCTATCAGCGTTCGAGTGCAGGAACCTGTTTTTGAATCGCAAACCAAAACCAAACTGGGTTCTCAAAATGTGTATGATGGCGGCCCCAGCATGAGAAGCTTTGTGGGAGATTTTCTTACCAGGGATTTGGATTTGTTTTTGCATAGAAATCCATCGGTAGCCGATGCGTTAAAAAAACGTATTGAACAAAATGAACGGGAACGGAAGGAGTTAGCAGGTATCAAAAAGCTGGCAAACGAAAGGGCTAAGAAAGCCAATCTGCACAATAAGAAACTGAGAGACTGCCGCTACCACTACAATGATGAACCTTCCGGAAAGGATAAAGATATCATCGCCGAAAAACAAAAAGAGAGTACCATTTTTATTACAGAGGGAGATTCTGCCAGTGGCTCCATTACCAAGGCAAGGAATGTAGAAACACAGGCGGTATTCAGCCTTAGGGGTAAGCCGTTGAATTGCTTCGGACTTACCAAAAAAGTGGTATATGAAAACGAAGAATTCAACCTGCTTCAGCATGCTTTAAATATTGAAGAGGGATATGAGGGTTTGCGGTACAATAACATCGTTCTGGCAACCGATGCTGATGTGGATGGTATGCATATTCGTCTCTTGTTAATGACTTTCTTTTTACAATTCTTTCCTGACCTGGTAAAGAATGGCCATGTGTATATTTTACAAACACCTTTATTCAGGGTAAGAAATAAGCAGGAAACGATCTATTGTTATGACGAATCGGAAAAGCAGGCTGCCATAAGAAAATTGGGTGGCAAACCGGAAATCACCCGTTTTAAAGGGTTGGGAGAGATCAGTCCGGATGAATTTGCCCGTTTTATTAGTTCTGAAATGAAACTGGAACCACTCTTACTTTTACCCGAAACACATTTGCAACAATTACTCGAATATTACATGGGGAAAAATACCCCACAAAGGCAGGAGTTTATTATTGATAATTTAAAGGTGGAGATTGATTTGGCGGAATGATTATCAATTAAGAATTAAAAATTAAAAATTAAGAATTAAGAATGGGTAAGGAAAATGTGATTGTAAGTAAATCGTACAACTTTGGGTTAAGAGCGGTTAAATTAAGAATTAAAAATTAAGAATGAGTAAGGAAAATGTAATTGTAAGTAAATCGTACAACTTTGGATTGAGAGCGGTTAAATTGTATTTGCATTTGCGGAAAAATAAAGTTGAAAAAGAAATACTCGTGCAATTTTTAAAAAGTGGTACATCTATTGGAGCTAATGTGGAAGAAGCGATAGGAGCTCAGTCTCATAAGGATTTTATACATAAAATTGGTATAGCCTATAAAGAAGCCAGAGAAGCCCATTATTGGTTAAGGATATTGAAAGATAGTGATTTATTAGAATCAAATCTTGCTAATTCGTTTATTAATGATGCAGAAGAGTTAAGAAAAATTCTCGCTTCCATTTTAAAGACATCCAAAAATAAAATAGAATAATGAAACTTCTAATTCATAATTCTCAATTTTTAATTCTTAATTTTTAATTCTTAATTCTTAATTGAATGATCCATATAGTATTTAACGAAGCCGACATACAGGTACTGCAACAAGCTATTGAATTGGACAACGAATTACAAGGAGAAGTCATTCAAATTAAAGATGACTACGCCGTTGGTCCTTTGCAAAATATTTATGTAAAAGAAGGAATTGAAGCAAGAAAGCAATGGTGGCAGGAAGTCTTAACCGGAGGTGATTATGAGCCTGCCATAGGTAGTATAGATGATTACTCAGCAATAGCAGGAGTTGTGGGTACTATGAGAAGAGATGAGAGTGAGATGGTGTGGATTTGGGTGGCTCAAAATGGCCATGATGTATGTGGTTATTATTGGTTGTTGAATTATTTGAAAGAGTTTCAGGGAAGGGTTTTCATTTTATATTTGAATAATTTGCCCTTTATCAATGAAAAAGGGAATATATTTTATCCCAAGTGGCTGAGTGAAATTCAGGCTAAAGAATTTTTAAAGGCAAAAAAACTGGCCAGGGAAATTACACCGAGTGAATTTGAAATAGATCCGGATGAATGGACTAAATATTGTGATGAAAATAAAGGCATACGATTATTAGAGGGTGGTAAAAAACTGAAACAGGCCGATTATGATTTTTATGATGCGGAGCTGAAAGGTTTTATCAGTAATGATTGGCAAAAAGCCTCTAAGGTTATTCATCAATTTTTGCACAAAGCAAAGCATACTACCGGTGATGCATACCTGCTATGGCGACTAAAGCAATTGGTAAATCAAAGTGAAATAGAATCACAGGGAACTTTAAAGCATATGAGGGATTTTGAGGTTAAAATAAACAATGTTCAATAGACAATTTTCAATCTAAGCTCCGCAGGAGCGATATGTTAGAAGAAGAAAAAGATTCAAAAAAGAGCTCCGTAGGAGCGATATGTCAGTAGAATTCGCAGGAGCAATACGATAATAAACAATGCTAATCTAATGCCAAACACCTATTCACAAATATATGTGCAAGTAGTTTTTGCTGTCAAAGGCAGGCTCAATTTGATTAAAGAATCATTTCGAGAGGAATTGCAAAAATATATGGCAGGTATTATAACAGAAAAGAGGCAAAAATTATTGGCAATTTATTGTATGCCAGATCATGTACATATTTTGATAAGTATAAATCCGGATATTTCTATTTCCGAGCTTGTAAGAGATATTAAATCTTGTACAACATTATTTATAAAACGTAAAGGGTTTTGCAGATTATTTGCATGGCAGCATGGGTTTGGAGTTTTTTCATACTCAAAATCACATGTTTTCAATGTTATAAATTATATTTTAAAACAACCCTATCATCACAAAGCTAAGAGCTTTAAAGAAGAGTATCTGAATTTTTTAAATAAATTTGAAGTTGAATATCATGATAAATATTTATTTGAATTTTATGAATAATATATCGCTCCTGCGGAGCTCTTTTTTGGATCCTTTTTTTCTACTAACATATTGCTCCTACGGAGCTAATTCAGTTTTTTAATTATTTAAACAATGGCCAAATCAAACAAACAAGAGTATACACATTCCGATAGCGGCATTTCCGGGCAATATAAAACCTGGTTTTTAGACTATGCCAGCTACGTAATATTGGAGAGAGCAGTGCCTGCCGTTGAAGATGGTCTTAAGCCGGTTCAGCGGAGGATTTTACATGCCATGAAAGAGATGGATGATGGAAGATTCAACAAAGTGGCCAATATCATTGGACAGTCGATGCAATACCATCCGCATGGCGATGCCAGCATTGGCGATGCCCTGGTAAATATGGGACAAAAAGATTTGCTGATAGAAACGCAGGGTAACTGGGGAGATGTTCGTACAGGTGATGATGCCGCAGCGCCCAGATATATTGAGGCCCGTTTATCAAAGTTTGCATTAGAAGTAGCATTCAATAATAAAACTACGGAATGGGCATTAAGTTATGATGGCAGGAAGAATGAGCCGGTAACATTGCCCATGAAATTTCCTCTTTTGTTGGCGCATGGTGCAGAAGGTATTGCCGTAGGACTTGCAACAAAAATATTGCCTCATAATTTTTGTGAGTTGATTGAAGCATCTATCAAATGCCTGAAAGGTAAAAAATTTGATTTGTATCCTGATTTTCCTACCGGGGGGATGATGGATGTGACCAATTATGCTGAAGGAGTACGAGGAGGAAAGATAAGAAACAGGGTGCATATTGAAGAACTAGATAAAAAAACACTGATTATTAAAGATGTGCCATTTGGCGTTACCACTACACAACTGATAGATTCGATTGTAAAGGCAAATGACCAGGGAAAAATTAAGATTAAAAAAGTAACAGATAATACCGCTGCCGAGGTTGAAATACAAATCGATTTAGCGCCAGGCATTTCACCCGATATTACCATTGATGCTTTGTATGCTTTTACCGATTGTGAAATATCCATTTCGCCCAATGCTTGTGTGATTGTTGATAATAAACCACACTTTTTGAGCGTAAATGAATTGCTACGTATTAGTACGGAGCAAACCAAATCTCTTTTACAAAAGGAACTGGAAATAAAATTGGGCGAACTGCAGGAAAAATGGCTTTATACTTCCCTGGAGAAAATATTTTTTGAAGAAAAAATATATAAAGAGTTAGAAAAGAAACATGAAACATGGGATAAAGTATTGGCATCTATTGATAAAGCATTTGTACCCTTTAAAAAACAATTAAAAAGAGAAATTACAAAAGAAGATATTATTAAGCTAACGGAAAAGCCTGTACGAAGAATTTATAAATTAGATATCGAAGAATTGAATCAACAGATTAAAGGATTGGAGGCGGATATCAAACAGGTAAAATATGATTTGGAACACCTGACAGATTTTGCGGTTGCCTATTTTGAAAACCTGTTAAAAAAATACGGAAAAGGAAGAGAACGGAAATCAGAAATTAAACTGTTTGATATCATTCAGGCAAAGCAGGTAGCGATTGCTAATACCAAACTATACATGAATCGTCAGGATGGATTTATTGGTACAAGCCTCAAAAAAGATGAATTTGTGGCAGATTGTTCTGATTTGGACGATATAATTGTCTTTACTAAATCTGGCATTATGAAGGTAGTCAAGGTAGCAGATAAGGTATACATCGGAAAGGATATTATTCATGCAGCTGTTTTTCAAAAAAATGATGAACGCACCACTTATAATATTATTTATGTTGATGCAAAAACGGGAGTGAGTTACGCCAAAAGATTCAACGTTACAGGAGTTACCCGGGATAAGGAATATGATTTGACCAAAGGCGCTGAGAAAAGTAAAATTCATTATTTATCAGTAAACCTGAATGGCGAAGCTGAAGTAGTAAAGGTAGTTTTGAGTCCTAACTGTACCGCTCGAAATAAGGAATTGGATTTTTATTTTGAAGAATTAGAAATCAAGGGAAGAAGCAGTATTGGTAATATTGTTACCAAATATCCCATTAAATCAGTCAAATTTAAGGAAGCCGGCAAATCTACTTTGGAAGCCAAAAAGATATGGTTCGATGATAAATTCGGTCGCCTGAATGTAGAAGATAAAGGTGAATATTTGGGAAAATTTGATGCGGAGGACAGAATTTTAATCATGTATAATGACGGAGCATATGAGATAACGGATCAGGAACTAACACAACGGTTTGATGTGGAGAAAATACTTTTGATTGAAAAATTTGAGCCGGAAAAAATTATTACGGCTGTTTATTTAGACAATGAAAAATTGCAGTATAATATCAAGCGTTTCAAAATAGAAACAACTACGCTGCACAATAAATTTTTATTTATCAAAGAGGCTAACGGAAATCGTCTGGAAGCTGTAACAACGGCTGTGGAACCTATTTTGGTAGTACAAACCGGTAAAGGCCAGCAAATTCGTAAGGCCAAATTTAAGGTAACCAAAATGGTAGATGTGATGGGTTGGAAAGCAGTGGGTACGAAGCTGGTTGATTATACTAAAAGCGTACAAATGGAGTGGGAGAATGCTAAAAATGACCCCTCACAACCTGAATTGTTTGATTAGTAGTTTTGAATCGCTTGATATTATATAATTATATATATTGTTGTTGAATTTTTTTTGCTAAAAAAGGCATATTTTTTACAACAATTTGTATATTTTTTTGTTTTTGTAAATTAAGTAAATAAATTTTTTATACAATATTTATAATATATATAAATAATTTATTACAAAGCAATTATGAATTATAAAAAATCATAATTAAAATATTGTTGGAACTCTCTTTGAAAGTAATAAAATTAGAAAATGGCAGAAACAACTGTACATTCGCAGCATATTAGTGCATTAAAACGTATATTTCAGGTAATACGTGTTGAGAAAAATGAAATTACCAGCATTTATTTTTATGCTATTCTCAGTGGTTTGATACAGTTATCACTGCCATTGGGTATTCAATCTATCATTAGCTTTGTTTTGGGTGGTTCTTTATCTACTTCATTAATTGTTTTAATTATTCTGGTTGTGGCGGGTGTATTTTTTACCGGCCTGTTGCAGGTAAACCAAATGAAATTAATTGAAAAAATACAGCAAAAGATTTTTGTACGTTATGCTTTTGCCTTTGTAGACAGAATTCCTAAACTTAACTTATATGCGGTAGATCATTACTATTTACCCGAATTAATTAATCGATTTTTTGATACCGTTTTATTGCAAAAAGGAATTTCCAAACTACTTTTAGATATCCCGGCCGCAACCATACAAATATTCTTTGGTTTAATACTGCTTTCCTTTTATCATCCCATTTTTATTTTTTTTGGCATTAGCCTTATTACAATTGTTGTTCTAATTATTAGATTAACCGGCGGAAAAGGTCTGTCGACCAGCCTACAGGAGAGCAATTACAAGTATGCTGTCATCAGTTGGTTAGAAGAAGTTGCCAGAGTTGTCAAATCTTTTAAATTTTCCAGAAAAAATACCCTGCACATCGAAAAAACCGATGGATTAGTAACCGGTTATCTCAATAGCAGAACCAGTCACTTTAAAATATTGCTGATACAATATTGGAGCCTGATAACTTTTAAAATCTTAATTACGGCTGCCATGCTCATTGTTGGTAGTATTTTATTAGTAGATCAACAATTAAATATCGGACAGTTTATTGCTTCAGAAATTGTGATTTTAATGGTAATTACATCCGTAGAAAAAATTATTATCAATTTGGATAAAGTTTATGATGTATTAACCTCGGTTGAAAAACTGGCGAAAGTTATTGATAAGCCTATTGAAAAAAACGGTACGCTACCATTGTCGTTAACAACCGAGGGGGTAAGCATTGAAATCAATAATGTTACATTTGTTTATGAGGATGATGTTGACAATAAAATTTTAAAAAATATTTCGCTTTCAATTCAAAGAGGTGAAAAGATTTGCCTGATGGGGCCTCCTGGTTCTGGCAAATCAACATTAATTAAATTATTAACAGGGTCATATCCCACCTATGAAGGTAATATTTTGATCAATAACCTGTCATTAGCGAACTATGATTTAGAGTCATTAAGGACTAATACCGGTATTTTAATAAGTCAGCAGGATATTTTTAATGGTACGTTATTAGAAAATATAACGATGGGCAATAAAACCATTAGCATTGATCAAATTCTTTATTTATCCCAAAAATTAAATCTGAATGATTTTTTTAACGAACTGAAAGATGGTTTTGATACTCATCTGGATCCTGCCGGTAAAAGGCTGTCACGTAAGATCACACATAAAATTTTGCTTTTAAGGGCACTAATAGATAGCCCTCAGTTGTTGCTGTTAGAAGAGCCATTCGATGTAGATATGGATACCCGCCTTACATTGGTAGATTATTTATTTACATTAAAAAGCACTGTAATAGTTACTTCCAACGATCTCGAATTGGCAAAAAAATTCGATAAAGTAGCCTATATTAATGATGGTCTTCTAAAAGCTTATGGTAAATGGGATGATATAAAAAATTCTTTGTAAAAAATAAAATTATTGTGCAATGAATTATGTGGATGTTAAAATAGAGAATGAATTAGAGCAGACAAATCTGCATGCTTTTCAATCTATCTACAAAATAAGGACAAAAAGCAGAGTTAAATATTGGGTTATAGGTATTTTTATCTTTTTACTGATTTTGTCATTTGTTCCATGGACTCAAAACATCCGTGCCATAGGGAAAGTTACTACCTTGCGGCAGGAACAACGGCCGCAGGAACTTAATTCGATTATTCCGGGCCGGGTTGTAAAATGGCATGTAAAGGAAGGGGATTATGTAAAAGCCGGTGATACTATCTTACAGCTTTCAGAAATAAAAGATGATTATCTGGACCCTAATTTACTAGGCCGTACAAAGGAACAGTTGACCGCCAAACAACTGAGTATTGAAAATTATGCCAGTAAGGCCAATACAGCAGATATGCAAATCGCAGCGCTGACACAAGCCAGAGAGTTAAAGATTTCTCAAATTGAAAACAAAATACGCCAGCAAGTTATGAAAGTGCAAAGTGATAGCATGGAAATGCTGGCGGCTAACAATGATTTTACTATAGCAACCGAACAATATCGCCGGCAAAAAAATATGTATGATAGCGGCCTGGTTTCTTTAACCCAGTTAGAGCAACGAAATGTGAGCTTCCAAAATTCAAACGCAAAAAAAACAAGCGCCGAAATAAAATTTTTAAATGCCAAACAGGAGCTGGGTATTCTTCAAATAGAATTGAATGGAGCCATTCAGGATTATAATGAAAAAATATCAAAGGCATCAGGAGATAAATTTCAATCGTTGTCTCAAATTGCTTCGGGGCAGGGTGAAGTAGCTAAGTTGCAGAATCAATACATGAACTATGATATCCGAAGCAGGTTGTATTTTATACTGGCACCGCAGAGTGGGCAGATTACTAAGGCAAAAAAAGCCGGTATAGGAGAGATATTAAAAGATGGTGAGATGATCGTAGAGATTGTACCCGATCAGGTACAATATGCCGTAGAGATATTTGTACGGCCGGTTGATTTACCTTTGTTAGATAAAGGTCAAAAAGTTAGATTTATGTTTGATGGTTTCCCCGCTATCGTTTTTAGTGGATGGCCTCAGGCTTCCTATGGTACTTTTGGTGGTGAAATAGTTGCAGTGGAAAATTCTGTTAGTGATAATGGTAAATTTAGGGTATTAGTGGCAGAAGATAAAAATGATAAGCCCTGGCCTAAAGAACTAAAAATGGGTACCGGAGCACAGGCAATGGCTTTATTAAAAAATGTTCCTATCTGGTATGAACTATGGCGGAACATCAATGGTTTTCCTCCGGATTATTATAAACAACAAAAAACCAGTAAGGAAGAAAAAAAATAGCCGATTACAATGCGCCTCAGTACAATTATTATTTCAATATACTTTTTGATAATGACTATCGGTCTTAAAGCACAGGATAGTTCCTCCAACCAAAAAATATTGAGTGTAGAAGAATTTATAAATATCGTCAGGCTGTATCATCCCATTGTTAAGCAAGCCGGCCTTAGCGTACAAATTGCTCAGGCTAATCTACAGTCGGCAAGAGGCGCCTTTGATCCTTCATTTTACTTTAGCAACGATCAGAAAACCTTTGATGGAAAAAACTACTATACCTACATCAATCCGGAGCTAAAAATTCCTACCTGGTATGGCATCGAAGTAAAAGCGGGATTAGAAAATAATAGTGGCCAGTTTTTGAATTCTGAAATAACCGGTGGGCAAACCAGTTATTTAGGTGTGTCAGCACCATTGCTAAAAAATTTAGTAATGGATAAAAGACGTGCAGTTTTACAGCAGGCTAAGATATTTATTAACCTAAGCGAAGCAGAACGGTTAAATATGATTAACGATGTTCTCTTTGAGGCGTACACAACATATTATAACTGGCTTAAGGAATTCCAAATTTATAACATATTATCAGATGCTGTAAAGGTAAATGAAGTAAGATTTAATTTGGTAAAAATAGCGTTCCGCCAGGGCGACAGGCCTGCCATTGATACTACGGAGGCGCTTACTCAATTACAGAATTTTCAATATCTGCAAAGCGAAAGCCTGTTGAAATTTAAAAATGCCGCTATTGAGCTTTCTAATTTTTTATGGTTACAAAATAATACATCATACTTAATAAAAGATGACGTACAGCCAAAAAATTTTATACGTACAAATGAAAAGTCTATAGCCGTACTGGATGAGCTTTTATACATTGCAAAAACAAATCATCCTAAATTAAAAATGTATGATTTTAAATTGCAGTCATTGGAAGTGGAAAGAAAATTAAAATTGCAAAGCTTATTACCCAAAGTGGATATCAAAGCCAATTTATTAAATAAGGGCTATAATGTGCTTAAAGGCGCCAGTATTCCATTTTATGAGAATAACTATAAATTTGGCCTTGATGTGGGGGTGCCGTTGTTTTTTAGAGAGGGTAGAGGCGCTTATAAAAGCGCTAGGCTTAAAATAGAGCAAACCAACTTTGAGCTGAACATGCAACAGTTAGAAATTGCTAATAAAGTACGATATTATTACAATGAAGTATT
>CAZPHA010000066.1:0-6363 GCA_964586215.1 uncultured Ferruginibacter sp.
TTTTCCTAATTTTGAAGTTAACTTTTTATGTCAACTTATTTCAGGACAAGACAAAGTTTGTAGTTTGAAGTTAAGCCAACTTTAGTCTCCACGGGGTCTTTTTACATAAATGGCTCCGTGTAGTCAGAAAAACAGACTCATTGAAATTGAAAGCATTATATGAGGTGGTCGGCGGTCTATGGACAGTGGTTGTTTTTCAGCGTGAGGGATAGGAAAGTACCCCACAGTGAAGCCCGCCAGCTGGCGGGCTGAACGAGGAGTATACTGCCCTGCCTGCTTGACGCAGTCAGGCAGGGTATAGCCCGACCCGACGACTGACTAGCCCGGCCTTTAGGCCGGGGAGGGAAGGAGGGGCACGCCCAAATTTATTCGTGAGACTCAATTTTTGCAATTCGCCGAAGGCGAAGCAGCAAAAATCGTAAGTCGAACAATCCCGCCTTTGGCGGAAGGTATAATACTCCGCAACTTGCTGCGGAAAAAGGGTTTAGGGCTTGCCCCGAGGTTAATACCTGTGATTATTTATGGACAAATTATCATTAGGCGCTAGTGTAATAGAATTATCAATTATCCATTAAAAAATTATCAATTACCATACATGCGTATTTGTTTATTCCCAGGCACATTTGATCCCGTAACCTTAGGACATACGGATATTATTGATAGGGCGCTGCCTTTATTTGATAAACTTGTCATCGGTATTGGTCGCAATAGCAATAAGCAGCCGATGTTTTCCGAACAGCAACGGTTGAATTGGCTCAATGAAATTTATAAGGATAACCCGAAAGTGTCCGCTGTGGTATATGAGGGGCTTACGGTGGATTGTTGCAAACAGGTGGGGGCCAATTTTATCCTTCGGGGTATTCGTTATGTAAACGATTTTGAGTATGAAAAGGCCATCGCAGACATGAATAGAAGTATTGATAGCAATATAGAAACAGTATTTTTAACCTGTCTGCCACAATTTACATCCGTGGCATCAACTTTGGTAAGAGATGTATTGAGAAATGGTGGAAACGTTTCGAAATTTTTACCTGATGTGGTGAATAAGGAGATTGAAAAAATGCAATAGATAAGGTAATTATTTTGCAAAATTACGAAAAAAACAGGAAATAAAAAAATGAGTAAAAAAACAAAGAGAAAGCAATCATCCCAGATAGAGGTTATGAAAGGTACGCTGGATATTTCCAGAAGCGGTATGGGATACGTAATCGTAGAGGGTTTGGAAAAAGATATATTAGTCCGTCCCCATGATTTTGGAAAAGCATTCCATGGTGATACTGTCAGAGTAGAGGTAAATAAAAATACGATAAGAACCCGACGTACTGAAGGAAAAGTTATCGATGTGGTACAGCGCAAACAGACCGAATTTATAGGAAGCATTCATCAAAATAGAAATATTAATTTTTTTGTACCTGATACGGATAAGCTAATGCCTGATTTTTTTATTCCGACAGATAAATTGAAGGATGCCAAAGATCAGGATCGTGTATTGGTAAAATTTATACAGTGGAATAAGGAAGATAAAAAACCTCAGGGTGAGGTGATATCTGTCATTACGGCTGAAAATTTGAGCGATTTGGCAATGAAGGAGATTTTGCTGAATAGCGGATTTCCTTTGCAGTTTGATGATAAGGTAATTAAAGAAGCAGAACATCTGAAGGCCGATATTACTAAAGAAGAATTAAAGAAACGTAAAGATTACCGCGATGTGCTCACTTTTACCATTGACCCCGTAGATGCTAAAGATTTTGATGATGCACTTTCTATTCGGAAATTGAAAAATGGCGAATATGAAATTGGCGTTCACATTGCTGATGTAAGCCATTTTGTAGAAGCTGGCTCCAACCTCGACAACACCGCTTACGAACGGGCTACCAGTGTGTATCTGCCTGATAGGGTAAATCCCATGCTGCCCGAAAAAATAAGTAATGAATTGTGTTCTTTACGTCCGCATGAGGATAAATACACCTTTTCGGTAATATACCACATTAGCAGTAAAGGAGTCATAAAAGATAGCTGGATAGGCAAAACGGTTATTCATAGTAATCATCGATTTACATATGAAGATGTACAGCAAATCATTGAAAGCGGAGAAGGGTTATACGATCAACATATTCTGTTGCTAAATAATTTAGCGCAAAAATTTCGAAAGGAGCGTTTTAAAAATGGCGCTATCAATTTTAGCTCTCAGGAAGTGCGTTTCAAACTGGATGAAAAAGGGAAGCCTTTGGGCATTGTAGTAAAAGAAAGCAAAGAAGCTCACCAACTGATAGAGGAATTTATGTTATTGGCTAACAGAACTGTGGCTGAATATGTAGCAAAAATTAAAGTTAAAGACGAGCCACTGCCTTTTCCTTATCGCATACATGATACGCCTGACGAGGAAAAATTAAAACCGTTTGTGGCTTTCGCCAAAAAATTTGGATATATCTTTAATACGCATGATGAATTAGCAGTGGCCAATTCATTTAATAAAATGCTGAAAGACGTAAAAGGTAAGCCGGAGGAGCATGTGCTACAGCAATTGGGTATCCGAACCATGGCGAAGGCTTTGTACACTGCTGAAAACATTGGCCACTATGGTTTAGGGTTTGAACATTATTGTCATTTTACCTCGCCTATTCGTCGCTATCCGGATGTAATGGTACACCGTATTTTACAACAATGCTTAAGTAAAAAAATTAAAGTGGATAAAACGGTTGAGGAGAAGTGCAGACATTGTAGTGAGAGAGAACGAAAAGCCATGGAGGCAGAACGGGCCGGTAATAAATATAAGCAGGTAGAGTTTATGCAGGATTTCCTGGGTGAAGACTTTGATGGCGTCATTAGCGGCGTTACATCCTATGGCTTTTTTGTGGAAACAGTTTTGCATAAGTGTGAGGGAATGGTAACTGTAAAAGATTTAAGTGAATACGATGATTTTAGACTTAATGAGTCGGATTATGCGCTGGTAGGTATGCGTACCGGAAGAAAATTCAGAATGGGGGATCATGTACGCATTAAAGTAGTGAGTGCTAATCTTACCAAGCGCCAATTAGATTACGAATGGGTACCACCCAAAAATTTTAGCGGAAAAAAAGATTCTAGAAAGGGAACAAACCAAAAAAAGAAATCATCAAAAAAATAATCACAAATGTTGTATTCATTCGTGTAATTCGTAATTATTCGTGTAATCAGTTCTCATCATTTGTAACTAATTTAACACTAATTAATAATCAATCATTATTAATTAAATAATATGAAATCATTTACGGAGCTTTCTGAAATTTTCAAGGAACATTTTGATAAAAGACATTTTCCTGTTCATACAGAAATTTTATACGATCCTGCCCAATACATATTAGATTTAGGTGGCAAAAGGATTCGCCCTGTATGTGTGTTGATGGGCAATGAATTGTTTGATGAAATTATTCCGGATGCTTTTCATGTAGGTACGGCTTTAGAGCTGTTCCATAATTTTAGTTTGATACACGATGATATTATGGATAAGGCTCCTTTGCGTCGTGGGAACCAGACAGTACATGCTAAATTTGGCGAATATACTGCACTGTTAGCGGGTGATGTTATGCTGGTACAGTCTTACGATTACCTTAATAAAGTAAAAGTTGATTATTTGCGGAAAAGTATTCATTTGTTTAATAAAATGGCCAGGGAAGTGTGTGAAGGGCAACAGTTGGATATGGATTATGAAAGGCAGGCTACTGTAAGTTTTGATGATTATGTTAATATGATCCGTTTAAAAACATCAGTATTGCTGGCTACAAGCCTTCAAATGGGTGCTTTTTTAGGTGGTGCCGGGGAAGGTAATCAGCATCATATTTATGAGTTTGGAAAGAATTTAGGTATTGCTTTTCAAATACAGGATGATTATCTCGATGCTTTTGGAGATCTAGGCAAAATTGGTAAGCAGGTGGGTGGCGATATCTTGTTAAATAAAAAGACGTTTTTAATGATTCATGCCATGGAAACAGCCAATGATAAACAATTGGAGGAACTAAATTCTTTAGCAAAAAATAATCCGCCTGATAAAGTTGACAAAGTCCTCCAAATTTATCGTGATTGCAAAGTGGATGCCTGGGCGAAAAAATTGAAAGATGATTATTTGCAATCTGCCCTGTACCATTTGGAAGAAATTGCTGTATTATCATCCAGAAAAAATCCGCTAATGGAATTGGCGGAATATCTGATTCAGCGTGAAAACTAACGGTTGTTAGTAAATATACTTTTGATTTTTTACTATTAAATTCCTTATTTTAGCTCCTTAACTACTTTTATTATTTGTGATTTTACAACCACAAGCCAATAATTAACTATTATGCCAAAGCGATTACTCAGAAAAAAATCAATCTCCATTATTCTAAAAGATGCTGAGGAAGGGATGTCTGATGCTGCACATGGAGGTGGACTAAAAAAAGTGTTGGGGGTTAAAGACTTAACAGCTTTTGGTATCGCTGCTGTTATTGGTGCAGGTATTTTTAGTAGCATTGGGAAAGCATGTTTTGATGGCGGCCCGGGTGTTATTTTTCTGTATATTTTTACTGCAGTTGCATGTGGCTTTGCAGCTTTGTGCTATGCAGAGTTTGCCTCTACGGTACCCGTTTCCGGTAGTGCATACACTTACTCATATGTAGCGTTTGGCGAAATTTTTGCCTGGATCATCGGCTGGGATCTGTTAATGGAATATGGTATTGGTAATATTGCCGTAGCCATTAGCTGGAGTGATTATTTTACCCGACTCATGGATGGCTTCGGTTGGCATATACCCGATTGGCTAACCATGGACTATACAACTGCTCATGCCGGTTTTAATGAAGTAACCAAATCATTGGCAGATGGCGCTTCGTTAAGTAACCTGGATGGAGCATTGGTAGAAAGATACAACGCCTGGGCAAATGCCCCGAATATTTTTGGCCTGCATTTAATCATGGATCTTCCGGCTTTTTTAATTGTGGTATTGATTACTTATATTGTTTTTAGAGGTATTAAAGAGTCCAGAACAGCCAGCAATTGGATGGTAATGCTAAAACTGGCCATTATATTTTTAGTAATAGTTTTAGGAGGATACTATGTAAATCCTGATAATTGGACTCCTTTTTCTCCCAATGGGTTTGCCGGTATTATGAAAGGTGTATCGGCTGTATTCTTTGCCTACATTGGCTTTGACGCCATATCTACTACTGCGGAAGAATGTAAAAATCCACAGCAGGACCTTCCCAGAGGGATGATTTATTCTCTTATTATTTGTACTGTTTTATATGTACTGCTGGCTTTAGTACTCACAGGAGTGGTGCATTATTCTCAGTTAAATGTGGGCGATCCGCTGGCTATGATTTTTGATGCCAAAGGACTGAAATGGATTGCCGGCGTAGTGGCCGTGAGTGCGGTAGTAGCTACGGCAAGTGTTTTATTAGTATTCCAGGTGGGTCAGCCACGTATCTGGATGAGCATGAGTAGAGATGGGCTATTGCCAAAAATATTTTCACGTATACATCCCCGTTATGGCACACCTTCCTTCTCAACCATCCTAACAGGCGCTCTGGTAGCTATTCCTGCCGTATTTTTAAATTTAGATGTAGTAATTGCTCTAACCAGTATCGGTACTTTGTTTGCCTTTGTACTGGTATGCGGTGGTATTTTAGTATTACAGCAAATGCCTGATAAACCTGAAAGTAAATTTAAAGTACCCTACATCAATGGTAAATGGATTGTGCCTTTGGTAATGCTGGCTGCATTAATAGTAGTTGGTATAAAGTTTCCAGGCTATTACAGCTCTTTATTAAGCATTGAAGGCTTACCCATGATTTTATTTTTTATAGTGGCAATAACAGTAGGAGTACTTACATTCATCAAAAATTTTTCATTGATACCTGTTCTTGGTTTACTGTGCTGCTTCTATTTAATGGCGCAGGAAAGTCATACAAACTGGTGGCGGTTTTTAATCTGGCTGGGTATAGGACTGATCGTGTATTTTACCTACGGCTTTAGAAAAAGCAAGCTCGCCGTAAAAAATTGATAGTTGATAATTGGATAATTGATAATGGCAGTTTCTATATTTATTATCAATTATCCATTAACTCATTATCAATTAATATGGGGCTATCATCATTAATTCTCCTTTCAACATTTGTTCAGGCTGCTCCGGGCTTTGGCCCGCCATGGGCGGGCTGCCCGGCCTGCGGCCGGATCACCCTTCGCATCCTGCAGCCCTTCAGCTCTAAACCATTGATCAACCGTGAAGAAGATGTTTGATAATTATTATTGATCTATCGCTCCTACGGAGCTCAATAATGATTCGTATAAAAAATTGCTATTGATCTATCGCTCCTACGGAGCTCAATAATGATTCGTATAAAAAATTGCTAT
>CAZPHA010000066.1:6463-15010 GCA_964586215.1 uncultured Ferruginibacter sp.
TGATCTATCGCTCCTACGGAGCTCATATATATTATCACATCATCATATCAGCAAATTATTACATCAGCAAATTATCACATCATCACATTATCATTAACTTTGCAGTATGAAATACGAGATAGGCGATAAGATCATTGTACTGCTTACTAATGAAGAAGGAAAAGTGGTGGATATCATGAATGAAAATATGGTGATGATTGAGGTTCGAGGGGTAAAGTTTCCGGCGTATACCGATCAGATTGATTTCCCATATTTTAAAATGTTCACTGAGAAAAAAGCACCGCCTAAAAAGAAAATCTATGTTGATAAGATACAAAAGGAAAAGGCATATCCAAGAAAATTGGATATTGAGGAAGCTGTAATACTTACTTTTTTACCCGTTTTTGATAAAGATATTTTTGATGATGATGTGGTAGAAAAATTAAAGCTACACCTGATTAACCAATCCCCAACAGGCTATCACTTTACCTATGATTTTATGATGGATGGCATCAGTAATTTTCAGGTAAAAAATGTTTTGCAACCCGGGGCAGATTTTTATTTACATGATGTGAGTTTTGAAAGCCTGAGCGACAGTCCACGGTTTGATTTTGAATTTTCTTTAGTAAAAGAAGATAAAAAGAAAGCACCTTACTATGAAACCTCCCTCAAACTGAAGGCTAAGCAATTGTTTAAAAAAATTGAAGAGATTCAACTAAAAAATGAACCTACATTTTCTTACCTGCTTTTTAAAGATTATCCTGATAGGGTTGAAGAAGAAAAAATTGATTTAACCAAATTAGAAAATGCCGGATTTAAAATATATGATGCCGGTAAGGTAAAAGAAAATCTGCCACCTGCCCGTACAGTTGTGGATTTGCACATTGAAAAGTTGACAGATGACTGGCAGCAGCTTTCCAACTTTGAAATTCTAACATTGCAACTTAAAACTTTTGAGAAATATCTGGATTTGGCTATTGCTCATAAGCAGCCGTCACTCATCGTAATTCATGGTGTGGGTAAAGGAAAATTGCGTGATGAAATACACGATATATTGAAAATCAAAAGAGAAGTGAAATCCTTTATAAATCAGTATCATCCATCATTCGGTTACGGCGCTACGGAGATTTTTTTTAACAGTTGGTAAATAAAGTTCTTCGGTGGCTAAGACGTACTTATTTCTTTCTATTAAATATAACCGCAGAGACGGAGAGGCGCAGAGATTTACTATTGGAATTCATTATAAAGAATCGCTGAAAAAAGATATGCAGCTGACGGGCTGCAGGATGCGGAAGGCCGATCCGCCGCAGGCGGTGAGGGCCCGTAGGGCCGAGCGATAGCGAGCCTATAGCAGCCTGTACTAATGTTGGGATGAGTATCAATGATTATAGCCCCATATTAATTGATAACTGGTTAATTGATAATGGATAATTAATAGTTGTATAAATGATTGTTGATTATGAAGTAGCATTTTTCAGATAGTACAAAAAATGAAGTGTAAAAAAAATCGTAACTTTGTATTTCTATCAGTCGTGCTATCGCTCCGTTTTTGGCGGAGAGGAAAGTCTGGACAGCATAGAGCAGCATACCGGTGAAGAGCCGGCTATTTGCTTTTAGCAGGTAAGAGAAAGTGCCACAGAAAATGACCTCATCCCCGGCCCTTCTCCATAAATGGAGAAGGGGGATGGAAGGGTGAAAACGTGAGGTAAGAGCTCACGGTTTGTGGTAGTAATACAACAAACGGGTAAACCTTATGCGCTGTAATGCCATGTATACCAACGTTCTTATAGAGGAGAGCGGCTCGTTCAATGGCTGTGTAAGCAGCCGCGTTGGAGGGTAGGCAGCAAGACTGTACCAGTAATGGTGCAGCAAGATAAATGATAGCAACCCTGCATGGGGTACAGAATCCGGCTTACAGACTGATAGATTTTTTTTGTTAATGCTGAAAAATAAAATTTTTAATATTGCTTATAAGCTCATCCGAAATGGGTAACGTAGGGTTACTATAGGTCTGTAAATTAGATGTTTTATCAGCTTCCACGATTTTTAAAATATGATTCATATTGTTGACCAAAAATAGTTGAGCCTTAGGATTGGCGCTTGCAAGCAACTGTGCATCTTCTTTTGATATTTGTAAATCGTTTGTGCCTTGTAATATCAGGGTAGCGATGGTTAGTTTTTTAATTTCCTTTTGTGGATCATATGTAAACCAAGAGATTAAATAGGGCTGAATAGCCGGTCTGAAAAGTGACATTAACATGAGATTTACGTCATCAACTGTTTTGCCTTTCCGGAGGCTATCAATGATGGGAAAGCATAAGTCCTGTATGTTTGCTGGCTGATTGCTGAGTTGTATTTTTAGAATATTATCGGCGGACCGCCCTGCACCTGCAATGGAAATAAACTGATCGGCGTGAGCGCTGGCAAGCATTCCGATGAGCGAACCTTCGCTATGGCCTATGACAATCACTTTGGTAAATCGCTTGTCTTTTTTGAGCATACTGATCCATTCTTTAGCATCGTTTACATAATCATCAAATCGTAGCTTATCTTCACGCTTGCCTGCCTCTTTACTTTCGGCAATACCCCGTTTGTCGAATCTTACGGAGGCAATGCCGTTTATTGCAAGTTCATGCGCCAGAAATTTTAAAGAATTATTGCTCGCCATGGGATTATTGCCATCTCTATCGGTAGGCCCTGATCCGGCAATAATCAATGCTATAGGGATGTCGGTGGGCATTTCAGGCATGGTTAGTGTGCCGAATATTTTGCCGGTGCTGGTTTGCAGTGTAATAGGCTTTTCCATAAAGGTGGTATCAATATCGCTGAATGCATTGCTGGAAAAGGTTATGATTAATAGTAGAGCTATGGTGGAGAAAAGCTTTTTCATTGGTGAGTTTATTTGGAAGTTAGATGAATTGATTTTTCTTTTTGGAAAATGAAATATGAAAAGATTATGGGTAATGCTACTGCTAATAATATAATAGAGCTGCTTATGATAGCAAGTGTTGTATTAGTGCTGATCAAAAATGACAAGATAGCAATGGTTACACCTGCTGCCATCCATATCCTGCTGCTTAATCGATGTGTTTTTTGCCATACCGATTCATTCTCCAGTGTACAGGGAGTTCTGATACCAAAAAAATAATTTGGTCGTATGATTTGGAGATAGTTCCCTACAATCGCAAATAAAAAGCCGATGAGTGTAAAGAGTAAGTGAGGGTGATTCAGCTTACCTGTTTTACTAGTGTGTAGTATATAAGTAATTAATAAGGAGAAAAAGAAAGTAAGCATGAAGCGAAAAAAATAATATTTATGGCCCATTTGTACAAGTTTCTTTTTAGGATCAATGATAGGTGCCAGTAGCAATAGGAGATAGATACCTACACCCATTGAGATAGGAAGTATGAGTAATAATTGTTTGTTAGCCCAATTATCCGGCTGTCCGGAGAAATTGAAATGAATAGGAAATTTTTGAGGAAGGTCGTTCCAAAATCTGGCGAGGTATAGATAGGGCATACCAATGATTGACCATAGAACTGCTTCTTTAAAATATTTGTTCATAAAATTTATTTTTTGAGTGATAATATATATTCGATTAAATCTTCTACTACTGTTGTATTTATGGAGTATAATACAAACTGTCCCTGTTTGACGGTAGTTACCAATCCTGCACTTTTCAACTTATCCAGGTGATGAGAGATGCTGGGTGCTGTCATGTTAAACTTTGCGGCAATATCTCCGGCGGTCATATCTTTCTTTTTAAGCATTTTCAGTATTTTCCTCCGTGTAGGGTCATTCAGGGCTTTGAATACATTGTTCATGATTATTGTTAATAAATATTTAGACAAATATCTAAATATTTAATTAAATGGGGTGATTTTTTTGGGAAAATTTTTTTTGGCTTCGCTCTGTTATATTTCTTCATTAATGCCTGGTAGAGATGGGAGTGTTAGTATTTATTTGATAATCAATATGTTATAATGATGCTTATTTTTGGTAGTTTTTGATTATTTTGTATATTCTTTCTTGTCTGTGTACTGCCGTAGTTACCTACTGCACAACACATATAAGGGTGGTAAAAAGAAACCATCTCCGATAAAGAACTCCAGCTCATATTTAAACAATTACCCTAATTTTTTATCCCAAACCAGCCTGCATATTTTTTTAAGCTGCCTTAACTGGTGCAGGTCTGGAGGTCTGCGCCAGTGGGGGTGAGAAAAATTACGTATTAACTATTTAGGATCAAAAAAACTGTATTTAATGGTAATTATTTCTTTTAGCTTTAGATATTCTTTACTATCGATTACATAAGTCTTTGTTATGATCTTACCTTTATTATGACTGATTTTATAATAAATAAAACTGTCGTTCTCATTCTTACACTTTGCAAGTAATATATTGTCATCCCCAACGATTTCAACGATATCTTCTTCAATTACATGAGAATTGAGATCATTTTCACGAATAATCATTTTATAATTGTCTACATCTTGGTTATGGGGGTTAATTAAAGATATGTTACCTACTAAATCTTTTTGATCTGTTGTAAGCATATCGCAACTACTATATACAAATAATAAAGAAAAAAATATTAATATTCTATTTTTCATGATTATAATTTTTTACTTTTTTTCATTCACTATTGGTAATCTCCATAAATATCTTTGATAAGTAGGTGTTAAATTAGGTAATCTTTTTTCTATCCAAGCCCTATGATCTGCCAAAGAGCCAATGGATTTAGAGTCATAAACACATATAACCATTTCTTTTCCATCACCTGATACTCTCATGCTAAAGCCGTATGACCCTATAAAGTTTTCAGCGGAGAAGAATTTATTATTGGTTAACTTTCTTGTAAAAATATCCTTAAATGCTTGCTTAAAAATACGTTGTCCATCATCGCTAGTTATATCGCTCATCTCATAAGAAGACTTAAAATATTCTCCTGGTTCTAGCTTTTTATCTTTATACAATTCATTTAACCCTCTATTAATTAATTTTTGCACACTTGGTAAATTTTTTACCTCATTCAATAAAGGACCACCTATAATAACAGTATTTTGTGTATAAGGTATTCTACCATCATTGGAAATAAATGAACGCCCTAATTCTATTGAGGTAGCGGTTACGCTGTATGAATATTGGTCATTTTTTGGATTATTATAACCTGTAAGCGGGCTGCTTTTAAAATCCTGTTCAGGATTGCCAAATATTTCAGCTTCTTTGGGAGATGTATAAGCATATAATTGGATAACCTGGCCGGCAGAAATTTTATTAGCATCTTTGATATCATTAATCTCCATCAATTTTGCAACGCTGGTTCCAAACCGCTTGGCAATCTTCGATAAGTTATCTCCCTTTTTAATTTTATAAGGCGTACCATCTAAACCAGCAGGGTCTATTTTAAAAATAGGATTATTGTTAAAAGTAGCGTAAGGGCTTTCCCATGGCTTATTAACAGGGTCCAAATTCCACCTTCTCCCCACATCTGCATTATACTCCCAAAACTCGGCTGTTTGTGCCGTAGGGCTTATTTCTCTGCTTATTCTCTGGCCGTTGAAGCCTAAAATAATACTATCTCCATTAAACGATTTGGCCATGGCGCCGTATGTACTATATAAAGTCGCTGTTTTTACTTCGGGGAGATAACTATCTACCAGCCCATCATTATTGTCATCCACCTGTAGCTTTTTATCACTCACTGAGCCGATCACATTACCTCTGTGGTCATACAGATAATACTCATCTTCTCCGGTTATATCGTTTTCTATTGTCGGAGCGTCTTTGAGGTCGCTTACATCTACTACTCTTTTTTTAATGCCCAGCAGGCTGCTGCCATATTTGTAAAACTCTTTGATGCTTATATGGCCACTGTTTACCAATCGGTTTTGCTGATAGGTGAGCAGTACATTACCTCCGGCATCTCTTACGTAAATCTCTGTGGTATCACCCACCAGCTTACTGATACGGTTACCCGAAGCGTCATAGGAATAAGTAATGATTTTGCCGTCTTTTTTCTCTACCTTTTGCAGTTTGCCATATACGTTCCAGGTATTTTTTACTACGTCCTGCTTTTCATCTTTTGTTACATTACCTATTGCATCATATCCATAAGCGCTGGTTTTATTGTCCACGGCATTTTTTAAAGCAATAAGCCTGTTGCTGCCATTTTGATAAGTATAGCTGTAGTTATTCAGGTTTACATTGCCACCACTGCCATTCCTCTTATACGTCAGAATATTCCCATTGGCATCATAGCTCAGGGCTTCCTGATAGTCATCCAGTGCAATGGGTGTCCAGCTGTTGGTTTGTGTATTGAGTCCTTTAAAGGCATTCATCTTTACTAACCGGTTGAGCTGATCGTAGTGGTGATATCCTGTAGCAGCTTTTTTCAAAAATACTTTTTGTTTTACCTGTATAAAAATACCATTTTTTATTTTTCAGATAGTATCCAATTGGACCGAAGCATCTTTTTATTTATTGATAATCAATATTTTATAATGAAGCGTATTTTTGGTGGTTTGGTGATTTTTTTGTATATTTCCCTTGTTGGTGTACTGCTGCAGGTCTGTTGACCTATGCCAGAGTAGTAACTTGCCGGCACAAGCCCGGAGGCCTGCGCCAGTAGGGGGGACCTCAGCATTAAGCCTATTATACTTTATCTATAAAGATATCCCCGTGCAGTGATATCGTAAGTATTATCAATGTCAGAATAGCAAACCATTCCATATTCTTGTAGTAAAGCAAGTGTATTAATAATTTCAGCCTCAGATACACTTTTTTCAAAACCAATTTCTTTCCATCCGTTTGTAACACCCTTATGTATTTCATCTACAGTTGTCCGGTTCCACCTTAAAAAAGCTAATATTTCACCTGCCCAATTATCTTCAAATTTATCTTTATTAAAAATAAATATTGATCCATTTAATTTAATGGCATTTGTAATCATATCGAATAATCCAATCAGGAATGCTATTTCCCAATCTTTTTCGTCTCTAAGATCCAATTCAATTTCCTTATCCTTGTATTTTATTTTTGTAATACGCCTTGGAATAGTATTTTTCTTTAACAAACATTTTTCTATTTCAAAGGCAACTTGTCCCTGTAGATTACCCAAGTCCTTTTTGGGATATTCAAATATTATAAAATCCTCTTTTTCATTAAAAAGTTGAAAATTATATTTTTTGAGTTTTGAACAATCTTCATTTCCTCCATAATTAGATGTTACATCACTGCATATTTGTATTTTTCGCATAAATTTTATCTATTTAGTGAATGTTGCCTCAATCCCAGTACCTCCTTGTATAGACTTTATACTTACATTCTTAAAACCATGGGCAGCAGCTTGTTGACCAGACCAAGTTTGAAAGGCAGCTTTTTCTGGTGACATCGTTTTTAATGCTGCTTGATATCGTTGCAAATTAATTGAAGCTCCTGTTGCATAATCGTTACTCTTAATCCAAGTTGCAGTGAATTTATTAGCTCCTGTTGATTTAATGGCATTAGAAAATATTTGAGTTCCTAAACCTTTGCTTTGTAAGTTAGCAGGAATATTTAAGTCTAGCTCTAATCCTTTTGCTTTTGAATATTGATACCATCCTAGATACTGATCACCGTATGAAGCATACGTACTTCCTCCTGCAAATCTTTCAAAGCTTACAGACATCAACTTACTCTCTGTATTAATTATAGTAGTAGTCGGATTTGATGGTATACTTAATTTATGAGCTATAATTAATTGAGGCAATATCTCATAATTTTGCAGATTGGTAGCAGCACTTAATAAATCTTTTCCTTGTTGCTTTATGGGAGTTTTTGTATGATATTTATACGCATTGGTTTGCCACTGATCAAAAGCTACCATTGGCGGTGGTGAATTATCTTTATCACCATTTACTATACCGGCGATTCCATTGCCTATTGATTGTGCTGCACCTAAAGCAGCTCCAAACGTTCCATTCCAAAGAAATGCTCCTACATTACTGACAGCATTACCAACACCTTCACCTATTGATGAACTATTAAATACAGGTTTGTAGTCCATCCTGTAGTTATTGTAATCTTTAGGTATGCTATCACCTAAAGGATCTGTATTCCATATCGGATTATTCTCGAAAGTCGCATAGGGGCTGATGCTTACATTGGGGCGGACGTCTAAGTTCCATCTCCTCCCCACATCTGCATTATACTCCCAAAACTCGGCTGTTTGTGCCGTAGGGCTTATTTCTCTGCTTATTCTCTGGCCGTTGAAGCCTAAAATAATACTATCTCCATTAAACGATTTGGCCATGGCGCCGTATGTACTATATAAAGTCGCTGTTTTTACTTCGGGGAGATAACTATCTACCAGCCCATCATTATTGTCATCCACCTGTAGCTTTTTATCACTCACTGAGCCGATCACATTACCGCTGTGGTCATAAATATAATACTCATCTTCTCCGGTTATTTCATTATCTATTCCCGGAGCGTTTTTGAGATCGCTTACATCTATCACTCTTTTTTTAATACCCAGCAGGCTGCTGCCATATTTGTAAAACTCTTTGGTGCTTATATGGCCACTGT
>CAZPHA010000067.1:0-14937 GCA_964586215.1 uncultured Ferruginibacter sp.
ATCAAGCCTTTTATAGCTTCATATTAAGCGAACGTGTCAAACTCGGGAAAAATTATAGCCGCCCTGGGCATCAAACCTCTACCTGCATTAATGCCTTTTGACAAAATAGAGCAATATTTATAAAACATACAAACCATCCTTACACGGCCACTATATTAAATGTAGTGTGCCGATTTTTATATATAACAATTGATTATCAATTACTTATGTTAAAATCGTGTCAAACTCGGGAGTAGAAAAGGAAACGAGTGTGTTGAATTGAGTTTGTCTCATAGGTTAAGATATGCAGGTACTCTATTTAAATGCTTTGTTATCTATCCACAAATGTTGATACTCATCTTTGTATTCCCATTTCCAACGCCGGTGAGTCCATAAAAAATTAGAAGGGTCTGTTTTAATCGATTCTTCTATAAAATCTCTGTATCGCATGGTAAGTTCTTTCTCTGTTAGCTCCGATGCATTTTCCGTTACAAGTTGATGATGTAAATAATAATGCCCTCTTTTTTTCTTTATAAAACGAACAAACACAATCGCAATATTATTTTTTACTGCTGCTCTGGCGGGGCCGGTAATAAAAGCAGTTGGTCGATCGAAAAAATTTAGCCAATATGCATACGCTGGTCCACTCGGACTCTGGTCTGCTACTACTCCGATAACATATTGTTGCTGCAGCAATGCTTCTCTTTTATTCTTAAATTCTGTGGCTGATAACAATCTGGTACCATATCTGGCCCTTATATCGTAAAATATTTTATTAATTGATTTATTAGAAATGGGCATGTAAATGCCATAAAAAGGGATGGTTGTCTTCATTGCATAAAACCAGTTGGCATACTCCCAATTAAAATGGTGACCACCTTGCAACTGTATGTTCTTGCCTTTTTTTGCAAGTTCATTTACTACTTCAATATTTCCATCTATATAACGACCAAAGTTTTCTTTTTTCATAGAAATCAATTTTATGGCTTCTATAAATGTATCTACCAGGCCATGATAGAAATCTTTGGCAATTCTTTTTCTTTCCTTTTCAGTTTTTTCAGGAAAAGCAATCTGCAGGTTTTGGAATACAACTTTCTTTCTATAACCAATGATATAATATATTAAAGCGTAGCATCCATCACCTAAAAAATATATAATCTTAAAAGGCAATAAAGAAAGGAGATAGAGAAGAGCGTAGATAAAATAATACATCATATGAGTAATCAAACAACCACATTAATTAAAACAAAATTTATACCAACACTTTATTCATCTTCCAAATTATTTTTTGTAAACCGTTTTATAATACCTCGGCCACTTTCTCTTATAAAAGCGACAATTTCATCACGCTCATCCGTTGCCGGCAATTCTTCCTCGATAAAATTTAACGCCTGAGATGTATTTAATGATTTATTGTAAATAATTCTGTAAATATCCAAAATGTGATTAATCCTGTCTAAAGAAAAGCCTCTGCGTTTTAACCCCACTGAATTTACGCCTGCATAACTTAAGGGCGTACGACCGGATTTAATATAAGGTGGTACATCTTTACTTACCAATGATCCTCCTGAAACGAAAGAATGCTGGCCAATTTTAACAAATTGATGTACGGCACACATACCTGCCAATATTGCAAAATCACCCATAACCACATGCCCAGCCATTTGTGTATTATTGCTCATAATACAATTGTTGCCCACTATACAATCGTGTGCAATATGGCTATATGCCATGATAAGACAGTTATTGCCCACCTTGGTAGTCCATCTGTCTTTGCTGCCACGATTAATAGTTACAAACTCACGAATCGTGGTATTGTCTCCAATTTGTACAGTTGTTTGCTCTCCTTCAAATTTTAAATCCTGTGGTATAGCGGCGATAACGGCTCCCGGAAATATGCGACAATTTTTTCCGATCCTTGCCCCTTCCATAATGGTAACATTACTGCCTACCCAGGTACCCTCACCAATTTCTACGTTTTGATGTATCACACTAAACGGATCAATTTTTACATTAGTGGCTATTTTAGCATTAGGATGAATATATGTATGTGGGTGAATCATTTTTAATTTAAAAGTTTAGCTTTGGGTTTGTAATTTGAGGTTTGAAGTTTGGGGTTTGAGGTTTGAGGTTTGATATTAGATTTATTAATAATATTTTTAAATTTAAAAATCACAAAATAAAAACTTTTAAGCACTAACATTAAACTTCAAACCCTAAACCCCAAACAATAAACCACAAACCCTAAACAAATTAATTTCTCTTTACCAATTGTGCGGTTAAATCAGCTTCTGTGCATAATTTATTACCTACATAAACACTTCCTTTCATAACACAAATTCCTCTGCGGATAGGCTCCATCAGCTCCATTTTTAATATCATGGTATCTCCGGGTACTACTTTTTGTTTGAATTTACAATTATCAATTTTTAAAAAATAAGTATCATATTCCCCCGAAGGCATCGAATTGATGCATAAAATACCGCCGGTTTGTGCCAACGCCTCAATCTGCAAAACTCCCGGCATTACCGGATTTCCCGGAAAATGACCCTGAAAAAAGAACTCGTTAAAGGTAACATTTTTAATTCCCACAATGGTAGTATCTGTCAACTCAATGATTTTATCCACTAACAAAAATGGATAACGGTGTGGCAACGTTTTTTCAATTTGTTGTTGGGTATACACCGGGTTAACATTCGGGTTATAAATGGGTATATCTTTCGTATGTTTATTTTTTTTAATATATTGTTTTATTTTTTTAGCAAACTCCACGTTAGAACTATGTCCCGGACGGTTGGCAATAATATGACTTTTAATTGGATACCCAATCAAAGCTAAATCACCTACAATATCTAACAGCTTATGCCGTGCCGGTTCGTTAGGAAACCTGAGTTCCAGGTTATTTAAATACCCCTCACTTTTAACCTCGACTTTGGTACGGCCAAATGCTTTGGCCAATCTGGCCATTTCCTCATCCGTAACAGGCTTGTCTACCACTACAATGGCATTATTGATATCACCACCTTTGACTAAATTGTTATCCAAAAGCATTTCCAGCTCATGCAAAAAACAAAAGGTACGACAAGGTGCAATTTCTGCTCTAAATTCCTTCATTGTTTTTAGAGAAGCATGCTGTGTTCCCAATACCGGTGAGTTAAAATCTATCAGCGTGGTAATTTTATATTCTGTTGAAGGCAGGGCCGTTAACTCAACTCTTTTGGCTTCATCATAATAGGAAATATTATTATCGATACTATACCAAATCTTGGCGGCTTCTTGTTCTGCTACACCGGCTTCTGCAATCATATTAACAAATGGTTCACTGCTACCATCTACAATAGGAATCTCAGGGCCATTGATTTCAATCAGGCAATTATCAACACCCATACCTACCAAAGCAGCTAAAATATGCTCTACAGTACTTACTTTCACATTATTATGCTCCAAAGTCGTTCCTCTTGACGTATCCGTAACCAAATCACAGTCTGCCTTGATAACCGGCATACCGGGCATGTCAATTCGTTGAAACTGATACCCGAAACCAGGATTGGCTGGCTTTAAAGTCATATCAACATTGATACCGGTGTGCAAACCGGTACCGGAGATGCTGATCGCCGATCCCAGTGTATGTTGTTTATCAGGGTTAAAATTTTTATCCATTCACGCTGTATTTTATCAATGACCGCAAAGATATTTTATTTTTTCAAGTATAGTACCGGTAATATTAAATGTTGGCTTTGAGGCTGAATAATGTTAAAGCCTTGGTATAAATTTTACCTGCAGCCCATTTGAGCAATTTAGAAAAGCTTAAAATCTTTAATAAAATTTTAATTGATTTTCTCTTGAAGAGTAGCGTAAACCAGTCTTTTTAAATAATATATGACCACTGATGAATGGAGGGTTCCGCCGGAAACGGACAGGCTGCCCTTGAAGTTCAATCAGCGCTCAAATGCCGGCATCCCAAAAACTAAAATTGAAATTGAAAGCTCCCAAATACACCAAATCTGCTGGAACGATTTTCGGGTAAGGGTTGGGGCAAGACTCTCCAGACAAAGTCCAATCGAAAAACTTTGAAAATATTATCAATACCTGTACCTACTTCAGCGTATGCACTTCCGTTTAAATCTTTAAAAAACGGTACTGGAGAATTATTGAGCTTTTTATTATCATCGCTTAAATCGCCGTACATACTTTTTACATTCCAAAACTGCCGCCATTTTAGCTTTCGGGTAACAGGTATCCATCTAAATAAGCCTGATCCTATTGAGTGTTCTACATTTACTCCGGCATATCGATCGCAGATATATTCAAAGCGGCTGAGCAAATTAAATGCTGACTTGTTATAATAATAAATATCATTACCCGGCAATATTTCTAAAAAAGTGTATGGAAGGCTACCATTAATTTTACCTGCATAAACTTTATACGACAAAGAACCTAAAGGAGATATTTTCATGATATCACTGACGGATGCTGCAATTTTGGTATAGTTGTAAGAGCTATTAGCCACTCCGGCAATGCCTTTACCCAGCAACAATTCTACAGCAGGATATTTGCTACCCAGGCTATACCTAAAGTAATTCGTTTCAATAAATTTTTCCAGATAAGCAAAGCGTAATTTGAGTGCCACTTCAAAGTTTTGTAAGGCATCGCCGGTTTTGCTATCAAAGTTGCTTACAGGTGGTAGGTTAAGCAGTGGATTATATTTTCGATGTATAAAAAATAATTCAGTAGAAAATCCTTTTCCCCATTCATTAAATACTTCAAAACGGGAATCTTTAATCGAAATAAATTTCCGGGTAATGTTGGGCTTACGTATAGCCAATGAAAAAACATTATCCTGACTTACTTCTCCATAATTACTAATACCGTTATCAATATCGTCTGTATAGGCTGCATGTAGTCTAAAGCGCTTAGGTTTTTTATTGAGCAACCAAAAAATCTCACCCTTACCTTTTAACTGCTTATCTTTTGTACCATATGCCAGGTAGCCGTGCAGGTATATTTTTTTATTGAATCCGGTATTGGTACCCAAATCAAATCTAAACCGGGTGCCCTCCCAGGCATTACTGCTTATCCAGTTAAACCAGGGGCCAATTTCATAATTACCAATATTTTTATACCCGGTTCCAATAAAGGTAACGGTATTCTGTAGACGCTGAAATTTGGGCATCACCAATAGCCTGTCTAAAGTGGTATAAATAGCGGTTTCATTTTTTGAAAGTGGTTCAAAACGCAGGCTATTCCATGTTTCATTGCTGTTGTTGATTACATTAGGCGCTGTGGTAACTACTTCTTCTACCTGCTGCTGGTTTAAATGCCTGGCAATGGAATCATTATTGACCAAAATATCTTTATATAAAGTCGTTTTTCGTCCGATCAGGGCTAAGGAATTTTTACCCAACAATTTAAAATCTGCATAAAATTTATCACGTTTAATAAAATAAAGAGAATCATTTACCGGCTGAAATTCCTGAAATACGCTAATACGATCGATATAATTAATATTGGCTTGTTTACCTAGATACAAAGTAATTTTCTGAAGGTGAAAAGTTTTAGCTGTTACCCAGGCATCACCCTCAAAAGTATTTTGACCGGAACGTTTGGAAGAAAATACAAAGTGAAAAACTCTTTCACCATTAATAACTTGTGTGTCGGGTACATTAAAGTTGTAATAATTATCAGCATTTTCATTAAAAGGGCCTATAAAATCTTTATCCATTACATTAATAAAATTGCCATAAATATTTACATTTTGATTCATTACACCCAGCAACTTACTGATACTTTCATTTTTAAATCCTTTAGTACTGGTAGCAGTAATATTTTCATAATATTTTTTAGGTTTATTTTGATATTCATAATCACTCAGGCTTTCTACCAGGTATGCCGGTAGAAAGGGATCTTTTTCACTTACACTGTCTACATTATCAAAAACAAAATCAAATGGTTTTAATATGAAGTTTTTTCTCAGTTTATTAACCTTAATATTTTTTAAATCAATTTCTAATTTATTATAAGCATGGTAGCCGAAATTATCTAAGCCGTAGCGGTTGTACTGCTTTTTTTTGCTCATAATTTTTTTCCAGAGAAATAATCCTTTATTAATTTTTGTCTTTACGGATACTGTATTGCTCATTCCACGTTGTAATTGTAAAACCAGCGCAGTATCTTTCGCCAAAAAATTTAAGGAAAGCTTTAAAGGTTGATACCCAACGTAACTGACTATTAAGGTATCCTCATTTTTATTTGTTAGATGAAAGGTGAAGTTACCGACACTATCGGTCGTTTGCCCGGTTCCGCTTTTTTGCAGATATACCGATGCAAAACTAATCGGCTCTTTGGTATGAGCATCCTGAATACTACCCGAAATTGTGATAGATTGAGCCTGAGTGATTAAACTCATGCATATCAACATATTAAATAATATTATTTTGTATAAATAATTCAATTAAAATCATTTATAATTATAAATATAAAATTATATAATGGAAATTAACCCATCTATATGATTATTAGTTTATTGGTTGGCAGTCAATTCATGGAAAAGCTTTTCCAGATCACGTATTCTTTTTTCTAATTCAGGAATATTTTTAATGGATGCCTGGGTCCGTAAAGCTGCAGTGAAGTCCGCCGCCGGTGATCCTGTTACAGCAGCATTGTTTTTTTTGATTGATTTGCTCACGCCGCTTTGGGCGTTTATTTTACTTCCGTCGGCAATTTGTATATGGCCAACAATACCTGCCTGGCCGCCAATCATTACATTGTTGCCAATCTTTGTACTTCCACTTACACCGGCCTGGGCTGCTATAACAGTATTGGCGCCTACTTCCACATTATGAGCAATTTGCACTAAATTATCCAGCTTAGCGCCGGCTTTGATAACTGTACTACCAATTGTTGCCCTGTCAATAGTAACATTGGCGCCAATTTCCACACCATCTTCAATCACCACATTACCAATCTGAGGTACTTTTTTATAAGTTCCATTTGTTTGTGGAGCAAAACCAAATCCATCACTACCGATTACACTACCGGCATGAATAACAACATTACTACCGATAACACAATGATGATAAATTTTTACGCCGGGATGAATAATGGTATTATCACCAATGGTAACATTATTACCAATAAAAGCCTGAGGATAAATTTTTACCTGATTGCCAATAATGGCATTTTCACCAATATAACTAAAAGCCCCGATAAACACCTCCTGCCCAACTTTAGCAGATACATCCTGATAAACAGGTTGCTGTATTCCCACTAATTCTTTTTGCTGTAATTGTTGATATTTATCTAATAAAGTGGCAAAAGCAAGATAAGCATCCGGCACTTTTATCAAAGTTGCCTGAACAGCATGTTTTATTTCCTGGTTATCGTTAACAATTACAATAGACGCCTGAGTGGTATACAAAAATTCTTCGTATTTAGGATTGGCTAAAAAGGTTAACTGATTACCGGCAGCTTCTTCAATCTTACCAAAAGAAGTAACGGTTACATTTTCATCCCCTTCTACTTTGCCACCAATTATGGCGGCTATTTGCGCTGCAGAAAAAAGCATATCTTAATTGATAATTATTTAGTTGATAATGTTTATACACAATAAATAAATTAACTATTGAAAGCAGATGGATAATAAATTGTCAATTATCCAATTATCAATTATCAATTCATTAACTATTGTCTCCAATAACAAATATAATATTTTTTAACCTTGCCATGCAGGTTTTGAGAGATAAGGGCATTATCGACAGACGAAATATCTCTTATTTCACCATTCTTAAAACAAATATTAATGCGTTCGTCTTCGAAATTATAGGTACTGCTACTCACCTCTCCAACGAATACCAGCCATTGAGCTTCTTCTTCAGTAATATTCAGATATTGCTGTACGGCCTTTCTATTAACAGCCACTAATTTTTCGTCTATAGGCTCTGCTGCATATTTTATCTTTAATAAATTTCTATGAATAATTCCTTTACAAAGGGTTGACAATACTACATCTTTATGATTACACCATTCCTTAATGGCACTCATTACATCACAATCATCTAACTCACAGAACTCCTGTAGTGTTACGGTATGATTAGACTCACGAATAAATTTATCCAGCGATGATTTTGTTTCAGCCTTAATATATTTAGCCCTTTTAATGATCCGCTGTAACATTTGTTCGGCACATGATACCGTTTTATGCAGATAAACCTGCCAATACATCAATCTTCTGGCCACCAAAAATTTTTCTACAGAATAAATTCCCTTCTCCTCCACCATTAATTCTCCATTGTACACCGTCAACATTTTTAATATCCGATCATAACCAATCACTCCTTCACTCACGCCGGTAAAAAAACTATCCCGAATCAAATAGTCCATTCTGTCCACATCCAGCTGTCCGCTGACTAATTGAGATAAATATGTTTTGGGGTAAGCCTTGTTAAAAATATCCATCGCCATCTGCAACTGACCATTCAATTGGCGATTTAGCTCCTGAATAATGAGTAAGGAGATCTGTTCATGATGCATACCTTCAATCAAAACATTTTCTAAAGCATGGCTATAGGGCCCGTGACCTATATCATGAAGCAGAATAGCAATTTTTGCGGCCTGCTCTTCTTCCCTGGAAATATCTACCCCCTTACTTTTCAGCTCACACACTGCCATACACATCAGGTGGTAAGCTCCTAAAGAATGATGCAGCCGGGTATGAACAGCTCCCGGATATACCAGCTGTGCCAGAGCCATTTGCTGTATTCGCCGCAAACGTTGATAAAAAGGATGAGCAATAATTTTAAAAATCAGTTCATCATCAATGGTAATAAATCCGTAAACCGGGTCATTAATTATTTTTCTAAACGACATTAATTTTTTAGTTGATTATGCGTTATGTATAATGAAGTTAACAGACAATTTGTTAAAAGATACACAAAGTATAGCAAAGCTACTGAGGATATTGCAAAATAATTGAATTTAAAGAAGTATATTGCTAAACAAGGATTTTTAAGTTATTTAACAGCATTTGATTTCGCTGATTTTTGATTTAATAAGAGCCTGTTTAAATGTTATTGATAGGATTTTCATATGGTAAAAAGTGGCCGGTGAGGACACCGGCCACGGCGGACAGCCGCTGTTGGTGTCCTCACCAACAGCAAAATAATAAAAGTTTTATTTTTAAACAGACTCTAAGAATTGCTAATATATTATCGTTGTGATTATGACCATAAATTTAAAATAGTAAATAATATAATTATGGGTAAAATATTATGGGTAGATGATGAAATTGACAGCCTTACTTCTCAAATACTTTTTTTAGAAAATAAAGGTTATGAGGTACATACCAAGACAAACGGTTTTGATGCAGTAGATTTTGTAAAAGAAAATCCGGTAGATGTAGTGTTGCTGGATGAAACAATGCCCGGCATTACAGGATTGCAGACCCTCCAACAAATTAAAGAAACCAATGGCAATTTGCCGGTTGTGCTGATTACCAAAAATGAAGCTGAGAATTTAATGGATGAAGCCATTGGCAGCCAGATAAGCGACTACCTGATCAAACCGGTTAACCCCAACCAGGTATGGCTTACCCTGAAAAAATTAATTGACAATAAACGACTGGTAGCCGAAAAAACAACAGCCGCCTATCAGCAAGAGTTTAGAAGCTTATTCATGGCGCTTAATAATAATCCTAACTACAATGAATGGATGGAAATTTATAAAAAATTAGTGTATTGGGAATTAGAAATGCAAAAAAGTGACAGTCCTGAAATGCAGGAAGTTTTTCAAACACAAAAAAATGAAGCCAATACAGAATTTTTTAAATTTATCTCTAAAAATTATGCCAGCTGGTTGAGTCCCAAAAGTACGGATGGGCCTATTATGAGCCATAATTTACTCAAATACAAAGTATTTCCCCATATTGAAAAAGGCACACCACTTTTTTTTCTTTTGATTGATAATTTACGCTATGATCAATGGAAAGCCATTCAACCCATTTTTGCAGAGAGCTTTCGTATTCAGGAAGAAGAAACTTTTTACTCCATACTACCTACTGCTACCCAGTATGCCCGTAATGCTATTTTTTCAGGATTATTACCGATTGATATCGAAAAAAAATTTCCGGTACAATGGAAAAATGATGATGAAGAAGGAGGAAAAAATTTATTTGAAGAAGAATTTTTCAGGGCACAATTAAAAAATCTGGGAAAAACTGATATCAAATATTCTTACACAAAAATAACCAATAACAACGATGGACAAAAGTTGGTAGATAACATGCACAACTTGTTACAAAACGACATTAACGTAGTTGTATACAATTTTGTAGATATGCTGAGCCATGCCAGAACAGAAATGGAAGTACTAAAAGAGCTGGCTAGTGATGAAACAAGCTACAGAAGCCTTACCCAGAGCTGGTTTGAACACTCTCCTTTGCATCAGGCACTAAAAAAAATTGCTGATAAGAAAGTGACGGTTATTGTTGCTACCGATCATGGTAGCGTCAGGGTAAAAACACCGGCCAAAGTAATTGGCGACAAACAAACTACTACCAACCTTCGATATAAACATGGCCGCAATTTAAATTACGAACCAAAAGATGTACTGGCATTCAAAGATCCACGGGAAGCTGCTTTGCCTGTACCCAATATAAATTCATCTTTTATTTTTGCTAAGCCTGATGTGTATTTATGTTACCCCAATAATTACAATCACTTTGTAAATTATTACAAAAATACGTTTCAGCATGGAGGGGTAAGCCTGGAAGAAATGATTGTACCCATTGTGAGGATGGTGAATAAGTGAGGGGCAATTATGAATTAAAAATTAGCAATTAAGAATTAAAAATTAGGATTTAATACCAACATTCATTCTTAATTTTTAATTCATAATTTTTAATTGAATATATTGTAATTTTGTATAAAATTTAAGTCTCACATTTGACGTTTCACGTTTCACAATCATGAAATACACACAACATACTTTAGATAAAATTGAAAAAATTGCAGAGGAAGTCGGCTATGTTATCCGATATGAAAGAGGCAATTTTCAGAGTGGTTACTGCATTTTGCAAGAAAAAAAGGTAATTGTGCTCAATAAATTTTTGCAAACAGAAGGCAGGATCAACACTTTGATAGAGCTTCTACCTCAATTGGAAATTAATTATGATATGCTGACATTGGAAAGCCAGAAAATTTATGAGGAAGTTGCCAGCCTTACTAGTGAGGAATTAAAAATTAAAAATTAAGAATGCAGAATTAAGAATTGTAGTTTGTATGAAAGCATATTACGTGGAATAATTTTTCACTCTTAATTCTCAATTTTTAATTGCTCATTTTTAATTCTTAATTTTTAATTGAATGCCTCCCATTACCATAACTTTTTTAGGTACCGGCACCAGCAGTGGTGTTCCCATGATCGGATGCCACTGCAAAGTTTGTACTTCTACCGATAAAAAAGACAAACGCCTACGCAGCAGTATTTTGGTGAAAAGTGATACCACCGCCTTTGTAATCGACACTACCCCCGATTTTAGATATCAAATGCTGAGAGAACAGGTTGACAAATTAGATGCCGTTCTGTTCACCCATCCACATAAAGACCATGTGGCAGGACTGGATGATATTCGTGGATATAATTTTTTCCAAAATAAACCGATGGAAGTATATGCCAACTCATTAACAGAGGAAGCTTTAAAGAGAGAGTTTGCCTATATTTTTTCCGATAAAAAATATCCGGGAGTTCCTTCAATCAATTTAAATACCATAGATACAACTCCCTTTTGTATTGGCGATATCCCCGTTACTCCCATTTTAGTATGGCACCTCAAAATGCCGGTTTATGGCTTTCGAATGGGAAATTTTACCTATATCACGGATGCCAATAGAATCGACGAAGAAGAAAAGAAGAAAATAGCAGGCAGTCAGGTATTGGTCCTAAATGCCCTTCGGAAAGAAAGCCATATTTCCCATTTCACCCTGAACGAAGCAGTAGCATTAGCGGATGAATTAGAAATTCCTATGGCATATTTTACACATATCAGCCACCAATTGGGTAAGCATGAAGAAATTAACCAGTCATTACCTGCAAACAGGCAGTTGGCATATGATCGATTGAAAATAAATATAATATAATAGTCGTATCTCCTTTTTTCGTAACTTTGCAGTCTGAATGCTAACCACATGAAAGGCTTTATTGCTACCTATTTTTCTTTTACCAAAAAAGAAAGAGCCGGCATTACTGCGGCTGTAATATTGATCGTATTAGTGACGATACTCCCATTCTTTTATCCCCTGTTAAAAGAACAAAAATCTCTAAACAGTTCCCAATTTGAAAAAGAAATTGCCCTGTTGAAAATGCAGGAGTCAGAAGAAAGGAAGCCCTTCTCCGCTAAAAGTTTTAAATACGATGATGATCAAACCGAATCCGAACATTTTAGCAGCAGACAGACTTCCACATTTTCCGGGCAAATGTTCCCTTTTGATCCTAATACATTGTCAGTAGAGGGATGGCAGAAATTAGGTATAAAAGACAAAACCATTCAAACCATACAAAAGTACTTATCCAAAGGAGGCAGGTTTTATAAGCCGGAAGATATTGGTAAAATATGGGGATTGCATCCAAATGAAATCAACCGTCTTTTACCTTTTATTCAAATCGCACAAAATGATAAAAAATCGTTTGACAATCATTTATTTAGTAATAATAAATATGAAAAAGCACCTTATATCCCATCTCTAACAGATATCAATACGGCTGATACCATTGCACTGATTGGGTTGCCGGGTATTGGTAGTAAACTAGCTCAACGGATCGTTAACTTTCGGGAAAAGCTGGGCGGTTTTTACAGCATTGAACAAGTTGGTGAAACTTTTGGGTTGGCAGACTCCACTTATCAAAAAATAAAAAACAGGCTTACTATTCTTAATACTACCGTACGACAAATAAATATCAACACTGCCTCAGTAGATCAACTAAAAATACACCCCTATCTACGCTTTAATGTTGCCAATGCCATTATACAGTATAGAAGTCAGCATGGAGACTTTAGTACGGTGGAGGATTTGAGAAAAGTGATGCTTATTACCGAGGATATCTTTAAGAAAGTTCGGCCTTATCTTAAAATCAGTGATAAATAATGTGATAATAAGCTTCCTTAATTACTTTTCCAGATAAGGGGGTCCCTTTGGAATTTATACATTAACAATAAATTAATATTTTTTATAAAGTAAAAAAGCCTATCGGTTAAATAGGATGTCTATTTTATTAAATATCACCGACACATTAAATATTTAACACATATATTGTAATAAAAACCAAACCATTAATTACAAAACTAAAGCCATGGAATTTGAATCTTTTGAACAACTGGTAAAAAAACAAAAAAGGAGGGATTATGCCCTTATGCTGGTAATAGTCGTACTTTTTATAGCCTGCTTAGCATCATCATGTTCAAATGCTAGGTATGCATACGGAAACAAATGTATGTCTAGCAAATTTATAGGATACAGCGCAAAATAAATGATAACATAAAAGATGGATCATTTTAAAAATTCGTAAAATCATTGTCTCCTTTGATAATTTTCAATTATTTTTACTCCTTTTTAGGTAATATAGCACATCAGCACATCAAAATATTATTAGCCCCACCTTGTACACAATCCCCTTTTGTAGTAGCTTTGCACACTTAACGATTGTAGTATATGAATTTTACCACGAATGAGCTTACACGACAAGTAGCGCAAACAGCCAAAGATTTTGCCCAACAATATATTAAACCTCATGTAATGGAATGGGACGAAACACAGGAGTTTCCGGTTCATGTTTTTAAAGAACTGGGCAAATTGGGTATGATGGGCGTGTTGGTACCCGAAGCATATGGTGGCACTGGACTTGGTTATTTTGAATATAATAAAATCATACAGGAAATTGCTAAAGTTTGCGGCTCAATAGGACTATCCGTTGCTGCTCACAATTCGCTTTGTACAGGGCATATTTTAACATTTGGTAATGAAGAACAGAAAAAGAAATATTTACCCAAATTGGCAACCGCCGAACATATTGGCGCCTGGGGGCTAACAGAGCCCAATACAGGCAGTGATGCCGGTAATATGAAAACAACAGCCGTAAAAGATGGTGACCATTGGATTATCAATGGCACCAAATCATGGATTACACATGGCAAAAGCGGCGATATTGCTGTAGTGATTTGCCGTACCGGCGAACCCAGAGCAAAAAATAATGCCACTGCGTTTGTGGTGGAGAGAGGAACACCCGGCTTTAGTGGGGGTAAAAAAGAGAACAAATTAGGTATGAGGGCAAGTGAAACGGCAGAAATGATCTTTGACAACTGCCGTATTCCTGATAGCAACCGCCTCGGCGAAATTGGCGATGGCTTTAAGCAAAGCTTAAAAGTACTGGATGGAGGACGCATCTCTATTGCTGCACTAAGTGTAGGCATTGCCCGGGGAGCCTACGAAGCGTCTTTACAATATTCAAAAGAAAGATACCAGTTTGACCAGCCTATTGCCAATTTCCAGGCCATTAGTTTTAAGCTGGCTGATATGGCTACCGAAATTGAAGCCGCTGAATTACTCATCAACCAGGCATGTGATTTAAAAATGAAAGGTCTTCCCATGACCAAAGAATCAGCCATGGCTAAATATTACTCCAGCGAAGTAGCTGTGAAAGTAAGCACCGATGCCGTACAAATTTTCGGCGGCTATGGCTACACCAAAGATTTTCCGGTAGAGAAACATTATCGCGACAGCAAACTCTGTACCATTGGCGAAGGTACCAGCGAAATACAGAAACTGGTAATCAGCCGTGAAATATTAAAATAGTTTGTCAAGTTATTTGTCTTAAAGTCGGCAATCTTTTAAGGATTGCCGACTTTTTAATTTCAAATCATTGTTGTCCGAGATAAAAGTTTAAAATAAGGGTGGTTATATGGCCACCCTT
>CAZPHA010000068.1:0-14468 GCA_964586215.1 uncultured Ferruginibacter sp.
TCGGGTTCACATTACCCGATGTGAAAAAAAATGACACAGTTTATTTTACACTCCCTATTTAGAACCTTAAAAACAGATTTAGATTTACGACCCATCTACCATAAAAACGATGATGCCACCCTGGCACACTTGCATTTAGGTTTATTGGCTTATTGGTTGGTAAATACTATACGTCATCAATTAAAAATGAAAAAAATAAACCATTGCTGGAAAGAAATAAGACGAATAGGCAACACCCAAAAAGTAGTATACAGTACAGCACAAAATGTAGAAGATAAAATCATCAACATAAAAAAATGTACAGAAGCCAAAGAGCCATTGCTAAAAATATATGAGGCTCTCAACTTCCAATCTAAGCCATTTACCAAAATAAAATCTGTGTGGCTCAAACCTGAAAACAAAAAAAATGAAAACCAATATTTACAACCAAATTGAGTTACAATTGCTCAAAATGGGTTAAGGCAGCAATTTTTTAAGGTGCAGTAGAGGATTAGATGAAAAAGAAATTCGGGAGAGCCAGTAAGGGTATCCCGAATTTTTCAATTGATAATATAGCTTTGAGAAATCTTATATAATTTTTTTGAATTGCCAGATATAAAATATCAATTCAGCATTTTCCGGATATTAAAAATCATTTTATTGATAAGGCGATCGTCTTTTACTATAATTTCACCCTGCGCCACCATACCATTTTTGTAGTCAATTTTCTTCTTATAATTGGTTAGCAGCTCCGATGGCATATTGATGTGTACCAGGTAAGTATTTTCCTTGGGCACATCGGCGATGGACGCAACAGTTCCTTTAATACTGCCATACTCCTGAAAAGGATAAGCTGCAAATTTTATTAATACGAGCTGTCCAACCTTTATTTTTCCCAGATTTTCCTGTGGTACATACATTTCACCAAAGTACAGGGTATTGCTGGTGGCAATATAAAAGACTTCCTGATTGGCTGTCAGGGTTTGATTTTCTTCCAGGGAAGTAGTAAAAACCACCCGGCCATCAATAGGAGATAGTAGCAGGTATTTTGATTTCCAGTCTTGTATAGTACTGCTTAAAGTATTAACGGCTTGAATAAAAATATTTTTTTGTTCAGCAATCTGTTTATCCAGTTCTAACAACTCTTTTTGCTTATCATTTTGTTGCGACTGATTGTTGATAAGGCTTGCATTGAACTGCTGTAATGGCATTTTTTTTGATAACAACTTACTTTCCTCTTGTTTTAAATCTAACGCTGCAATTACTTTTTCCTTGGCCAGTTGTTGTTTTATTTTATAGTTTTCTTCAGCAATGGCATAGTCTTGTTCATAAAGTTTTTTTTCCTGGCGAATGTTTTCCTGTAGTTGCTGTAAGTTTGTAAGATCTCTATTTAAAATTTGTTTTTTGGCCAGATAAAAACCAGATGATAAATAAGCTTTAAATTGTAAATAAGCATTGTAAAAGTTTTGATAAGCAGGCTGTATCTCGCCTAACTGGCCATAATCACTTTTTACGTAATTAGCCAGGGCTTCCACTCTTCCGGTTTGTATTAAGGATAAAATAGTTTGTACATCGTCTGATAATTTTAGTACTTTATCATGAGCTGCCGTGCTTTCCATAAAAGCCAAAATGTCATTCGTGGCAACAGAATCGTTGGGTTGTACAAAAAGCCTGACCAGTTTGCCGGGTATTTTGGTTTGAACAGATTTCGGGGCATTAATTGTAGTAATTTTTAGAGAGGCTTTAACGGTATCGGGATATTTGATGATCCAGGTAATGGTTAATAATAAAATCAGTAACGAAAAGAAAATTGTAGTTCCCCATTTTACCATCCAGCTGGGATCATTACTAATAAGCTCTTGAATAGCTTCGCTACGTAGCTCAGTCGGAGCAAGTTCAAGCTCTTCATATACTTCCTCTACCGGGATATGTTCAAGTTGTTCACCATTTTCCTTATTCTCGGGCATATCAAATATTTTTTATACACTAATTACACAAATTGATACGAATTAAAATATCTATCAACTTACTCAACCAATTAAGTTATCAACTACTACACAATTACTCTCCTAATTCCAATTGATTTTTTACCAATTGATAGTAGTCGCCTTTTAAAGCAGTTAGTTCTTCATGTGTTCCCTGCTCGGTGATGATACCTTTATCCAATACCACTATCTGGTCGGCATTTTTTACGGTGCTCAAACGGTGTGCTACTACAATTACCGTTCTGCCTTTAAAAAACTGTTCCAGGTTTTCCATAATTACTTTTTCATTGTTGGCATCCAAAGCGTTGGTAGCCTCATCAAAGAAAATAAATTCAGGATTTTTGTATACTGCTCTTGCAATCAACATGCGTTGGCGTTGTCCCTGGCTGATACCATTACCTTCAGCTCCTATTTTTGTATTATAGGTTAAAGGTAATGTTTCAATAAACTCTCTAATGTTGGCAGTGTTTGCGGCATTAATAATTTTATCAATATCCGGATGTTCATTATCAACAGCAATATTATGAGCAATTGTATCCGAAAAAATAAAACCATCCTGCATTACTACGCCACATTTACTACGCCATAATTTATGGCTAATATTGTCGAGATTGGTTTCTCCCAATCGTATTTCTCCTTGTGAAGGAGTATAAAATTTCAATAATAATTTTAATAGTGTTGTTTTTCCACTACCGCTGGCGCCTACAATTGCTGTTACTTTTCCTTCAGGAATTACCAGGTTTATATCTTTTAATACCGGATCATTGCCGGCACCGGGGTATTGAAAACTAAGATTTTTAATGTTAAATGTTCGGGGTGAAGGTAAATAGTGAAGCTTGGGTTTATCAGCCGGCTCTTCATCCTCTTTTTCATGAATTTCATTTAAACGTTCCAGGCTTATTTTAGCATCCTGGGCACTTTGCATAAACCCAATTAATTGCTCCACAGGACTGTTAAGCTGTCCGATAATATATTGTATGGCCAGCATGGCACCTAGCGTTAGATGTCCGTCTACCACAGACTTTGCAGCCAGGAAGGTGATAAGAATATTTTTGCCTTCATTAATAAAAACAGCTCCTGCCTGTTGGTATTGACTTAATGCCAGTTGCTTAAAGCTGAGCCTGAATTGCTTTGCCTGCATACGTTCCCATTTCCATCGTTTTTGTGTTTCGCAATTGTTCATTTTTATTTCCTGCATGCCATTGATTAACTCAATAACAACGTTTGATTCTTTACTGGCAACATCAAATCTTTTAAAGTCCAGTACACGCCTTCTTTTAAGGAATAAAGCAATCCATATCATGTAAATGATACTTCCTACTAAGAAGATAAAAAATATGGTGGTATTATAAAGTGCCAGTACGACACTAAAAATGATTAAATTAATAAAGGAGAATAGCGTATTCAGGGTGGCGCCCGTTAAGAAATGCTCGATACGCTGATGGTCGTTGATACGCTGCATGATATCACCCTGCATTTTAATATCAAAAAATGCCAGTGGTAGCTTCATGAGTTTGATAAAAAAATCTGACAGGATAGAAATATTAATCCGTGTGCTGATGTATAGTAATATCCAGCTGCGGATAAATTCTACTGCCGTACGCCCTACGAACAACATTAGCTGTGCAGCCAGTACGAGGTAAATAAAATTAAGATTTTGATTATTTACGCCTACGTCAACAATGGACTGGGTAAGGAAAGGAAAAATCAACTGTAAAATACTACCAATTGCTAAGCTTAAAATAAGTTGTAATAATAGTTTTTTATATCTCCAAACATATCCAAATAGCAGCTTGAAACCCAGCTTCCCCTGCGATTCGTCTTCCATCTCGTAGAACTTGGGCGTAGGCTCCATCATCAAAGCGATTCCATGAGGTTCGTTGTCTATCTGAGTACTTGCCCAGTGCGTAAGAAATTCTTCTTCCCTATATTCTAAGTGGCTGCGGCCGGGATCGGCGATATAAAAAATATTCTCTTTCTTTTTCCCAAAGCCGGAACGTTTTTGTTTAATATCATAGAGTACTACAAAGTGATTTTGATCCCAATGTAAAATGCAGGGCAACGGAGCCAGTTCAACCAGTTTTTCTAAAGAGAGTCGGCCCCCCAAAGTACGGAAGCCTATTTCTTCAGCGGCCTGGCTGATACCCAACATGGATACTCCTTCACGGCTTATGCTGGTCTTATGGCGAAGATTTTCAAGCGTATAGCTTTTGCCATAGTGTTTGGCTATCATTCGCAGGCAGGTAGGCCCGCAATCCATGCTGTCGTATTGTTGATAAAAAGGGAAACGTTTTAACACTGGCAGTTATAATTATTGATATATTGTTATATCTGTAAAAATCGTGCTTTTTATAGTAAAAAAAAAGCTATTTGATTAAAATAACGATTACAGTGGTAAAAGATTGTCTTTTAAGGCTCATGGTTCATAGTTGATGGTTAATAGTCTATCAGCAAAAGTTTATCATTAAAAAAGGCCGGTAAAGTGGCCGGCCTTTTAAGTATTCTCATTACAGTATTACATGTTGTCGTTAAGTACTTTCTTAACTTTTCTACCATTTTCTTCTACCCATTCAACACTTGCGTTGGCTTGCTGGCCACCGGTAATTGTATTGACTTTAAGGGCAAAGATTTCATTTTTTACACTTTCCAGTTTTTTTACCTGTTTCATTTTTAATAGATTTTTATGGATTTTACCTACTCGTTTTACGCTTTTCGGTTTCCGCGTTGTTATGTAATTTACAAAAAAATATTATATGAAGTATAAAACTTACAAAAAAATATTGTATTTATTACAAAATTATATTATTAATATATTTATATATATATTAAATATTTATAATAATATATATCAAATTCATTTTTCTTGATTTAGAAATCGTGAAAGGTCATTGTTTTGCTGGTGTATACACAGTTTCTGACATTTTTTCAATTATTGTCCTGTGCTTTTTTTGTTTAATGACCTCAGGGAAATTAAAAGGATATCCCTTGTTAGTACTCGGGATGACTAGCCCCGGCCTTTAGGCCGAGAAAGGCAAAAGGAGGGGTACGCCCAAATTTTATCTGCTAAATGTGTAGGGTATTAGTTATTTTAAAATTTTGCCACGGCTTAGTATAAATAAGAAAGCTGCCTAAAATGAGGGCAGCTTTCTTATATTATATTGACAGAAATTACATTCCGTCGTTGAACCATTTAATTTTACCATTTACTACTTCCTTTGTGCCGTTGAATTGGCCTCCGCCCATTACAGTTTTAGTTGTTTTTACTGCAAACATGTTGTTTTTTACGCTTTCAAGTTTTTTAGCTTGTTTCATTTTAATAGAATTTTAAATTTTAATACCTACTCTTTATACGCTTTTCGGTTGCCGCGTTTTGTTGAAGCGTAAGTTACAATAAAAAAATAATAAAAAAATAATATTTAACGTACTAATAATAAGGAGTTAACAAAAAGGTGTTTTTACTTAACCAGAACCTATTTCCAGGTAGCTGTATAGGGGTCATAATTGCATTTGGCAGGCTTAGAGTATTTATCTTCAGGGTTTTGTATATAGGCCCTGCAGTCAGTACACACAAATCTGAATTCGCAGTCTTTACAAATTTCTATCTGATCTTTATTAATTTCCCATAAGTCTTTAAAACCCTGTTGCACCAATGCACTGTGCAAAGAAGTAGTAGTAATATTACCAAATGACTGGGGTAGCGAAGGGCAGTTTTTAATATCGCCGTTTACATCCACTGAAATTTTACGATTTAAGCAGGAGTTATTTTTAAGGCCTTCGAAGAACGTACTCATATTCACTACAAAATATTCAGCGGCCACCACACCACAGTGGGTTTGGTCATTTACCATTTCTGATGTATAGATGAGACGGGTATTATAATTTTCAATGTTTACTTTTTCAAAAGCAGCGGCGCTGTGTACACACATGAGTTGAATACGTACATATTTGGTGCAGATAGGCTTTAATGCTTCAGGAGTAAGGCTATCGTTATATTTTACAAAAAAATCAATGTGTTGAATACGGGTTTTATCGGCAGCTGATAAAACATCTTCTATTTGCTGTAAGGTGAGTGTATTATAAAACCTGAGTTGTACGGCTCTGCATCCCAGATCAGATAGCTGTTCTAATATTGCCTGATAGTTATGGTTGGATTGTTCATTGCTATCAATGATGGCATTAGTAATAGTTCCGGCATATTGCCACTCGGTGTTAATATTGGGAAAATTATCGGGATCCGGTGTCCAGAAAATAAATTCATTTTCTTCCAGAAATTCAAAGTATTCATCAATTACGGGCTTGTTATCTTCACCGTAATCTTCTACGATTTCTTCGTAGGTTTTTCCGTTGTATTCTTCTAAAATCTCGTATAGTCCGTTAGGGATAAGCTTCATTTCTCCGCGTTGAATATCACAGATAAGACTACGACGGGCGCCTTTAACCGGCAGGCAGTTGGCAAATAATTTAAATTTCATTTTTTTCGTCTGATTCATTTTTGGGAAGTTCTATTAGTTTGGATATCGGTTTATAGAATTCATAGCACACATACATTTTAGATTTGTAAATGGCAGATTCTACTGCTTTGATATTATCTTCATTTCTTTCCTCAACTTTTTCTACCTGCTTTTTTTCAGGGCTCATTGATTTGAGGAAATGCAGTGTGAGTGGTAAATCGGTATAAAGATTACCACTGTAGATAGAGCTCAATTCTATGTCGCTTTTTTTACTCATAAATAATTAATTATTAGCAGTTTCTTGTTTTGCCAGCCACTCAGCCACTTTCTTTTCTAACTGGTAATTGCAGGGATGAGAAGTCATACCAAATTGACCTACCGGATTTACTTCTAAAAAGATGTGGCGGCCATCGGTTGTTTTGATGATATCCAATGAACCGGTATTCAGGTTAACTGAATCCATGAATTTTTTGATACTGGCTTCCGTATCAGCAGGCAATTGATAGGGAACATTCCTATTGGGTTTTATTTTGTTATAGCGTCTGAAATCGGTTTGTGTTTGTGCATCTTTTTGTGAAAAGATGGCCATGCTATAACATTTTCCATCCAGGTAAAAAGTTCGTATTTCGCATTCTTTGGTTAAATGTTCCTGTAGTAAACAGGGGAAAAAACGTTCGGGCAATTCATCAATAAAGTCTTTCGGTACTACTTCAGTATAGGGGAAAAACATATCACCATTTGCTTCGAACATCTCAGAATTTTCTATTGATTTAATAATACAGCCGGGAAATTTATTAAAGAAATTGATCAATTCTTTTTTCTCTGAGGCAATAATCGTTTGTGGTACCTGTAAGCCGGCATTCATGGCGTGATAGAGCATTTCCTGTTTGTCCACATTGTGCCGGGCATTCGGATAAGTAATACACGGTTTACGACTAAGCGAATTAAAAAGAACTTCTCTGGAAGCCTTTAATTCTGATAAACGATAATCTAAAATTTTATCCTTGAGCTTAGTGTCGGTTATTTCATCAAAGTCAGATTTTAGCCTGGCTCTGCCACTACGTCTGTACCAGAGAGCTTTTACATCATCCAGCGTAAATTTTTCACCATCTACAAAAAAGTATAGCTGTTCTTTGTTGTCGATAATGGTATAGCTCCAGGTGAAGTCAGTGAAAAACTCCTCACCATTGATGCGTTTGAATGGCGCTTTCATATCAAAAAGCCAATCCATTACCTCGCAGGTAGTTACTTCTAGTTCTTCAGTACTAAATATAAATATCATGGGGTTAAATATAATAAATATTTTGAAATTTTAAAATATATAGCATTTTTTTATGCAAATCACCTGTATTATTAACATGGATGCCTATGCAAAAAGGCCGCTACTAGTGTAACGACCTTTTTTTAAAAAATATTATCAACGGATTTAAATAAGAAAGCTGCTATCCAGCCTTACAGGGATGAATAGCAGCTTTGTAGAGGTTATATTCTTAAATAATTCGAATATGATTATTTTACAAGATTATCTTGTGTTGCAATTTATACACCTAGATTATCTAGAACTAATATTTTAGAAAACTTCTGTTGACAGTATGTAGGTTCGCCATTACCACCTCTTACTAAGCTTTCATTAAGTTTTGTTTGAGAAAAGATTTCTTTTTTTACGCTTTCTAATTTGTTTGACTTTTTCATGTTTAAGGTTTATTATTGTTCTGCCTACTCTTTGATCTGCTTTTCGGCTACCGCAGTGTGTTGTTGTTTATACTGTAAATATATATGCGGAAAAAACCTAATGTGGTAATTACTTAACGAGAAGGTAGTTTTGGTTAGCCAAACAGTAATTTTACTTAACAAATTATAATTTTTTTATATAAATGCTAGATTTTACTGTGTATCAGCCATATATAAATGAGCCTTATTAGTGGAAATAATGCCAAATGTCCATTATATATAATAATATATTTATATATCGCAGCTTGTTTCCAGCTGGTCAATAATGGTCAGGTACCATTTGCCATTAATTTTTGACATATAAAATATAATATCATTCCAATCATTACTTGTACAAATAACTTTTCTTATATTTTTTTCAACCCTGTTTATTTTTATCTGTTCAGATTTGCTAATTTTTATTGGCAAATCAACGCTTTGTAAAAAGGCTATGTGTTGTGAAATCGGTGTACATTTTTTGGTATTAATAAAACTTCCTTTTTTATTCCAGCCTGTATCACAATCAAATTTTATTGTGGTATCAAAGCGGAAATGTGTCGGCGTGGTTATGTTTTCATAGTTATGTAGTGAAAAATTCATAGAAATGGAATGGTCTTCGATAGCATTTGTTAATCGGCTTACCCATTCATAAATGCCAGTTGCACCAAGCGGATAACCAATAAATAACCCGGTAGCCGGATGTACATATGCATTTAATGTTACCGTATCGCTTTTTATCAGCGCCCGGGCAATTTTTTTACAGTCGTTTACAAATGACTCCTCACCTTTGGGAATAGAAGATTTTTGAGCAAAGCTGCTGCTCATTAAAAAGAAGGTTGATATCCATAAAAATTGTCTGGCTAACATTATAATGTTTTTTATAAAAGATGCCGATATAGAGTGAATTACATAAAGAGTTTGTCGGCACTTATATATTAATTTATTATTTAATATTATTTAAATATTTCTCGAATTGTGAATTACTTCCAAAATATGTTAATAAAGTTCATTTATTGAGGATAAACTGTGCATAGCCCTATAAAAACTTTAGTTCATTGTATTTTCTTAAAATTAAAAATTGTAATTTACCTTAGCTCCCCCGTAAATATTTTGTAACTGAAATTTATTTCCGAAAACAAATAGTTTATCAGCTGAGTACTAATTAGGAGTATTTCTGTTACTGGTTTTACGGCTATTTCAACCATATTTAACATACCTCCGATAAGTGTGATCAATGGATTTAACAAATATTAATAAAGATAGAAGAAACCGGCGTAAGTCTTCCGCTGATGTAAGTTCAATGTTATTTGCCAAAATACCTCCCCAGGCTAAAGAGCTGGAAGAGGCCGTTTTGGGAGCTATCATGCTGGAAAAAAGTGCTTTTGATACGGTGGTAGAAATATTAAAACCTGAATGCTTTTATAGCGACGCCCATCAAAAAGTTTTTAGCGCTATGCAAAGCCTGGCTCTTAAAAGCCTTCCAATTGATTTACTTACCGTGGTAGAAGAACTGAAGGTTAGGGGTGAATTGGATATAATCGGAGGACCTTATTATATCTCTAAATTAACCAATGCCGTAGTTTCTTCAGCCAATGTGGAGGCTCACTCTCGAATTATTTTACAAAAATTCATTCAACGGGAGCTCATCAGAATCAGCAGTGAAATTATTGGGGATGCGTATGCAGATAGTACGGATGTATTCGATATGCTGGATGAGGCAGAAAGTAAGTTATTTGAAATTACCAATAATCACCTCCGGAAAAATTTTGATTCTATCGATACGGTATTGGTAAAAACCATACAGCGTATTGAAGACATGCGTAATCGGACAGATGATATTACGGGTGTGCCCACCGGTTTTGCTTCGCTGGATAAACTTACATACGGATGGCAGCCTACGGATTTAATTATCCTGGCAGCCAGGCCTTCCGTGGGTAAAACTGCGTTTGCACTCAATCTGGCCCGGGCAGCAGCCATGCATGCTACCAAGCCTACGCCTATTGCATTTTTTAGTTTAGAGATGAGTAGCAGTCAGTTGGTACAGCGTATACTCAGCGCTGAAAGTGAAATATGGTTGGAAAAAATTGCCCGGGGTCGCCTGGAAGAGCATGAAATGAAGCAATTGTACAAACGTGGCATAGAAAGATTAAGTCGGGCTCCCATATTTATTGACGATACGGCTGCTCTGAATATTTTTGAATTGAGAGCTAAATGTAGAAGATTAAAAAACAAACACAATGTTGGCCTTATCATCATCGATTATCTGCAATTGATGAGTGGTACCGGCGAAAATCGCAATAGCAACAGGGAACAGGAAATCAGCCGTATATCCAGAGATTTAAAAGGGCTTGCCAAGGAATTGCAGGTGCCTATCATTGCACTGTCGCAGTTGAGCAGGGAAGTAGAAAAAAGAAAAGAGGGTAATAAAATTCCGCAGTTGAGTGATTTAAGAGAATCCGGTGCTATTGAACAAGATGCTGATATGGTAATGTTTTTGTATCGCCCTGATTATTACGATATCACAGCCAATGAATTTGGCGAAAGCAATAAAGGAGAAACCTACGTAAAAATTGCCAAGCATAGAAATGGTAGTTTAGATACCATAAAGCTGAAAGCGCTTTTACATATCCAGAAATTTGTTGAAGAGGAAGATGGTGGCTTTGGAAATGTTTTACCACCCAATTTTAAACCTGTCTCCACTGATGATGGAGGTTCCAGCAAGCTGTATATCAATATGGGCAGTAAAATGAATGATGATGCTTTTGATGAGGAGGCGCCGTTTTAGCTAAGAGGGTTTTAAGAGAAAAGGAGTATGTGTCTGACGGTCTCCGTCTGACACATACGATGAGTAGAACTATTTGGGCGTGTTCCCGGATATTCGGGATCGGGCTATACCCTGCCTGACGGCAGTCAGGCAGGCAGGGCAGTATACTCCTCGTTCGGCCCGCCAGCTGGCGGGGCTCACTGCGTGGTACTTGCTGCTATCCCTCACGCAGTTGGAGCCCACCTGTCTGACCGTCCCGGTCTGACAGGTGGGCTTGTATCTCACCGTTCGTGTCTGACAGGTTTAGATTCCTCGTTCTTAATTTTTAATTACCCATTTTTAATTGACCAATGTCTCTCCCTTTTTTTTATATCGAACAAATGCCAGACGACACGAATTCAATTGTGTTGTCTGAGAACACTTCAAAGCACATTATACAAGTGTTACGCATGAAAGAAGGAGAGCAATTGCAGCTTACAGACGGCAAAGGTCATGTTTATACCACAGCAATTGTAAATGCTCATAAGAAAAAATGTGAAGTAAGTATAGTCGCCTCACATTTTCATCCGCCGGGTGAAAGAAAAATTAATATTGCTATTTCTCTGTTAAAAAATGCCAGCCGCTTTGAATGGTTTTTAGAAAAGGCAACCGAATTAGGCATCACATCTATTACGCCGCTCATCTGCCACAGAACCGAAAAACAACATTTTAAAATTGAAAGATGCAATAATATTTTAGTCAGCGCCATGTTACAAAGCCAACAACGCTGGCTACCCGAACTACATGAACCGAAACATTTTACGGAGTTTGTACAGCAATGTGATGATCCTCAAAAACTTATTGCTCATTGTATTGATAGTAACAACAAACAACACATTTCAACATTTCAACATCTTAACAATTCAACCATTTTAATAGGCCCTGAGGGAGATTTTACAACAGAAGAAATTGAACAGGCATTATCTGCAGATTTTGTCCCTGTTAGCCTGGGTAGCCACCGGCTAAGAACAGAAACAGCCGGCATGGTAGCGGCTGTGTGGCTCAACCAAACTGCCTGACCGTTTCAATCCGATCGTTTGATATATTAATGTTTTAATATTTTTCTCTCTTTTTAAACTCAAACCGGTTTGCAAATGTATAAAAAAGCGTATTTTTAAAGTCTAAACGGCAAGCACTGCAAAAATGATTTTTTAGATTGTAGGCTATGTTTTTTTGATGAATACTTATATTGCCAAGGTAAAATATTGTTTCACATAAATAATTTGGACAAATGAGTAATACGATGCTCATACAATTAACCAATCAAAAAGCCGCCGGGCTTTTACATGAGTTAGAGGAATTACATTTGATTAAAGTGTTGCGGGAAAATATCAATACAGTAACCGTTAAATTATCTGATAAGTACAGAGGTATTATTAGCAAAGAGGAAGGTCGAAAATTGAATGAACATATTAAAAAAATGCGTAGTGAATGGAACAATATTTAATTGACACCAATATTGTTTCTGATTTCTTTTCGGCTTCGTTGCCAGTTACAGAGCAAAATGTAAAAGATTTTATTGCCGATGGTTGTATACTTGATATTGACCCCAATGTAATTGCTTGTTGTGTAAGCTTACGCAGAAATAAAAAAATTAAAACTACCTGATGCTATCATTTCCGCAACGGCGCTGGCTTATGGCTATACACTTATTACCAATAATGAAAAGGATTTTGCTAATATTGAAGGATTGAAAATTGTTAATCCGCATAACATTTAAAGTAAAAAGGAGGCTAAATAATATTTTGAGGTGCTATCCAATTATGTGAGCTGTGTATTTTTGTGTTAAGCTCCGAAGGAGCGTCATATTAATAGATTAAATTTTCATCCCCCTGATAGAGCTCCAGAGGAGCGATATGTGTAAAAAGAAATTTTAATAAAGGTAGCGTTATTATTGATTATTGTACAATTTTTAGTGGGTAAAGGTTGTGGATTGATGTGAAACATATCGCTCCTCCGGAACTCATTAATATTATATGGCTATAGCAACTTATATGACGCTCCTTCGGAGCTCTTTTTATCAGAATTATATTTTATCCAGCACCTTAAAATATTATTTAATCAAAAAGGAAGATATTGGGCAACATTAAAAAAGTTTTACCTTTGCTCCAGCTTATTCAATCTTTTCAGTAGTTTTTTTTTATACTCTATTTCTGGCACCGGGTTCCTGCTTGGTGTCAATCAGGTAACTACAAAGAAGAGTATGCTGCAAGATAATTTGAACAAAATGTATTCAAAAATAAATTTATAGCAATGGTACAAGCATTGGTAACACCCAAAAAAACAAAATTTAATATGTCGGTGTTATTGCCTGCTGATTATGTCGGTAAGGAAGTCCATGTACTTTTTTATATTGATGAAGAGATCAAAAGAACAACGGCTTCAGTTTTACCCAAGAAAAAGCCATCTGATTTTTTTGGTACGCTTAGCAGGGAGGAGGGTAAAAAAATGCAGGCCTACATTAATAAAAGTCGTAACGAATGGGAAAGAAATATTTGATTGATACCAATACACTTATTGATGCCCAAATGCAGAAGCTACCTAAAAAAGGGTTGCAATTTTTGGCAAATATTATGGACGAAGATTTTATAGTTTCATTTATTACCTATATTGAGTTTTTAGGGTATAAGGATACTTCCAAAGCAACGGAAGAATTTATCTCTTTGGCAGAGGTAATTGAAATAAATAAAACCATTATTGACACTTGTATTGCTTTACGAAAAACATAACGTATTAAACTACCCGATGCTATCATTTCCGCAACGGCGCTGGCTTATGGGTATACACTTATTACCAATAATGAAAAGGATTTCGCTAATATTGAAGGATTGAAAATTGTTAATCCGCATAACATTTAACAATTTTCAATCTTTTATTATATTTTGCCTGGTTTCTTCTTTTGAGAACTTGTTTCAACAATCGGGAGATTAGGGAAGCCTTTACTTTTGCTCCAGTTTGTTTACTCTTTCCGACAAGATTTGCAATTGTTTTTTATAATCTGTATTTTCTTTATCTTTTTCACTAAGGCGTTTGTTAAGGTCATTAATCATTTGTTGTTGTTCTTTAATGGCCTGAAGCAGAATAGCGGACATACTGGAATAATCAACTCCTAAATATCCTTCTTTGCCCTCATGTACTAGTTCAGGAAAGTCTTTTTGAACTTCCTGGGCAATAAATCCAATATGTTTTTTATCTGTTTTTAAACCCAGCGCATTGTCTTTTTTATAGTTGAAATAAATCGAATTAATATCATTTAATTTAGGAAGTACTGTACCTAAGGAAGATATTTTATCTTTCAATCTAATATCTGACCATTTTTTATAGTCAGTAGCTGTAACTATTCCTTCAATGTCAAGGTTTCCCGTAATTTTATCTGGAATAGTAAGTTTAGTTTGAACAGTAACATTATCCTCAGCAATGGATAACACAGCAGGATTGTTATTTATCCCTATGCGAAATACTGTACCAGGATAATCATCTCCATATATTAATCGTTTAGTCATTTAGTTCGTATAAATTTTTTAAGCTGCATATCTGACG
>CAZPHA010000069.1:0-14221 GCA_964586215.1 uncultured Ferruginibacter sp.
ATGGATCGCATTTATTGTTTTATTTTGTAGAAAATTAAAAGTCTAAACAGATTCGATAAAATGATTCGTGAAATCCCCTTGAATTCATATTATTGAGATAAACAAAAATCTTAACCAAAAAATAGATTAATTTTTATGAACTACGCCAAAACTATATACCGAATGCTGACGGCTTTGTTAGTGTTTGTACTTGGACAGTCCGGCTTACAGGCCCAGTCAGTAGGAATTAGCGCTAATCCCGGTTTTACTCCGGATCCGTCTTCTATTCTGGATATTTCTTCGGAATCTAAAGGGCTTTTGATACCCAGAGTTGCATTAGAAAGTGTAGAAGATATTAGTACCATACAAAATCCCACTCCCCCTTTACTGGTTTATAATACCAATGAAAGTATTGCTAAGGGAAGTGGGAAAGGTTATTATTACTATACCTTTAATGAAAATGGTCCTCGTTGGATAAAACTGGCGGAAGTTACTTCCAACTTTGCATCCTGGAGTATTACAGGTAATGATGATATAATTGATGGAATAAATTTTATGGGTACTATTGTTGATAAAGATGTTGTCTTTAAACGCTTTAATACAGTAGCTTTACAAATAAAAGCAGGCGGAGCATTGTTGGCAACAGGTAATGGCAATACAGGCGTTACACCCATGAGCGGACCGGGACAAAGAATGATGTGGATACCTAATTTGGCTGCTTTCAGGGCGGGAGAAGTAAGTAGTACCCAATGGGATCAAGGCAATGTAGGGCTAGGATCTTTTGCAGTTGGTTATAATACCATGGCTTCTAATCAAATGGCTGCTGCTTTTGGTACAGGCACCAGTGCCACAGGTGTAAGTTCTGCGGCTTTTGGTTTTTCTTCAGTGGCTGGAGGAAACTATTCTGTTGCAATGGGAAATAGTGCATCAGCCGGTGGTATTAGCTCTTTTGCAATCGGGAATATAGCAATAGCAAATGGAAATTATGCTTTTGCAGTTGGTGATCAGGCAAATGCAAAATTAGAGTCGGATATTGCTATGGGTTATAAGGCTATAGCTGTAGCATTTCATGGTGTTGCTATTGGCGATCAGGCAAATGCTGGTGGCCCATATGGTGTAGCTATCGGACGGAATACTTATGCAAATGATTATTCTTTTGCAGCAGGTAATCGATCGAAAGCGTTGGTACAATACAATATTGCTATTGGAGACTCTGCTGTTGCCAATGGAGATCATGCTATGGCTCTTGGTAATACTGTTAAAGCAACAGGTGTTTATTCTACTGCTTTAGGTACTGCTAATGAAGCAAATGGAAATTATGCTACCGCTTTGGGTTTTGCTAATATTGCAAGTGGAGATTTTGCAACAACATTTGGCCGTGTTAATTTAGCAAGTGCAGCTCAGTCTACAGCTATTGGATTTTTAACTACTGCCAGTGGTGTCAATTCTTTCTCTGCAAACCTTAATACAAAAGCTGTCGGTACAAATTCTTCAGCTTTTGGCAATGGAACTATTGCGAATGGTGTAGCCTCAATAGCCATTGGTAATACCACCACCACAGGAGTATCTGCTGCTAATTCTTTTGCCCAGGGGTTGGGAAGCCAGGCAAACGGTCAAAATTCTTCTGCTTTTGGCAATGGGACGACTGCAAATGGCGCAGCCTCAATCGCCATTGGTAATACCACCAACACAGGAGTATTTGCCGCCAATTCTTTTGCCCAGGGGTTGGGAAGCCAGGCAAACGGTCAAAATTCTTCAGCTTTTGGCAATGGGACGACTGCAAATGGTGCAGCCTCAATTGCCATTGGTAATACCACCACTACAGGAGTATCTGCTGCTAATTCTTTTGCCCAGGGGTTGGGAAGCCAGGCAAACGGCCAAAATTCAGCCGCTTTTGGAAATGGAACTATAGCGAATGGAAGCGCTTCTATGGCAATTGGCAATCTTAGCCAAACAGATGCGACAAGCACAAATGGATTTGCACAAGGATTAAACACAAGGGTGGCCGGAACTCAGGCAGTTTCAATGGGTAGTGGTACGTTAGCTGCCGGAAACAACTCTTTTGCTGCAGGAGAAGAAACAAGGGCACCATATCGATCAAGTTTTGTAATCGGTAGATTTAATGCGCCTCCAAATCCAAATATTCTGATTGATCCAAATAATTTAGGAAATGCAGATATGATTTTTCAAATTGGTAACGGAACAGGTGATGGAACAAGAAATAACGCTTTTACAGTGTTAAGAGATGGAAGAGTTGGTATTAATTATCCCTATCCAAGCGCTTCGTTGGATATTACTGCTAAAACTTATTTGAATGATTCATGGAACAGGCATATAGTATTAAGAGATAATGGTAATCTTGGCGCTTATGCTTCGATAATGTATGATGCTAACGGCTTAAAATTTAAAACCAATCAGGAAGACGATAGCTATTACCTAAGAAATTATAATGATCAGCCCTTATTTCAGATGCAATCAACAGGCTTGACTTTTTTTCATAATCCCTCAAACGGAGCAATAATTGCTACCATTTACCCAAGTGGAAATATGGGTATTAGCGGCACATTAACCGAGAACTCAGATATTCGATTGAAAAGAAATATTAAGCCTTTGTCAAATATTTTATCCAAAATTAATAGTATAACACCCATCTATTATGAGTTTAAGGATAATGATAGTCATCCCTCAGGCATGCAAATAGGTTTTAGCGCTCAGGAAATTGAAAAAGAGTTCCCTCAATTGGTAAATCGGGATAGTGAGGGATATTTGTCAGTTAGTTATGGCCATATGACACCAGTTTTATTACAAGCCATCAAAGAACAACAACAGCAAATTCAACAATTAACCAATAAAAACGAACAGTTGCAAGAAGAAATTCAACAACTGAAAGCACAGATGCAGGAAGTGATGAAAAAAGTTAACTAGGGTAGTATAACACCAATTTTTGCCCTGCCCAACTGTATCATTCAGCTGGGGGATTGCATGAATTTCAGAGTAAAATTAACTTCATATATTATTTTTTTGTAATTTAGATTTCATATTAAATTTTTTTATTATGAATCTTAAATTACACTGCAAGCACTTTGCCGTTATTTCCTTATTTTTTGCCTTATTGTTCGCAAATTTTTCATACGCCCAAAGCGTGGGCATTGGTACGCCAAATCCTGATTCGTCTGCCATGTTAGAGATATCAGCCGCTAATAAAGGTTTATTAATTCCCCGGGTGTCTTTGGACATTAATAATATCAGTGTGGTTCCCAATCCTCAAACGGGCTTATTGGTGTATAATACGAATACTGCTTATCCCGGTGGGCAGGGTTTTTATTATAATACCGGTACTAAAGCAGTACCGTCTTGGGAGAAAATATTCACTTCGCAGGATGGGTGGAGTATTAATGGCAACTCCTCTATACTAGGCACCAATTTTTTGGGTACTACCAATGACATAGATCTGAGATTGGTACGGAACAGTGAGGAGGCCTTACGGATTGCACCCGGTGGGGCATTAATGGCTACAGGAACGGCCAGTGGGGTTGCTCCTGTGAATGTGCCGGGTTTTAGAATGATGTGGATACCCTCACTATTCGCTTTTCGAGCAGGAAAGGTTGATGGTGTTCAATGGAACAATTCCAATATAGGGTCCGGATCATTTGCAGCAGGCGTTAATACCACAGCCTCCGGATCTGCCTCGACAGCTCTGGGAAGTGGAACCTCCGCTATTGGAGCCAATGCTTTTGCTGTTGGGTTTAACTCTACAGCATTCGGCAATAATGCCATCGCCATGGGTAATAATAACCTGGCCAATGCTGTCAGCAGTGTAGCAATTGGTGATAATGCCAACGCTACCGCCGCTAATGCAGTTGCCATTGGTACGGCAGTAGCTTCTAATGTAGGGGTAGTGGCTATTGGTTATGCTACAACTGCCTCCGGCATTTCTTCTTATGCTTTTGGAAATACCTGTAATGCTACGGCTTCCAATACGGTTGCCATTGGAACGCTGGCAGATGCTACCGCCGCATCGGGTATTGCTATTGGGAATAATGCCAACGCTACTACAGGTGCCAATACCATCGCTATTGGTACATTAGCAGATGCTGTAGGCACTTCAAGCATTGCCATTGGTAACGACGCCAATACTACCAATGTAGCCAATGCCATAGCCATTGGTAACCTGGCAGATGCTACGGGTATTGCAAGCTTAGCATTGGGTAATAATGCCAATGCCACACAATCGAATGTTGTATCGATAGGGTACGCTGCTAACGGATCAGGTGTGAATGCCATTGCAATGGGTTTTACAGCGGCTGCCAACAAATCTAATACCATAGCTATCGGAGGCTTTGCTACAGCAGATAGTACCAATGCTATTGCGATTGGTAACAATGCTAATGCCAGTGGAGAGTATGCTGCTGCATTGGGGTTAACAACCGCTAATGGGTTTTATTCATTTTCTGCCGGCTTAGGTACTATCGCCAATGCTGTTGGCTCTGTAGCATTGGGTAGATATAATGTTGATGCAGCTGCAAGCCCTTCCAATCCGATTTCGACAGACCGTGTGTTGCAATTTGGCAATGGTTCAAGTAATGCCGTCCGGGCAGATATTTTATACCTGACCCGTGCCGGTAATTTGGTGATAACCGGAAGTCTTACAGCTGCTGGTATAAATTATCCTTCAGATATACGTTTGAAAACGGATATTCAACCACTTAAAAATGTATTAAAAAATATTGAACATATCCAGCCCATAACTTATTATTTTAAAGATAAACAAAGGCACCCTGCTACTCACCAAATTGGCTTTAGTGCCCAGGAAATTGAAAAAGAGTTTCCCGAACTGATTCAAAAAACGGATGAAGGTTATTTATCTGTCAATTATCCTCAAATGGTATCAGTGGCTATTCAGGCCATCAAAGAACAGCAGGAGCAAATCAGGAAGTTGCAGGAGGCGTTACAGAGCGAAAAGATGAAAAATGCTCAACAACAGAAAGTTAATGAAATGTTAATTTTTAAAATAAATGATATTGAAAATCAATTATTTAAATTATCTAAATCTTTCAAATAGAGCAGTATAAATAAAACTAGACTTTATTATTAATAATTTATATATAAGTATAAATACTTATAATAAAGTAATTTTACTATTTTGGCATAATTTTGGCATAATTTATCGAAAAAATATTTTTAAAAATAATAATATGATAAATATGTTGTCGGTAAAAATTTACAAATTTTCAATTTGTTTTTCCCTGTTATGTATGCTTTCAGGATTAGCAAATGCTCAAAATGTGGGGATTGGCACCAACAAACCTGCTCTTTCTGCTGCATTGGACATTAATTCCACAAATAAAGGATTTTTGCTACCCAGAGTATCGTTGGATATTAATAATAATAATGTAGTACCAGATGCAGAATCTGGATTGATGGTAATTAATATTAACGAGTCTTATCCTGATGGAGTGGGAATTTTCTATAATGCCGGAGACAAAGGTAATCCAACGTGGCGAAGATTAGCTGGCGCTGATGAGGCTTGGCTTTTAAAAGGCAATAGTGGCGTGAAACAACAAAATTATCTGGGTACAACAGATAATACAGATGTAATATTAAAACGAAATACATCTGAATACTTACGTATAGTGGAAGGAGGAGTTTTAATGAGCGGCCCTATATCTCAGGAGGTGCCGGGTAATGGTGTGCCTGGTAGAAAGGCTTTTTGGTCAACATTGAAGTACGCCGCAAGATTCGGACAAGCTGTAGGTGATCAATGGAATACTACTAATGTCGGCGATGGATCATTTGCAGCAGGGTTGAATACTATAGCTTCAGGAGGTTTTTCGACTGCATTTGGAGATGGGTCAGAGGCAACCAAAGGTGCATCGTTTGCTGCCGGGAATGCATCAAAAGCGGATGGCGATTACTCAGTGGCAATGGGGAATAATGTTATAGCACATGCCGCAAATTCAGTTGCCATTGGTGCAGGTTTACAAGCAAGAACTATGAATAGTGTGGTTTTGGGAACCTATAATGATATTAGTAATAATATAGATTTAAATAATCTCAATGCTTATGATAGAATATTTCAAATAGGTAATGGAAATCATAACGTAAATAGAAGTAATGCCGTAACAGTACTTCGTGATGGCAGATTTGGTATAAATTCATTATTGCCGCAGGCACTTTTACATTTAAAAGGAAAAACTTTTAATGGCAACTCCTGGACACGCCATATTCTCATGGAGGCCGAAAATAATAATAATTATGGCGTAATTACCTTTGATGGTGGCGGAATGAAATTCCGAAATTTTCAATTTGGAGATGCATTTGTTTTTCGCAATTCAAATAATGTTAATACTATGGTTCTGGACCATGATGGAAACCTGACAATTAGCGGGATGTTAAATCCATCTGATATTCGTTTAAAAACAGAGATTAAACCATTGAAAAATGTATTAGACAATATTAATCATATTCAACCTATTTCTTACTATTTTAAAGATAAACAGGCTCATCCTGCCTCTCACCAAATCGGTTTTAGCGCTCAGGAAATTGAAAAAGAATTCCCTGAACTGGTACATAAAAATGGAGAAGGCTATCTATCGGTGAACTATCCTCAAATGACAGCTGTGGCCATACAGGCAATAAAAGAACAGCAGGAGCAAATACAACAACAACAACAGACAATTGAACAACTTAAGAAAGAAAATACGGCTATTTTACAAAGGCTTGAACAATTAGAGAAAATGATGAAAAAATAAATTGATAATTGATAATGGATAGTTGATAATGCATTTTAATTATCAATTATCCATTAACTCATTATCCATTAAGAAACTACCAATTAATCCAGGTTCGTACCAGGCATCTTCTTTCTTCCGGATCTTCTGAGTCTGTAAAGGCAGTTCTGTTGTGTGCTAAAAAGCTATTGTTGATAAAAAGAATATCTCCCTTTTTAAGATCAACGGACAATACATTTTTTTCATCATTAAAATATTGATCAATAATATTCATGGCTTCAATCAAAATTGGATCCATGTCGATGTCAGCTTTTTGGTGACCGGTTTCAATCCAATAACGCATATACCGAAAATGAAATATCGCATCATGATCGTTACTAAAAATAGGAAATTTATTTTGTAAAATACGATCAACACTTTTCTCAAAACCAGGAGTAATAACATCACGAATGATGGGCTGTTGTAAAGTCCGATAATGTTCAGGGTATTTTTTTTGCATGAAGAGGGCCAGGTTTGCGGCATTGGCAACCAGGCTTAAGCCCCCACTCAACGCAGGCCGGAGGCACATCAATCCAACAATATCCGGTACATACAAAGCAGAAGTGCTGTCTGTATGATAGTTGGTAGAGGCATTAGTCTGACTAACGGGAATGGCTTTCTGTTTATAATCATACCCTTGGTCAATTACATCATACAAATAGCCATATTTGTTATTCAATCTGCCGAAGGCAGCAGCTACATAAGCATAAATATTGCGAAGAATATCTTCATCTGATACGTAATCGCCCAGTCGGATATAAATTACACCGGGGCTATATTTAATAAGGTTTAATTTATATTTTATATACTTTTCAAAAAGTTCAAATGCCGGTGGAAAATCAGGTTTGCTTTCCTGCCAGGGGGGTAGTGAGAGAAATGGTAAAGTATGTATGTATGCTGGCAGCACCTGTATTATTTTGTTAATATTAGGCACTACCTGCCATAAATACCTGTTCAGCATGGATAAGTTTTTTAGTCTTTAATTATTTTAAATGCCACATGGAGTGGTAACCCACGTAGCGGTTCAAAGAAATTAGGGTCAATCGCAAACTGGTCTTCTCTGATTCTTAATTCATGTACTGCAGGCATTTTGGTAAATCCTGCATTTGCCAGCCCTTGAAAATAATCTTCAAATGTTTTATGCACACACTGCACGCCTACCGGAATGCCGTCTCTACGCCAAATTTGACCGGGAAATATGGTACTTCTTGCGCTAAAATAATCTCCATGGGGCTCGAAATAAAAGGGGAAACCCGACGATTTCATGAATGGGAGAAAGGGGTGTGGCACTGAAAAAATAAATTTTCCACCAGGTTTTAATAAGCTATAACAATCTTTCATACACTGGTAAGTCTCTTCCAGATTGAGATAGTTGAATAAAAACATGGCTAAAATCAGATCCAATGAGTTTTTGGGTAATTGAGATATACTTCTGGCATCGCCTACACTGTAATAAAGGCCTTCCGTCAATTCCGACTTTTGAGCTGCTTCAATCATTTTTTCTGAAATATCCATACCATGAACGGTAGTGGCTCCACGTTTTTTTAATTGCCTTGACACATAACCTTCTCCACAACCCAGATCAAGTACATGTTGGCCTTTTAGGGGCTCACATAAATCTAACACAAATGGTCTGGCAGAATAGTCAGATAATAACAATGGTTCATCTCTTTTCCAGTCATGTGCCTGCCCATTGTAAAGTTCACGGGTATCGAAGGTGCTAACAGGTTGTTTGTCGTTTTTCAAAGCTCTCTCATACATGGCATCCCAAAAAGAACTTCTAAGCGATAATGCTTTCAGCATGCCTTTGCGAAGTTCTTCTTTTTGTTGAGGGCCTTCTTCGATAATATCGGATGCGATTTGCAATAAGGTTTTACCATGCTCATCATCCACTTCGGTATGCATATCAAAAAATACACGATCGTATAAGGTAAGTTTTGTATGATTTTTAAGGGCTTTTATTATGTATTTATAGATATATTTTACCACTACTTCTGTGCCCAAGCCTATTGCACCCACTGCTTCTCCAGGTGTGCCATGGAGAAGCAGGTTGTAAAATTGCTCTCTCCATATTATTACTTCCATATCTAACTCATTAGGTTCCTCAGCACCTGTCATGGCTTTTACAAAACGGCGGAATAATACCGGATGAGGTACACCTTGTATCCATTCTTCTTGGATCCCGAGGCCCAGAACTGCCTGTAATTCGCCTCCGGCCAAATGCCCACTTTCTTCGGTCAAATTCTGTAACAGAAAATGCCGATGAATAGGATTGTTGAGTTTTGAAATGGCTGCCGTAAGATATTTCGGAAACCAAGAACTATACCCATAATATTGCCCTGCAAAATCTTGCAGTACCAGATGAGTATTTTTAAAATTCCCCTCTGCCAGTGCCTTTAGATAAGGATGATGTACCGCATTATGGTTAATAGCTTCCTGAATAAGGCTTTGTAGTGCCGGAGTTGCATCTACAGATAACATAAATATTTTTTCATAAATATATAAAATTATTTATATATTTAATATAGCTCCGCAAATCATTATTTTTTCATAGCACGGTTTTAAACCCTGGGCTATGAAATTTTTTTTTGATACAATTAAAAAAACCTCCGACAGGAGGTCTTTAAAATAATTTTTGTAAGAATATATTCCTTATTTTTTAGAAGAAGGCTTTTTAGTGCTTCTTTTTTTCTTGGAAGTTGTTTTAACTGGTGTAGCTTGTACAGTTTCTGTATTGGTTGTTTTTACCTCAGTTTTTACAGGCTCCTTAGCAAAATCTTCAGGAGTTTTTACATCACCGCTAATGGTAATCGATTTCATTTCATCAACACCTGCAAATTTTACGGTTAAATGTTTTTCAAAATGTCCCACATTAGCAGCATTGTAAGTAGCATTAATATAGCCGGTTTTGCCGGGAGCTATCGGTTCTTTGGTATAGTCGGAAATGGTGCAACCACAGGTAGGGTTTGCCTGTTCAATAATAAGCGGCTCATTGCTGATATTGGTTACCATAAATTTGGCAGTAGTTGGAACACCTTGTTTAATGTTACCCAATTGAATCGTTTCGCTGGTAAATTTTGCTACATCGGCAGCTTTATTTTGTGCAAATGAAAAACTGGCGATGGTAAAAGCAGCAAGACTGAATAATAATTGTTTCATTATAGTTTAAATTTTAAATTTTTAATTCTTAATTTTTAATTCTTAATTTTTAATTGATAATTTTTAATTCTTTAACTCCTCCAAAGCTTTATTTTCAGGAGCTGAATTAGCGGGAGTAGCCCATACTTCTCCTCTAATAGTAATCACCTTAGACTGAGTATCATTATAGTTGATCGTAATTGTTTTAGTAAATGTGCCCGGCGCTGCTGCATTATATCCAACATTAATATTAGTAGTTGCACCCGGCGCTACAGCCGTATTGCGCTCCCAAACCGGAGTGGTGCAACCGCAACTGGCGGCTACATTAATAATTCTTAAGGAGTCTGTACCGATATTTTTAACTTCAAAAACATGGGTCACCGGTTTACCCTGAGGTATTTTACCAAAGTCAAACTCCGTCTCTTTCAACCAGATAGCCTCATTAGCAGGTGTAGTCGCTTCGGTTGTTTGCCCCGATTTGGAATCATGGGTAGCCTGTGCATTTATGGTACAGGAAAAGATTAATAATGATAAAAGTGTAAGAAATATTTTTGTCATAGTATTTGGTGTTATATCCGGATTTCGGCAAATAATGTTACAAAGATACAAAAACGTTTACATCTGTTATAAATTGTCGGCATTAATAGTAATTTTTTAACAAAATGGCAGGTATATTGCCTAATTTTGCGTATATTTTGATATTATGGATACTTATCATAACCAAAGCGAAGTAGTAAGTCAGGAAAAATTGTTTTTTGAAGACTTTAAAAATGAAGTGCTTAAGGACTTCAGAATTGCCTGTGAAAGCAGGGAAGCCAGCTTACTCGGCCGCAAGGAGGTATTAACCGGAAAAGCCAAGTTTGGCATATTTGGAGATGGAAAAGAGGTAGCGCAAATAGCAGCCGCTAAATTTTTTATGCCGGGCGATTTTAGATCCGGATATTATAGAGACCAGACTTTCATGTTTGCCGGTGGGCTGGCAACTGTAGAGCATTTTTTTTCACAATTATATGCCGATCCTGACATTCATCATGATATATTTAGCGCCGGTAGGCAGATGAACGCTCATTTTGCATCCCCGTTTGTAGATGCCAATGGGGAATGGTTAGATTTAATCAATAGAAAAAATATCAGCAGCGATACCTCTCCTACTGCCGGCCAGATGTCCCGGGCTTTAGGGTTAGCCTTTGCCTCCAAAGTATTTAGAAATGTACAATCATTGCAGGAATACACTAATTTAAGTAATAATGGGAATGAGGTTTGCTTTTGCACAATAGGGGATGCTTCTACTTCTGAAGGTCATTTTTGGGAAACGATAAATGCAGCAGCAGTGTTACAAGTGCCTTTAGCAGTATTTGTTTGGGATGATGGCTATGGAATTTCCGTGCCAAAAAAATATCAAACCGTAAAAGGTTCGATATCCGCTGCGTTGAAGGGTTTTCAAAAAAATGAAAATACCAATGGAGTAGAAATTTATAAATTGAATGGTTGGGATTATGCCGGAATGTGTGAAATATTAGAGTCTGCTATTCAGAAAATCAGGGAAACACATGTGCCGGCTATTTTTCATGTGGAAGAACTAACGCAGCCGCAAGGGCACTCTACTTCGGGTAGCCATGAACGTTATAAATCTCCGGAACGCCTGGCTTGGGAAAAAGAATGGGATTGTATTAAAAAAATGAAAGAATGGATTGTGACCAATGCATTGGCAGACGAATCAGAGTTGGTGGAGATAGAAGAAAATGCAAGAGAGTTTGTTAAGCAGTCTCGCCAAACAGCTTGGGAAAAGTACATGGCTCCTATCCGGGAGCAGGTGAATACCAGCATTGAGTTATTAATGGAATTAATTGTTGATCATCCCACCATTCAACATCTGGTCACTCAATTACAAAGCAATAAAGAACCGCTTCGCAGAGATGTTTTAAAAGTATTGGCAACTGCAATTAATATGTCCCCGGGTAATAAACAGCTACAAAAAGTAGAGGATTATTATAAAAAATTAAAGCAGGAAAATGTAAGGCTTTATAACTCTTTGCTTTACAATGAAGGGCCTAAATCGGCGCTAAAAGTTTCTGAAATAAAACCCTATTTTCAGCCGGATGCACCCTCGATTAATGGATATGAGGTATTGAATAAATATTTTGATGAATTGTTTGCAACGAATAAAAAAGTATTAGCATTTGGTGAAGACGTAGGGCATATTGGAGATGTAAATCAGGGCTTTAGTGGATTACAGGCTAAGTATAGTGATCATCGAATTTTTGATACGGGTATCCGTGAATTAACGATTATCGGGCAGGGTATTGGATTGGCAATGCGTGGGTTAAGGCCTATCGCTGAGATACAATATCTGGATTATTTGTTATTTGGAATACAGCCCCTAAGCGATGACGTTAGTACCTTGCATTTCAGATCAGCAGGGCAGCAAAGTGTACCCTTAATTGTAAGAACTCGTGGGCATCGATTAGAAGGTATTTGGCATAGTGGTTCACCCATGGGTATGATTATCAATGCACTCAGAGGAATGTATGTATGTGTGCCTCGTAATATGGTACAGGCGGTAGGTATGTACAATACGTTGCTGCAAAGCAATGATCCCGGTTTAATGATCGAATGCTTAAATGGTTATCGCTTAAAAGAAAAACTACCTTCCAATTTATTAGCTTTTACAGTACCACTGGGTATTCCGGAAATTCTACAGCAAGGAGAAGATATTACGATTGTATCCTATGGCTCTACGTTGAGAATTATACAAGAAGCTGCAGGCACATTGCAGCAGTTGGGGGTAAGCTGTGAGGTAATTGATGTACAAACGCTTCTTCCTTTTGATATCCATCATGCCATTGTTCAATCACTTAAAAAGACTAATAGAATTGTTTTTGTGGATGAGGATGTGCCAGGAGGCGCTGCTGCATTTATGTTTAATAAGGTAATGGAAGAGCAGGGCGGTTATCGTTATTTAGACGTAACCCCCCGTACAATTACCGGGCAGGCACACCGTCCGTCTTACGGTAGTGATGGTGATTATTTTAGTAAGCCTACTGCTGAGGATATCATAGCGGTAATTAAGGAAATGATGGCGGAATAAATGGATAATTGGTTAGTGGATAATTGATAATTTACTAATTGAAATGTTTATTTGATGAATTTATCATACCATTATATCCAAATATCCAATATGTATGTTGAAAAAATCAATGACTATCCGTAATTTGACAATATTATTTCTTGTAGGGTATCAGTAACGTTAAAGCGTGAGGGAATGAGCTAAACTTCAAAATGATGTCACCACGGGGTCTTTTTTTTGCAAAAAAAAAAGACCCCGTGGGAACTAAAAATTGATAATTTATTTAATTGATATTGGTCTTCTGGTAAATTTATCATATCATTATATATCCAAATATTCAATACTTATGTTGAAAAAATCATTATCCATTATCAATTAATAAATTATCAATTAATATGAGGCTTACAATATACCAAATTGATGCTTTTGCCAGTAAATTGTTTACCGGAAATCCGGCTGCTGTAATACCATTAGAAAAATGGATTCCTGATGAATTAATGCAGCAAATTGCATTAGAAAATAATCTGAGTGAAACAGCATTTCTGGTGCCTTCTGTATCAGGAAATGCAGATTTTGAAATCAGGTGGTTTACCCCTGCCGTAGAAATCAATTTATGTGGACATGCTACTTTGGCCAGCGCCTTTGTATTGTTTAACTTTTTGGATTACCGGCAAACAGGTATCAAATTTAGTTCTAAAAGCGGCATACTCTCGGTTACCAAACAAGACGACCTTATTGTAATGGATTTTCCCAGCTGGAAACCTGAAAGACTGGCTGAATATCACTCGGCTTTGCAGGAAGTATTAGGTAATGTTGAAATCATTGGAGTATACCAGCATCGGGATATTTTGGTTGAGTTAGAAAATGAAAAGGCTGTTGCCGAATGTTCTCCCGATTTTACATTGATGAGAAAACATTTCGACAAAATGATTATTGCAGCTCCCGGTAATCAGGCTGATTTTGTATCCAGATTTTTTGCACCGGGTGCAGGTATTGATGAAGATCCGGTTACCGGTTCTGCCCATGCACAGCTAATACCCTTTTGGGCAGAAAAATTAGGAAAGAATAAATTGTATGCTAAACAATTATCACAGCGTGGCGGTGAATTGTGGTGTGAAAGCGCAGGTGATAGGGTAATGATGAGTGGGAATTGCGTGTTTTATATGAAAGGTGAAATTTTTCTTTAACACGAATTGCGGCGAATTACACGAATCTCCCGAGTTTGACACGATTTTAACATAAGTAATTGATAATCAATTGTTATATA
>CAZPHA010000070.1:0-13602 GCA_964586215.1 uncultured Ferruginibacter sp.
CAGATATGCAGCTTAAAAAATTTATACGAACTAAATGACTAAACGATTAATAATATTAAACTAATTGGCCTTCAGCAAAGATAGAAATACCTGTTCATTGGAGGGTTACTGAAGTACTTATTGCTAATCAAATTATAAGCGGATTATTTTTCCTACTTTTTTATGGAATAATTGCCAAAATGTGTCATTACATAAATAATTTAAATATAAATATGTTAAAACTAAGTTTTTTAGCTTTTTTAGCTCTTACGGTTACATGCTGTAGTTCCTCATCTCCTGAGAAATATTTAGAAAACAAAAATAAATCTGAGGATGTACTTTATGACACAACTTTTAAAACAATTCATATCCTGGTTGCATTATGCGATAATAAATATCAGGGAATTGTTCCGGTGCCGGCTAAAATTGGCAATGGTCAGGATCCGTATAATAATCTTTACTGGGGTTGCGGCTATGGTGTAAGAAGTTACTTTAAAAACAGTAAGGAATGGAGACTGGTTAAAAGTGAGAAACTTAAAGGTATAATTGTAGAGCGCCTGATTTTTAAGCATAAAAAAAAGAATTACTACCTGGTGGCCGATGCTTATGATGGTCAGTTTATTAAAAACTGTACGGTTGATTTTTTAAATAGTTGTGCAGGTAAGTTAAAGCAGACGGTTCAGGTTGAAAACACTACCATTGGTATCAATGGTAATGCCCAATTACTGTCTTATATTGGACATGATGGGTTGATGGATTTTACATTAGAGGATACATTTGAAAATAGTGATAATAAAAAAAGGGATTGTATCATTTTGGCGTGTGTCAGTAAAAGATATTTTGCTCCTCATTTAAAACAAGCCGGCGCTTATCCATTGGTGTGGACTACAGGATTGATGGCGCCTGAAGCATATACAGTGCATGATGCCATTGCAGCCTATGTAAACAATGAATCTCGGGAGAGTGTACGTACTAAGGCTGCTTTAGCCTATGCCCGGTACCAAAAATGTAGTGAAAAAGCTGCTAAGAATTTATTGGTTGGGGGATGGTGATTTTTTTAATGTTTATATAAATCTGGTTGGGGATTTTAAGGAAAGATTGTTTATTCGTTTGTGGATTTTCAGAATGATTTCTTGTTAAGAATTTTAGAGTCGAATTTAATTATGGTCTATTATTCTAAGCTTTACTCCAAATCCATTATAATAATAGTTGTTGATAGCCGTATCGCAAGTAATAGTAGTTCCCGGAATATTTCTAATGGAGTCACAATTTATCATATTGCAGTCTGGGGTGGTAGTATCACAGATGCCATTTACACATTTAATCCATTTACAATTATAATAAGTGGTAAAAACCTGGTATTCCCAATTTATGATATCCTGGTATATTTTGCCGATATTTTTGGCGTATACTTCATATCCTTTGGCGTAAGAATTATAGCCTTTATTGTAAAAAGGTTTATTTTCAATTGAATCATACGATACTACAGTGATAGTACTATCAAATGTATGATTATTTACACTGAACGGATTGCCCAAGTTAGTATAAATATATTCCCATGACTGATAATGTGAATTTTTAAAAAATGGAGGATTAGTAATATAATTGTTTCCCATCCAACTTTTGTCATTTACAACAGGATTAACAAGTTTTATGATCCTAAGATTATTTTCAACATATTCTAAGCGATTTTCCAAAGGAGTGATGATAAAAGCATTATCACTAATCCACTTTTGGTCATCGAGTTTATATCTAACTATTTTGTAGCTAATTTGGTTTGAGTTATCCTTAAACTGATCTTCAACAGAATCTTTTACTATGTAGGTCTTTACTTCAAAACCAATTCCAAAATTTTTAGTAGTAGTTGAGTCTAATTGGTAAGTAATATATTTCCCTACTTTTAATGGGCAAAAATTATGGTAAGTCTCATAATGCTTATTTTCAAACTCCTGCTTGCAGCTGGAGGATATTATAATGGGTAAAACAAGTAAAAATATTGCTGCAATATACTTTTTCATCTTCCTTAAATTTAATAGGCTGAAATTAATCGATATTCCTCATTTTGTTAAATATTTACTTTAGCATTGGAGTTTATAATTATAGGAGATATTGTCAAAATTACATTAAATTTTAGTATTAATTATTTATACTTCAATAAAAACCCCAACAGAAGTGCTGCAACTGAAGCCTAATCAGGGCTCAAAAGCTGACGTCAAAATACTAAAAAAATTAGCAATATTGGATTCGGGAATGAGGCAAATATTTCGTACCTTTGCACCCTATTCAACTATAGGAGGAAAAATGAAAAGTATTGCAAAAACAAATTAATTTATTATACCCCCCAGACAGACTTTGTATGTAGCGTTTTTTGGTTTCTTATATACTTTTTCAATTGTTCCATTGTCAAATCCTTAATGTCAAAATTTATTTTATCTCTGATATCCCTCATTTGTTGAACAAATGTTTTCTCTGTTTTTTTAGTCTTCATATTCTAAAATTTCTCTTGGTGTTCTAATTTCTAAAATTTTGTGACCCAACTTATAGTTTACAGCATTATAGCCACGAATTCTGTTAATATTTACGATGTGTTTAAAATTCCAGCTTACTAAAATGTCTGCATTATGCAATGTTGCCAGGGCAATGTGGATACAATCAGCTCTACTGGTTTTCCCTACTACATTCTCTTTGAGGTATTGCTCTGCAAGCTCAGTTGCTTCATCCGAAATATCAATAAATTCAAGTGATTCGGGAGGCAAACCGTTAGCAAGTGTCTTTATCTTTTCAGGTGCAGGGGTTAACTCAATATCTGTCAAACGTGAATAGATAACTTTGAATTCACCTTTGTTTATTTTATCGAACAGAATTTTAGTCCAAACCTCAAACTCTGAGTCGAAATAACCTCCAAAAACCGATGTATCCAAATAAATCCGGTTCATGAATCAAATATACTTAATTTTTTACTCATTCGATGCTCTTTTTAGCTATTCAAAGGGCTATTTTGCAGAAAAATTTCGTACCTTTGCACCCTATTCAACTATATGGAAAATATACAAAACTTGAACGGCGAAGACTCCAACAATAGAGGCCGTGTGATCCCTGTAAATATTGAAGAGCAAATGAAAACTTCTTACATTGATTACTCCATGAGTGTAATTGTGGGAAGGGCATTGCCGGATGTGAGAGATGGGTTAAAACCGGTGCATCGGAGGATCTTGTTTGGGATGAGTGAATTGGGGAATACCAGCAACAGACCTTATAAAAAAAGCGCCCGTATTGTGGGTGAGGTAATGGGTAAGTACCATCCTCACGGTGATGCTGCTATTTACGATACTATGGTGCGTATGGCGCAGGAATGGGCCATGCGTTATAGGCTGATTGATGGCCAGGGTAACTTTGGTAGTCAGGATGGTGATCCTCCGGCGGCTATGCGTTATACCGAGGTGCGTATGCAGAAGTTTGCCGAAGCTATGCTGGAAGATATTGAAAAAGAAACAGTCGATTTTCAATATAATTTTGATGACTCATTAGAGGAACCAACGGTGCTGCCTACACGAATTCCGCAACTGCTGGTGAACGGATCAAGCGGTATTGCGGTAGGTATGGCAACGAATATGCTTCCGCATAACTTAACTGAAGTAATTGATGCCTGTATAGCCTATATTGATAATAAAGAAATTACGGTTGACGAATTAATTAAATTCGTTAAAGGCCCTGATTTTCCAACAGGAGGAGTTATTTATGGATTTGAAGGAGTAAAGGCCGGCCTGCATACCGGCAGGGGCAGGGTGGTGCTTCGTGGTAAAGTAAATATTGAAACCACGAAATCAGGTAGAGAGAAATTAGTGATTTATGAAATTCCTTACCAGGTAAACCGTGATACGCTTACAGCCAGAATTGGGGAATTGATTAATGATAAACAAATAGAAGGGATCGCAGATGTAAACAACGAAAGTAATAATAAAGAAGGCACCCGTATTGTGGTCGATCTGAAAAAAGATGCCGTAGCACAGGTAGTGATCAATCAATTGTACAAAAAGACGGAACTGCAAACATCGTATGGTATCAATAATGTTGCATTGGTAAAGGGCCGTCCTAAAATTTTAAATTTAAAAGATTTAATTTCCGAATTTGTTGATTTCCGACACGAAGTGGTGGTAAGGCGTACACAATACGAATTACGCAAGGCAGAAGAAAGAGCTCATATTTTGGAAGGTTATTTGATTGCTTTGGACAACCTGGATGCCGTAATTACATTGATTCGTAATTCTGCTACGCCGGCTATTGCCCAAGAGGGTTTGATGAGTAATTTCGGTATGACTGAAATACAAGCGAAAGCAGTGTTAGAGCTTCGTTTGCAACGGTTGACCGGAATGGAGATCGATAAAATTAAAGAAGAACATGCAGAAATTATAAAACTCATTGCTCATTTGAAAGAGATTCTGGCGAATGAAGGACTTCGATTCCAGATTATTAAAGATGAGTTGACAGAAGTAAAAAATAAATTTGGTGATGAGAGAAAAACAGAGATAGTATATGTGGGAGATGAAATCAATATGCTGGATTTGATCGAAGAAGAAGATGTGGTAGTAACGATTTCACATCTGGGTTATATCAAGCGTACATCAGCTACGGAGTATCGCCAGCAGCGCCGTGGCGGCAGGGGTGCAAAAGGTAGCAGCATACGGGAAGAAGATTATATTGAACATTTATTTGTAGCTTCTACACATCATACTTTATTATTTTTTACCGAAAAAGGCAGATGCTTCTGGTTAAAGGTGTACGAAATTCCCGAAGGAGATAAAACAAGCAAGGGTAGGGCGATACAAAATTTAGTGCAAATCCCGGCAGATGACAAAGTAAGAGCAATTATTGATGTGAAAAACTTTGATGATGCAGAATATGTGAAAAATCATTACATCATTTTATGTACCAAAAAAGGTATCATTAAAAAAACTGATTTAGAAGATTTTAGCCGTCCCAGACAAAACGGTATTAATGCCATTAACATTTTGGAAGGTGATCAGCTGATTGCTGCAAGGATGACGGATGGTAACTGTGAAATTATGATGGCAGTTAGAAGCGGTAGAGCTATCAGGTTTCATGAAGAGAAAGTACGTTCTACGGGCCGAGGCGGTATTGGCGTAGGTGGTATTGAGGTAGATGATGAAAAAGATGAAGTAGTAGGTATGATTTGTGTAAATAAAAATGATAAAAATCATACCATTTTAGTGGTAAGTGAGAATGGGTATGGCAAACGTACTTTTATGGATGATCCTGCAACAGGAGAACCTAATTATCGAATAACCAATCGTGGTGGAAAGGGTGTAAAAACTATTAATGTTACTGATAAAACCGGCTCATTGGTAGGCTTATTGGCTGTTACCGAAAAAGAAGATTTAATGATTACCTGTGTATCAGGCGTAACCATTCGAATGGCAGTAAATCAAATCAGTGAGCAGGGTAGGGCTACACAGGGCGTAAAATTAATCAGAGTAGATGATGGTGATAAAATTGCAGCCATTACTCAATTGGATGAGCAGGAAGTGGAAGGTGATATTGAACAAAGTGATGATAATGCTGACGGAATTGAACCAACAGGTAATGAGTAGATAAAGAATAAATTAGCATTACAAATAAAGGCTGTCTTTTTATGGACAGCCCTTTTTATTAGAATCCAGATGTAAACGGGGTATTAATTTTTTATGGATGATGGTACGCTAAACACTTTCGGGCTGGTATTAAATATACTTTTCGTATATACATTACCGTTATCATCAACTGCGGTCGATTTAGCAAAAGAAATATAAGTCTGATTGTCGCTAAAACTGCCATATTGTTTAGTCTGGTCGAATGTAACAGATTGTGCAAACAAAACTGAATTATGAAAACACTGGCATGTAATGAATAGAATTTTTTTCATAATTATTTTTAACCGATTATTATTGTAAAAAAACTCAATCAGGGAGAGAATGCAGTTTTAATAGTTTGGTAAATGTTTTGGCAGTACTAATATAATAAATTTTATTGACTTATTTTTAATTATTGATAATCGGATAATTTTTTTGTCTCGCCTCTGGCGAGAATAATTGATCATGTATAATTAAATTGCAATCAAATATTTTAAAAAAAAGTAATGGGTATTGGTTTGTAATTATTAAAATGAATATAAAATATATTATATATATAATAATATTTATATTATTTGGATCATCTGCTTTTGCTCAGCAGGACACCTTTTTTTTGGCTAAAAAAAGAGGGCTGTTAGGCAAGCTTGGAAAAAGCATTTCCACAAATCCACCTCTGGCGGAACCCATACGAATAGTAAATCCATATCTTCAATATAAAGGAAAAATAATCCGACATATTGAATTTTTATCAGTAGGTTTTGATAGAGATATTTATGATACTACTTTAATAAGAGATAACCTTGGAATAAGGTTGGCCAATACTTTTCATACCCACACTACTAAAAAAGTTCTTTCCAATAATTTGTTTTTTAAAGAGGGGGATAAGGTATATCCGCTCTTGCTGGCAGATAATGAGCGGCATTTGAGAGAGACGGGATTTTTAAAGGATGCAAAAATATTGATTGATGATATTCCAGATAATAAAGATTCCGTGGATGTTATTGTCATTACCAAAGATGTATTTTCCATTGGTGGTAATATCGATATCAGTAGTAATAAAAAAGCAGAAGCAAATATTAGAGAGGAAAATCTGGCAGGAAGAGCTATAAAGTTATCTGTTTCGGGTTTGTATGATAGAGAAAGGTCCCCTCAATATGGGTGGGGTGCAGAGGTGAGGAAAAAAAATATAGCCGGATCTTTTATAGATGTTACCATTGGGGGCAAAAATTTTAGCAATGCTTTTAACAGTGGAAAAAATGAAGAAACCAGTTTGTACGCTAAAGTTGAAAAACCGTTGGTAAGCGCTTATCTGCCCACAACCTGGTCCATTGAGGCAGCATATAATAAAACAGCTAATAATTATTTGTTGCCTGATTCTTTATTCAGATCAGATTATCGGTACAACTACTATAATATAGATGGATGGTATGGGTATAGCCTGGGTAGAAGAAATCTGCGTAGTAAAAATTTGGAAACACGAATTCGGGCCTTTCTGGCGTTACGTGTGTTTTATCAAAAGTTTGATTCTGTACCTGCCAGCACCGACAGTAAAATAGATTATCGATACATCAACAGTAATGGATTATTGGCATCATTCAATGTTTTCAGGCAAAATTTTTATAAGGCTAATTTTATATATGGATTTGGTATTTATGAGGATGTGCCGGAAGGGTTCAGTTTCTCATTTACCAGCGGCGTAAGCAATAAGCAAAACAGGAAACGACCTTATGCCGGACTGGATTTTCTTTTTAATCATTACAATAAAAAAGGATTTTATACCACTTATACTTTCAGGGTGGGAAGTAATTTTTATCGCAAACGTTTCGAAGATGTAGAGCTATTGGCAAATGTAGATCATATTACCCGGTTAAAATATGTAAGCCATAATTGGTTAAACCGGAGCTTTTTTTCTGCAGGGTTATCCACTCAGATTAATCCATTCGTAAATGCTCCATTATTTTTAAATAGCGCTTATGGATTGCCATATTTTAATAATGGTTATGTTGCCGGCGATGTGAGAGCAACGGTTAAGGCGGAATCAGTTTTATACAGCATCAATAAATTATTGGGATTTAGATTTGCTCCATTTGCTTTTGTAGATGCCAGTGTCATCAAACCTTATAAAGAAAACATTAATAAGACAGAGCTGTACAGCGCTTTGGGCGGTGGTATCAGGGCCAGGAATGAAAACTTAGTTTTTGGAACAATGGAACTTAGAGGATACTATTTTCCCAGAGTAAATGAAGGATATAAAAACTGGAAGATAGAATTTGCTACCGGATTACGATTCAGATTTTTTAGTCAGTTTATTCATCGGCCCGATTTTGTAATTACCAACTGATTTGGCTCATAAATAATCTCCCAAAGACTTATAAACCATGAACTACATTAAATCCAGCGCCTTTGCCAAGAAAGTAACGTTAAAGGGTAATACCATTGAGCAATATGAGCCAATAGGTGAATACAATACAGCGAAAAAGCTTGCTACGGAAGCCAGAAATAAAAGCCAGTATAAACCTAAATTTTTCTTTTTCATTTCCATGCTCAAATTTTTTGCAAATATACGAAAATTTTTGATTGATGAAATTGCAATCAGAACAGCAACATTATTAGAATTTATTATATTAAAATAAATTATCAATTATAAATTAAAGCATTATCAATTTTACATTAATGTGTATTTTTTACATTTTAATATAAACACCCTATCTTGCTTTTTCTTAAATGATTAAGGATGAAATTTCAATTTTATTTGCGCTTTAGTACTTCTTTTGGACAAAGCCTTTTTTTGTGTGGCAATACAGCGGCCTTAGGAAATGGCGACATTCATAAAGCGATGCCATTGAATTATTTAAATAATGAGTTTTGGCATGGCAGTTTTGATATTAATAAAGATGAATTAGAAGCGCTGGATGAAATAAATTATTATTACATTTTACGGTATGATAATGGAGAAGAAATTGTAGAAGGCAATGATAACAGAGTTATCAAATCAACCGAAGTAAAAAAGGTGGAAGAATGCGTATTGATAGATACCTGGAATCATATGGGAGAGGTAGAGAATGTTTTTTATACGCAACCTTTTCAGGAGGTATTGTTAAAATCAAACCATTCATTTCTTTCTAAAAAAAATGTCAAATCATATACACATGAGTTTAGAGTAAAGGCCCCTCTGCTTCAGGAAAATGAGGTGTTGTGTATTGCAGGTAATTCAACATCAATGGGTAATTGGCAAACAGAACTCCCTTTACTCCTTACAAAAAATGAAAGGTGGTGGACAATTAAATTAAATTTTTCAGAAGAAAATTTTCCTATACAATATAAATATGGCGTATTCAATATAAAAGATAAAAAGTTTGTACAGTTCGAAACAAGTGAGAACCGAATTATACCGGAATCACCAGCAGCCAATCAATTAACTATTTTGCATGATGGTTTTGCTACTGTGTATAGAAAAATATTCAAAGGCGCCGGTGTAGCTATTCCACTGTTTAGCTTAAGAAGCAAAAATAGTTTTGGAACAGGAGAGATAACAGATTTGAAATTATTGGTCGACTGGGCTAAGAACATTGGTTTAAAATTAATTCAACTGTTACCGATTAACGACACCACGGCTACACATACCTGGAAAGACTCTTATCCTTATGCTGCCATTTCCGCTTTTGCTTTACATCCTTTGTATTTAAATTTAGAGAAAGTGGCTGGCGCTGCGGATGCAGATATAGTAAAATCACTAAAGAAAAAACAAAAGCAATTAAATGAATTATCTACTGTTGATTATGAGCAGGTAATGAAATTTAAACTCAATGCTATCAAAGAATTATATCAACGACAGAAAGAAGCCCTGGCAAATGACACAGCCTACTTTACTTTTTTTGATTTAAACCGGCATTGGCTGGCGCCTTATGCTGCATTTTGTTATTTGAGAGATAAATATAAAACGGCCGATTTCAACCAATGGAAATCACACAAAATTTATAATGAGAATGCTATCCAGCGTCTTGTAAGTCCCAGCCAGAAACACTATGATGAAATTGCTGTTTATTATTTTACACAGTATCATTTACATCTGCAGCTTACAGAAGCAACCAAATATGCTCATAAAAATGGGATCATTGTAAAAGGAGATATTCCTATCGGTATTTACCGATATAGTGTAGATGCCTGGACGGAGCCGGCTTTATATAATATGAATGCTCAGGCAGGCGCTCCGCCGGATGATTTTGCTGTAAAAGGTCAAAACTGGGGCTTCCCCACTTACAACTGGAAGCAGATGCAGCAGGATAACTTCACGTGGTGGCGTAAACGTTTTGAGCAAATGAGTAATTATTTTGATGCATTTAGAATTGATCATATTTTAGGTTTTTTTAGAATTTGGAGTATTCCTTTACATGCTGTGGAAGGTATTTTGGGAAAATTTGTACCGGCTATTCCTGTACATATGAATGAATTTCTTGAACGTAAAATTCCATTCGATAAAATTCGTTATTGTAAGCCATTTATCAATGATGAAGTATTACACTCCATTTTTGGTAATCAGGTTGATTTTGTAAAAGAAAATTTTTTAAAGGGAAATACTTTAAAAGATGAATTTGATACCCAAAGAAAAGTAGAGCAATATTTTAATGATCTTCCAAAAGAAGAAAATAATAAAAAATTAAAAACAGGCCTGTATGATTTGATCAGCAATATTATTTTGATAGAAGACGAAGAAGGTGAGGGAATGAAGTTTCACTTCAGAATTGCCATGGAGCAAACCTTATCTTTTAAATACCTGGATTCATATGTTCAACAGCAATTAAAAGACCTGTACATCAATTATTTTTATCGCCGGCAGGATGATTTTTGGAAGAAAGAAGCGATGCACAAATTGCCGGGTTTAAAAAGCAGCACGAACATGCTGATTTGTGGAGAGGATTTGGGAATGGTGCCTGCCTGTGTGCCGGATGTAATGAAGCAGTTAGGCATTTTAAGCCTGGAGATTCAACGCATGCCGAAAAAAACCGGAACTGAATTTTTCCATCCCAACGATGCACCCTATTTAAGCGTAATAACGCCAAGTACTCACGATATGAGTACAATAAGAGGATGGTGGGAAGAAGACAAAACTAAAATTCAACGTTTTTATAATCAAATAATGGGGCAACAAGGCGAAGCTCCTTATTTCTGTGAACCCTGGATCAACAAAGAAATTATTTTTCAACATTTATATTCTCCGGCCATGTGGAGCATTTTTCAATTGCAGGATTTGTTGGGGATCAATGGTGATGTAAGAAATGAAAACCCTCATGAAGAACGAATTAATGAGCCTGCTAATCCGAATCATTATTGGAAATACAGAATGCATTTGACACTTGAAGAACTCATCAGACAAGCAGATTTTAATAAAGAGTTGAAACAGTGTATACTTGATTCCGGAAGATAATTATGAAACTCAGGTACAAAATATTTAATCTGCCATTTAAGTATCCTTTTACAATATCAAAGGGTACCAAAACACATCAGCCTACATTCATTGTAGAGCTTGATTACTTTGGTGTCAAAGGATATGGCGAAGCGCCTGCAATCAGTTATTACAATATTCCTGTTGAAAAAATGGTGGAGGATTTAGAGAATAAAAGACAATTCATCGAAAAGTTTTCTTTTACTGATCCGGAGCGATTTTGGCATTACTTGCATCATCTATTTCCTGATAATTCTTTTTTAGTTTGTGCATTAGATATGGCAGGTTGGGATATTTTCGGAAAAATAAAAAACAAGCAACTTCATGCATTATGGCAGTTGGATACTGAAAATACTCCGACAACTGACTATACCATTGGAATTGATGAGATAGACATAATGATTGAAAAAATGGAAAAGCAGCCTTGGCCGGTTTATAAAATCAAAGTGGGGGTAGAAAATGATGTACAAATGGTAGAATCTTTAAGAAAGCATACAGATGCAATTTTTAGAGTAGATGCTAACGCTGGCTGGACGTTGGAAGAGGCGCTGAATAAAATTCCTGTGTTGAAAACATTGGGAGTAGAAATGGTAGAGCAACCGCTGGCAAAGGACAATTGGGAAGGCATGAAAATATTGTATGAACAATCGCCGCTTCCGTTATTCGCTGATGAATCTTGTGTAAAAGAAGAGGATGTACAAAAGTGTTATCAGCATTTCCATGGAATAAATATTAAACTGACCAAATGTAGCGGTATCACAGCAGCCAGAAGAATGATTGATAAAGCAAAAGCACTTGGTATGCAGGTGATGATTGGTTGTATGAATGAAAGTAGCCTGGGTACAGCGGCAATAGCCCAGCTGGCGCCCTTAATAGATATTGTAGACATGGACGGTCCGTTATTGCTTGCAGAAGATATTGCTCAGGGAGTATCTTTTGATTATGGTAAAATTATTTATACTGATTTACCAGGTTTAGGGATAAGAATAATTGATGAAAAATTTTACCAATAAATTATCACATTGGCATAACTTGTCCCGCCTCTGGCGTGGATTATCACATCAGCATATTATCACATTATTATTTATGACTCCTGAAAGATATGATCGATTAACAACTGTTTTAAATAAGCGACAACCGGATTTAACGGTAGTGTTGGAAAATGTATTTGATCCACATAATATATCTGCGGTTATGCGTACCTGTGATGCAGTGGGCATGCAGGAAATTTACATTTTGAATAATAAAATACCCCCACATAGAAAATGGGGAGCCAAAAGTTCATCCAGCGCTGCTAAGTGGCTTACCATTCATCAGTTTACAGATGCTAATGAGTGTTTTGACAGGTTAAGAAAAAAATATGCAAAAATTTATACTACTCATCTTAGCAGTGATGCAGTGGATTTATATGAGTTGAATTTAACAGAATCTGTAGCATTGGTGTTTGGCAACGAGCATAGTGGTGTAAGTGAAGAAATAATTTCTATAGCTGATGGAAACTTTATCATACCGCAGGTAGGTATCATAAAGTCATTAAATATTTCAGTAGCTTGTGCTGTCACTTTATATGAAGCTTTTAGGCAAAAATGTGCTGCCGGGCATTATGATCAGCCCCGACTAGGTAATGTACAATTAGAACAATTACGGCAGGAATGGGGGTTTATAGAAGATTAGTAGATGGGTTAATGGACAAGTTTATGGTCTATAATTCATTTGCCGAATTTTTCGTAACTTTGCACTGCAAAAAATTCTCCAATTTCATTGTAATGTTGAATTATAGAAGCCATTTCCATGAGAAAATTTGAAGATACATATCGTCATAAAGGATTAAGGAAAAAGCTGATTGAACAATTGCGGCAAAAAGGAATTACTGATGAATGTGTATTGGGTGCTATGAATAATATTCCAAGACATTTTTTTCTGGATAGTGCCTTCGATGAAATTGCTTATGAAGACCGGGCTTTTCCTATCAGTGAGGGCCAGACTATTTCACAACCTTATACGGTTGCCTATCAAACCCAATTGCTAAAAGTAAAGCCATTTGATAAAATATTGGAAATCGGAACAGGAAGTATCTATCAGGCTACGGTACTTGCAGAGATGGAAGCGAAAGTTTACACCATTGAAAGGCAAAAAAAACTATACGAAAAGGCTAAAAATTTTATCTTAAAATCAAAATACCCCAACATCAAATTTTTTTATGGTGACGGGTATGAAGGATTGCCCACTTTTGCGCCGTTTGATAAAATCCTCATCACTGCTGCCGCTCCATTTATACCGCCAAAACTAATCGATCAATTGAAGCCGGGAGGTATGATGGTAGTTCCTGTTAATGAGGGAGATGCCCAGCGTATGTTGCGTATAACCAAAATTGCAGATGGCTCTGTTAATGAAGAGGCTTTCGATAATTTTTCTTTTGTGCCCATGCTCGCCGGTAAAAATGAGTAGTAATAATTGATAAGGGGTTAATTGATAATTGATAATTAATAATTTTGCATTTATTAATAAGAGCATAGATTAGTTCTTATTTTGTATATTTGCTTATGAAAAAGC
>CAZPHA010000071.1:0-13135 GCA_964586215.1 uncultured Ferruginibacter sp.
AAATCAAGCCTTTTATAGCTTCATATTAAGCGAACGTGTCAAACTCGGGAAAAATAATATTGCGATTGTGTTTGTTCGTTTTATAAAGAAAAAAAGAGGGCATTATTATTTACATCATCAACTTGTAACGGAAAATGCATCGGAGCTAACAGAGAAAGAACTTACCATGCGATACAGAGATTTTATAGAAGAATCGATTAAAACAGACCCTTCTAATTTTTTATGGACTCACCGGCGTTGGAAATGGGAATACAAAGATGAGTATCAACATTTGTGGATAGATAACAAAGCATTTAAATAGAGTACCTGCATATCTTAACCTATGAGGCAAACTCAATTCAACACACTCGTTTCCTTTTCTACTTCAATATTTTCCTGCTCTTGAATTTTAGCCCATCCACCCAGTACATTGCGGAGGTGATGAAGTCCCTGGCGTTTCATTAAAGAAGCAGCAATCACACTGCGGTAGCCGGCTGCACAGTGGATATACAAATTTTGATTGTCTTCAAATTGGGCAATTTGTACAATGTCAGTCATATCATCCAAAGGTACGTTGAGGGCATTTTTAACATGCCCACCGGCAAATTCAGCCTCTCTGCGTACATCCACTACCGTTAGGTTGGGATCATGCGGTAAATCCATCGCCAGTTCACTGGCCTCCACATCGATAATCATATCAATTTTTTCACCCGCTTTTTGCCATGCTTCAAAGCCGCCATTCAAGTATCCCTGCATTTTGCTAAAGCCTACCCTGGCCAGGCGTACTACCGTTTCTTCTTCTTTACCAGCCTCTGTTACCAAAATAATATCCTTATCAAAAGGTAAAAGGGTGCCAGCCCATTCAGCAAATCTTCCTTCCAGTCCGATAAAAATAGAGCCGGGTACAAACCCTTGTGTAAATACAGTAGCAGGTCGTGTATCCAGTATAATAGCATCCTGCATTTTATTTTTAAATGTTGGGATATCCAATGCTGTTAAAGCAACTGATTTTACATTTTGCAGACTATCATAACCCTTCATGTTAATTTCTGCATTGATAGGGAAGTATTTGGGAGCAGTTCGTAAGCCTTCAGATACAGCTTTTATAAATTCTTCTCTCGTTTGCGGTTGTAAGGCATAATTGGTTTGCTTTTGCTGGCCTATCGTGCTAACGGTTTCACTACTCAGGTTTTTGCCACAGCTACTGCCGGCGCCGTGTGCAGGATATAATAAAATATCATCTGCCAATGGCAATATTTTCTGTTGAACGGTATCGTACATGATGCTGGCCAATTCCTCTGTGCTAAGGTTGCCGCTGCTCAAATCAGGTCTGCCAACATCTCCAATAAAAAGTGTATCACCGGAGAACAAGGCATGTGGTTTGCCATGTTCATCTTTTAATAAATAACAGGTACTTTCTAAAGTATGGCCGGGCGTATGTATCGCTTCAATACTTAATGTTCCCAATTTAAATGTTTCTCCATCTTTACTAATATGTGCAGCAAAACCTGTTTTGGCATTGGGGCCATAAGCAATAGGAGCGCCCGTTTGTTTGCTCAGGTCTAAGTGTCCACTTACAAAATCAGCATGAAAATGAGTTTCAAAAATATATTTGATAGTCGCTTTCCGTTCTTTCGCTAAATTCATATACACATCCACATCTCTTAGAGGATCAATCACGGCAGCTTCGCCTTCACTTTCGATGTAGTAGGCTGCTTCACTCAGGCAATTGGTATATAGTTGTTTGATATACATGATGACGAGGTTTTATATTACAAAGATACTACTAATGGATAATTAGTCAATTGATAATTGATAATATTTTGATAATCAAATACTTATATAGTAATAAAATAACATTATCAATTATCCAATTAAACAATTATCAACTCATAACATTGGCTTAACATATTGATAACATTTACATAATCTTTCATTTACATTCTGGTAACACATATATATTCTCTTTGCGGTAAATTTTTTCGCATGAGATATCTCGCCTTCCTTATCGTTTTCTGCGTCGCTTCTTTACACAGTATTGCCCAGCAGGGAAAAATTGAAGGACGAGTAGTCGATGCAAAATCTGGTGAAGCATTGGCAGGAGTATCCGTAATAATTAAAGGATCAAATACTGGTATTGCCACAGATATTAACGGACATTATGTGGTTAATGCAAATGCTTCAAAATTGATTACACTTATATTTTCGTATAATGGTATCAGTAAGGAAGTAAATGATATAGCAGTGGTTGAAGGAAAAGTAACCGTACAGGACATAGTGTTAGAACAAAAAACAAAAACAGAACAAAACGTTGTTGTAAAATCCGTATCAGCAAGAAAGGAAACGGCTGCGGCATTAATATCATTCCAAAAAAATACCAATACAGTGGCTTCTGTAATTTCTGCTGAATCTATTCGAAGGTCGCCTGATAAAAATACGGGAGAAGTATTGAAAAGAGTACCCGGCACATCTGTACAGGAAGGTAAGTATTTGGTAGTACGTGGTTTAAGTGATCGGTACAACCAGGCCATGTTGAATGGAATATTGTTAAGTAGCACAGAGCCTGATAGAAAGACATTCAGCTTCGATATTTTTCCAGCGCCAATGATTGATAATATTGTGATGAACAAAGCCTTTGTACCCGAATTGCCGGGCGAATGGGCAGGAGGCCTTGTGCAGGTGCAAACCAAAGATATTCCTGCAGCAAATTTTTTAAATGTTCAACTAGGTACCGGATTTAATACGCAAACGGTAGGGAAAGATTTTTTCCAGGCACCAGGCGGTAAGCTGGATTGGTTGGGGGTTGAAGATGGAACCAGAGCATTGCCTACCGGAATGCCCACTAAATCTGCATTTGCAGCTTTAAGCCAGCAACAGCAGAATGAATGGGGTAAAAAATTCAGAAACGTTTGGACGGCTACGCCTGGAAATGCTCCTTTGAATAAATCTTTTCAAATAAATAGTGGGCTAACAGGTAAAATATTTAATAAAAAAATAGGAAGTGTATTTGCCCTTACCTATAACCAAAGCAACCGGCGCCTTCCATTTGATAATGCAGTCATTGCTAATAATGATGGCACTTTGGATTTGTTTTATAAAAATAATAAATATTCCAGTGATGTATTAGCTGGTGCCTTGGCAAATTTTTCATTACAGTTCAACAACAATCATCGTATTTCTTTTAAAAATATTCTCAATATAAATTCCAGCAATTTTGTGGTTGATCGTTATGATGGCAGAGATTATATTTTAGGTCCTGGAAAAGGAGATAGAGTAAAAGCACAGGAAATTGGGTTTAGGCAAAATACATTTTTTAATACGCAATTGGTAGGGGAACATAATTTCGCAAAATGGCAAACAAAATTAAAATGGTACGGAGGCTTTAACATTCTGGATCAATATATTCCCGATCAGCGGAGATTATTTTATACACAAAATGAAGATGATCCAGCCGGAGCTTATTATGCCTTGATTGGTGCTGGTAGCAGCCAGAAAAGCGGTAGTATATTTTATAGCAACCTGAGCGACTATATTTATAATGCCGGCGGCGATATTTCACAATCATTTAAATGGTTAGGATTCAGGCAACTTGTGAAGGCAGGATATTTGTTTCAGGTGAAAGACAGATTATTCGACAGCCGCCCGTTTTTCTTAAATACATTTGACAATAATATAAGACTGTTCCCTGCAGATAAAATTTTCACCTCTGAAAACTTTGGTACTACACCTGATAAGGTTCAGTTTGGAGAATTGACGGGCAAGCCTTTTAGATACATGGCCAATACAATCATGAATGCAGGCTATTTGCAGTTGGATAACCAATTCACAGAAAAACTTCGTATAGTCTATGGCGTTAGAGTAGAAGATTTTGATCAACTAGTCGGAAGTGTCAATAAATCGGATGAACGTTATGTGCATAGCAGGGTAACTGACTTTTTACCGGGCATCAACGTAACGTATAAATTGAATAATACTGCTAATTTTCGTTTAAGTGGTAGTCAAACTGTTGCCCGGCCAGAATTTCGTGAGTTAAGTCCCTTTGCGTTTTATGATTTTGAATTAAATGCCCAAGTGGTGGGAAATAGTAAAGTACAACGTACTAAAATTTCGAATATGGATTTACGTTATGAGCTATATCCAAGAGCAGGTGAATTGTTTACACTGGGATTTTTTTATAAATATTTTAAAAATCCAATTGAATATTATTTTAACAGAACGGGCCCTGCTACCAATACTTTTAACATAGCCAATACCAAAGAAGCAACTGCATTTGGAGTAGAATTGGAAGGTAGAAAAAAATTAGATGCGTTGGGAGAATCTTTAAGAAACTTCACCGTTTCAGGTAATGTAAGTTATATCCATAGTCGTGTAAAAGATACACTATCTCTCGATCGTCCATTGCAAGGGCAAAGCCCTTATTTGGTAAACATTGGTTTACAATATGATGTAGAAAAGGTTGGTTTCAGTAGCACACTTTTATTTAATCAGATTGGTCGTAGGATTTTATTTGTAGGGAATGAAGCGATATCCGATATCTGGGAAAATCCTCGTCCTTTATTGGATATCCAATTAGCACAGAAAATTTTAAAAAATAAGGGTGAAATTAAATTAAACATTAATGATATTCTAAACAAACGTGCTTATTTCTACCATGATTTAGATCAAAATAAAAAATATCAAAGTCGATCAAAAGATGTGTTGGCTATCAGCAGAAATTATGGTACCAATGTAAGTGTAACTTTTTCTTACAACATTAAATAAAAATTCAAACAATACATTTATGAAACGTATTTCATTGCTTTTTTTATCGATTGCTGTACTTGCAGTAAGCTGCCGAAAAATTGAAGTAGATGGTGATAATAATGGGAATACTACTTTGCCGACTACACCCGGTGAAAATATCATTTTGTCCGGAAAAATTAATACGGACAGAACGTTGAAAGCTGGCAATACCTATATTCTCAAGGGAATTGTGTATGTGGTAGACGGAGCTAAGTTAACCATTGAGCCGGGCGTTACTATTCAGGGAGAAAAGTCATCCCGGGGAACTTTAGTGATCACTCGGGGCAGTCAGATCATTGCTAATGGCACAGCCGATAAGCCTATTATATTTACCAGCGATGCGTCTACGCCTAACCGTGGTGATTGGGGCGGTATTGTAATTTGTGGCAGAGCAAAGACCAATAACAGTTTTAACGGAGTGGCTGGTATTGGTGAAGTAGAAGGCGGTATCAATAACGCAGAGGGATTAGGGTTATACGGTGGAGCAGACGATAATGATAACAGTGGTGTGTTGAAATATATGCGTATTGAATACGCCGGATACGCATACCTGCCTGATAAAGAACTAAACGGCTTAACCTTATGCGCTGTTGGTAAAGGCACTACAGTTGATTATGTGCAGGTAAGTTATGCCAATGATGACAGCTTTGAATGGTTTGGTGGTTCGGTTGATTGTAAGCACTTAATTGCATATAAAGGATTGGATGACGATTTTGATACCGATAATGGCTATTCCGGTCGTGTGCAATATGCCATTGGTTTCAGAGATAGCCTGATTGCGGATATCAGCGGTAGCAATGGTTTTGAATCGGATAATGATGCAGGGGGTAGTAATTTAGCGCCGCAAACAACGCCTGTATTTAGTAATGTAACATTGATTGGCCCAAGAGCTACTTTAGATAACAAGGGAAATGTAAATTATAAAAGGGGGTTGCATTTGCGTCGCAACACGGCTTTGAGCTTATTCAATTCTATTGTAATGGGATGGCCAATCGGTTGGCAACTGGATGCTGGTACGGGAACACCTACAGATTTAAATATTACCGCAGGGCGTATGGTAGTTGCTAATACCATATTGGCAGGAAATAATACGCAGCTATCTATGAGTCCCAACCCGAATAATTTTGATTTGTCGGCTTATTTTAACAGGGTAGATGGCGGAAATAGTTTGTTAATAAATACCTCTGATGTACAATTGTCCGCTCCTTTCAAATACGATAACACTGTAGATTTTAATCCGGCTCCAGGATCACCGGCTGCTAGTGGCGCAGACTTTTCCAATGGAAAAATTGCATCCTGGTTTACTCCTGCAAATTATCGGGGCGCCTGTGGAGTAGGAGATACCTGGTGGAAAGGCTGGACAAGATTTTTTTAATGAGGGTTATAATGTGAAGAGGTTAAAATGTTAAGATGTTAAGATGTAATTCGTGTAATTAGATATAATTCGTGTAATAAAAATTTTTTTTTGTCGCATAGCAATTTTTCATATGTGCCACCGGTAGTCTTATCGGTGATTTTTTATTATATATAATTTAATGCTTAACAAATAATTATACATTGTATAATATATTTATATATTAAATTGAAAAAAATAGTAATTTTGCAAATATATTACCCAATTAAAGGCCTTTCTCTGTACGATAACCTGCCGCATTAACATCATTATTCAAGTTTTTATTTATTTTTTTATGATCAGAAAAATTACACTCTTACCATTAACTGTTTTATTATTTTTATGGGTTGCTGTAAAAGCCCAAAATGTATCCATTAACAATACCCAAGCCCCGCCACATCCATCGGCAATGCTGGATGTTAGCTCTCCTGCTAAAGGAGTACTATTGCCAAAAGTTAGTTTACAAGCATTGAATATGGGTAATCCAATTAATAACCCTGCAAAAGGATTAATTGTGTACAATACAAATGTAAATCTTCCCGGTGGCGAAGGGTATTATTACAATGCCGGTAATGGTAACAATATTGTAGCCTGGACAAAATTAGGCGCTTCAGGAAATACAGGGGGTTGGCAGTTGACTGGTAACGCCGGAACTAATTCTGCAATAAACTTTATTGGTACTACAGACGATCAAAATGTTGTTTTTAAAAGAGGAGGTGTAAATGCGTTGGAAATTGCTAATGGAGGCGTTTTAATTGCTAGAGGAAGTGACGGTTTTTTACCTTTTGCTGGAAACGGGCCAATGTTTTTGTGGTTAGCCGGTAAATCAGCATTTAGAGCAGGTGCTGTAGGAAATAATGAATGGGATGATGTTAATGTGGGTCAATACTCTTTTGCCGGTGGAGTTAATACAAAGGCAACAGGGCCAGTTTCTACCACATTTGGTGGGGGTACTACGGCATCGGATGCATATACAACAGCGATGGGTTGGGCAACAGTAGCCTCAGGGGCAATTGCAACTTCTATGGGATCAGGTACCTTGGCCTCAGGAAGTGAATCAACAGCAATGGGGAAAGCTACTAAAGCAACAAATACAGAAGCTACAAGTATGGGAGCACTTAGTCTTGCTTCAGGGCGAACATCCTTAGCAACCGGCTGGACAACTATTGCTTCAGGCGATCATACAGCATCATTTGGAGAGAATACACAAGCAAGAGGTACAAATGCAGCTAGTATGGGATTTGGCACGATTGCTAAAGCCAATTATTCCTTAGTCATCGGTCATTTCAACGATAGTTCGGATGTTCCGGATATTAACGTTCCAGTAGCAACGGATCGCCTTTTTGTAGTAGGAAATGGCACGTCAACTAACCGAAGCAATGCACTTACTTTACTACGCAACGGTAACCTGACGATAGCTGGTATGTTAACGGAAAATTCTGATATCAGATTGAAAAAAGATATCCAGCCATTAGAAAATATGCTGGATAAGATACAGGCCATTCAACCGATCAGTTATAACTTCAAACCAAATACCCATCACACAACCGAGCGACAAATAGGCTTCAGTGCGCAGGAAATAGAAAAGTATTTTCCTGAGTTGGTGAGTAAAGATCCGAAGGGATATTTATCCGTAAATTATAGCCATATGACGGCTGTTTTGCTACAGGCTATAAAAGAACAGCAGACTCAGATAAATCAAAAAGATCAAACATTATACACATTACAAAATACTGTTAACAATTTACAACTGGAGATTGCTGAATTAAAAAAGATTGTAAATAAGCTTATGCCAAAGCCCGTTGACAAATAGGGAATGCTAGATAAAGTCGCAAACTAATATACCATTTAGCTCACATATGCGTAATTTTGCAGTTTATGATAGCTATAGATAATATATTGGTAAGTGATGAAGTGTTGACAGCCCGGTTTGTTTGTGATCTTACAAAATGTAAAGGAGCTTGTTGCGTAGATGGAGACGCAGGCGCTCCGCTGGCAAAAGACGAGTTAGATCAGTTAAATAAAGTAATGGATAAAGTATTGCCTTATTTAAGTGAGGAAAGTCAGCACGAAATAAATAAGCAGGGGCGATATGTGTATAACAAGGAATTTGGATGGGTAACACCAACGATTAATCACAAAATTTGTGTATATGGTATAGTGGATGAAAAAGGTATTGTAAAATGTGGTATTGAGCAAGCATATCTGGATAACAAAATAAAGTGGAAAAAACCCATAAGTTGTCATTTATTTCCGGCTATCGTGAAAGAAAGTAAGTACACAGATACTATATATCTCAATTATGAGCCGAGGAAAGACAATTGCCAAGCAGCTTGTAGCCTGGGGAAAAAATTGAAGGTTCCGGTATATGCTTTTTTGAAAGAAGCTTTGCTCCGAAAATTTGGTCAAAAATTTTATAGTGCACTGGAAGCGACAGCGAAACATTTACAAAACAAATAAGAGTAAAAATCAAAACATTGAAAGCAAGCAGCCTATTTTGGAGTATTTTTTTAACAGCAATTTTAATCAATTCCTGCACAGTCAATAAAGCTAAAATTGACAATTCTTTAAAAAAATATTTTGATGAAAATAAGGTAGATGGCTGTTTTACCATGCTGGATAATGCCACGGGAGAAATTACCGTTTACAATATGGCTTTGGATACCCAGCGTTTTTCTCCGGCATCTACTTTTAAAATAGTCAATTCTTTAATAGGGTTGCAAACAGGTAAAATTTTAAGCGATACCATGACTATTCGTTGGGATGGCAAAAAACGCAGCTTCGAATCCTGGAACAAAGATATGAACATGAAAGAAGCTTTCAAGGTAAGTTGTGTGCCTTATTACCAGGAAGTAGCCCGACGGATAGGAAATGATACCATGCAAAGATGGATTGATACATTGGGATATGGGAATAAAATAATTACCGGCCCTATTGATTCATTCTGGTTAGATAATCAATTAAAAATATCACCGGATGAACAATTGGGATTGGTTAAAAAATTATATTTTGATCAGCTTCCTTTTAGAAAAAGTGTACAGCAGTCGGTAAGAAATGTAATGTTGCAGGAAGATAATACGGCATATAAATTAAGCTATAAAACAGGATGGGGCGCTGATGAAAATGGAAATGATATAGGCTGGGTGGTCGGCTGGATTGAAGAAAACAGGCATGTGTATTTTTTTGTAACTTTTGTAAAGTCGCCAAATACAAATGCCGACATAGCCACTATTCGTATGAATGTTACCAAAAGTATTTTAAAGCAACTTGGCTTTTTTGAAGGTAAGAAGTAAAAAATAAAATTTGTTACACTTTCAACATATTGAGTATCTATGGGGTTTAGCTGCCTTACCTGGCATGTTTTTATTGTACTATGGGCTGATACAATGGAAGAAAAGAAATATTGCCAAAATTGGAGATGAAAACCTTGTAAAATTATTACTCAAAAATTATTCTCCTGAAAAATTTACTATAAAATTTATACTAATAATAATTGCATTCACAGCCGGGATATTAGCATTGACTAATCTAAGAAGCCCGAAAGGCGTAGAAAAGGTAACCCGTAAAGGGATTGATGTAATGATTGCGTTGGACGTAAGTAAAAGTATGCTGGCTCAGGATGTACAGCCTGCCAGGCTTGATAGGGCAAAGCAATTGTTGTATAGATTAATTGATCAGCTTAATAATGATCGCATAGGCCTGGTAATATTTGCCGGTAAAGCTTATTTGCAAATGCCACTTACCGTTGATCATAGCTCAGCTAAAATGTTTATAAATGCAGCTACACCGGATGCCGTACCCACTCAGGGTACAGTTATCTCTCAGGCATTAGACATGTGTCTTTCATCTTTTAATAAAAAAGAAAAGAAGTACAAATCAGTAATACTAATAACTGATGGCGAAGATCACGATGATGGTAGTGCTGCACAATTAGCCGCTAAAATGGCTGATGAGGGGGTAGTCATTAATACCATTGGCATTGGCTCACCACAGGGAGCTGTAATAATGGACCCAACAACCAATGAAGTAAAAAAAGATGAAGAAGGCAATACAGTGATTTCTAAACTAAATGAACAACTGTTAATGGATTTGGCAAAAAAAACGGGAGGTATATATCAGCTTTATGATCATTCTGATAGGGTGGTTAATAAATTAGCCGGCTACTTAAATACTATGGACCAAAGAGCTGTAACAGATAGTGTTTACACCAATTATAGAAGTTATTACCCATACTTTTTATTAATAGCTTTACTACTTCTTATTATAGAATTTAATATTTCAAAAAGAATTAATAATAAATATATTATAAATAATAATTTTAAATATATATTTATTTTCTTCCTTTTTCTTAGCCCGCTAATTGGGTTGAGCCAGTCAGGTAATAATAATCTGATCAAAAAAGGGAATGAAGCTTATGAGAAAAAGCAGTATGATAAAGCAGTTGAAAATTATACTCAGGCAATAGCTAAAAATCCGGCAAATATGACGGGTCAGTATAATTTAGGTAATGCATTATATAAAAATAAAAAAAGCGAAGAAGCAATACAGGCTTATGATAAAGCCATACAGAATGCTATATCTGCAACTGATAAAGCAAGGGCATTTTATAACAAAGGTGTAGTACTGCAAAATAGTAAAAAATTGGAGGAATGTATTGAAGCCTATAAAAATGCATTAAAACTGACACCCAACGATGACGACGCCCGGCAAAATTTGCAGAAAGCCTTACAGAAACAGAAAGAACAGCAGCAAAAGCAACAAAAGCAGGATCAAAAAAAAGATGATCAAAAATCTTCAGAAAATGATCAGCAACAAAAGCAACAAGAAAAGCCTGAAAATAATAATAATAAGAAGAATCAGTCTTCTAATCCTGATGAGCAATCTAAATTAAGTAAGCAGGAAGCAGAAGAAAAATTAAAAGCCCTTCTACAGAATGAAAAAAACCTGCAGGAAAAACTACGAAAGGTAAATGCAGGAACTCCGGTAAAGCCTGAAAAAGATTGGTAAAATTCTCCTATCATCGTTAATCAGCATAGTAGTTTGATATATTAGATCTACCATTTTATTAATTCATTAAAGTTAGCAATAAACTAAGTTCTACATTTGCACCCAAATAATTGAAAATCTTATTATGCTGAGAAAACTAACTATCGTTTTGTTATTAATGATGTTGGGTATTTCATTTTTTTCTTGTAAAAAGATAGAAACTGATTTACGCACTACTACCTCAAATACAGTGTCGCAACTAACGCCTATACCGCTTCCTACGCCGGTATTATTCTTTAATGAGGTATTGGTGCCTGGAAGTCCGGGAAAAAGCCCAAGGTGGCTGACTTATAAAGGAACAAATCTGGATGCTGTTTATCCTACAATTTTTAATTTTCCTGCAAAACAAACCCTGCCATATTCGTATTCTACAGACTGGGGTATAAATCATGGTACTAATGAAATGTGGAGCTTTAAAACAGTTATATCAAATCAAAAACCAACGGATTTTCTTTCAAAACATAGTTTGGTAGATTTATCTGTAAATGTAGCTCAAACACCATTTAATGTCGACCAGAGCGCTTATAACAGAGGACATGTAATAATAGATCATAAAAATAAAAAATTATTTTATTTAGTAAAATCTAATCCGCCTGTTGTGCCAAATGGTACTAATGAGTATCTCTATAATCAAATTCGCAGTTCTGATCTGGATGGAGCAAACGAAAAGATTGTTTTTACCAGCCCTGTATCACAAATACATGGCATGGATTTGGACATAAACAAAGGATTGCTCTATTTTATAGAGACATTAAATAATACCGTATCGGTAATCAATACCAATGGCACAGGTTATAAACCGCTTATTGCAAATGCTGGTGTTGGCAGCATTTTTTCAGTAGTGCGTTTAGATCCAACAACTCAAAAGGTATATTGGACAAGTACTAGTCTGTCATCTGAATCTATTATGAGGGCAGATTATAATGGGTTAAACAAAATTATAGTTGTTAAAAAGCCTACCCCTACTGCTGGCCGAATCATGGTATTTGATATAGATCGAAACCATCAATATATATTTTACAATAACCCTGTTAGTACCAAGGATGGTATGATTTATTACCTTAATAGGATTAATGTTGATGGTGTCGGAGATAAAGTAATTACAAAACTAATGGGTTATATTTCAGAATTAAGAATTGTTTACCCTGAAGGATTAAATTAGTAATCAGTATTATTTTTTGCTGCTATTCTTTGTTGTAACTTTGAATAGCAGCATTTTTATTTTATGGAAAAGATTAAATTAATATTAATAATTCTTTGCTTAAGCATTTTTTCTTCCTGTGTGGATACAGAGGAACTAATCGTCATCAATAAAGATAACAGTGGTACTTACACCATTATTGGCGATATGGGAAAGTTTTTCCAGTTAGCAAAATCTTTCGGCAATAAGGGAGTTGATGATGGACAAAAAGATAAAAATCAAGACGTTGATACAACTGTTTTTTTGAAAGATATTATCAATCAGGTTGAATATTTATCAGCCTCAGAAAAAGAGCTTTATAAAAATGGCACCTACTCGGTTAAAATTAGTGAGAAAGATAATGAGTTTAAAATGGTTGTCAGTTGCCCTTTTGCTAATCTTGAACAATTACAGGAATTGAAAAAAAATCTTTTTACCGTGGTGGATAAACTGAGCTATCTCTCATCAGTAAATAAGTTTAACAATGATCAGTCAGTGTTAGAATTAGAGCCGGAAGAGCATAAGGAGGCAGGAAAAATCATTTTTCCTTTTTCAGATCAGTATATTTTTAGTGTCCAAAAGGGAATAATTGAAAATAATATTATTGATATCAATGCATTTAAAGAAAAGTTGCAACAAGATTCTACCCAAGAGAGCCTGAACGCTTTAAAAAATGCATTTAGCGATTCTTATTACAAAACCACTATTGTCCGACTAAAATAGTACAAAATAGTTAAAAAAAGCAGCTCCTAAGA
>CAZPHA010000072.1:0-12693 GCA_964586215.1 uncultured Ferruginibacter sp.
TAATGCCTTTTGACAAAATAGAGCAATATTTATAAAACATACAAACCATCCTTACTCGGCAACTATACTAAATGTAGTGTGCCGATTTTTACATATCATGATTGATTATCAATTAGTTATGTCAAAATCGTGTCAAACTCGGGAAGAAAAGTATTTTAGGCGAATTAGACAGAATTTCAAAAATAGAAATAGACTTTGAGTAACCAACATTTTTAGTAGCACATTTGATTTTTAGCCAACGCATCACGACACGACAGGCAAACTAAACCTAAAGGAAGGCAACCGATAACAGCAGTCTGGCAAAATTGAGATTTCAATGCCGAAATGAAGATAAATGTTTACAAATCATCTATTTATAAAAACTATAAACCGTTAGTACGAAATATTTTTCTTTTCAACAGAAGAACTGCTGATGAGTATTTGCCATAGTAAATCTTTTAACTCCTGCAAACCCATGCCTGTTACAGAAGATATAAACACATGCGGAATTTGTGGTGGTAATTCTTTTTCTATAGCCGTTTTTAATTCTTCATCCAGGAGATCACTTTTACTAATAGCAATAACAAACTCTTTTTGTAACATTTCAGGATTGTATTGCTTCAATTCATTGAGCAAAATATTAAATTCCTTTTTATGATCGCTACTGTCCGCTGGTATTAAAAAGAGCAGTACCGCATTACGCTCTATATGACGTAAAAACCGGTGGCCCAGCCCCTTTCCTTCGGCTGCCCCTTCAATAATACCTGGCAAATCGGCCATGCAAAAACTTTTTCCATCACGGTAGGCTACCATTCCTAACTGAGGAGTAAGTGTGGTAAAAGCATAATTAGCAACTTTGGGCCTGGCGGCGGTTATGCTAGACAGTAAGGTTGATTTGCCTGCGTTAGGAAAGCCTACAAGACCTACATCTGCCAGTACTTTCAGCTCCAGCACTTTCCAGCCTTCCATGCCTGATTCACCCGGCTGGGCATAATCGGGTGCCTGATTGGTAGCCGTTTTAAAATTACTATTTCCCAAACCTCCCCGGCCGCCTGGCAGCCAGACTACTTCCTGACCATCTTCTAATATTTCCACTTCCTTTTTACCACTTTCTTCATCTCTGGTAATGGTTCCCAGAGGCACTTCAATAATTACATCTTTACCATCCCGTCCTGTACTGTTATTTTTACTACCATTTTCTCCATTTTCTGCTAAAATATTTTTGCAATAGCGCAAATGCAGCAATGTCCATAATTGTGCATTACCTTTTAAAATGATATGTCCTCCACGGCCACCATCACCACCATCAGGGCCACCTTTAGAGGTAAACTTATTCCTCATAAAATGCTTGCTACCGGCGCCTCCATGGCCACTGCGGCAAAATACCCTTATCTGATCTACAAAGTTTGATTTTTCCATCTGTGCTGCAAAGGTCTGTAAAGTTTTTTAGAGTTGGCACTACATTTGTCACTGTATTTTAAATCATTACCATGAGAAATATTTTGTTTTTAATTATGATAATAACCACACATTGCTCCTGCTCAGTACAAAAAATATCAAAATCACAGGCACATACCCCTGATTGTATTAAAACGCTGATATCCGGCTTCTCTATTGAAAATGGAAATCCTCCGAGAAATATTTACAGTTATGTTTATGAAGGTGTAGTGGTATATTACCTTCCTGCCCCCCATCAATATTGCGCCGATTGTTTTAGTGATTTGTACGACAGTAACTGCAATCTGATTGCTCATCCGGACGGCGGTATTACCGGGAAAGGCGATGGCAGGGCGAAAGACTTTTTTCAAAAACGGACCAATGAAAAAATAATTTGGAAATACGAGCCAGATAGTCACTAATTATCTGTTATTTTCCTTCCAGGTTTTATAAGTGCTATTTTGTATGGGTAAACTTTCAGGGATTTCCCCTAATGGCTCACATTCTTTGAAATTGGTAAGCATTTCTTTAGGTAATTGTTGATATAATCGAGTGCCTTCCGTTTTCCAATGTATCATTTCATCGGTAACCTGTTTCACAATTTTCCCGGGGTTACCTACTACCATACTTCTGTCAGGAATAACTTCATCGGCCTTAATAAAAGTTAAAGCTCCTACAATAGATTCATCACCTAATTGTACATTATCCATAATTACCGCATTCATACCTACCAGGCAATTTTTTCCAATGGTAGCGCCGTGTATGATAGCACCATGCCCTATATGAGCATTCTCTTTCAATAATACAGTTACCCCGGGAAACATATGAATGGTACAATTTTCCTGCACATTACAGCCATCTTCAATAATAATTTGTCCCCAGTCTCCACGTATGGCTGCTCCAGGACCAATATAGACATCTTTACCAATAATAACATTGCCGGTAACAGCAGCCTGGGGATGTACAAAAGAAGAAGGATGAACTATAGGTATGTATTCCTTATACTTATATATCATAATAATATTTATTATTTTATTGTTGAAAGCACTTCTTCTTGAAACTGTAAAAGTACACGATTTTAGACCATAGATGATGGTTTATGGGCCATGGCCAAAAACATTTTTTTCGCATTCTACAAATGATATTTCCAATTATGAAAATGCTTTGCAATCCGGCCGGCTAGCTTTGCAAGCTATAAAATAATAAATATGCAAAAAAAATTTGTGGCTGTTAATTATATTCATTGCAATGCGGACTATCGAGAACGTTTTGAAGAACTTTTTGGTTCCAGAGCACATGCCATAGATACAATGCCCGGCTTTATAGACATGCATGTATTAAAACCTGCAAAAGATGGTGATGCTTATTTAATTGTAAGTTATTGGGAAACAGAACAGGCATTTAAAACCTGGACTACTTCACCTGCTTTTATAGAAGGCCACAAACGTGGTTTTGCAGATTTAGCCAGGGCCAAATCTGAAGGTAAACCCATGCCTATGACCAGCGACTTTAAAACTTATGAAATTATTGCCAACTAAACCATATTTTTATGATAGTTGCAGACAAAAGCAGAAAAGCACGCCTTAAATTATGGCTAAAAAAGTTGGGATTTTGGGGATTTATATTTTTTTTGGTAAAAGGGCTAATCTGGCTGGCTGTTACCTATTGGATTGTAAAATAAATAGCACCCTTTCTACAGCAATGCTTTATGCGTTCTGAAACAGGTACCTTTAAACAAGGCTACGGTATTATTATGCTGATTAGTAATCGTAATAGAGTATAGCCCTGTACTTTTTCCGTTATGCATTTCTATGGCTTCAGCGGTTAGCTCATCTCCCACCTGCACTGGTTTAATAAAGTTAATAGAGGTATCCAGTGCTACCGATAATATGTTTCGATTGTTACAGGCGAATGCAAAAGCGCTGTCAGCCAGTGAAAATGCAATGCCGCCATGTGTCAGGCCAAAACCATTCACCATTTCGGGGCGTACTGTCATTGTTATTCGGCTATATCCTTCTCTTATTTCTATGATTTTTATACCCAGCCATTGGCTAAAAAGATCTTTTTGCAGCATATGATCAACCACCTTTTTAGCCAGAATATCATTATTGTCTGCCATAAAATATGGTATGGTTTATTATTCGATAAGTTTACTCGCCGATAAAGACAGGTTCTCTTTTTTCAAGAAAGGCTTTTACTCCTTCTTTATAATCTTGTGTAAGCGACGCAGCTATTTGCATTTTGGCTTCTATTCGAAGTTGTTCTTCCAAAGAGTTGTGGCAGGATTCATTTAGTGCTTTTTTGATATAAGCCATAGCTTTGGTAGGCATTTTCGACAGTCTGAGTGCAATTTCCATGCTCTTTTCGGCAAAATCCTCATCTGAAAATACTTTATAAATCATGCCTATTCTTTGTGCTTCGTATGCACTTATTCTATCACCCAACATCATATAGGCCGATGCTTTTTGAAAACCAATTAATCGGGGCAAAATAAAAGTACCACCGCTATCCGGTACCAAACCAATTTTACTAAAAGCCTGAATAAAATTAGCCGATTGGGCTGCTACAACGATATCACAGCAAAGTGCAATATTAGCGCCAGCTCCTGCAGCAACACCATTTACTGCGCAAATTACTGGTTTTTCCATGGTTCGTATTTGCGTAATAATAGGCGTATAATGCTCAAATAAAATGGTTTCAAAATCTAAAGCATGCTCACCATAACATTCTTCTAAATCCTGGCCGGCACAAAAACCTTTACCGTGCCCTGTTAAATAAATTGCTCTGACACTTTTATCGGTAGCACATTTTTGTAAAATGCTTTGTAATCGAAGAGCCATCTCTCTATTGAAAGAATTTAGCTTTTTAGAGCGATGAAGGGTAATAACAGCTACCCCTTCTTTCTTGTGCAATAAAACTGACTCCATAAATACAGCATTTCAATATGTAAGTTAATAAAAATATTGACAATCAATTATATATCAATAAAAAATAAATTATTAGCATTACTTATACGTTATAAGTATCTTTTTAAGCAAGTTAGTTTGGTATGCTATCATCCGGTAAAATAGTCTGGTACTTAGTATATTTTCATAAAGTACTATATGTGAAGTTAATCATTATCCTTTATTATTACCAGCATTAAAGCAAATTTATTATTATTTCTGTGTAATAAACTTACCATTTTGTAGCGAAAAAGACCTTCAGTAATTCTTCATTATACTAAATTTTTACAGGTACATGATTTGATATATCATAAATCACAGGTATGAACCCAGGGGCAAGCCCCGAACCCATTTTCTGCAGTAAGCTACTGGGTATTGTACCTTCCGCCTTCGGCGAATTGCAAAACTTGAGTTTCACAAATAAATCATAAACAACCGATTTATTGATAATGAGTATACTTATAGAAAACGGAAAAAATACAGAACTTTTACAATATATTGTAAGGCAAACTGAAAATGGAAAAGGCGTTTTTACTACTACCGATATCGCTGCTGGCAGCATACTTGCAAAAATTTCTGGCACTAAAATCAACTTTGAAGACTCTAATAATTTAGAAAAAGAAAGCTACAGCCTACAGGTAGATTTAGACAGCTATATCGTACCGCATTACCCTTTTTTCTTGCTTAATCACTCCTGCAATCCAAATTGTGGCATTAACCATAATCAGGAATTGGTTACTATTAAAGACATAAAAAAAGGGCAAGAGTTAACATGGGATTATTCTACTTCCATGCTTGAACGCCGCTGGACAATGCAATGCAATTGTAAAAGTAACAATTGCCGAAAAATGATTACTGATTTTGATTTGCTACCCGTAGAACTTCAGGAGAAATATAAGAATGAGGGCACTGTCATGCCCTTTATTAATCGTTTTTTTGAATTATTAAAAAAAATAAATAATAAGCATTATTTCTGACTCGTATTATGTTGCCTGTATCGCAAGGTAAAAAACATAATCGTTATATTGATTGCGAATGAGACGCTATTGGCAGCAACAATAATCCAATCGTGCTTTAAAAATCCATACCCTACCCATAATCCTAATCCTGCAAACAACACGATTAATGTTCCAAATGAAATATCGTTTGCTTTTTTTTCTTTAAGAATTTTAAGAAGTTGTGGCAAAAATGATGTCGCTGTGCAAATGCTTCCTCCAATACCAACAATTGTTATAAGCTGAATATGATGTAGTATCATTGATTTAATCTTTTAGCTCATAACATGCGAAAAAAATAAGGCCAACTATTTCAAGGCCTTTTCTTACTGCTACTAATTGATTCCGTAAATGCTCCGGGCATTCAGACGACAAATTTTCTCACCCTTATTTTACAATGTGGATTTATTTGCACGAAAGAACAGTTTCGTTACTAAAATATGCAATGGCATATTTTTAGCATTAAAATAAATAATAGTAGTTACACAAATCCTAACATCTTTAAACATCATGAACGAAACTAATTTCCCTATCCAGAACGAAGAGAGTAAAGAAGAGAATAAAAAAGGTAAAGATAACAAGCCTCCGCAAGCAGATAATTCATCCAATAACAGCAAGGAACAAAATAAAAAAATTAATGAAAATGCAAACGTTGATGTGAACAGTACTACCCATAAGATGAGGCCTAACTCGGGAAACGGGCTTATGAATGAAGGAACTGTTACATCATATGAAGATGAAAACAGAAACTCGTGACCTAATCGTGTAGCCTTTGTACATTAAATAAAACTGTAAAACGAAATTCATTCTAAGAAATAATTCGTGTAATTCGTTATGAAATTCGTGTTACCAGGTAAATCAATAATCACTAATCCATAAAATCAATTCAAAATCATGAAAACAGCACAAAAAAACAATGCTTCTCAAAACGCGAAAAAACCACAGCAGCCACAACAGGGTTCCGGTAAAAGAAACAATGCAGAAAACATGCCCAATGAAGATCAAACAACAAAAACAGAAAAAACCAAAGTAGCTCATAAGCAAAAAGGAGCAAGCCCTAGAAAGTAAACATTTAAGTAATAATGCTTAGAACTCTCGTGCTCATCCCAGGTAGATGAGCACATTTATTTTATATCGTATCCATTAATCTATTACAGTAGAATGTTAATTTAATTGCACTGTTAGTGAGTCGGGTATTGTTTTTTTACTTTTTTTTTATTAAGTTAAATAAAAAATGTGGTATGAAAACTTTATCCGAAACTTGGTTCGCAGATGGATATATTGATTTTGAACTTAAGAAATATACATTACTGGCTTACTTACAGGAGGTTAATAAATATTTTAACCAAAATAAACTTTACCCCCAGCTAGCCGATATCATTTTTCATTATAACAATTTGATAGCTTTTAGAGAAAATAAAAAGTATCTTCAGGAACAGTTTCCTAAAAAGCTTACAGGAATACAGATGCAGAAATTGGAACTACTATATGAACAAATGATAGAAGATGATGATTTAATGGAAAGGCTTGAAGATATCACTCGGTATTCAGCGTCACAAATGAAAAATACCATTAGTAGTGGCACTGAAATTTACGAATTTGTAGAAGGCAACCTGACTATATCTCCCGTAGGTATATTACCGTTGGAAACAAATGAAGGATATTTTTTCTTAAACGATCATGCCCATAAGAGTACCTGGGTTTTTCAATACCGATTAAGCATTTTTGAAAAACATGATGAGAAATATCGAAGCATCAAAACGAGTTTCATCAATAGTTGGCAACGTAATTTTGTAAATACTTATGAGAATATCAAAACTGAGTTGCTTAAAAATAACGCATATATGCCTAAACCCGCAGTTTATTCGATCGAAACAACGTTGGCTTATCCAATAGAAGAAACACTGTTACCGGTAGCTAAACGAAGCCTCGTAAGGTACATTACCCAACATAATGCATAATTAGTGATGTTGGTTGTTTTTCTGTTCACTACAGCTCAAAAAGTAACTCATCGTCACGGCCTTTAATAGGAGTGCGCCGAATAAAGTTATGGTAGCCTTTCTCATTGTCATGGTTATTATACACACCATAAGCATCGAGGCTATAGCCTATAAGTCCATCTTTGGATTCGATCAAATACAGGATACTCATATCTGCAGGATCCGTTATTCCTTCAAATCTATATACTTTAATAATCGTAAGATCTTCAGGTTGGTAAACCTTTTTTTTGCCTGCACTGAACCCTTCCGGCTGCCACCTGAATTCATGATCAAAGCCTTTTATTCTCAGCTTTTCCAATACTTCGCTCAATGTTGTCATTTGATGTGGAATTTCCATGGCAATACTTTTAAACAGGTTAAAAGTATTATAATCAAAAAAATGTGCCAGTAAATGTCAATAAATTGCCCAACCTACATATATTAAATAATTGATAAATATTTATTGTTTATCAATAAATTATAAATTATTTATAATAATTTACTATATATAATTCATTGTAAAATGAGAAATAATATATAATAAATAATATAATTAATAAGATTGCCGATTATAAAATTATTTTTACCATAACTATAAAATATTCGTATTTTTCTGAAAAATTTTTAATTATGAAAAAAAATCTGTTCCTTTTTTGCCTTACAACTGCATTATTTTTTGGCTATCACAACAATGTTATAGCCCAGGATGCAGCTACTCCTAACCCAGATGCCATGAAAAACTGGCAGACCTATATGATGCCGGGGAATGTACACAAAATGATCGCTTCCTGGAGTGGTAAATGGAATGGCGAAGTAACCATGTGGATGGCGCCCGGCGCTCCTCCCCAAACCAGCAAATCAGAAGCAGTAAATAAAATGGCCATGGGTGGTCGCTATCAAATATCCAACCACACCGGTAATATGATGGGAATGCCTTTTGAAGGTATGAGTACCCTGGCTTATGATAATGCAAAAAAAGCGTTTATCAGTACCTGGATCGACAATATGGGTACTGGTATAATGACCCTCGAAGGCACTTGGGATGATGCTACTAAAACCATCAACTTTATGGGCAAAACGGTAGATCCGTCTGATGGAACCGGCAAAGAAGTAGCTGTTCGTGAAACTTTTAAAGTGATGGATAACGATCATCAAATGATGGAAATGTACACAACTGCAGCAGATGGTAGCGAGTTTAAAACCATGGAAATAAAATTCTCCAGAAAGAAATAATAGAAGTTATATTAGTAGTAAACCCTGCATTGTCAGGGTTTTTATTTTTTAAAGGCTTTCTCATATTGCTCTATCCACTGCTGTGGTGTAAGCTTTGATGCCAGTTCACCGAGCAATGAATACGGAATGGTATCCGGCTTTTTAAATCGTATACAACTTTTGCCCATATCCAGTTTGGCGGTTGCCTGTTGGGCATAGGCTTCCGTAAACCAGCCTAACAGCTTTTTATCAGCATATAAACCCATATGATAAATTGCTATAAAATTTTTTTGCGAAGCAATATTGATAAAGGGCAATGGCAACTCAGGGTTACAATGGTAGCCCTTGGGATATAATGTATGAGGCACCACATATCCAATCATTCCATATGAAATCACTTCCCGGAAGCCTTTGGGAAGATTTTTCTTGATTGCTTTCCGCAATTTATTGATAGCAGCCTGGCGGTCTTCCGGCAACTGGGCAATATAATCTTCTACTGATGTTACTGAGGTTGATTTCATTACGAAAAGGTATAATTTTTTTTAAAAGAGAAAAAAATTTTTACTTTTTTATGTAAAATAATGTTGAATTGCATCCCTATTACAAATGCACCAAAAAAATATTACTTTAGGTCATTTGATTATTTAATTTAATATGAAAAAAATCTTTTTAGGACTATTATTGATGAGCAGTTTAGTAGCCTGTAATAACAGCTCTTCTTCATCAAAAGAGAGTAAGGACTCAACGGTTACCACACCTAAGGAAGTAGCTAAACCCGACAACAAGAATGAATCCATAAAAATGATCATTCAACAATTAAAAGATTTCCAGGCAGCTTACAATGCAAAGGATATCAATAAGATAAAGCAGTTTTTCACTTTCCCAATGCCGGATTCGGCATTGGAAATTCTGAGTATTAATGAGAAAGCTTATGCTGATATAAAAAACAATAAAGGATTAATCAGCGAAGAAATATTTACCAAACATTTTAATACGCTGTACAATTACTGGGATCCGAAAGTTTTTAATAATTTCTTTAAACATTTTCCTTTTGACAGTTTACAATATAAAAATGAGATAGATTTTGAAGGACCTCAGCAAAAAAACGAGCGATGCTATGAATATTACCAAGCTAGCATTCACAACGATACGCTGGAATTTTCTTATGGTATGAACAGCAACCCTTCTTATGTTCCAAACAATAAAATAAAGAAATCTGATGAAGATATGGATGAGTGTGATGAATTTGCCATTATCTGGCGCTTCAAATTTGATGGAAAGAAGTTAATCTTAATTGATCAAAGAGCCGCAGGGTAAACTCACCATTTCTTAGAAATTCATGTAATACGACTTAATTCGTGTATTTATAAAGACTGTTTTTGGTTTATAGGTTTTGGCTTATGTACCCCGTTTTCTAACGGGGTGCTTTTTTAACAGAAAATTATTTTATTAATTATATCTTTGCTGTCCGACAAATTAAAAAATTATGAATTATAATAAATTAATTTCCGTAACAGGATTAAGTGGCTTGTATGAATTGATTTCTTCTAAAGCAGATGGCGGTATTGTAAGATCACTGGACGATAACTCCACTAAATTTGTAAGCAGCCGCATTCATAGCTTTTCACATTTGGAAACAATAGAAGTATATACAAAAAAGGATAATGTAAACCTGGTAGAAGTATTCACTGCTATGAAAAACAGCACTGAAAAGCTCCCCGATGAAAAAGATGTGGCAGCAATTAAGAAATATTTCGCAAAAGTGTTTCCGGAGATGGATTTTGACCGTGTTTATACCAGCGACATGAAAAAGATGGTAAAGTGGTATAGTCTGCTGGTAAAACATAATATCGATATTAAACTTTCTGACAATACTACAGAACAGGAAACTCTGCCTGTTACAGAAACAGTTGCTACAAAATCAAAATCAACAGCCAGTACAAAATCAACAACCACTAAAAATGCTCCGGCAAAGAAAGTAAATGCTCCCCGGAAAATGGCTTAGTTAGATGAGAGATGATAGTTGAGAGAGGACAGATGACAGATGATAGTTCATAGCCTATAGAATATGCAAGTGTGTGTTTATCAATACTATATGTTATTAATCAATATATATGATCCATCAACTATCATCTGTCATCTCTCAACTATTATCTACGAACCATTAACTAATAAACAAATTATTTTTTATTTTTATATTTAATAAAAAAAATCCATGCAATACACTGCCGATATTCAAAAATTACCCCGACATTTTGTAACTCCTGATTTTGCTGTTACAGATTGGCAACAGTTAGAGCCATACTTCAAAAATTTATTGGAAAGAGCCATCAATACCAAAGTAGAACTGGAGCACTGGCTGCAAGATTATAGTGAGCTGGAAGCAGTAGTCAATGAAGATGCCTGCTGGCGGCAAATTAAAATGACCTGTGATACCGAAAACAAAGCATTGGAAGAGGCCTATAACTATTATTGCCTCGAACTTCAGCCCAAAATACAACCTTATACCGATGCATTAAATAAAAAACTGACAGGACATCCTTTGTTAAAAGAATTAGAGCCGGCTAAGTACGCTACTTATTTAAGAAACGTTCGCAAAAGCATTGAACTGTTTAAAGAAGAAAATATTCCGTTACAGGCTGAGCTGGCTGTATTACAACAACAATACGGTGTTATTACCGGTAAAATGACCGTTACTATTAACGGTAATGAATATACGCTACAACAGGCTGCTAAATTTTTAGAAAATAATGATAGAAAAGTAAGAGAAGAAGCTTATCACAAAATTCAGCAAAGGAGGTTGGAAGATAAAGAAGCACTGAACAACCTGTACAATCAATTGATACAAAAGCGTAATCAGGAGGCACTCAATGCCGGATTTAATAATTACCGTGATTATCGCTTCAAGGAATTAGGACGCTTTGATTATACAAAAGAAGACTGCTTTGCATTTCATGAAGCTGTAAAGCAGCATGTACTGCCATTGGTAAACATCATTTACCAAAATAAAAAAAATAAATTAGGCCTGGATACTTTAAGGCCCTGGGATCTTGATGCCGAGCCAGCCAATGTTGAACCATTACATCCTTTCAATAAAGGGGAAGAACTGGTGGAAAAAACCATTGCCTGCTTTACCAAACTACGGCCATTTTTTGGTGAATGCTTAAAAAAGATGAAAGAGCTTAAACATCTTGATCTCGAAAGTAGAAAAGGAAAAGCTCCCGGAGGTTATAATTGCCCATTAGCAGAAAGCGGTGCACCCTTTATTTTTATGAATGCTGCCGGTCAAATGCATGATTTAACCACGATGGTTCATGAAGGAGGCCATGCGGTGCATTCTTTTCTGGCACATCCATTGCCCTTAACCGGCTTTAAAGAATATCCCATGGAAATTGCAGAAGTAGCCAGCATGGCCATGGAATTATTTAGCATGGATGAATGGGAAATATTTTTCGATAATCCTGGAGATTTAAAAAGAGCAAAAGAGCACCAACTGGAGAGAGTAATTACCATTTTCCCCTGGATCGCCATTATTGATAAATTTCAACACTGGGTGTACGAACATCCCAATCATACCAATGAAGAACGCACTCAGCAATGGGTTGCTATTTTAAGTGAATTTAAAGATGACGTAATAGATTATAGCGGTCTTGAAGCTTATCGTAGCAATACATGGCAAAAGCAATTACATTTATTTGAAGTGCCATTTTATTATATTGAATACGGCATTGCACAATTAGGCGCTATCGGTATGTGGATGCAATTTAAAGATAATAAAGAGCAGGCGCTGGATAATTACTGTAAAGCACTTAGTCTGGGCGGCACTCAAACACTTCCCGAGCTGTACAAAGCTGCCGGCCTTCAATTTGATTTTTCTCCTGAAAAAATAAGGGTTTTAATGGAGTTTGTTAAAACCGAAATGGAAAGGTAATAAAATATAATTTCTACTGTCATCAGAAGTATTTGCATAACTTTTGTTGACAGTAGAACTTTTAATTTTTGTAATAGTCAATTCTTAATAATATAACACGAATTCAATCTAATTTCACGAATTTTTTTGGGCTACTTTTCTTTGAGTCTCACTAATAAATTAGAGGCTGTAAAATAAACTGTGTCAAAGTTCAAAAAGATTAAGAACTTTAACAA
>CAZPHA010000073.1:0-11423 GCA_964586215.1 uncultured Ferruginibacter sp.
GTCGGGATGATCTTGCCTCAGGCTAGACGACCACACTTTTTTGTCGGGATGATCTTGCCTCAGGCTAGACGACCACACTTTTTTGTCGGGATGACTGGATTCGAACCAGCGACCACACGCCCCCCAGACGTGTGCGCTACCGGGCTGCGCTACATCCCGAAATGGAAATTTTTCGAAGTGCAAAGGTACATCATTTTTATTAATCACAAACACCGTAACTTATCGTACCTTTGCACAACTTTTATCCGGATGCAAATTCTAATCAAACAGGCTACTATAATTAACTCAGCTTCACCTTTTAATGGTAAGATCAAAGATATTGTTATTAAAAACGGTATTATTACTGCTATCGAAGATGTGATAACAGAACAGGCAGATATAGTGATTAATGAACCAGGCATCTGTATCAGTATCGGTTGGATGGATACTTTTTCACACTTTTGTGATCCGGGATTTGAGTATAAAGAAACACTGGTAACCGGAGCGAAAGCTGCGGCTGCCGGAGGTTTTACCGATGTAATGATTGTGCCGAATACATTGCCTGCCATTCATAATAAACCTCAGGTAGAATATATACAACAAAAAACATCATCCTTTGCCAGCAATATTCACGTTATTGGCGCTATCACCAAAAATACAGAAGGTAAAGAACTGGCAGAAATGTACGAAATGGCTGAAGCCGGCGCTGTGGCTTTTAGCGATGGCTTACATACTTTACAAAATGCCGGCATATTGCTGAAAGCGCTGCAATATGTAAAAACCTTTGATGGAACCATTATACAAGTACCCATCGACAAAAGTATCGGAGCTTCAGGATTGATGCATGAAGGCATTGTTTCAACACAACTCGGTTTGCCAGGCATACCTGCTATTGCGGAAGAGTTGATCATAGCCAGAGACATTCAACTAACTGCATACTGCAATAGTAAATTGCATATTACCGGTATTTCCACTCAAAAAAGTATAGAGCTTGTGCGTCAGGCTAAATCGGAAGGTATAGCCATTACCTGTTCTGTAACGCCCTATCATCTTTATTTTTGTGACGAAGATTTAGAAACATATGATACCAACTTAAAAGTAAACCCACCCGTTCGCAGTAAAAATGATCGCCGGGCATTACAACAGGCGCTGCAGGGAGGAGTAATTGATTGTATTGCTTCTCATCATATTCCACAAAGCTGGGATGAAAAAACCTGCGAATTTGAATATGCCAAAAATGGTATGATTGGCTTGGAAAGTAGTTTTAGCACATTGGTATCAACAGGAATTTCTTTACAAAAATTAATAGATCATTTAACCATATTGCCCAGACGAATATTTTCCCGAAAAGTGCCTCTATTACAAGTCGGTGAAAAAGCCTGTATCACTTTATTTAACCCAACTGAAGAATATATCTTTACAGAAAAAAATATTCAATCAAAATCAAAAAATAATCCGTTTATCGGTAAAAAATTAAAGGGCAGAGTACTCGGAATTATTAATGATAATAAGATAGAACTGAATACACATGAATAATTTAAGTGCAAAACAAAAAGGTTTCATTACTGCTATATTGATGATAGCTGTTTCGCTGGGCATTTATTTTGGTAAGGGTAACTTTAACAATAACTGGCAGTATCTCACTTATATTCTATACGTATCAGGAATTTTATGGACTTTAATCAGCTACAAGAAGCAACAACAGCAACCATTGAAATTTAAAGAGTATTTTGCGCAAGGATTTAAATGTTTTATTGTAGTAACTTTTTTAATGGTGATCTTTACATGGGTATTTTTATGGTTTAACCCAGGCATGAAAGAAGAAATGGCAACTTTAATGAAAAAAGAAATGCTGGATAGTAAATCATTGACGCCTGCAGAGATTGAAGAAAAAATCAGCAATGCCAAACGAATGTTTGTACCAGCATTATTGATGAGCGCTATATTTGGATATCTTGTCATTGGCGCATTGTTCACCAGTATTGCTGCTGCATTTTTAAGTCAAAAAAATACCCATCGATCTTGAAAGAAAAACAATTTAAATGGATCTGTCAATTGTAATACCACTTTTAAACGAAGAGGAATCTTTGCCGGAGCTTACTGCCTGGATAGAGCGGATAATGGAGGAGCATCATTATTCTTATGAGATATGGATGATTGATGATGGTAGTACAGATAATTCCTGGAAAGTCATAGAATTTTTACGATCCAATAATGACCGTATTAAAGGTATTAAATTTCAGCGAAACTACGGTAAAAGTGCCGCCTTAAATGAGGGTTTTAAAGCGGCGAATGGAGAGGTAGTAATTACAATGGATGCTGATTTGCAGGATAGTCCCGGTGAAATTCCGGCATTGAGAAAAATGATTGTGGAAGATGGCTTTGATATGGTTAGTGGCTGGAAGAAAAAACGGTATGACAATAAATTGACTAAAAATCTTCCCAGCAAATTGTTCAATGCTGCCGCCAGAAGAAGTTCCGGTATACAATTGCATGATTTTAACTGTGGACTGAAAGCTTATAGAAAAAAGTTAGTAAAAAGTATTGAAGTATATGGTGAAATGCATCGCTATATTCCTGTATTGGCCAAATGGGCAGGATTTAGAAAAATTGGAGAAAAAGTGGTAGAGCACCGCCCCAGAAAATATGGTGTTACCAAGTTTGGATGGGATCGATTTGTAAATGGCTTTTTAGACCTTGCTTCTATTATGTTTGTTGGAAAATTTGGTAAAAGACCAATGCATTTTTTCGGCCTTTGGGGTACAATTGTATTTTTCGGAGGGGTATGTATTTGGATATATCTGGGCATTGCGAAATTCGTTTTTGCACAATACAATATGACTGACAGGCCGCTTTTTTATGTAGGGTTAATTTCTCTCGTTATTGGTACACAGCTTTTTTTAGCCGGATTTTTGGGCGAATTAATTTCCAGAAATGCTGCCGGTAGAAACGATTATTTAATTGAAGAAAAAATTGGCGTATAACAGGCTATTTTATTTATGAAAGTTGTAATAATTGGCCCTGCGTATCCCCTTAGAGGTGGTTTAGCTTCTTTTAATGAACGCCTGGCCAGAGAGTTCCAGCAGCAGGGTCATGAAACAACCATTTATACTTTTTCACTGCAATACCCCTCTTTTTTATTCCCCGGAACCACTCAATATTCAACTGAACCATCGCCTGACAATTTGTCAGTTAAGGTAAAAATCAATTCTATCAATCCTTTCAACTGGCTAGTAGTTGGAAAAGAGTTAAAAAATTATAAGCCGGATATTATTGTAGTTAGATATTGGCTTCCTTTTATGGGACCCTGCCTGGGCACCATTTTACGAAAAGTAAAAAAGAATAAACATACGAGAATTGTTTGCATTGCCGATAATATCATCCCACATGAAAAAAGACCGGGCGACCGTTTTTTTACGAAATATTTTATAAAACCTGTTGATGCTTTTATCACTATGAGTGAAAAAGTGATGGCAGATTTAAAAACATTTAATCCGAATAAAAAGGTAAAATATGTACCTCATCCTTTGTATGATAATTTTGGAGAAAAAATTAGTAAGGAAGTTGCCAGGAAAGAATTAAAAATTAAAAATGAAGAATTAATTATTCTTTTCTTTGGATTTATCAGAAAATATAAAGGATTAGATATTTTGTTAGAGTCAATGGCTCTTTTAAAATCCTTAATACCCAATACCCAATACCCAATACCCAAACTACTCATAGCAGGTGAATTTTATGAAGATCGAAAGCCTTATGATCAGCAAATACAAAGGCTGGGCATTGAAGATATGCTTATTTTACATACGGATTTCATTCCTGATCAAAAAGTAAAGTACTATTTATGTGCAGCCGATTTGGTAGTACAGCCTTACAGAAGCGCTACACAAAGCGGTGTAACACCCCTGGCATATCATTTTGAAAAACCCATGCTGGTTACCAACGTTGGAGGACTGCCTTCATTGGTACCGGATGGTAAAGTAGGTCTTGTTGCAGAACCGGATTCCCTTTCGATAGCAGAAAAAATAAAAGAATATTTTAATATTGGTGAAGATTTTTTTTTACCAAATTTAATGGAAGAAAAGAAAAAATATAGTTGGTTAAAAATGACAGGGGCCATTCAGGAAATGGCATATACAAATAATCACTAAATTGCCTGATTATTAATAACATGATATTTAGAAGCAAAGCGCCCTTAAGAATCGGCCTGGCAGGCGGCGGCACAGATGTAAGCCCCTATAGTGATCTGTATGGCGGAGCCATTTTAAATGCCACCATCTCTTTATCAGCATATGCCAGTATAGAATTAATTGCTGATAAAAAAATAATATTACAAGCCTTTGATAGAAACGAGGAACAAAGTTTTAATCTGGAGCAACAATTGCCCATCAACGGAACATTAGATTTAGTCAAAGGTGTATATAACAGAATTTCGAAAGATTATAATTTCCCACTACAGGGTTTAAAACTTTCTACTTTTGTAGATGCTCCTGCCGGGTCTGGCCTTGGCACCTCTTCTACACTTGTGGTGGCTATTCTGGGAGCTTTTGCTGAAATGCTAAAACTACCCTTAGGAGATTATGATATTGCTCACTACGCATATGAGATAGAAAGAAACGATTTACAATTGGCTGGTGGTAAGCAAGATCAATATGCAGCTACTTTTGGCGGAGTTAATTTTATGGAATTTTATGAAAATGATAAAGTGATTGTGAACCCATTACGCATCCGTCCGGAATACATGCATGAATTGGAAAATAATTTGTTGTTATATTTCACTTCTACATCCAGAGAAAGTGCAACCATTATCAAAGAGCAAATGAAAAATGTTGATAATAAAAATGAAAAAAGTATTGAAGCCATGCATCAACTTAAAGAGCAGGCCCGAATGATGAAAGAGGCTTTGTTAAAAGGCAAATTACATGAAATAGGGGAAATTTTAGATTTTGGATTTTCACAAAAAAGAAAAATGGCTCATAATATCTCCAATTCTCTTATTGAGGAATTATACGATGCAGCAAAAAATGCCGGAGCTACAGGCGGTAAAATCAGCGGCGCCGGTGGTGGTGGATTTATGATTTTCTATTGCCCGGGAAATACTAAATATCAGGTAGCGAATGTATTGGGTAATTTTGGCGGACAAATAAAGCAATATTCATTTACTCAACATGGATTGACCACATGGACGGTATAAAGCCCCATTAAGTAAGAATGCAACGAAAACTATATTTCATAAGAAAGTTTAAATCAATTTTTACACGATTTAAATTACATATTATTGTGGAGCCTTTCAGCAATGTAATGCTGCAACTGGCTCATATGTCCAAGCTGTCAAAATGGGTACATCAACAAAGTATTGCATTTAATGATTTTTACAGCTCAAAATGGGATTATCAAAAGCGGATCAATTTGTATAAGTATTTAAATGAAAATTTTATTAAAAATAAGGCTATTACATATTTAGAATTTGGTGTGGCCGGTGGTCATTCGTTTTTATGGTGGTTGCAGCATAATACCAATACAGATTCAGTATTTCATGGTTTTGATACTTTTACAGGGCTACCAGAAGACTGGGGGCCTTTTAAAAAAGGTGATATGAGTACGAATACCCAATTGCCAGATGTTAAGAATGACAAAAGAGCATATTTTCATCAGGGTTTATTTCAGCAGACATTGCCAACATTTGTAAAAAATTATGAGAATGATAAACCTTTGATAATACATATGGATGCTGACTTGTATTCATCTACCCTATTTTCACTTACAACATTAGCTCCTTTTCTAAAAAAAGGTGATATCATTTTTTTTGATGAATTTTTTGTCCCAACTCATGAGTATCTTGCCTTTAAAAATTTTACAGAATCTTATTATATTAATTATAAAGCCATTGCAGCACAAAATAATTATTTGTTCATGGCTTTTGAAATATGTTAACTATGCCAATTACTAAAATAAAAAATATCATCCAGGCTTCTATCGATGTTAAGAAAGAGTTATTAGAAAATGAGACCCTCATTTCTACAGTAGAAAAATGTGTAACACAGATCGTTTATGCCTTTAAAAATGGCAATAAAGTATTGTTCTGCGGTAATGGTGGAAGCGCTGCCGATGCTCAACATTTAGCAGCCGAGTTTAGCGGCAGATTTTATACTGATCGGGATGCATTACCAGCGGAAGCTTTGCATTGCAACACTTCTTATATCACTGCGGTAGCCAATGATTATAGTTATGACGTTATTTATTCCAGAATGATAAAAGGTATTGGCAATAAAGGTGACATACTGGTAGGACTCAGTACTTCCGGAAATAGCAAAAATATCATTAACGCATTTGAAGTGGCCAGAGAAAAAGAAATGATTAACATTGCCTTTACAGGCGCCTCCGGAGGCAAAATGAAAGAGATTTCAAACTTTCTGCTTAATGTACCCTCGATTGATACCCCCCGTATTCAGGAAAGTCATATTATGCTGGGACATATTATTTGTCAATTGGTAGAAGAACAATATTTTGGTTAATGATAAAAGAAGCAATCATATTGGCAGGAGGATTGGGTACAAGATTGCGATCAGTTGTAGCTGACCTTCCTAAATGCTTAGCGCTGGTTAAAAACCGTCCTTTTTTATACTATGTGATTGATCACTTAAAAAGTCAGGGTATTGAAAAATTTATTTTTGCATTAGGGTATAAACATGAGTTAATATCGGATTTCTTACTAAACTATTATCAATTAATCAATTATCAATTATCCATTGAAAAAGAGCTATTGGGTACCGGCGGCGCTATTCGGTTAGCATGTGACAAAACTTCTGAACAAAATGTGCTGATTGTGAATGGTGATACTCTCTTTAAAATCGAAGTAAATGAGATGGCTGATGCACATTTTGAAAAGCAGTCTGACTGTACATTAGCGTTAAAGCCTATGCATAATTTTGACCGATATGGTACTGTTGTTGTGGATAAGGATGATAGAATTATTTCATTTGCGGAGAAGAAATTTTGTAAAAGCGGATTGATTAACGGTGGCGTATATACGCTGAATGTTACTAAATTTTTAAGTCTTAATTTTTCAGATAAATTTTCTTTTGAAAATGATTATTTGGAAAAATATTGTGGTACTGAAAAAATGTATGGCGTAGTGCAGGATAATTATTTTATTGATATCGGCATCCCCGAAGACTACGAAAAAGCACAGAGAGATTTGTAATGTTAAGATGTTAAAAAGTTGGAATGTTAAAATGTATTTTCTACAATGACATTAAATTTTAAATTAATTGATACAAGCTGGACATTGTTTTTGGATAGAGATGGAGTGATCAATCATGAGAAACATATGGATTATATTCATACCTGGGATGAATTTAAATTTTACGAAGGTGTAAAGGAAGCTATCAAAATTTTTGCTGAAAAATTTAAACATATTATTATCGTTACCAATCAACGTGGTGTAGGCAAAGGAGTAACTAAATTAGAAGATTTACTGTACATCCATGATAATATGAAGAGTGAGTTGGAAGCATTCGGTGGACGTATCGATGCAATTTATTATTGTCCGGATATCGATGATTCCAGCCCCAATCGCAAACCGAATCCAGGAATGGGGTTGCAGGCCAAAAAAGATTTTCCGGATATCAATTTTCAAAAAAGCATCATGATTGGCAACACACTGAGCGATATGAAGTTTGGCCGTAATTTGAGTATGAAAACAGTTTTTTTGCCTACTACCCGCCCTGAAGTCGATACTGCCGACCCATCAATTGACTTCGTATACGTATCGCTTTTAGATTTTGCAAAAGACTTATCAAACACTTAATATGTTCAATAAGTTAAAAATTTATTAGAAAACAATTTTTGGCCTTGCTTTTATCAAGGGATTCTTTAAATTTAAACATGAAGAAATCAGTCTTAATATTTCTAATCTTTACACTTAATCATCTTTATTCATTTTCTCAAAAAATCAGCAATATTGATGAAAAAAAATTAGTGCAAAAAGAGGATTCGTTAAAAAGGTTATGTATCAAAATTGTACAGGGCATTAATGCATCCGATCGGTTTAGCGCCGATAGTTTTTTTACGAAAGTACTTGTAAGGTCCTTGCAAATTAAAAACTCTTTCTACTACCCTTTTGATTCTTTAAAAACTATTTCAAAACTGTATGCTCCGGATAGTAGCTTTAAAATTTTTACCTGGCAAATGGTAATCAATGATAATGTTGTTCGCCAGCACGGCGCCATACAAATGCGTACAAGTGATGGTTCATTAAAGTTATTTCCATTAATTGATAAATCGGAAGTTACCACACAAATGGAAGACACTATTGGAAATAATAAAGGGTGGATGGGTGCCGTGTATTATAAAATCATACAGAAAAAAAGTGGTAATCAAAATAATTATACATTACTTGGATATGATGAATACAACATTAGAAGTAATAGAAAGATAATTGACGTCCTCACTTTTGCAAATAATGAACCTGTATTTGGCGGCCCATATTTCAGCTTTGTAGAAGACACTGTTGCTAAATCAACAAAGAACAGATTTGTAATGGAATATAAAAAATCTGCCGGAGCCAGACTCAATTATGATTCTGAATTGGACTTGATTTTATACGAACACTTAGTTTCAGAAACCAATGAACCTAATAAAAAATGGACTCTAATAGGTGATGGTGACTATGAGGGTTTTAAGTGGAAAAATGGTAAATGGGTCCATATTGAAAAAGTTTTTCATGAAGTAACACCCTTAAATCAGGAACCTGTACCCCGGCCGCTAAGAGATAAAACTGGAAATATTGATGAAAAAAAGTTGAGTAATTGAGGGTGACAAGAAACATATACAAAGTATTCTATATATTATAATTATTTTTATTAATATTTTATATTTTGATTATAAATCTTTTATAATTTATAAATATTTATAATTAATTATTTATATATTTTTGTAGTAATTTTGCATAAAAATTGGGGCTGACTGGTTTTGACAGCATAGTTCTTTGTAAGTGTAAGCATGTAGTGCGTTGCGTAATTAGCACTTGAATCTGAATACGAGAAACTTAAATGGCAATACTCAGTATGCCATGGCTGCTTAATCGATAGATTAGCAACCATTTGGGCCGCCGAACAGGTCAGCTTGTTACCAGGTTCCGCCGCCGACTCAACCAACAAAACAGGCTGCTGCATTGGAATGAAGTGACCACTGCCTAAGACTATCCTTCTACGGTATTGGTTGGTTGGTTATGCTCCTGCCGATACCCGACAAATAATGCATAAATAAACATGTAGAAAGCTTACGGCGAATATGTTTGGACTCGAGTTCGACTCTCGACAGCTCCACTTATCCTTATAAATTTTACTTCCAGGGGCAGGGAATTATCTTTGATGGCGCCTTAGAACCTCTCATTATTAATGATAATTCAATCGTGTTTGGCTTATTAGCAGCCCTGTTGAGCTTAGACATGGTGATATCATAACTTAAACCAAGTTGAAAATTTTTATAAACAAGACCTCCATAAGGTATCAACGCATTATTCGACCAATACCATAAACCTCCGGTTAATAAAATACCTTGTTCTTCCTCAATGTAATAGCCTAAAGCAGTACCGACAGAAAAGTACTCAGCATCTTCCTGCTTTTGATAAATTGCATTACTGGAAATAGTAACCCTATCATTAATAAAGGCCTCAAAATTTGCATGCGCCACTTTGCGTCGGGCAAGCCGCTGATTATCATCTTGTAAAAATGTTTGTACAGGAGTATTGATATGAAATGCAGCAATACCCACATCAAAGTTCTTTTTTTCACTTCTGAAGCTATACAACAAACCACTATTTAAAGACAAATGTGGTTTCATACTTGACAACCCTGATTCCCCCGTCGGAAGATTTGTATCAAACCCATTTCCCGCAAATTGTTCTTCGAAATCCAACTTAGTATAATCAACATATTTTCGGCCATAGCTTGCCCCAAAACCCACTCCCAGCCTATGGCTGGTGATATCATTATCAGCAATTTTAACATTATAAGAAAAATTAGCAGAACAATGGCTTCCTTTCAAGGCGCCTCCCATAGCCTGATCATACAAAAACATCCCTCCTATTCCAACAATATTATTTTTCTCCTCAACATTCATAATTTTATTTTGCATGATTTTACTATCAAATGATATGGTAGCCGACATATATGGATTAACCAATCCAAACCATTGATTTTTATAATTAGCAATTAATCGCCAGTCTGCATTAATATTGGCCGTTAAAGCAGGGTTAATATTTAATGGTGAAGAAAAAAACTGCGAAAAACTTGGATCCTGACCAAATGCAGCACCAACTGAAGAAAATAAAATAAGCGCTGTAAAAAATCTTTTCATTTTTCGAATTTATTTTAACAATACTGAATTACCACTGCTATGATAAGTCCGGCCGTCATTTCCTACCGCCTCAATAATCCAGGTGTATACATCCAACGCTTGAAGTTGTCCATTTAGTGTTCCATCCCAACCCTCACGAACTTTATTTGTTTCAAACATTAATTGTCCCCAGCGATTATAAATTCTGAAATATTTAATAGAAGTGATATTTTTGAGCAAAGGAGTCAGTTTATCATTATGACCATCTCTATTCGGAGACCATGCTTTTGGCACAAAAATATTGGAATTAATACCCGTTGGATTGTCATTGCTTATGGTTACCAATAATGTATCTGTTACACTACATCCACCCTCAGTTGTGATAGTAATTGTATATTCTGTCTGCTTATCATATTGATAAATAGGATTTTGAATTGAGTATGAATTTAATCCAACGGAAGGTTGCCATTGATACATACTATTACTTCCGATGGACCTTGCCACAAGCTGGGTTGGCACATTAGCTGTTGTATTAATGGTTGGATATCGCATTGGGCGAATAGAAGTAACATTTAAATTCAACGTTGCAATCGAATCACAACCGGCTGCACTGATTAAGGTAACATTGTAAGAGCCTGCTGCATTATAGCTTTGTCCATTCCAGCTATAAGGTAACTGGTTAGAGCAGATCGTAATATCGGTAGTACTGGTTAAAACATTATTTACACTCAGATTCAACGTTGCAATCGAATCACAACCTGCGGCACTTATTAAATTCACTGTGTAAGACCCTGCCGCATTGTAGCTTTGTCCATTCCAGTTATAAGGCAATTGGTTGGAACATATCGTAACATCTGTAGTAGATGTCACTACAGGGTTTACGATCAGATTCAGCGTAGCAATGGAATCACAACTGGCTGCACTGGTTAAATTAACATTGTAAGTACCTGCTGCATTGTAGCTTTGTCCATTCCAGTTATAAGGCAATTGGTTGGAACATATCGTAACATCTGTAGTAGATGTCACTACAGGGTTTACGATCAAATTAAGTGTTGCAATCGAATCACAACCGGCGGCGCTGGTTAAATTCACTGTGTAAGACCCTG
>CAZPHA010000074.1:0-11019 GCA_964586215.1 uncultured Ferruginibacter sp.
GCAGAGAATGAAATTGACAAAACAAAAGGTAATACTGTCCCAGGTAAGGTACAATCGAATAGGGATAATTATGCAGCTGAATCATTTAAAGTGGCAGAGCGTAAACGCAAAGAAGCAGAACTGGCTGCTGCCAGAGCAAAGGAAGTGATTGATTTAAAAGCGCAGGCAGAAATACGCTTATCTAATAAGTATAATGATTACTTACTAACGGCAAAAACCAATCTGCAAAATGGTTTTAATTCAATTTCCCTGGATGATTTTGAAGATAAGCAGGTAAAATTAAAAGATTATGTTCCGGTACTCAACCCAGATGTAATAAAAAACTTTGAATTAGGATTATTTGGCAAATACCATAGCAGAGATGAGATCAATGTGATTATCTCTGAAGTAGTAACATCCTTGCTGCCGGATTTTACTTCCAATTACAGTGCTGAGTTAACTATGCTGAGGGATGAGTTGATCGAAAAGCTCCCATCTAAAAAAACAGAATTGCTGGAACAAAAACGATTGGCAGATGAAGCTGCAGCCGCTGCTGAGGCAGCACGTAAAGCAGAAGTTGAACGTCAGGCTGCTATTGCTAAAGCTAATGCCGAAGAAAGAGCAAGGCTGGAAGCGGAAGCTGAAAAAGCCCGGCAGGAAGAAGCTATAAGGCAGGCTGAATTAAAAGCTAAGCAGGAAGCGGCCATTGCAGAACAAAAACGCCGGGAAGAAGAGGAAGCGGCCAAACTGGCTGTCGAAGCGGAGGAAGCAAAGCGCAAAGCCGAACAGGAAGCAGAGCTTAAAAAGCAGGGAGAGCAAACTATGGTGATGTTTGAAAAAGAAGCTGCTATTGCAGAGGGTGTACAAGCTCCGGAAGCAAGACAAGGCTATGAGATTACAATCTTACATCAGGCAGCTTACGTGCAGGTATTTCAGTTGTGGTTTGAAAATGAAGGTAAGAATTTGCCTATTGATAAAATCGGCAATACCAAGCTTGATCAGATGAAAGCCTGGTGCGAAAAGCATGCACATAAAACAGGTACAAAAATCGAAAGCAAGTATCTGAAATATGAAGAATCCTTTAAAGCTGTTAACAGAAAAAGTAAGTAAAAGTGTTGCAATCCATCAACGATACCAATTACCGTTCATTCCCGGCAGTCAGCAATAGTGATTTAAGCTGGCTGGAGAAATACTGGATGCAGGAGAATCAGTGGATTGATCTGGAAAAGGCTTATGCAAATGGTACGCTCATAGATGCAATGATTACCGAACCTGAAAAGGTAGATTACTTCAAATTCAAAGTACAAGGTGAAAGCTACCAGTATAGCAGTGATGAATTTGAAGCGGCCAAAGAAATGAAGAAAGCATTTTACAAAGATGCTTTTTGTGCAGCATTTGTTAAGCAATGCAAGTTCCAGCACATCACCTACCAGCCGGAATTTAACATTAGCCATGATGGATTTGAGTTTAATCTGCCGGCAAAATGTAAGTGGGATTTATTCAGGCCGGATATTGATTTAAGCGGTGATATTAAGAGTACTGCCTGTACCACGCAAAAGCAGGTTGAAGAGGCAGTAAGATATTTTGCTTATGACAGAAGTAGGGCCTGGTACATGGACCTTGAAAACCGGAGCAATGATATATTGATTTTCATTTCAAAAGTCAATTTCAAAGTATTTAAGGTGCCGGTAAAGCGGGATAGTTCAATATACAAAGAAGGTAAGGCCAAGTACCAGGAACTTGCTTTTAGATGGTATTACTTATTCGGGGATTTAAAAAATAATGGCTGATGGTAGAAGTAATTATCCATATCAGTAACCGTAGAATAGTGAACATGCAGGAGTTCAAAGATGCTTTCAATCAATTGAAAGACGGCAAGCATCTGGTTACGGTAAAAGATATGCGTAAGCGCTCAGTTCCTCAAAACAGTTATTACTGGGGTGTGGTAGTTCCAATGGTCCGTAAAGGTTTGTACGATGCAGGTTACGATGAAGTAACCACCAATGAGGATGCTCATGAGGTTTTGAAGCATATCCATCTGCGAAAAAGAATTGTAAGTAAGCAAACCGGTGATGTAATTGATATATCTGATAGCAGCGCAAAATTATCCATTCCGCAGTTTAATGAATATATAGAAGCTATTTGTAAGTGGGCATCGGAGTTTTTGAATGTGGTAATTCCATCACCAAACGAAGAGATAATCGCATTTGCTGAATATAACAGATGGTTACAGGAATCAATTGTAAAGGATGAAACATAAGTATAAAAAAGTTATTCTGGAGAAAAAAGAGCAGCCGGCTGATATGATAAAAAAAGATGAGCAGCTATGGTGGTATAAAAGGCCAATTACTCTGTTTCAGCTAACGCCCTGGATATATGAGATACCAAATTTAAATTTTCTAAAAAATAAAGCACAACAACATGAACAATGTAAAAATTAAAAAAGCAAAAATTAAGGATGATATTTTCCTTGAAGTTGAGTACACCGAAGACCTCCCCGGGCATTCAAAAAAGGACACTAAGTTAACATGCACTGTTCCCATCCATGATGACCTTAAAAATTCATTCAGGAAGCTGGATAAGCACCTAGCAATACTGTGTGATGAAATTGAACTACCTGCTAAAGTAAAAGATTTAGAACAATGGCAGCCGGATGAATTAGAGTCATTTGGAGTAAAAGGGTTTACGGTTAGCGGCAATGATGAAAATGCAGGATGTACATTGTCTGGCTATAAAAATGGCAAGTACGGTGTGGTTAATCTTAATACTCCTTTTCAAAAGTATGAAACCAGTGATTACAAACATATTGATGTTTTATCTGCAGATATCGAAGAATGTGTATATGAGGTAGAACAATATCTTTTTGAAGGTAAAAAAGCACCAGAAAGACAACTGGCCATGGAATTTGGAGAAGAGGAAAATCAAACAGAACAAGAGTAATGAAAAAAAATTACAAAAATTTTATTGAAAGCAAAATAGTTGATACTCCTCAAAGTGGCTTTGAAGTATCAGATGAACAATTACATCAGATATTATTGCCACATCAGCGCGATATTGTGAAATGGGCTATTAAAGGTGGTAAGCGTGCTTTATTTGAAAGTTTTGGATTAGGCAAAACTATTCAGCAATTAGAGCTGGCCAGGCTTGTTTTAAACCATTACAATCAGGATGATTATAAAGCACTTATTGTTTGTCCGCTAGGTGTAAGGCAGGAGTTCAAAAAGGATGCAGAAAAAATGAGATTGGTCATTGAGTACGTACGCAATGATGAGGAAGTTCAAAAAGCATCATTATGGACAAATATATTTATTACAAATTATGAGCGTGTACGTGATGGCGGTATAAATGTTGATCAATTTGTTTTTGTAAGCTTGGACGAAGCATCAGTATTAAGGAGTTATGGTAGCAAAACATATCAAGAGTTTTTACCAATGTTTAAGAATGTGCCTTACCGTTATGTATGTACAGCCACACCTTCTCCTAATCGGTATAAAGAAATTATCCATTATGCAGGTTTTCTAGGTATAATGGATACTGGTCAGGCTCTTACACGCTGGTTTAAAAGAGATAGCACCAAAGCTAATAATCTTACTCTTTATGAACACAAGGAACGTGAGTTTTGGTTATGGGTTTCTTCATGGGCAGTTTTTGTTACAAAGCCATCTGACTTAGGACACGATGATACGGGATATGATTTGCCTGATATTAATGTACACTGGCATATAATTGATACACTGATTGAGGATATAATTACAGATCGAGATGGTCAAATCCAAGCTTTTAAAGATGTTGCTGTAAGCCTATCAGAAGCTGCTAAAGAAAAAAGAGAAAGCCTATCAGATAGAGTAAGCAAGGCTATGGAAATTATTAACTATGAGGATGAAAATAGACATTGGATTATATGGCATCATTTAGAAACAGAGAGGCAGGAACTCGAAAAAAGATACAGTTATTACCAATCATTCAGAACAGTATATGGCTCTCAAGATGAATGTGTAAAAGAGGATTTATTAATAAAATTTGCAAATGGTGAATATAAAATATTAGCCACAAAACCATCCATTGCCGGGCAAGGCTGCAATTTTCAATACCACTGTGCAGATGCAGTTTTCTTAGGTATTAATTATGAGTTTAACGATTTTATACAAGCCATACACCGGATACATCGCTTTCAACAAAAAAAGCAGGTAAATATTCACATAATTTATACTGATGCTGAAGAACATATTAAAAGAGAGCTGGAAGCAAAATGGACCCGTCATAAAGAATTAGTAGAAAAAATGACCTCTATTATCAAAGAGTATGGCTTAAACAATATTTCAGCTGTTGGAGAACTTAAACGCACTATTGGTATTGAAAGAAAGGAAGTAAAAGGTGAAAGGTTTATCTATGTCAATAATGATTGTGTATTGGAGTATCAGAATATCGAGGATAATAGGTTCGGTATGATATTAACCTCCATTCCATTTAGTAATCATTATGAATACACTCCATCGTATAATGACTTTGGGCATACAAACAATGACGATCATTTTTTCAAACAAATGGATTTTTTGACACCTAATTTATTAAGGACTTTACAGCCTGGTAGAAATTGTATCGTTCATGTAAAAGACAGAATTTTATTTGGTAATGTCACTGGGTATGGGATGCCTACAGTTAATCCGTTCCATGCTAAAACAATTTTTCATTACCTCAAACATGGATTTTTGTTTATGGGTATGGTTACTATTGAAACTGATGTGGTAAGGGAAAATAACCAGACATACCGACTTGGGTGGAGTGAAAAATGTAAAGATGGCTCAAAAATGGGTGTAGGTTCGCCGGAATACCTATTGCTTTTCCGTAAACCGCAAACTGATCTTACCCGGGCTTATGCTGATGTGCCTGTAAAAAAATCAAAAGAGGAATATACTAGAGGTAACTGGCAAATTGATGCCCGGGCAAAGTGGAACAGTTCAGGTAATTGCTTAATTACTCCTGAGCAAATAAGGAAGTTGGGGGTTGATGTATTAGGTGATATATTTTCTACTCACTTCAAAGATCATATTTATAATTATGATACCCATGTAAATACAGCCAATGCTTTAGACAAGGAAGGTAAATTACCTGCAACCTTTGAAATGCTTAAAGTCCCTGCCAGGAGCAGTTATGTATGGGATGATGTTGTAAGAATGCATACACTCAACAGCCGACAAACTCAAAGTAAAGAGCAAAATCATATATGTCCTTTTCAATTAGATATTGTGAAAAGAGCCATCGAGCTTTGGAGCAATCCTGAAGATGAAATTGCAGACCCTTTTGGAGGTATAGGATCAGTGGGATATGAGGCTGTAAATATGGGAAGAAGAGCTTATTTATGTGAGTTAAATGCCGAATATTTCCACTACGGTGTAGGGTATTGTCGGGAGGCAGAATATAAAAGAAAGGTGCCTACATTATTCGATTTTTTGTTCACTACTAAAACTGAAGCAGTATAATGGTAACACAGGAGCAAAAGGAAATTGTACTTAATAATATCAAAAATCTATCAGTAAAGGAGGTGGCATTATTAGCAGGATTAAATCCTCCGCAGGTAAGATGGATTATGCATACTAATGGGATCACAAAAGGAACTAATCGTGGCCGTCCTGGTACCAATAAATACATCACTGTTCCAAAAGAATTTTTTAACGTAAACGAGAGAGAGTGCTGGCTCTCAGGATTAGACTAAAATTATGAGAAAATTCAGAGTACACATTAAAGCTGATACCGATGAAAAGGTAAAAGAGGAACTACGTGAAGTAGCATACATCATTACCGGCCTTCGGGAAGCCACCAAAAAGTGGAATAAAGAATTTGGCTATCAGAATAAGTTAAAAATGCAACAGTGGGAGGCCAAATCCGACGAATGGATAAATAAACACAAAGTATTTGAGCAATAAATTAAACTGACATGCTGGATATTACTGAAACTACCAACGGATATGAGGTGAAATTTGCTTATAAACCATTTTTGGTTGAGGCAATAAAGAAAATACCCGGAGCCAGATTTAACGGAGCTTATAAGCATTGGTTTATACCTGCCGGTAGTGGCAGTGCATTACTCAATTGGGCCTCTACATTTGGTGCCAAACCAAAGCAAAATAATGATGTTCAAATTGGTGAGATTGAGCCATTGCCAGATCTAGATATTGATATTCCATTAAAAATGCAGCTTTTCCCCTACCAACGTAAAGGAGTAGCCTATTCATTGCAACGTAAAAGGCTCATAGTAGGTGATCAACCCGGATTAGGTAAAACAGGACAAGCCATTGCGGCCATTGAAGCCTCAGGCTGTAAATGTGTACTTGTTATTTGTCCGGCTACCCTTAGGGAAAACTGGAAACGTGAAATTGAGGATAAGTGGACCAGTCAAAAAGCATTGATACTTGCTGATAGGATTAAAAATACCTGGCCACAGTATTACAAGGTAGGAATGGTGAAATACTTCATCTGTAATTACGAGAGCCTGAAAAAATACTTTGTTGAGGTAATCAATAAGCCGGAGGATAAGCCCTTACGTTTGAACCATATTAAATTTAAATCAACCATTGATTTATTCGATGCTGTGATCATTGATGAAGTTCATCGCTGTAAGGATGGGAAAACACAGCAATCAAAGTTTGTAATGGGTATATGCAAAGGCAAAGAGTATGTATTGGCCCTTACCGGTACGCCGGTTGTCAATAAACCAATTGATCTTATTCCACAGTTACATATTATACAAAGGCTTAATGATTTTGGAGGGTACAGCGGCTTTGTAAACAGGTATTGCCAGGGATATAATCAGGCCAGCAATTTAAGGGAGCTCAATTATCTATTGCACAAGCATTGTTTTTACCGCCGGGAAAAAAAGGAAGTATTGAAGGATTTACCCGATAAAATGAGATCAATTATAAAGTGTGATATTGAAAACCGGGCTGAGTACAATAAGGCTGAAAATGATCTGGTTACCTACCTGAAAGAAAACCTCAATAAGTCTGAAGCTGAAATTACTAAGAGCCTTAGAGGTGAAGTAATGGTAATGATCCAGATACTCAAAAAAATATCAGCACGTGGGAAAATCAGTCAGGTTATCGAGCACGTACAGGAGGTAGTGGATGCGGGGGAAAAGATTGTAGTATTCGCCTGGCATAAAGAGATTGTAAATGAACTAAAATCGGCCATACCCAGAGCAGTTACCGTAATAGGTGATGATACTATGGAACAAAGACAGAGAGCTGTAGACAGCTTCCAGAATGATCCTAATGTTCAGGTAATCATTTGTAACATTAAATCCGGTGGCGTGGGTATTACGCTTACGGCTTCTTCACGGGTAGTATTTATAGAGCTGCCATGGCATCCTGCCGATGCTGATCAGTGTGAAGATCGTTGCCATCGTATTGGGCAAAAAGATAGTGTACAATGTGGATACTTCCTGGGAGCTGATACTATAGATGAAGATATCTACAAAATCATTGAAAAGAAAAGACAAATTGTTAACCAGGTAACAGGGGCAGAAGATAACGTAGAGACTGTAGAGAAAAATATGGTAGATGAGTTAATCGGTATTTTTTCTAAAAACAAAATATAATTATGGAAGCTGAATACTTATTAAAAAATTTTATCAGGATAGGAGAAAAAATGCGTAACGCACAAAAAGGATATTTTTCTACCAAGTCCTACCAGCCAGAGCTAAAGAAAGAGTACCTGGCTACTGCAAAGCAAGCTGAAAAAGAATTTGATAACCTACTATTTAATGCAAAGCAATTGGTAAAATAAGCATGTCAAAACTAGCGCTAAAATTAGATGGCTATAGTCTTACCGAAAAAATGAGAAAAACGAGGAGACGTTATCCTCTGAATGCGACCGAACAAGCACTATACTATGAACTTATAGCTATATGCAATGAGGAGCAATGGAGCGATATATTTTCTTGTTCCAACGACGAATTATGTGCTGCCTTGAGAATAAGTGAGAATACACTTGATAAAGCAAGATGTGCATTAATTCAGGCTGGTTTATTACATTATAAAAGTGGTAAGAGTAAACGTCAATTTGGCCAATATTCTTTCGTAAAAAAGTTATCGGTCTCAACATCTACCTCAAAATTTGATACCAATGTTGATACCAATGCTTATACCAATGTAGGGACCAATCAGGGGACCAATCCTTATACCAATGTGGGGGTAAACCCTGAGGACTATAATAAAACTAAAAGTCAAACAGAAACTAAACTAAACAATTCTTTTGCCGGTGATAAATCACCGGGTAAGAAAAAAGATGATTTTGAAAAAACGCTTTATTGGAAAAAAATTGTTGAGGTATGGTTTGATTTTTATAAAAAAAATTATTTGATCGAGCCAACTTTTAACGGTGCCGCGGCGAAAACTTTAAAGCTGATAGTTGAAAGGCTCAGAAAGTTATCTGCAAGCTCAGCTCAAAAATTTGAATGGACGGAAGAATATGCTTTAAAAGTGCTTAATCATTTTTTTGCCAAAGCTATCACTGATGAGTGGCTTAAATGCAATTTTCTATTAAGTAACCTTTATTCAAAATTCGATTCAATTGTACAAAAAAGCAATGAAAGAAATAATAACACAAAGCAATCAACCGGTGCAAATGTCAACACCGGCTCAATGCTCGCAAAAATTAATTCAATGCCTGATTAACCTTGAGGTGACAGCGACAAAATCGGAAGCTAAAATGGAGCTAATGACTATTGCGGGTCAATTGATGCCTGGAGGAAAGCCACAATTTTTGGAAGTGGTGAAATATCCGATGATAAAGCAACTGGTAGAAACCGAAGGGAAAAAGAAGATCCTTGCAATTTTAGGGCTAATGATCAAAGATTTCTGCAGCAGCTTTAATGTTGTTCGCAATATGAATGAAGATCAGATGATTGAAGCAGCGTTTATGCTGTTGGATGAGTGCGACAACTTTCGGCTGGAAGATTATTTGCTAATGTTTTCAATGGCAAAAAAAGGGGATTTGGTAAAAATAATGGACAGAGTTGATATCCAGATAATTACTAGCATTTTGGATGAATACTGGATCCGCCGTAAAAATGCAGCAAAGAAGCATTCAGAAGATGAAATGAACAGGTTGGATTCAATCGGAAGTACTGCCCGGCAATTAGACAACTTACATCCTGAGGATGCAAAACTGTTATCGGCTGCCAATGGTATTAGTGCTGCAATGGAATCATTGCGATCAACTTTTACCGAACCGGTTAAATCATTGGAAGAAGCTAAGAAAGATATACATAAGCCTAAAGTGACTTATCAATACGGTGAAAGACAAGACGGAAGTACTGGAATTATTAAAAATGATAGTGAATAAGAATTTCACCATAGAACAGTTAAAAAAGTCAAAGGTGGCTCATTTGAACCAGCATCTTTTCGAGTTGCCAAAAAATGGCAACAAAAAGCCGGCAGGTAGAAAAGTATCGAAGCACTTTAAAAAAAGAAATGAAGCATTAAACTGGATAGGGTGGAACCTGCTTTACTGGTGTAATGAGCATGCTGTGATCCTGGAAGAGGAGTATAAGTTCAATCCAGATAGGAAGTGGCGCTTTGACTGGGCAATACCGGCTCTGAAACTGGCGGTTGAATATGAAGGAGGCATCTTCATGGATAAGAGCGGCCATACATCTGCCCGGGGCATGACTAAAGATACGGAAAAATATAATAGCGCTCAGGCTCTCGGGTGGGTGGTATTAAGGTTTACCGTTCTTAATTATACAAATTTATTAACTGAATTGGATAAAACTGTAGGCGGCACATCGAACCAGCGGTGATAAAATTCCTGAACCACCTCATTCTAAAATGAGCAGGCACCAAGGTACTTTGAAAGTGGAATTGTCGCCTACTTTACTGCAACAAAATTTATGAAAGTATTTAAAAAAGAAACTATACAATGAACTTCAAACCGATATTATTCAATACCGAAATGGTACAGGCTATTCTGGATGGCCGGAAAACTCAAACGAGGCGGATAATTAAAAGTAGGCATGAGTCAGGGAGGTTTGCTATCTGTAAAAATATTGATGGACAAGTTGAACAAATATGCTCTTTAGGTTGGGATGAAGAAAATGTTGAAAAAGATATTATTTGTCCATACGGCCATCCTGGCGATGCGCTTTGGGTAAGGGAAACATGGCAAATAACAGATTTCCTACATCCGGAAGATGAAAATTATGGGTATATCTACAAAGCTTCGGAAAATGGGCGTGCTTGGGAAAATAATGATGATGAATGGAAATGGAAGCCTTCCATCCATATGCCTAAAGAAGCATGTAGGTTATTCCTAAAAATTAAGGATATACGTTTAGAACGCTTACAGGATATCAGCGAAGAGGATGCTATTGCAGAAGGTGTTGAGAAGATTGCAGATTACGGAAATACTGGTTATAAGTTATATACCGAACCAGATGCAGCATATTCAGATATAGATGCAGTTTATTCTTTTGAGTCATTATGGCAATCCCTCAACGGCCCTGACAGCTGGGAAGCCAACCCCTGGGTATGGGTAATCAGCTTCAAATGTATTGATAAACCTGAAAATTTTAAATAATGAAAGAATTAGCCTTCGTATTATGGAATTGTTTATGGCCGTTTGTTTTCACACTAGATTTATACTTTTCAGCAAAAACAAGAATGATCACAAAACAGAAAGAGCCTTCTACTATAGAAAGAGGACTTGCTGCTTTAATTCACGTAATAATATGGATTGTAGTCGCAAAATCAATTTAGGTGTACTGAACAAACCAACACTACAAACAATAACATTTAATATATGAGTAAGCAACAAATTCAAAAACGATTAGATAAAATCGAAAAAGAGCTTGAAAAAGTACGTGGATGTAGTCCTTTAACTGATGGATGGCAAACACAAAAATATGCTAAGAAATCTAGAAAATGGGATATGCTAGCAAAAGAAAAGTTTGAACTACAAGCTAAACTTGAAGAATATAACCCCACTAACCTTTAACAACAATGCAAACACTAACATTCAACAATAAGCAGCTACTATTTGTAC
>CAZPHA010000075.1:0-10883 GCA_964586215.1 uncultured Ferruginibacter sp.
ACCCATTTTTTTGACTACTGGTAATCCAAAATTCTATTTTTAAACAGTTTCTTAGTGGCATATTTTTTAGTCTTCATCAACTCTGTAAGATGATGTTTGAATAAAATACCGAATAAAATATCATCACTATAGGCTGCACTACTCAATAATACCAGTAATAATGTGGTAATAAAACTGTGTTTATATTTAATCATCATAGTAAAGTTTATTAAACAAATATTAAATACCTATGTATATAATTAGTATAATCATAGCATTATTTTCTCAATTCAAGTGCTTGGGTAAGTTTTTCAATTTTTTTATCCTGCTCAATTAAATATAATGTCAGTTCTTCAATTTTTTGAAGTAATGTGGCGTTCATTTTACCCAAATCAATACCATTTTGTAGTACTTCTTTTTCACTAGGTACATCGGGTAAATGTTTATTTGATTTAATAAACGATTCAATTTCAGACAGTGTTTTTAATTGGTTGTTTTCATCAAAAACAAAATCAGCCCAGGCAGTGGGTTTTACCTCTACTTCACGGGCCCCTATTTTACCCTCTACAACTAGTTTATAAGTCGAATACGGGCCTGCACCCATACCGATATTGCCTTCAGGAGAAATAGTCATCAATGGGGTATACTTGCCACCATCGTAGTTGGCAAAATATAAGTTTTTTCCTCCGGCAATATTGAATACAGGCTCACCCCATCCTTCTAAGGTGATATTACCGTTTCCTTGAGGACCGTCATCATTAGGATTGCCTTTGATATGAAGTTGGTGAAGGGGGGCCGTTGTACCTATTCCCATTCTACCGGTTCCCAGAAGCGTTAAAATTTCAGTGTTATCGCCTGCAAAAAATGAGAATCGGTCTTGAGGAGTGCCTATCTGCAAACGCATTTGGCCGCTTTGAATACCAAATCCGCACCATGAAGCACCTTCCCACAAAGCTAATTTTCTTTTGTTGAGTGTATTGCCAAAAGATAGAAGAGTAGCTGGGTTAGTTGTACCTATTCCCACATTTCCTTTGGTGTAATAAATATTGTTTCCAGTAGTTGTCCATTGAGCATAAGCAATGGTTAACAAGAATAAGGGCAAACAAATAACTAAAGTAAAAATTTTCGTTTTCATATGATTTATTATTTAATTTAGGACGCAAAATTATTTCCTAAAACCAATTGTAAAAATTAAGTTATTCACAATGGAAATATTAAAATATACATGTGCTTGTATTTTATTAATTTGAAACTAATTACGTATATATATAGTGAATTTTTTTTATAAAAAATTTTTAAGACTCCTCGCTGGGAGACTTTTCAAAAATAACCTATATGCAATCCAATACGACAGCTCTATCTGATGTGACAATAGCTTTGTGTTGATTATTTTCAGATGTAGTAATTATGTATGTAGAGCATATTTGCAGTTGTCGGAAAAATCTCCTTATAATTTACATATCTGGGGAAAATCCCTCGCCTTTAGGCGAAAGTAGTTTAATTTTTACCTTTTAATTATTTATCGTATCTTTGCATGACCTCTCGGATTTTTTTTTTCCACAGGTCATGCAGATTAGCTTAAATTTTACTGGTTGATTCGCCCTGCTGAATAGCGGTACGCAGTACAAGTGATTGATCCGCCTGAGGCGGACAGGCGACAACGATGTTGATTTATTGCTATTGCTGGGCAAACAAAATCTTAACCATATTAAGAATTAGAGAAGATCATGCCTAAATATATCTTTGTAACAGGGGGTGTTACTTCATCATTGGGTAAGGGTATTATTGCTGCTTCGCTGGCGAAATTGCTGCAAAGCAGGGGCCTTAGTGTAACCATTCAGAAATTTGATCCATATATCAATGTTGATCCCGGTACTTTAAACCCTTATGAACATGGGGAATGTTTTGTGACCGATGACGGTGCTGAAACGGATTTAGATTTAGGCCATTATGAAAGATTTTTAAACATTTCTACATCGCAGGCTAATAATGTAACTACAGGTCGTATTTATCAAACTGTTATTAATAAAGAAAGAGAAGGCGCTTATTTGGGTAAAACAGTTCAGGTGATTCCACATATAACGGATGAGATTAAACGCAGAATGCTGCTATTGGGGAAGGATGGGAAATATGATATTGTAATTACCGAAATAGGTGGAACTGTAGGTGATATTGAGAGCTTACCTTTTATCGAAGCCGTTCGTCAAATACAATGGGAGATGGTGGAAGAAGATTGCCTTATTGTACACCTTACGCTGATACCTTATTTAAGAGCTGCTAAAGAACTAAAAACCAAACCGACACAGCACAGTGTTAAGCTTCTTAGCCAGGAAGGCGTGCATCCTGATATTATTGTTTGTCGTACGGAGGAGCCTTTGACGAAGGAATTGAAGAAAAAAATTGCCTTGTTTTGCAATGTCAAACCAGATGCAGTAATCGAAGCTATGGATGCATCAACTATTTACGAGGTGCCGCTTAAAATGCTTCAGGAGAAATTGGATATTACCGTTTTAAAGAAATTGCATATCAATGGTTATTCAGCTCCTGAACTTACCAAATGGAAAGTATTTTTGGATAAACTTAAACATCCGAAGTCGACTGTTACCATTGGCCTTATTGGTAAATATATTGAGTTGCAAGATGCTTATAAATCTATTTTAGAAGCCTTTGTTCATGCCGGGGCTGTTAATGAATGTAAGGTAAGTATACAAAATATTCACAGTGAGTTTATTACAGATGAGAATGTATCGGAAAAGTTGAAAGATTTGGATGGGTTATTAGTAGCACCGGGATTTGGGCATCGTGGTGTGGAAGGTAAAATTATTGCTGTTAAATATGCCCGAGAACATCAACTTCCATTTTTGGGTATTTGTTTGGGAATGCAGATGGCAGTTATTGAATTTGCTCGAAATGTTTTGGGGCTTAAAAATGCCGATTCTACTGAAATGGATCAAAATACGCCCTATCCTGTTATCGATTTAATGGAAGCTCAAAAGAAGGTGAAATTGAAAGGTGGAACCATGCGTTTGGGTGCTTATCCGTGTACGATTCAGGAAAAAAGCCTGGCTCACCAGATATATGGATCAACACATATCAAAGAAAGGCATAGGCATCGTTGGGAATTTAATAATCAGTATGTACAGGAATTTGAAAAGGCCGGTCTTGTTCTCAGCGGTAAAAATCCCGAAACCGGACTGGTAGAAATTATTGAACTGCCCCATCATCCTTTTTTTATTGGCGTACAGTATCATCCTGAATTAAAAAGCACCGTAGAAAATCCCCATCCATTATTTGTTCATTTTGTGAAAGCCGCCAAGGAGTTTGCTGAGGGGAGGGTGGTGAAAAATGATACCGTAAAACCTCAAGTTTTTTAAACTTTTTCTCAATCATTCGCTTTTTTCACCTTACTCATAAAAAATTGCAATATTTATTGCTTTTTAAGTTTTATTTGGTTAATTTGGATATTATAAAATTAACTAATATATCATCCATTTAAAAAACCTCTAAAACTGTGATTATAATATATATAAATATATTTTAATTTATTAAAGTTGCATGTCAATCAACTTTTGCATTATTGAAAAAATGGCTATATTATAATTATTCTACTTCCTAGTTTTTGCTAAATTTAAAACTAATATCTATATAAAGGCACTCTCTAATATCTTAATTCGAATTTAAAAATTTAGATACTAACATTTGGCAGTTATCAACAGATTCCAATAAGCAATAAAAAAGTATCAAACTGAAGAACAGATAAATTGCTATTTGTCAAGCTATTATATAATAAATATTTTTAATATTCGTTTCATATAAGTTGCTTGCTTATAATACCTTATATTAATAATGATCATCCATGTTAAAGCAGTTAAATACTTGGAGTAATGGTTACTTTGTAATTCCAGTTTTAATATCACTAAGAGATAAGGGAGTATTGAATTTATTGAGGTATGACAAACTTTCCTTTGAAGAATTTGATAAAGCTTCTCATATTAATCAGCGGTATTTAAATATATGTTTAGATATATTACTGATGATGAAATGGTTGGAAAGGGATGCTAATGGCAAATACCATTTAGTGGCTATTGAGGGATTGGAAGATCAAATACCTGATACAATTATTAAAATAATAGCACATGAATCATTAACACCACAAGCTGAGCAACAATATGTGGATGTTTTTAGTAGTCTATTAAAAAATATTTCGCATAACTGGGCAACAACAGATGAACTACTAAATGAGATGTTGGATGGCATAATACTAATACCAGTGCTACTCCGCTTAAATAAATATCATAGAGATTTCGGAAATGTATTTGATGTAAGGTTATTTCATGAAAAATTGCGAGAGCAGCTAGTTAATATTTTCAAATATCGTCAATGGATTACTGGGAACAATTCCGAATGGTTGTTTACAAATTTAGGAGCTACATTGGTTGAAATGTGCGGTAATTTTGAAGTGATAACAGCCCAAAAAGGGTTTGTACAAAATATTAATCAGCTACTTTTTGGTAATCTGGTAGAAATATCTCCTATTATAGCGAGTGAGCAGCGATTTGTAAAAGATTTTTATTCTCATAGGTATTTACAGGAAGTCGAGCAAAAAATTATTACTCTTTTTGATAATGCAAATTGGGATCAACAGCCAAATTATATAGCAGAATGGTGTTGTGGAAATGGAAATAATCTTAAAAATATTTATGAGAAAATTGTTCACCAAACCAAAAGAGGACAAAACCTGGATAAATATCCTCTAACAATTATTGGAATTGACCATGACAAGAAATTATTAGAATCAGCAGATCAGGTACTATCTTCCATACCTCATTTGATTCTGGCAGGCAACGTTCATAATCCTAATGAAGTTTTCAAGGATATGACTGATAAGGCTATTGATATTAGTCAGATATTACATGTTCATTTGTTTGTTAACTATGCACCCATATCAGTTTTAAACAATCAATATATAGGAGATACTTCATATTTTGACCAGGCAAAAAAATATCTAGACAACTGGGCAAAAGTTATTAGTAAGCATGGACTGATTTTGTTAGAGCGCCATTCACTAGATCCTGATGAAATTAAGGAGCCAAATTTTGACTTACTTCAATTCTGTAGTCTTCAAAATTATCTAAAGCCAGTAGATTTTTTCAACCTTGCGGCACATGCAGGTTTGTTTGCAACTGATACAGCCAAAGTTCATTTAGAACCGATGCCTCTAAGCAGGGTGATGTTGGTGCATTACACATCACGAAGCTATCATATTCGGCATGCCATGCAAAGTGATATTGACTTTTTAATGGAGTTGGAAGAAGCCTGCTGGGAAGCAGATTTACGCTTGGATAGAGAAGAAATCATCAGGCGCTTGAACACTTATCCGGAAGGACAATATGTAATAGAAGAGATGGGCAAAGTATTAGGTGTTATATACACACAACGTATTCTATACGAATCTCAGCTTTATACAACTACTATAGATACTGTTGGATGTTTGCATCACTCATTTGGTAACATTATTCAACTATTATCTATTAATATTTTCCCCGATAAACAGAATCGAGCTCTGGGAGAAGAATTATTGGAATTTACTCTCCAGCGAGTTGCTTTAATTAATGGTATTGAGAAAGTATATGCTATTACAAGAACCCGAGATTTTAAGGGAAATACACAAGATCAATATGTAGAATATATTCAACAAACTGATAACAATGGATATTACATAGATCCTATTTTGCGATTTCACCAAATGCATGGAGCAAAGTTTGAAACAATTGTAACAGGATATCGGCCTAACGATAAAAATAATTTAAGAAATGGGGTACTAATATCTTATGCGGTACATAGTAGAAATTGTTATAGTAATAAAGATGTAATCAAAGAAAAAAAGATAAGTTCTGGATTTGATAGATCACAAATATTACATGAAATAAGTAATTATATCAGGAATCTATTAATATCAGAAAAATTTTTCGAAATAGATAACCCTTTAATGGAGATGGGCTTAGATTCAGGGGATTTATTAGGTTTATCAGCTTTTATTAATGATACTTACGACATAGAAGTATCCAGCTCATTTTTCTTTGAATATAATACCGTAGATCTTGTAACCAATAAGATTTGTGAATATCTGAATATTTCCATTGATGAAGGATCTGATTTCGGGCATAATGATAAGAAAGAGTTACTGAAGGAATCTTTAGACTTCACAGATTCTAAGCTACTTGAAGAGTCTATTAATATGGAGACCAAAGCTGAAGATTTATCAGTCTCAATAACGCCTTCTAACCTGCATGATGATGATATAGCAATCATTGGTTATAGCTTTCGGTTACCTGGCGCTAATGATAAGGAACATTTATGGAAACTATTAATAAGCGAGCAAACAGCGATTGTTCAAGCGCCTGAAGATCGTTTGCATTGGCCCGACTGGGTAGATATTAATACAACACATAAAGGGATAAATAAAGGGGGCTTTATAAAGGATATTGATAAGTTTGATGCAGCTTTTTTTAGAATATCTCCTAGAGAAGCAGAATTAATGGATCCTCAACAGAGGCTACTGTTAGAGCTTACCTGGGAATTATTTGAAGAGTCCGGCTATAAGCCTTTCAATCAAAGAGGTAAGAAAATAGGAGTATATATAGGGGCAAGTGGTAGCGACTATGAGTTGCTGCTCAGGGAGCAAAGTAGTCAGGAAACTTTTACTGGTACAGGTACTTCGGTCGCCATATTGCCCAACCGTATTTCCTACTTTTATGATTTTGAAGGTCCCAGTCTGGAATTGGACACTGCTTGCTCGTCTTCTCTGGTAGCCATACACGAAGCTGTTAAGTCCTTACGTGCAAATGAATGTGGCCAGGCTATCGTGGGAGGCATTCATTTAATGTGTCATCCTTCCAGAAGTTTATCTTACTACCAGACAAATATGCTGAGTCCTGATGGTAAGTGTTATACCTTTGATCATCGTGCCAATGGTTATGTTAGATCAGAAGGGGCAGTATTAATGCTTTTAAAGCCCTTAAGTCAGGCCATTGCTGATGGAGATCATATTCGAGGTATAATTAAAGGTACGGCTGTCAATCATGGAGGACAAAGTGGTGGATTAACCGTTCCTAATCCTGAAAAACAACGTAAGCTCCTTGAAGCCACTTATAAAAATGCACAAATAGATGTAAATACAGTAAACTATATAGAAGCGCATGGTACTGGTACTAGTCTGGGAGATCCGATAGAAGTAGCTGGCTTAGCAGCAGCCTTTAAAAGTTTACAAAAGCAATCGAATATTATAACTTCCCAACCTTATTGTGGTCTTGGCTCAATCAAAAGTAATATTGGACATTTAGAAGCTGCTGCTGGAATGGCAGGGATGCTTAAAGTGTTGCTGGCTATGGAATATAGACATATACCAGCTACCATTAATTTTGAGAAATTAAATCCTAAAATCGAACTTCAGGATAGCCCTTTTTATATCCAAACTAATTCAACACCCTGGCAGCCAGTCGCTAAAGATCTACCTTTAAGAGCGGGAGTAAGTAGTTTTGGTATTGGTGGTACAAATGCTCATGTTGTGCTAGAATCTATGAATCAGAGAGTAAAATCTATTAAATCCTCACCTATTTCTGTAGGGTCTTATCTTTTCATATTGTCCGCAAAAAATACGGATAGGTTAAAAATATATGCTACCATTTTCCATAAATTTTTATCTTTTAACCCGGACATAAATCCAGCATCTCTTTGTTATACATTGCAACTGGCAAAAGAGGAAATGGATGAGCGCCTGGCAATAATATTCGAAGATATTGAAGAATTATGTGACACTCTTAATTTATATATTAATAATGGAACCTCTAAGAAACTCTTCATTGGTAATGTCAAAAGAGATGCAAAAGCAATTGAGATCTTTAAAGAAGAGAAATCAATTGTAAAAGAATGGTTAGCCATAAACTATATCAAAAATATTGGCAAGTACTGGTGCTATGGGCTTACACTCGATTGGAACTTATTGTACGGAACTAGTAAGCCACAAAAGATAAGCTTACCTAAATATCCCTTTGCTCGTGAACGATACTGGATACCTGCACAAACTGGACAAATACAAACGACTAACGTTAACCAACTGCATCCGTTATTACATACAAATGAGTCTAATTTAAGTGAACAAAAATACAGTAGTGTATACACAGGGAAAGAAACGTTTCTAATTGATTCTATACAAAATGACGAAAAAATACTACCCTCTGTAGCTTTTTTAGAATTAGCACGGAAAGCTGGTGAATTGTCCACAGCACAAAAAATAACAGGGTTATCGGATATAAGTTGGCATGTACTATTTAAAATTAAGGGAACACCTGAAAAAGCGTATATTAATTTGTACTCACTAGAAGACAAAATGGCTTTTGAAGTGTACACACAAAAAGGTGAAGAAGAAATAATCCATTGCGAAGGAAAGCTTAGTACAGTAATTCAACAAAGGCCAGCCAAACAAGATTTATTGGCAATACAGAGTAAATTATGGCATCTATCAAAGGGAAGCGAAGAATGCTATGACACTTTTAGAAAAGCAGGCTTAAAATATAACAATTATTACCAGGTAATTGAAAATATTTACTACAGTAAAACTGAAGTTTTATCAAGAATTACTATACCCATACAACAAGATTACATATTAGCTCCTCAAATATTAGAGGGTGTATTGCAAACATGTGTTTGGATAAACTCTTGTGATGAATTAAGGAAATTATCAATTGCTGTACAGGGTTTAAAGGAAGTAACTTTCTATGAAAATTTGACTGAAAAATTGTGGTGCCATGCCATTATACATGACCACAGTAATAATAACAATGGTTTGACAGCCTATTACGATGTTAATCTGCTTAATGATTATGGCGAAGTATTATTAAGTATTAAGCACTTATGTATTGATATAACAAGTGCGGAAGCCTTTATTGATATCAATATTAATAAAAGTAATTCTGATAGTTTGTTGTTAATGTCGCCAGAGTGGAAAACAATTGATAATTTAAATTTAGTAGCAGAAAATAGGGAAAAAATCCAAAACCTGATAATTGTTATACATTATGAAGATGTAGCAAGCCAGATTGACTTACAGCTATTGGATAATAAAGATGTTAGACATATTGTCCTCAATGATCCTATAGAGTATTGTGTCATATTATATAAAGAACTAAATAATATAATAAATAGTAACACGGGGGTACCTACTCGTATTACCATATTACATGAAAATACGAATGCTGATATTTGTAGTTATAGTGTTGGTCTTTTTAAAACATTCCAATTAGAAAAGTATCCGATAAGTGGCCAGGTGCTAGGTGTAGATTCATTTGATATAGATAAAGATACTTTATTAAAGATCCTCAAGTTTGAATCAACTTGTAAAGATTTAGAAGTACGATACAGAGGGGGCAAACGAGAAGTTAAAGTATTGCAATTACTGGAAGCAAGCGCTGATAATACTGGATTTGAATTAAAGCAAGACGCCGTATACTTGATTACAGGAGGTGCTGGTGGTTTAGGCAGAAAATTCGCTGAGTATCTACAACAAAAAAATCATACAATTAAATTAATACTGACAGGAAGAAGTGACTTGTCTCCTGATAAAAAGGCTTGGTTAAGCGATCTCACAAATGTAACTTATTACAATTGTGACATTAGTAATAAATCCGATGTAGATAGTTTGATAAATAGTATTCATAAAAAATATGGCTTTTTGTCGGGAATTATTCATAGTGCTGGCGTTACACCCTTTAAAGAACGATCCATTTTGCATGAAAATATAAAAAACTCTGAGATCTTAGCGACTAAAATATTAGGTACAAACTATTTAGATGAGGCGACCGTAAATGATCCATTAGATTTTGTAGTTTATTTTTCTTCAATTTCCGGAGCGCTTGATGGAGTTATTGGTCTACAACAATCTGATTATGCATTGGCAAATGCATATCTCACTTCTTATGCATATAAGAGGAATAAAGAGGTAATACAGGGATTGAAAAATGGTAAAACGGTCAGTATTAATTGGCCAATGTGGCAAGATAGCGGCATGTATAATGAGCAGGCTGATAAATGGATGCAGGAGATTTGGGGATTGAAATCTTTACCCACACATGCTGGCTTGTCAGCATTTGATACTATACTTCAACATAATAGAGATCAAATAATAGCGGTATTTGGACAAAAGAATAAATTGACCGAAGTTTTTTTTTATAAACCGAATAAAGAATCTAGTAAAAACGAAAGTTTTTCATTTGAAGAAATTGATAAAATTGCCTTATCTCAAAAAGTACAAAATAAAATATTAGAAGTAGTTGCCAATATATTAAAGCTAAATATTGTAAATATAGCTACTGACGAAAAATTTGGCGATTATGGATTTGATTCAATACAATTAGTGAAATTTTGTAATGCGTTAAATGAGTATTATTGTTTAGATCTAGTGCCAACCATATTTTATAACTACTCGACAATTGAAGAACTAAATAACTTTTTAACGGCCAATTTTTGTGATAATCTCTTAAAACAACATTCTTCCAATAAGCCGCAATTAGTTAATAATTTGGATATAAGTATTTCCAAAAATAAGGTTGAGAATATATCACAGAAACGAGAGAGGCCATTTTATCAAGTCTCGAATAAAATGGATGATAAAAGTCCTACCTCTATAGCTATCATAGGAGTTAGCGGCCGTTTTCCAGGTTCAGCTGATCTGAATACTTTTTGGAATAATTTAAGGGAGAACAAAGATCTCATCACTGAAGTACCTGCTGACAGATGGGACTGGAAGCAGTATTATGGTGATCCTCAGACAGATAACAGAAAGACGAAGGTTAAGTGGGGAGGTTTTATAGAAGATGTGGATCAATTTGATCCGTTGTTTTTCAGTA
>CAZPHA010000076.1:0-10862 GCA_964586215.1 uncultured Ferruginibacter sp.
TTTGAAATGCAAAAAAAATGTAATTTTAGGAGGACTGAATAGTTACAATATTTTTACTTTTTTTAAGTAACAACCATTCCTCATCTGCCAAATCCTCCATCTTCTTATTAATCGGGATCCAATTTACCTCAACATGACAGTGGGTTGCAGCTTTACAAATGGCTTCACCTGCCTTACGTAAATTATCGGCATTAGGCTCAATTCCTATAATGGTTATTTTTTTTAACTGATTCTGATTAGTATGTAGCAAAGGCAAAAGTGAAACAATCTGTCTACCGGTTCCAATGCCGATATCAACTAAGGTGAAGTGCTCATTACCAGCGGTTGTTTCTGCAATGATATTATTGGCAATTTCATTGGCTAAAGTAACAAACGGAAAAGCTTTTCCCATCAAATTGAATAAGTCAATCTGATTAATATCAAATTGCTTAAGGTAGATATTAACAAAATCATTTTGCTTCTCATTGATTCTTCTTAGCAATGAGGATGCAAAAATGTATTTTTTTAAATCGGCTCCATGGTGCAGGGTAGTTTGGTATTTTTGTATAAATGGCTTTAAAATAAAGCTTGCCTCTTCAAAGTTTCCTTTTTCAATAAGCATTGCAGCATTTGATAATAAATAAAAATCATCAATTGCTATACGGGCATCGTAAACAGCATTCATAAGCAGTACGTGATTAGTTTTGGTTATAAGGTTTGTTTAAAAGTAATCAAAGATAGCTAATTTATATATATAAAATATTAATTATTTTCAAATTACATATAAATAATATATTTTATACAATTCCTTCTCAAACTCTTAAACAACTCTATCAAATATATTAACAAAAAGTCAATGATTATTGTTGCAACATCAACTCACCACCAGAATTTTTCGAAATTCCTGTTCAAGTTCTGCCCGTATAGGAGGTATTTTCTCTTTAATAGCTTCATAGGACTGCATTAAATTCTGATGTGCTATTATCATTAACTCTCTGTTTTCCGGACTTTTTGTTCTAAAAATCGCATGTTCGTGATAGTTAGCGATGGCCTGACAAAATTCATTTCGGATATTGTTGATGAGCTCACAGGTATTTTCTGTGAAATAAATTTTATTTTTTTCAAAGAAAATATTAAATTCCCGAAAGCTGTTGGTTGCCCTGGTTGTTAACCGGGCTTCATTTTCGATAAAATTGCCTGCATACGCTGCCGGATGCATGAGTGATTGCATACAACTTTCTACTTTAACCAATTTATTGTACAGCGTTTCAATAATGGCAAATCGCTTGGTATGCAATGAGCTTTGTTTTGCCTGAAAAGAGGAAAGTGCCGACTTATGTTCTTCAAGTTTTTTATTACCTGCCAGGTCAATTAATTTATGAATCCAGTAAACAGCAATGCTAAATACGCCGATCTGGCCTATAATTTTTATAGCCTCTAACAATACATGATAGGTTTTCATAGGTGTAGGTTTTAATTTTTAACAAGTAGCGATAAAAGCTTCTAAAAGGAGTTGCTTTGGATGGGTGTGCCTACTTTAATTAGGACTAGTTAGATTTTACTCAAGGGCATTAGTGGGAATCCTCATTTCCTGCAAGTAGAAATATAAAGCAGAAGGATTATTTTATATAACGTAAAATATACATATGAATTGTGTTGAAATTGTTAAAAATAATTTATAAAAACAATATATTTTTGCATACAACTAACTGATTTATAAATTTATATGAGAAATTATTTTTTTGGCAGCATAGTTACCATTATAACTATTATTAATATACTTGGATTTGGAAACGCTTCAGAAGTATTAACATCGATAGATAAAAAAAGCAAATTGCTAAACTATGATCAAACTAATCTACAATATGTTGGCAGCAGTCATTTTGTTCTAATAATAATGATAAAGATTTTGTCCCCAATTTCATGTCCCGCATATTGTGTAGCTGATAAAACTTCACCTAAAAGTAAACCAATAGATGAAATGATGGCAATGACCACACTGGATTAAAGGCCCTGCATATAAGGATCTTCTCGCTTGTAAACTCAAATGCTAATCAAAAAGAGTAATGCTGACGGGCTGCCTGATGCTGAAGGCCTCTCTAGCCTCTGAGGCTAGAGAGGCCTCGAAGGGCCGTATCCGCCTGGGGCGGAGAAGCCGGAAGCAGCAGGTACAAAAGCCAAATAGCGAACGGATATTGACAGCCCCAAATTTTCACTATTTATTCCATGAGATTTTATTTAATTTCGGCAAAAAATAACTAATGTACCGTCGAATGAAATATGCCACGTTGCTCATTGTTGTAATTTCCTTGCACTTATCGGCACAAACGATTGACCCTTACCATTACTCCATCCGGAAGAAAACGGTGTGTAGTCGTGGTGCAGTGGTATCGGCACATCCTTTGGCAAGTAAAATAGGTGTGGATATTTTGCGTCAGGGAGGTAATGCTATTGATGCAGCCATTGCAACACAACTGGCATTAGCGGTTGTATATCCGGGTGCCGGCAATATTGGTGGTGGAGGTTTTATGATCGTACATTTAAAAAATGGCAAAAATCTTGCATTGGATTTTAGAGAGAAAGCTCCTTCGCTTGCCAGCAGAGACATGTATTTAGATGAAAACGGTAAGGCACACACGAAGTTATCACAGGATGGGCACCTGGCCGCCGGTGTACCCGGCACCATTGCAGGTATTTTTGCCAGTATGCAGTATGCCCGTCTACCCTTTAAAAAACTGATAGAACCCGCCATTCAACTGGCAGAAAAGGGCTTTGTCATTACAGAATCAGAGGCGAATTCTTTTAATTCTAATAAAGCTGAATTTGCATCACTGAATACCATAATACCTGCTTTTGTGAAAGACGATGAATGGCATGCCGGTGATACACTGGTGCAACAAGACCTTGCCAATACATTAAAAAGAATTAAAGATTTAGGCCAAAAAGGATTTTATGAAGGAGAAACAGCCAACCTCATTGTGCAGGAAATGCAACGTGGCAAGGGCATTATTAGTCTGGAAGATTTGAAAAATTATTCTGCCAAATGGCGCACTCCTATTGAGTTCAACTACAAAGGATATGATATTGTTACCATGCCTTTACCCAGCAGTGGTGGTATCATTTTACAACAAATGATGAAAATGATTGAAAAAAGGAGTATTGATAAGTTGTACTTTCAAACCCCTGCCAGTGTGCAGCTTATGATAGAGGCGGAACGCAGGGCCTATGCTGACAGAGCTCATTTTCTGGGAGATCCTGACTTTGTAAAAGTCCCTGTTAGTAAGCTAACAAGTAGCAGTTATCTTGCCAGCCGTATGAAAGATTATGTGCCCGGAAAAGCCTGCAATAGTACTGATATACAGGCGGGCAATGTTCCTGAAAGTGAAGAGACGACTCACCTGAGTGTTGTAGATGCAGAAGGCAATGCTGTATCGCTTACCACTACACTCAATGGGCATTATGGCAGCAAAACAGTAGTGGGCCATGCCGGTTTTTTATTGAACAATGAAATGGATGATTTTAGCATTAAACCCGGCGTGCCAAACATGTACGGCGCCATTGGAAATGAAAAAAATGCCATTGCTCCCAACAAACGGATGCTAAGTAGCATGACCCCCACCATTGTATTACAGAATAAGCAACCCTACATTGTAGTGGGAACGCCCGGCGGAACTACCATTCCTACCAGTGTATACCAAACACTGGTCAATATGCTGGAGTTTAAATTAACTCCTCAGGATGCTATTGATAAGCCGAAATTCCACCATCAATGGCTACCGGATGAGGTTTTTGTGGAGAAAGATTTCCCTAAAAATGTTATAGAAGCCTTAGAAAATATGGGCTATAAGGTCACAGAGCGAAGCCATATTGGCCGTACAGAAGTGATACAAATAAAAAACAATAAACGTCGCATGCTTACTGCCGTTGGTGATAAAAGAGGAGATGATGATGCAGAGGGGTATTAGGGAATTAAGAATTAAAAATGAAGAATTAAGAATTAAGAAATAAGAAATAAAAAATAAAAATTAAAAATTAAAATGATGGATGTAGGTAATATTTTTTTACAATCGGTAATTAAGCGATTGTTGTACTACAAAGATTTGGCTGATAAAACTTTTTTGGTTTTGGAAGAAAAAGATTTTCATTATCAGTTTAATGAAGAAAGTAACAGTATTGCTGTCATTATACAGCATGTTGCTGGTAATATGTTGAGTCGCTGGACTGATTTTTTAACGACTGATGGTGAAAAAGACTGGCGCAACAGGGATGAAGAATTTGAACTAAAAAATCTTTCGAAAGATGACTTATTAAAATTTTGGGAAAAAGGATGGAACTGTTGTATGAATAGCATTCGATCTCTGACAGAAGAAGATTTATTAAAAACTATCTATATTCGAAGTGAACCATTAATTGTTATCGATGCCATAAATCGCCAGCTGGCACACTACCCTTACCATGTAGGTCAAATTATTTATATCGGTAAAATGATAAAGGATGCTAACTGGCAATCGTTATCCATTCCTCGTAATGCTTCTGTACAATACAATGATTCCATGCGAAAAAAATAATTGGTAAATACACGAATTCCAACGCTGATTATTTTTGATTTGATAAATGATTTCACTGATAAAAGTAATTCCTGTAATTTGTAAAATTCCTCTTATAATAACAACTAAAAAAGCAATTCCCCAAAAAGTCGTAACTTTGCAGTTTATTTGCATATATAACATATAATGAAAAAAATCTATATTCTTTCTTTAATAGTAATTTTTTTTACGTTAAACTGTATTGCACAGCCTGTTGATCTGGCGATTAGAGGCGGCGCTAATTATAGCACTGCAAGGGCTTACTTTAAAAATGTAAAGCAGCCAACCGGCTATAAATTAGGCGGCAACGTGGGCGTAATGGCCGATATACCTTTTGACGGAGGGATTTATTTTAGTCCACTGGTAATGTATAATATGAAAGGATATAGCATTTCACCTTTGGCAGACACTTTTGACAAGGTGGAAAACACCATCCATTATGTTGATCTAATGCCCAGATTTACGTATCATTTTTCTTCCGGCGAAAGCAACTCATTTGTTATTGGTACCGGCATAGGATTGGGGCTGGCCCTCGCAGGTACGGAAAAAATCACTAAAAACGGAGTTACTTCTTCAAAAAAAATGAATTTTGATATCAGCAAAGATTATGGATACTTTGATTTTTCTCTTATGCCTTTGATGGGTTACTACACAAAAAAATTCTTTGTAGAAGGTACTTTTCAAATGGGGTTAACAAGTATTAATAATAATGAAGAAAAGGATCAAAAAAATATCAGAAACAGTGGTTTTAGTGTAAGTTTGGGCTACATTTTAAAGCAATATTGATTGCTATATTAACAATTTTTATTCTATTATTTTTTGTTATTGAGAATTTTAACTGATAATTGTACAAAATTATCGTAAGATAATACCCGTTAGATTTGCGTGTAGCTTGTTAATAACTATTTTTGCGTATAATTTTCTATCCGCTGCGCAAACTTTTAAAAATATTAAAAAGATTTCTTTTAACACTTGTCCTATTAATAGTGGCGCTTTACATTGCCATTAATCTTACTCCCGTTCAAAACTGGCTGGTTAAAAAGGTTGCCCGGTATCTTTCCAGGGAATTACATACTACGGTAAAAGTGGATCATGTAAATTTTTCCTTATTCAATAAGATGATTGTAGAAGGTTTATTAATTGAAGATCATAAAAAAGATACTTTACTGTATGCCGGGGCAGCCAGCGTAAATATTACAGATTGGTTTTTTTTAAAAGATGCTGCTACTCTAAAATATATAGGTTTATCCAATACCAAAGTCAATCTTAATCGTACTGATTCGGTATGGAACTATCAGTTTTTGGTAGATTATTTTTCCGGCTCCGGGGGCAGCAGGAAAAAGAAACAAGGCCTTTCGCTTGATTTGAAAACGCTTAAAATTGATCAACTGTTTTTTAAGCAAACAGATCAATGGCTCGGAAAAGATTTAGTAGTTGCTGTACAAAAGCTGGACCTACTTGGAGAAGATCTTAATTTTTCCCAAAAAAAAATATTTATTAATACACTCGACCTTACAGCGCCTTTTTTTTCGCAATACAACTATCAGGGCAATAAACCTTCCGTATCGATACAAACCAGTTCAACCGGCCCCACTTCCATCAGTAATGCCTCTGATAGCACACTGCAATGGAATAAAGAGGGATGGCAGGCCAGCATCAAAACGCTTCACATCCAAAATGGAGTATTTAACAATGAGCGACAAACAGACAGAGCTACTTTTTTAAACAGATTCGACGGGCAGCATGTGTTTTTCTACCATATTACCGGGGATATTAAACAGGTTCAATGGCAGCAAGATACCGTAAAAGCTGTTGTTTCATTAGCCGCCAACGAACGGAGTGGACTGGAGATAAAACAACTTAAAGCCAACTTCAGGATGCAGCCTACATTGATGGAGTTTAGCAACCTGGATATGAAGGTTAATAACAGTACACTTGGCAATTACTACGCCATGCACTATGAGCATATCAGCGATATGAAAGATTTTTTGCACAGCGTAGTACTGGAAGGAAATTTTGCTAAGAGTACCATTTATAGCAACGATTTGGCAATTTTTGCTCCTGCGCTGAAAAGCTGGAATAAAATTTTTAGTGTACAAGGCTCTGTTAAAGGAACCATAGACAATTTAAAATCGCCTGCTTTAACCATTAAAAATGGTACCACTTTCGTGGAAGGTAATATTGCATTAAGAGGACTACCGGATATCCAAAATACTTTTATCGATTTCAACACCAATAATCTCACTACCAATTATAACGACCTCATCACGTTTATACCTTCTTTGAAAAAAGTTAACAACCCTAAATTATCCAGGCTAACCAATATTTTTTATAAAGGAAACTTTACCGGCTTCGTCAACGACTTTGTAACATATGGAACCTTTACCACCAACCTTGGCACGCTTTCGGCCGATTTAAACTTAAAATTGCCCAAAGATGGCACCCCTGCTTATTCAGGAAAAGTTGTTACCAATGGGTTCAACCTGGGAGAGTTTATTGGCAACAAAATGATTGGATATATTGCCGCAGAAGGGCAATTAAAAGGTTCATCTTTTAATGAAAAAAAACTCAACGCCAATTTTGAAGGTAAAATAAGGAGCATAGAATATAATCGTTATAATTATCAGAATATAGATGTAAATGGAAATTTCAGCAATCGTACTTTTTCTGGCAAACTGAATATTAATGACCCTAATCTGCAATTAGAAAATTTACAGGGCACTATTAGTTTAGATAAGGAAAATACACAGTTCGATTTTGATGCTACTGTAAAAACATTTCACCTTAAAAATCTTCACCTGACTCCACAGGATCTTTCGCTAACAGGAAATTTCAACTTACATTTTACCGGCAATAATATTGATAACTTTTTAGGAACAGCCAGAGTATTCAATGCAACGCTCCACCACGAAAATACCAGGCTTTCTTTTGATTCATTAACCATCCAATCATTAATTGAAAACAATCAGAAGTATCTTACCGTTCGCTCTAATGAACTGGAAGCCTCTGTCAATGGGCGTTTTAAAATAATGGAATTACCAGACGCCTTTAAAGCTTTCTTAAGTAACTATTATCCATCCTACATCAGACGGCCCAATCATAAAGTTAGCAACCAGGATTTTTCCTTTTTTATTAAAACATATAATATTGATAACTATACACAAATTATAGATAAAAAATTAACAGGCTTTGACAATGCCACCTTATCAGGTAACTTAAAGCTGGATGCCAACGAGTTAAATATTACCGCCCTTATCCCCCAATTCAGTTACAATGAAAAAACATTTATAGACACCCGTTTAGAAAGCCGGGGTAATATTGATACGTTGTATACACAGATTTTCTTAGGCAATGTAGGCATCACAGACAGTTTGCATTTTCCCTCCAGCAATATTTCTATAACAACCAACAATGATGTATCGAACATACAGTTAAAAACTACGGCCACCAATACAATCAATGAAGCTGAGTTAAATGCCAGTGTAGAAACACTTACCGACGGTATAACGGTACATTTTTACCCTTCCTCTTTTATTATCAACGAACAAAAATGGCAATTAGAAAAAGATGGTGAGCTCAGTGTACGTAAAAATTTTATAAGTGCCAGTGAAGTGAGATTTGTACAGGGTTCACAATCGATTACTATCTCAACAGAATTAGATGACGAAACCGACAAAACAAACCTTGTCGCACAGCTGAATAAGATTAGCATCAGTGATTTTTTACCCCTGGTATTAAAAAAACCTGAACTGGAAGGTTTACTATCAGGTACCGCCATGCTCAAAGATCCATTTGGTAAGCAGGAATTTAGCTTTGAAGGCAAAGCAGAAAGTTTATTAGTAGAAAATGAACCGATGGGTAATCTTGATTTAAATAGTCAGATTAACATCAAAACCGGCGTGATCAACTTTAATGCACTGGCAGATAATGATTATGCTAAGTTTACCATAGATGGCAGTTATCTTACAAAAGATTCAACAAACAACCAATTGAACATTGATATAAATGCCGACAAAATTCAATTAAATACCTTAGAACCTTATCTTAATACCGTTTTTGATGATATTAGCGGTACCGGAGTTGGCAACGTAAAAATTACCGGCAATAAAAAACATATTACGTTGAGCGGAAGTGCAACGATTATGGAAGCAACTCTAAAAGCAGCCTATACACAATGCTCTTACAACATAAAAAATGAAACCATTATTTTTAACCCGGATGAAATAGATCTGGGCTTTATTACGCTTGTAGACAAATATGGAAATAAGGGCATTGCAAACGGTAAGATTTATCATAATTTTTTTAAAGATTTTGTTTTTGATAATTTACAATTGCAAACCAGCAGACTATTACTACTTAATACTTCCAAAAAAGATAACGCTCAATTCTATGGAAGAGTAATTGGAAGTGCCGGCCTGAATATTAATGGCGCCATCTCCGATTTAAGAATTAATATCAATGGCAAACCTTCAGATAAAGAAAGCGATAGCAGTCATATTTACATTCCCAGTGGCAACAGCAAAGAAATAAGTAAAATTGATTATATCGACTTTATTCAATTCGGTAGTGAAATGACCAGCCAACGACCTGTAAAGCAGGGTACTAACGTGATCGTAGATATGAATATTGAAGCAAATCCTGCCTGTAAAATTGATGTAATACTGGATGAACTTACCGGTGATATCATTAAGGCAGTTGGTAATGGCAACTTAAGAATAAGAGTAGGTAATAAAGAGCCTCTAAGCATAAGAGGAAGGTATGATATTGAGAGAGGAGAATACACCTTTAATTTTCAGCAATTCGTAGAAAAAGGCTTTACCGTTCAAAGAGGTAGTTATATTTCCTGGGATAAGCCCGACCCTTTTGATGCCACCATCAAAATAGATGCCGACTATCTGGCTAAGGATGTTGACCTGAGCAGCTTCCCTTCGCTAAAAGGATATCGTGCCAAAAGTGATGTATTTGTAGTAGCACACTTAACCAACACTTTAAAATCACCAGAAATTAATTTTGAATTCGTGCTACCCAGCAGTAGCGACTATGCCCAGGACATTGTGGTAAAATCTAAATTAGATGATTTTGCCCGAGATAAAAATGAGATGAACAAACAGGTAAGCAGCGTACTTATTTTTAACAGTTTTGTACCTGCCAACCAGGGATTTTTACAAAATCAAAATGCTCTGTCTATAGGCATTAACACCATCGGCCAAATACTTTCCCGAAGCCTTACCGAGTATGTAAACAGGTATTTACAGCGAGTAGGTCTAACCTTCAATTTTGGCCTTTCATCAACCGGAAGCGATTTAAAAAGCGAAAGCCAAAATGTAAGCCAGTTACAAGCCGCAGCTAATTTTGCATTTTCCAAACAATGGTTCAAGGGCAGGCTGATCGTAACCGTTGGAGGCAATGTGGATGTGAATAACCCTTATGTTTTAAATAATAAAAATAACAATTCCAATTTATTGCTTACACCCGACTTTTCAGCAGAGTGGTTATTAAGTAAAGACGGCAAATTAAGAGTGGTGGGCTTTAGAAGAAGTAATATTGACTTTGCATTAGGGCAAAGAAACCGGCAGGGTTTAAGCCTTACCTACCGTACAGATTTTGATCATTTATCCGATGTTTTTATTCAAGAACAAAAGCCCAAAAAGAAAAATAAACCGAATCAAAAAATAGCGTCGGATAGCCTACTCAATAAATAAAATAAGGGGTCAAATTTTTATGTAAAACTCCATTTTTTGCATCTTATTAATATGAATACTCATAACAAATGGATGTATATAATTGCATTGATTGCAGTCTTTTGGAGCAATTGTAACGCTAATAAAAACCAAAATATACGGGGCATGGAAGACAGTCTGCAAAGCTTTGAGATCATAATGAGCCAATTACCTAATCTGTATTGCAAATATGTAACCTATACTATCAACAATAAAAAGCTTATTGTTACTGCTGCAACTTTGGACGGTGAAGAAACAAATGAACAAGGGCTTCAGCGGCAAAAATGTGTAGAACGGGCAGTCTTTGAACGAAGCCTGTCTGCATCAGATGATTTAAATAAAATTAGCCGGATTACAACCAACCAGTTAGAAGCAATACCAAATGAAGTTTGTGAAGGAGGTATCAGCTATCGTATTACCTTAAAAAAAGCCGGAAAAACAAAAGAAATTTTTTATGGGGGCTGTGCAAAAAGTTATGATGATTATACTAAAATGATTGTTCAGTATATCAATAGCCAGGTACCGAGGCTGTAAAATAAACTGTGTCAAAGTTCAAAAAGATTAAGAACTTTAACAA
>CAZPHA010000077.1:0-10662 GCA_964586215.1 uncultured Ferruginibacter sp.
TAGCTTCTATATACTTTTCATATTCAGGGCCAAAGATAACAGGCTTGCCATAAACAGCCGCTTCCAGTACATTGTGTACACCATCCGCTCCAAATCCACCTCCAACAAAAGAAATGCTAGCATAATGGTATAGCTTATTCAATAAGCCGATATTATCAATAATTAAGCAATTGGGCGGATTAGAAGAAGTATGTAACTGTTTTCTTTCTTCAGGTAGTAATGTTATCCATTGGCTGTATCGAATGGCATTTTTGTAGAGCTCAAGACATTCTTGTATACGTCCTTTCGAAATTTCATGTGGAGCAATAATAAATGAAATTTCAGGATGGGTATTAACATAATGATCCAGTTCTTTATCATCTTCTACCCAGGTGCTGCCTGCTACAATTACTTTTTTATCACCTATAAACTCTTTTATTGCCGTAATTGGTTGAAAATTGTTTGCTATCTCTGTAACTCTGTCAAATCGTGTATCACCACTAACTGATACATTTTTTGTTATACCAATATTTGTCAATAATGCTTGAGATTGGCTGTTTTGTATAAAAATATGGCTAAAAAAATGAAGCATTTCACGCCATATTTTTCCATACCATTTAAAAAATGGCTGATCTTGTCTAAAAAAAGCAGATATTAGTAAAACAGGAATATTCTGCCGCTTTAATTCTCTCAAATAATAGTACCAGTACTCATATTTTACCCAGAGAACCAATGTAGGATTAATGTTTTGTATAAACTTTTTTGCATTTTCAGGCGAATCCATCGGCAGGTAAAAAACCTCATCAGCGCCCTCATAATTTTTTACTACTTCAAAGCCACTAGGCGAAAAGAAGGTTAGTATGATTGTAGAGTTAGCAAATTTTTGTTTAATACTTTCTAATAAAGGTCTGCCTTGTTCAAATTCACCAAGGCTCGAACAATGCATCCATACAATATTCGTATTGGAAGACGAACTGTAAATGTTTGGAAAATTTTTCCTCCCTGTTATCCATTTTTTGGCCTTTTCATTCCACAAAGAAGCTATCCTTATTGCTAAAGTATAACTGAAGAGAAAGATATGGTAAAAAATTTTTGCCAACTAATAATAAATCTAATGTTTTACAAAGAAAAGGAATAATTAATGGATAATTGATAATGGGGTAATTGGTAATGTGTTTTTAATCCGGTCGTTTAATTAATTACAAGTAGTACAATAAATCCTCTTTCAATTATCCATTATCAATTATACCATTATCCATTCATCTTTTTATCTTTGCAGCCATTAAAAAAAATCTTTATGAAGCCCATTCAAATGGTAGATACTAAGACGCAATATCTCAAAATTAAAGCTGAAGTAGATGCAGCAATTATAGATGTTTTAGATAGTTCACAATTTATTGGAGGCAAAGTAGTCAATGACTTTGCGGATCACCTGGCTAAGTATAATGGCTCTAAATATGTAATTCCTTGTGCCAATGGTACGGATGCTTTGCAAATTGCTATGATGGCGCTGGGGTTACAGCCTGGTGATGAAGTAATTACACCTTCTTTTACGTATATAGCCACTGTAGAAGTAGCTGCTCTTTTACACATCAAACCTGTATTTGTAGAGGTAAATCCTAAGACTTTTTGTATTGATCCTGAAGCAATAGAAAAAGCTATTACTCCCAAAACAAAAGCAATAGTACCAGTGCATCTTTATGGGCATGCTGCAGATATGGAAAAAATCATGCAGATTGCTGATAAATATAAATTATTTGTTATTGAAGATAATGCACAAGCCATCGGATGTGATTATACATTTAGTGATGGTAGCGTAAAAAAGACAGGTAGTATTGGCCATATTGGATGCACTTCATTTTATCCTTCAAAAAATTTGGGTGCTTATGGTGATGGCGGAGCCATTTTTACGGATGATGAAAATTTAGCTACAACGCTCAGAATGATTGCGTCTCACGGCCAGCAGAAAAGATATTACCATGATGTAGTAGGCTGTAATTCCAGGTTAGATGCCATACAGGCGGCTATTTTAGATATTAAACTAAAACATTTGGATGACTACATCGCTGCAAGGCGGAAAGCAGCAAATTTTTATGATAAAGCATTCGAAAACAATAAAAAAATAACTGTACCGTTTAGAGAAAAGAATGTGAATCATGTATTCCATCAATATACCCTTGTTTTAAATGGAGTTGATAGGGATAAAATGAGCCAATATCTAACTGAAAATAGCATACCATCTATGATTTATTACCCCGTTCCGGCCCACCGTCAAAAAATGTTCCATGCATTTGGTGGGGCAGATTATAACCTACCAACTACAGACTGGTTAACAGAAAGGGTAATTTCTCTACCGATGCACACCGAGCTGGAGGAAGAACAACAGAACTTCATTGTGTCTAAAGTGCTAGATTTCATAAATAATAATTAAATTTGATATGTATATTTTATATTTAAAAAATTAATAATACATTTTTATTTTAACCTAAAAGCATAAAATATGAAGATCACAGTTGTAGGCACAGGCTACGTTGGTTTAGTAACCGGAACCTGCTTTGCAGAAACAGGTAATGAAGTTACCTGTGTTGATATTGATGAAAAAAAGATTGAGAGAATGAAAGCCGGGGAGGTGCCTATTTATGAGCCGGGACTGGAAAAAATGTTTTTGCGTAATCAGAAAGAAGATCGCCTGCATTTTACTACATCGCTGGCAGATGGTATAAGAGATGCTGAAATTATTTTTTTGGCGCTACCTACACCTCCCGGAGAAGACGGAAGTGCTGATCTAAAATATATTTTGAATGTAGCAGAAGAATTGGGGCGTTTGATCGATCATTATGTAGTAATTGTTGGAAAAAGTACAGTACCAGTAGGTACTGCTGACAAAGTAACTGCTACTATTGCTAAAAATGCCAGAGTTGATTTCGATGTAGTAAGCAATCCTGAATTCTTACGGGAAGGCGTAGCTGTTGATGACTTCATGAAGCCTGACCGAGTAGTTATTGGTACCAGCAGTGAAAGTGCTAAACGTGTGCTCAACGAGTTGTATGCACCGTTTGTAAGGCAGGGTAATCCAATTATATTTATGGACGAACGCTCTGCGGAGCTAACCAAATATGCGGCTAACTCGTTTCTGGCTACCAAAATATCTTTTATGAATGAAATAGCACAACTATGTGAACGTGTGGGTGCTGATGTAGATATGATTCGTAAAGGAATTGGTGTGGATGAGAGGATAGGTAGAAGATTTTTATTCCCTGGCATCGGATATGGCGGTAGCTGTTTCCCTAAAGATGTACAGGCATTGGCCAGATCTGCTGAGGAAGTCAACTACCAATTTAAAGTATTAGATGCTGTAATGGAAGTAAACGAAAAGCAAAAATTACATTTGGTACCAAAAATTAAGAGATTTTTTGGAAATGATTTAATGGGCAAAAAAATAGCTCTTTGGGGCTTGGCTTTCAAACCCAATACAGATGATATCAGAGAAGCACCGGCATTGTATATTATTGATGCATTGTTGCAGGAAGGAGCAACCATAACTGCTTTCGACCCTGAAGCTATGGAAAATGTAAAAAAAGTAGTAGGTAATAAAATTAATTATTCCGAATCACAATATGAAGCTTTGGCAGAAGCAGATGCACTCGTTATCGCTACTGAATGGAGTGTGTTTAGAACACCTGATTTTAATAAGATCGTTACAAACCTGAAAAATAAAGTCATTTTTGATGGAAGAAATGTATTTGATCTTGCCCAAATGAAAAAATTAGGCTTCCATTACGAAAGCGTAGGCCGTAGACCCATTGTGCAAAAAATTGGATATTCAGTTGAATTGAATGGTGCTTATACGTAAGAATAAATAGGATTATTTAAACAGGGGTGGCAAATTTGTATATTCACTTATTAGCAGGTTTATATATATAATTATTAATAAATATTTATTTTTAATAAATTACATATAATTGATATTAAATATATTATATATTTAATAATTTTAAAATATGATTAAAGGAAAACGAATACTCATTACAGGTGCAGCGGGATTTTTAGGTTCGCATTTATGTGACAGGTTTATAAAAGAAGGTTGTACAGTAATTGGTATGGACAATTTGATTACTGGTGACTTGAAAAATATACAACATCTTTTTCCGTTAAAGGAATTTGAGTTTTATTTTCATGATGTATCAAAATTTATCCATGTGCCCGGTAGGCTGGATTATATCTTACATTTTGCATCGCCGGCAAGCCCTATAGACTATTTGAAAATACCTATCCAAACGTTAAAAGTTGGTTCTTTGGGAACACACAACTGTTTGGGACTGGCAAAAGCAAAAAATGCCAGAATTCTGGTAGCCAGCACCAGTGAAGTATACGGAGATCCATTGGTCCATCCTCAAAATGAAGATTATTGGGGAAATGTAAATCCGGTAGGGCCAAGAGGTGTTTATGATGAAGCAAAAAGATTTCAGGAAGCTATCACCATGGCTTATCATACTTTTCATAAACTTGAAACCAGAATTGTACGGATTTTTAATACTTATGGTCCCAGAATGCGTTTAAATGATGGAAGAGCCTTGCCTGCTTTTATCGGACAGGCACTACGTGGAGAAGACTTAACGGTATTTGGTGATGGTAGCCAGACAAGAAGCTTTTGCTACGTTGATGATCTGGTAGAGGGAATTGTTCGTTTACTCATGAGCGATTATGCTGAACCTGTTAATATCGGTAATCCTGATGAAATCTCATTAAAGGATTTTGCCAACGAAATTCTTCAATTAACCCATTCTTCACAGAAAATTGTGTATAAAGAATTACCTGTTGATGATCCTAAACAAAGACAGCCGGATATTTCCAGGGCAAAAGTACTGTTAGATTGGGAGCCTAAAGTAGACAGAGCAACAGGACTTCGTATTACTTATGATTATTTTAAAACCCTGCCAAAAGAAGAATTGTATAAACAACCCAAAGAATTTGCTGCGAACATACTTTAAATTCATTTCTCCTACTGATCACTAATAACAAAAGATAATTTTACCAAAAAAGGCTAAAATACAGTACCTTTGCAGCCCATAAAGGTAAAATATGTATCAGGATTTACTTAGTAAGAAAAAGAGTTTGGCAGTGATAGGGTTAGGTTATGTGGGCTTACCAATTGCACTGGAATTTGCAAAAAAAATAAAAGTAATCGGTTTTGATATCAATGCCCAACGCATAGAGATGATGCGTAATAAAATGGATCCCAGCCAGGAGTTGGAATCAGCCGATTTTGAAGGAGCTGATATCGAATTTACTACCGATTTGAATGTACTTCGGCAAGCCGGTTTTTATATTGTAGCTGTACCTACTCCCGTAGATGAACACAATGTGCCTGATTTGCTTCCGGTCAAAAAAGCCAGTGAAACTGTTGGCAAAGTAATTCAGAAAGGTGATTATGTTGTTTTCGAAAGTACTGTTTATCCGGGTTGCACAGAAGATGATTGTCTTCCCATTATAGAGCAATTGTCCGGACTAAAAAATATAAAAGATTTTAAGTTGGGCTATTCTCCCGAAAGAATAAATCCCGGTGATAAGGAACATACTTTAAGTTCCATCGTAAAAGTGGTAAGCGGTTGCGATGCCGAAAGCCTTGATATTATCGCAAAAGTTTATGAGTTAGTTGTAAAAGCCGGCGTACACCAAGCATCTTCCATAAAAGTAGCAGAAGCAGCCAAAATCATCGAAAATACACAACGGGATCTGAATATTGCTTTAATGAATGAGCTTTCCATTATTTTTGACAAAATGAATATTAACACCTACGAAGTGTTAGAAGCAGCCGGAACTAAATGGAATTTTTTAAAATTTCAACCCGGATTGGTTGGAGGGCATTGCATCGGTGTAGATCCTTATTATCTTACTTACAAATCCCAGCAATTGGGTTACGACAGCAAAGTTATTTTAGCGGGTCGTTCTACCAATGATGGTATGGCTGGCTATGTGGCCAAAAAGACCCTGCAACATATCATTCACAACAATGGCAATGTTAAAGATGCCAAGGTACTCATTATGGGTGCTACTTTTAAAGAAAATGTGAGCGATATCCGCAATTCAAAGGTGGCAGATGTAGTGAAAGAGCTTCAATCGTTTTCATTGAATGTACATGTGACAGATCCGCATGCTGATAGCGATGAATTAAAACATGAATATGGTTTTCATTTGACAGATAAGCTTTCGAATGATTATGACGCCATTATTATAACTGTACCTCATCATACATACAAAGATTTTGGTGATACTTATTTTGCTTCCATTTCAAAACCATCTGCTCTGATAGCAGATCTGAAAGGAATGTACAGAGGTAAGATCAGGGAAAGAGTTTATTGGAGCTTGTAATATGTTGAGATGTTAAAATGTTAAGATGTTAAGATGTTAAAATGTGTTTAATCTAAATAATGAGTTATCTTTTTCATAATAAAAGTCTAAATAATTATAGTTTTCTTGTAACAGGTGGCGCCGGTTTTATTGGCAGCCATATAGCAGAATATTTACTTAAAAATGGCGCCAAAAAGGTAAGGGTGCTTGATAATCTTGCCAATGGTTTTCAGAAAAATATAGATATTTTACAGCAATACCCATCTTTTCAATTTATAGAAGGTGATATCAGAAATATAGAAACCTGTCAGGATGCATGTAGGGGTATTGATTTTGTAAGCCACCAGGCGGCTTTGGGCTCTGTCCCCAGATCTATTAAAGAGCCAATTTATGTAAACGAGGTAAACGTCAGCGGATTTCTAAATATGCTCAAAGCAGCTTCTGATAATAAAGTAAAGAAGTTTGTTTATGCCTCCTCCTCTTCCGTTTATGGAGATGAGGCGACACTACCCAAATCAGAAAACAAAGTGGGTAAGTGTTTGTCGCCTTATGCACTCACCAAAAAAATCAATGAACTCTACGCCCAAATCTTTGCTGATGTTTATGCTCTTCCTTTAATGGGCTTTAGATATTTTAATGTTTTTGGCCCAAGGCAGGATCCTGACGGCCCCTACGCGGCAGTAATTCCACTGTTTATTAAAGGTATTATTACTCGTACGCCGGTGTATATCAATGGCGATGGCGAGCAAACAAGGGATTTTACTTTTGTAGAAAATGCTGTTCAAATGAATATTCGGGGCATGCTGTCAGACAATCCTGAAGCATTGAATAAAGTGTACAATGTAGCTGTTGGCGAAAGCTTCTCAGTGAACTTTTTGTATAACGCCTGTGCCCGTTATTTACATAGCGATTGGAAACCTACGTACCGGGAGCCCAGAGCTGGTGATGTGAGACATAGCCTTGCAGATATACACCTGGCACAAGAAAAATTAAATTATAACGTTATTAAAAGGTTTGAGGATGGATTAATTGAGACAGTAGAGTTTTTTAAAAATGAATTTCATCATTAAAATATCAAATTAAATCTTTAACCTAATCTGGCCTTATGCCCTTTATTCAAACTGACTTTCCAGGATTACTCATTTTTGAGCCGAAGATATTGGAAGACAGCCGTGGATATTTCTTTGAAAGCTATAATGAAAAAGTTTTTGCAGAAAATGGAGTAGCCATTCATTTTGTACAGGATAACCAGGCGAAATCTCAATACGGTGTCGTTAGAGGATTGCATTACCAGCTTAATCCTTTTTCACAAGCAAAGTTAGTACGAGTTCTTAGTGGTACTATTTTAGATGTGGCGGTAGATGTTAGAAAAGGATCTCCAACGTATGGTAAAGTATTTTCTATCGAACTGAGTGATGCAAATAAAAAGCAGTTGCTAATACCTGCCGGATTTGCTCATGGATATTCTGTATTGAGCCCTACTGCTGAAGTACTTTATAAATGCGATAAATTTTATAACAAAGAAAGTGAAGGGGGGATTTCCTATGCCGACCCGGCGCTGGCGATCGACTGGAAGGTACCTATAGATAAAGCTATCGTATCTGAAAAAGACTTACTACACCAACCCTTATCAAACACACCTAATAATTTTACATTTGAACCATAAACTTAATATCCTGGTAACAGGCGCTAACGGACAATTGGGGCATGAATTGCAATCTATTGCCGGTAAATATGAGCAATTGAATTTTATTTTCACCGATCAGGGAGAGCTGTCAATTGTTGATGAAGCAAGTGTGCAATCATTTTTCAAAAATACCCCAATTAATTTTTGTATCAATTGTGCCGCCTATACCGCAGTAGATAAAGCCGAATCGGAGAAAGAAAAAGCATTTGTTGTTAATGCAGAGGGAGTTGGTAATTTATCCAAAGCCTGTGCTGCATACAAAGCGCCGTTGATACATATTTCAACCGATTATGTGTTTGACGGAACGGCTACTACTCCTTATACAGAATCACAAACTCCCCATCCCGTAAGCATTTATGGTGAGTCAAAACTCGCCGGAGAGCAATTAGCATTGCAAAATAATCCTGATACGATCATAATTCGGACATCCTGGCTGTTTTCTACCTATGGAAATAATTTTGTAAAAACCATGATCAGGCTAATGAATGAAAGAGAAAGTATTAGTGTGGTAAATGATCAAATGGGTTGTCCCACTTATGCGGCAGACCTTGCAGAGGCAATTATCAACATTATTTTAAATTATTCATCAGAGAAAGCAGGGATCTATCATTTTAGCAATCAGGGCGCCATTTCCTGGTTTGATTTTGCCGTTGCCATAAAAGAGTTGATCAACAGTAATTGTATGGTAAATTCTATAACTACAGAGCAATATCCAACAGCAGCTAAAAGACCCCAATATTCCGTTTTTGACACCGCAAAGGTACGAAATATTTTCCATATCGAAATTTCGGGGTGGAAAGCTGCGCTGGAGAGGTGTATAAAGCAGTTACATTGATTTTTCAAATAATATGCTAAATTTATCTGATATTTATAATTGAATTGATGTAATTTGCAGATACTAATCGTCTAATTTATAAATTAATGCAAAAAAAGCAACTTGAGGAAATTATAGCTGAACTTGATTTTGATGGTTTATTTTGGGAAGGTGGTATCAGCAAACCGGCAATATGGGCTGACTTTAAAAATACAAAATCAAAATTTAAGAGTGATAGTGGGAAAATATTATTAACTATTCATGCTATGGAGGATGAGGAATTAGACGACGACGAATTCGAAGATATGGATCCATTTCCTGAGCAAATAAATGCACTGGAGTACCTATTAGATAATGTAGATACTATACAAAAAAATCTTTTACAGGCCTTACAGGAAAAATATAGGGAGCTGCAATTACTATATAACTATGATCAGGAAACAGCTAAAGATATAATGCCAGATATTGATAGTGTTGAAGGCTTTAAGCAGATAATCGAACTACAATCAATTAATATTCATTATGTAATAAATAAAGATTATGCTTATGTAGGTTATACTTTTGACTGTTCATGGGATAATGAGCATGATTTAGGTTTTATGACCTATAAAGATCGAGTAATAAAAGTAGGAGGTGCTGATACTGCTATTTTGGAGTGGATAGCGGAAGAAGACAAGGAAAAGAACAGATAATTTTATCTCTCGGTGGGTTTGGCATTCCCTTACCATCTGCTGCGAAGGAGTGGCGTTAGAAGGGAATAAATACTTTAGGAAGATTGTAGAATCAGCCAGGTGTTTTCAAACTTTTTCTCCTTTAAATCACTTCCTTTTATCCAGAAGTAAATCATACCACCATCACCCCATAGCATATTACACTGTTCTTCGTTACTACCAATTTGTAACAATAGATTCCAGTTATCTACATTTTTCCCTAATTCTTTGACTAACGGTTCATCATATCCTGAGAAATCACCTAAATAAATCCCATTTGTTACTAATTCACATTGTAGTTCCATCCCATCTTGAAGATTATTAGAATGACCTAGTAATTTATTCGGAAGTTCAGGATATAATATATCATATACCTTATAAATTGCACCTTCACTTTCGTCTAAATAGTTTATTTTTTCTGCCATGCTTATATCTTCCCAAAGAATACTACTGTACATATCAGGCAAATCAATTTGTGATTTAAAACTTAATTGACAAGCTGTAAAAACAAATTCTTCTCCTAAATTTAAAGGTTTTTGCTTTCTTTTAAGCTTCTTATTACTTCCGTCAAAATATAAGACTTTTGAATATTCCTTATCCTCAGGGTCATACCCCCAACGTTGTTCAACCACATCATAGAAAAAGTAGAGAATACCAGTTTCCGGTAATTTTTTTTCCAAATCAAGTTGCTTAAATTCTGCCAAATTAAATTGTGCGATAAAAGCTAATGGATTGCCATTAAATTCAGGCCATTCCATTGCATCAGGCAAATCTGGGAATCCCCCAATTTTCGATTGTCCAAGTTGAATGGTTGACTCATCAATTTTTTCTAACGAAATGCGTATTGAATTTTTTATTTTAGACTCTACCAGCTGCCACATCTTGGCGCAGCCTTTGTCAATAAATAGTTTTTTTATTTCTTCCTTTTGCATAAACTAGGTTGATAACAATTATAATACTATCTCCCTTTCCCAACATCGCTGCTTCGCAGCAACATTGATGTAATGTTTTTTTACTTTTGTTCCTCAATAAAAATAGTATCGTTTAAAAGCTGTTCTACTTCATATTAGTAACTATTCAGTGCCAAAAGTAGCGATTAAATGCAAAGCGTTTAAAACGTT
>CAZPHA010000078.1:0-9466 GCA_964586215.1 uncultured Ferruginibacter sp.
ATGGATCGCATTTATTGTTTTATTTTGTAGAAAATTAAAAGTCTAAACAGATTCGTTTTCAAAAATAATATTACCTGCAAAACAAACGGTAATTTTCACTAACTCAAAATCACTGTTCGCTAACTTTGCCTATATTTTCCATAAAAAACAAGAAACTTTGCATTATATTATTTTATAATATAAATATAGATGATGAGAACAATTTGGTGTTGCATATTTTTATTTATCAGTTTATCGAGAATATTTTCACAGGAACGTAAATGGCTAGTTGAGGGGCAGGATAGCGCTTTTCCGGTTTATACGACTATTGACACAAATAATTTGAAAAATATTGCTAGAGAAGGTAAACTAAATTTTTATACAGACACCAAAAATATTCAGGTAGCAATATCACTATACGATTGCGAAACTGATAAAGCGGTAGAATTAAAAAAACATATCAAATCTTACCTCCAAAAGGACGACCCCTGGGCATTTTATCTGTATGCCAGTTTAATGCACCTACTTATAGAAACTCCTAAAAAAAATGAAAAAAATATAGCAGCTGCAAAATTAATACTTAACCTATATGAAAAAGCTGCCCGGATGAATTTGGCTAAGGCTGAATTTGATATTTATGAAATTTACAGATACGGAGATTTATACAGTAAAAAGAATTTTAAAAAAGCCCTACAATATTTAGAAAGAGCCATTCAGCATGGTGATAATAAAATGAAATCAAAATGTTATGAAAATCTGGCATTTATTTTCCACCCTGACCAAAGTGAATATTTTTTTGATGCGCTAGTTAAAAAAAGTGAGGATAGTACTATATTTTATTTACAAAAATCGATCCAATTAAACTCACATAATTACTCTGCAATTTTTAAACTAGGCGACCTATATGCAGATAAAGGAAAATACATGGATGCATTTAATACTTACATGTTATCAAAGAGTTCCGGAATATTAACAAAAGCAGCACAATGGCTCATTGAGGGAAAATATATTCCTAGAGACATAAATAGAGGATTACAACTTATATACGCTATTGCCGAGGAAGAAAGAAAAAAATATAACGAATATCATGAGGATTATGAGTATACTAATTGCAACGCAATTCTATTACTTAACGACTATTACAATAATAACACTATTTCAAAGGAGCAGTTAAGCCCATTCGGTTTTGAGGAAATACGTAACCAACATCCACCGGCTACAATCGGTGTATTTATGGATTGGCTTGCTCCGGGACAGGACAGCGCTTATCCGGTTCATACCATAATTGATTCCAATGAGCTAAAAAAATATGCCAATATCATGGATTTTGGTTGTGAGTTTATGCATGTAAACAATTATGGGAAATTAGACAGTTTTTTAACTTTCCGAGACTTTCTACAGCCTTATGTTGAAAAAGAAGATCCTTATGCTTTATACTTGTATGGCCGTACATTTCCTTCTAATCACTACAACTGGACAAATCCTGATACACAGGAAACGATTGCCGGTTATTATGAAAAGGCTTCCAGACAAAATTTAGCAATGGCCGACTATGCACAAAAAGCGCTGTTTGAAACTTCACTTATAAGAGGTTATTTAGACTCAAGCCAAGTTGATTGTGTCAAATTTTTGAAAAAAAGTCTTCAACATGGAGATAACTACATAAAAAGTTTAGCATGCTGGGAAATGGTAGATTTTTTCAGCTCTAACTTCTTACCTCCATATTTTGAAGAAAATGATGATAGTTGCATTTACTACCTGCAAATGGCAGTAAAATATAATCCTAAAAACAATCATGCCATTAAATACCTGGGATATTTATACGAAAAAAACAAAATGTACCAGCAGGCTTTTGATACTTACCTTATGTCTAGTGATCAGGACGACATATTAAAAATGACCTACTGGCTGGTCGAAGGAAAAAAAATCAAAAAAGATATAGAAAGGGCGTTATCTATAATATACCCTTACGCCAAAGACGCAAAGGAAAAATATTCAAAAGATCATTATGACAATTATCTACACAATATCAATCCGGTTTACCTGCTCAACAATTTATATGTTACTAAAAAAATTAGCAGGCATCAAATTGGCGAGTTTTTAATTCCGAATTATAAGCCCAAAAAACTTAAACTTGATTAAAAATTACCAAACAAAAAGTATAAAATGATCATTTACGGCATTAGATCCAAACAGGTTGTAAGAGAAACTTTAATTGATAAATGTCCCAACTGCTCCACACCATATTCAGTAGATCTTAATATTGTTCAGCGTTATTTTCACGTTTTTTGGATACCTTTTTTCCCGGTAGGCAAATCGGCGGCAAGTCAATGTAATTACTGTAAACAAGTGCTAAAAAAGAATGAAATGCCTGCTGCCTTTTTAGCGTCCTATCAAAATTTAAAATCTAATGCTAAAACTCCTATTTGGATGTTTAGCGGTATAGCGTTACTAACAATTTTAGTAGCAACACTAATTATCGGCATCAGAAATGACCATGAAAGAAATAAAAAGTATATCACAAATCCAAAACCGGGGGACGTTTTAGAAATCAGGCTTAATTATGGTCACTATACACTTTACAAAATTGACAAAGTAACGCAGGACTCCGTTTATGTTTTGATAAGTGCGTATGAGAGTAATAAAATCAGTGGACTGAGAAAGGTAAAGCAAAAAGGTAAAAGCGCCTACTCCGAAGAGCTAACAGGACTTTCAAGGAATGATTTAAAAAGTATGCTTGATAAGGATGAGATTATTGGTGTGGAAAGAGAATAACACTTTTTTATAAAAATGTAATTTAAAATGAAGATATATATATTAATGGCGCTTACGCTACTATATAGTTTACAGCATTATGGACAAATATGCATGCTTTATAGAGTTCCCGGACAGGATAAAGAGTTTAGCGTACAAACAACAATTAATCCAAAAAAATTAAAACAATACGAGAACCTGTACACAGGTTATAACTATAAAGCTGACAGTGTGAAATTATTTCGACGTTTCCTTCAGCCATATATAGATAAAGGTGATGCATATGCTATGTTTTTATATGCAATAAACTTTAGGCTTGCTCATGGAAGCTTTTTAAGAAGTCCTTTTATTGACAATGACACCATTACTCAAAATGCTTTAAAATATTTTCACAATGCATCTAATCAAAATATAGCGTCTGCTGATTATGAATTGTATGAGATATACCGTTACGGTTACATGTACGAAAGCATAAACCATAGCAAAGCTTATCAGTTTTTGAAAAAAGCAATACTACATGGAGATGCAAAGATAAAAACATATTCATACGTGGAGCTTGCAGAGATATTTAATCCTGCATCAGAAGATTCGTTTAAGACAGCAGAAGTAATTCCCAATGATGATAGTTGCATTTTTTATTTAAAAAAAATACTTTCCATTGACCCTCAGGATTTTGTAGCAATATCGACACTGACAGATAAATACATTGAACGAAAAGAGTTTGAGAAAATGTTCAACTTATTAATAGAATCTGGGCAAAGCGACCTTGTTTATACAGCCGCAGTATGGTTAATAGAAGGGAAATATACAGAAAAGCAAATTGACAGGGGAATAAAATTGCTCCATTCTCTGGCAGCTAAATATCTTCAAAAATATCCTGACTATTATAAAAAAATACCTGCTGTAAATGATTATTATGAGATAGACCCTATTTGGCGCCTTAATGAATTATATGTAGACAAAAAAATCACCAAACAACAGGTGGGTAAATTTTACAATGGATTTCTTTGTGAAATAATTAGAAAAAGTACTATCCATACAATAAAAGTGATAGAATAAATATGAGTAAGACTACTATACTTTCATTATTGCTAACTATTGTCATAATGCCGAATCTTTGCAGTGCTCAGTCAAAAGCTGATAAGCGATATATAAAAGGCATATTTCACTGTATAAAAAATAAAGATGCGGTGCGGTATGAAAATTTATTTCCTGATTTTGAAACTTATTATCATTTCGCAGAAAAGTTTTATATAAAAAGAAACACACGAGATAGTTCACTTACAAAAAGCAAGTATTTAAAAAAGAAATATCACTGGAAGAACAGGTTTAGCAAAAGTTTAAAACTATTGGAAGCAAGCGGAATTGAATTGAATAAAATAAAATTACAGCGATATCATACAGAGATTTTTGAGGATACAATTAATCATTTAAAATGGCTTAAAGGTATATTATATATAACTGTTAAAAAAAGGACTCAAATTATCAGTTTCACTAATGCACTTTGGCAACCCAAAGGCTGGTTGGGAGGGGAAATCAATGTCTTTATCAATGAGAACGCTCAAAATGTACGACAATGTGTTGATATGCCAATTGAATTAAAAGTTTTACCGTCACCCCGCTATTATTAATTGGATAAATCATTTTTATAAAAAAAGCTGGCATTCCGGCACTGGATCACATGAATTTAGGTAAAATGAAAATATATGTTATCACTTTATGCTTCTTAATAAGTACTTTAAAATCTCTGGCGCAAACAGAAAAAAAGAATCTCATTGAGGGGCAGAGCAAAAATTTTCCGGCTTATACTGCAATAGAAACAGAAAAACTAAAAAAATTTCAGCGTTTATACACAACCTATAACTATGATCCAGATAGCTTAAATATATTCCGTAACTTTCTTGAATTATACATAAAAGATGACGATGCTTATGCTATGTATTTATATTATTTAAGCTATCAATATTCGAAAGGCTGTTTAAGTAAAGATTGTATTAATAATGATACAACTACCCGGAAAGCCTTGTATTATTTGCAAAGAGCTTCCGATAAAAATATGGCTGCCGCACATCTTGAATTATATCAAATCTATCATTATGGCTGGATGTACGTAAATAGTAGTGCTTCAAAAGCATATCAGTTTTTGCATAAGGCCCTACTTCATGGTGATACAATAAGCCAAGTAAATGCTTATATACATCTTGGTAGCTTTTTTCACCCCTTATTTAAAAAGGAACACGCCAAAAAAGGCTTTAAAACCAGCATTGATAGTTGTATGTTTTATATAAAGAAAGCCGTTAGCTTATCGCCAAAGAATCACGACGCTATATCAGCACTGAGAGATGTATATATTGAACAAAAAAAGTTCGACTTAATGTTTTCTCTTTTATTAGAGTCAAAACTAGATTATTTTATTGTTCAGGCTGCTGAATGGTTAATTGAGGGGAAATATGGCAAAAAAGATGTTGGGAAGGGTCTGGTGACACTGTATGAATTAGTTGATAGACAGCTCACAAAATTTCCTAAATATTACGAGGGAGAAGCCAACAATTTGACTGCAGATCCCATTTGGGTATTGCACAAACTATACTTAAATAAAAAAATAAGTAAAGAACAGGTAAGTAAATATTATAATAAAGAACTATTAAAGAAAATAGAGGAAACTCCTGAAAATACTATTGAAATTCTAAAGTAATGTACAAAATATATTTAATAATATCGTTGATTTTTTCTTCTGCGACACTTAATTGCAACGCTCAGTCAAAAGCTGATAAGCGATATGTAAAAGAATTGTTTCATTGCATTAAAAATAAAGATACGGTGCGGTATAAAAAATTGTTTCCGGATTTTGAACAATTATATGCAATTTATAAAGCCGACTCTGCTAAAAATTCAGATAAAGTTAAGGATAGAGAGCAGTATATGACATTCGTACAAGAGGCTATAAATAATTTTTATAAAGATTTATCCCAACTTGAAAAATATGGTATGGTATTAAAAAATGCTAAACTTAATTCATTTTTACTGCATAAAGCTCTTCGAAAAGGCAAAAAAAATATTTCAGAATTACAAGGTGTTTTAAAACTAAAACTAGACAATAATGTACAAAAAAATATAAGATTTAAAAATGCATTTTCCCTTAATAAAAAATGGTGCTTCGGCCAGATTAAAATAGAGGAAATGCCTTTTCATTTTGAGTTGGAAAATGAAAAAAAGTATCGGCGAAGAAAAGGAGATAAAGAAATTATTACGGCACCAATTGAACAAGCCCCATCGATTCAAAGAGCTCCCTACAATTACAATCCCTACTAGCGTTATTTATCAAACTTTTGACAAAAATTTAAAAAGATGAATGCCATTATAAACCTTTCTCAAAAAGTAAAAAGAATTACAGTAGTCATAATAGTATTGTTTGTATTGGTTGTATTTTTTTTACTTATTCAGCCCTTAAAAGCGCAAAAGCCAAAAATAATTTACGAAAAAACATTCGGTAGCCCTTACGCTAGTTTTAGGCCTAATGCGATCACAATTGATAAGGAAGGAATTATGTATATTATCGGACGCTATCGCTACAGTCGGATTACATCTAAACTTGAAAATTTAGAAGATGCCGATGCAGACACTACACTTCCTTCTTCTCTAGATCCGTCTCTATATATTTTTAAAGTATCAAAAGAGGGGAAAATGATCAATCGCACCTTTTTACCCTGGGTTATAGAAGGCATTGATATCAGCATTACAAAAGACAACAATCTGTTAGTTACAGGATTTATTAATAATTACAGAGAAAAAAACTATGAAGGTGATCGTACACAAGGAGTTTGGGCTGCATTAATGAATACAGATTTTAAAATTCGTTGGCAGAGGAATTATCCTTCCTACTACAACTCGGTTCCAGATAAAATTATGGAAACGAGCGATGGTAAAGTTTTAATTACTGCACATTCTACAATTGCTTACAGTGACTATTTTCCTTACGATAACTCAAGACTGATATTATTAGATAAGAATGGCACTCTGCTGCAAGATATATTGCCCATGAAAGACATTGATTCGAGTGTGTGTAAAAATTATCCATATAACCAATGGCTGCGCCATATTAGAAGTAATACAGGAAAAGAATTTAACGATTCTTCGAATAAATTTTTTGATATAGATATTTCTAATATACTAACCCATAGCCTTTTCTGTAGCATTGAAGGAGCTATACCAATGCCGCAAGGAATTTTATTTGGCGGCACTATAGATGCCAGCGGAAATGGTAAATTTTTCAGCGAAGAAAATTACTTCTTCCTGGCTGAAACAGATAATAACTTACAAGTAAAAAAGTTGAATACATACAATATTGAAAAGCCAGATAAATATGGAAATTTTAAGCATAACGTATATGGAAGCAATATTGCAGTAAATAGCCAAACAATCGCTATGGCAGGCATAAACCAGCTTGCTGATAGGGAAAATTTAGCCATTGTATTTAATAAAAATTATGATACACTTTTCACCAGACACACTAGCGGAGATGAATACAATCTGCCTAAAATTGCAGCCTTAGGCAGCGAAAGATATGCTATGTGTAATGAGACAAAACCTAACAGACTGAAACTATTATTTATCAATACAGATCAATCAACTCAAGAGTTTTACTTGGGCGAAAAATTTGAAATTATTGATTTTATAGATATTGTGTATTTTGATAGAACACTTTATATTATTGCCAACGCTAGGAAGAAAGAAATTTACCAAACATATCTTGCAAAGGTAGAAGTCAACTAATATTTTATCTAATGAAGAAAATATATAACACTATAATAAACAAAAACGTTTATCGTATAATTTTACTAATAATTCTCAATAATTCACCTAACTACTCATTTAGCCAGAAGAAGCATAATAATAATGCAACTAATACAATAACTATTAAGGAGAAAGCCGCTATATTCTATTACCCCGATCATAATTCAATAAGGAAAACCAAAAAAAAATATGGCAGTGAAGATTTCTATTCAGGGGCAGATGATAACCTTTACTATATGGATATTGCTAGAGAATTTATACTGAAAAGATCAGTAAGAATCATTGAAGTCAAAACAAATAAGATCTTAAAATTTATAAAGAAAAATAAATCTGTACGCATAATTAAATTAAAAAGTCAGGACAGCATTTTTGGAATTATTCTTTTTGATGGCAATAAAAATCCGAAAGCAATTGACATGCTCAACCCTAAGGAGGAATATAAAAAATATTTTACTCATTAATCAAAAATAAAAAAATGGAGCAACAATTCAATAGAAGCATATTTTTACCTGCAACACAACTTCTTGCTGGCTTTTTCTTTGGAATCAATGCTTTTTTACAATTTTCAATGGGCCACAGTCCTCTAGGACTCATAAATATTATTGCCTGCATATTTTTTATAGGAGTAGCAATATGGGGTTTCTCAACACCCATTTTAAAAATTGATGAAGCGGCCATTCATTACATACCGACTATATTTACCCATAAAAAAGTACTACTCTCAGACATATTATCAATAGATTTTTCAAATGAAAAAAAGGTAGATATCATTTTAAATGATAATCAAACAATCAATATTCCACATCATAATATACCTAAAAAAGATATAGACATAATTCGAGAATATCTATCTCTACTCCCAATTTATGAGAACAAATAAAAATGTGATCCTAAACGACAAAAACAGTTGTTCATTATTTTATGCCGTCATGCTTATTCTAAGCAGCTGTAATAATTACAATCAACCTGATTTGAATAATACGATAGAAAATAAAAATAGGGTAAATAACAATATATCCGTAATCAAAAATTGTGATACAACATCTATTAAATTACCTATAAAAACCCGAAAAAACAGTTCCGAAATTAGTATATCCTGGCAGGAACCCATTGCATGGATAAAGCAAGTAGAGGGTATTAACAGCAATAAACTTATAAAGTGCATTGCTGAAAGCAAAAGTGATTCAGTTTTTATTTTTATCCCCAATGCCCACAGAATTATTGATTCAGCAGATCAGGCGACCTATATCCGTGCGTTTTTAATTAACAATACAAAAGATACAATTGCTGCAAGTTTATTTACTTCTACCCTGTTAGGCATAAAAACTGAAATCTGGAAAAACGGAAGATGGTTAATCTTACAAGGAAAAAATCCTGTTATTGATTGTGGTAATAGCCTACATGAGTGTACTCTTTATCCGAAACAATTTCTCGAATTTCATTTGGAGGCTGATAAAATTGATGATGGTGTTTTTAAAGAAAAGATGAGAATTGTACTGGATTTATTTGCAAAAAATTCCATTGTGAAAAAGTATGCCATTTCTAATGAAATTGATATAATGCTTTGTAAAGAACAGATTGATATGATCAAATAATGAAAAGGGTAAAAAAAAATATATTACTAATTTTTATAGTAAGTATAAAATACAATTCTATAGCACAAACATTTTGGCCGAAAAGTGAGGTTAAGCGTAGTCTTGATTTGATTGCAGGCTATCAGCATCAAAAATTTAACGGTATTGAGCTGGGTGTAGCATACGGATCACGAGGAGATAGTTACACTGATCCATTTGAAGGCGCATTTTTTTATGACAACTTCCATATTTGCGGGGAAATATTATTTACCAGAAATTCTGCCAATAATAACATTTGTGGCATCAAAGCAGGATATACAAAGACTTTTGTTTTATTTAACGCAACCGGAGAAGTAATATATTAT
>CAZPHA010000079.1:0-9446 GCA_964586215.1 uncultured Ferruginibacter sp.
GGCAACATAATTTTGAAACTATGTCCTCAGGATAGGAGCAAGTACCCCGCAGTGAAGCCCCGCCAGTTGGCGGGGCGAACGAGGAGTACTGCATAAAGCCCGACCCTGTGAGCCTGTCAGACGGGGACCGGCAGACAGGCTCACAGGGTCGGGCCCAAATAATTTTTCAAAACAAACTACGTATACCCATCCCCGTTAACCCCAAACAAAAAACCAAAAACACCAAACTCCAAACCCTACACTTTCTCCGCCATATCCGGAATTTGTACGGCCTTGTATTCGCCGGCATCCAGTTTTTTCTTGGTTTCATCGAAAGCCTGCAGGGTTAAATCAATGTCTTCATCAGAGTGAGCAGCAGTAGGAATAATGCGGTAAATGATTTCACCTTTAGGTATCACCGGATATACCACAATAGAGCAGAAAATACGATAGTTCTCTCTTAAATCCATCACCATTTGTGTGGCTTCGGGCACATCACCTTTCATGTAAATAGGCGTAACGGGAGAGTTGGTGTTACCAATATCGAAACCTTTTTCTTTCAATCCATTTTGCAGGCGACGCACATTGTGCCACAATTTTTCTCTCAGCTCAGGCATGGTTTTTACCATTTCCATACGTTTCAGCATGCCCTCTACAATCAGCAGGGGTAAGCTTTTGGCAAAGATCTGACTACGGGTATTGTAACGCAAATATTTAATCACAGCCTTAGGCCCGCTGATGAAAGCCCCAATGCTACCCATACTTTTTACAAACGTGCTGAAGTATAAATCGATACCCTCCTGGCAGCCCTGCGCTTCATCGGCGCCAGCGCCGGTAGGGCCCATGTAACCAAATCCATGAGCATCATCTATCAAAATTCTAAATTCATATTTTTTCTTCAGCGCCACAATTTCTTTTAAAATACCCTGCTCGCCATCCATACCAAACACACCTTCTGTAATTAATAAAATACCACCGCCATTTTTAGCCGCCATTTCGGTAGCACGTTGCAATTGTTTTTCACAGTCTTCGATATCGTTGTGTTTAAAGGCATAGCGATGTCCCATGTGCAGCCGCACACCATCTACAATACAAGCATGAGCTTCTGCATCATACACAATTACATCCCGGCGGTTTACCAACGCATCGATACAACTCATAATACCCTGATAACCGAAGTTTAACAGCATGGTATCTTCCCTCTTCACAAACTGGCTGATCACTTTTTCCAACTCTTCATGCCTGTAGGTGTTGCCACTCATCATTCTGGCGCCCATCGGGTTGCCCATACCATATTTAGCGGCCGCTTCCGCATCTACTTTTCGCACTTCCGGATGATTCACCAAACCCAAATAGTTGTTCAGACTCCACACAATCATTTCTTTCCCACGAAACGTCATTCTGGGACCCAGCTCACCTTCTAATTTCGGGAAAGCAAAGTATCCATGAGCCCTGTCCATATGCTGCCCGATCGGGCCACCATCTTTTACTAGTTTTTCAAAAACATCCATTGGTATGTAAGATTTAATATTTTAGATTGAATATTTTTTGGTTACCGGCATTTGTACTTCGTAGCAACATCGTTGCGTCGCATTACGTTCATCGTCAGTACTACTATTGAGCTTTTATCGAAGCGTAATCAATCGAAATGTAGGTCGACCACCTTTGAAAGGTGGTCGACCTACCTCATTTCAGGCTGCAAAGTTACGATTTTCCGTACAAATGCTTTTTCGGCCTCTATCATTCCCATTTTACCAGTATCTTTACAAAAAATACAACCATGTTTCAAAAAATCTCTTATTTATATATATTATTATTTTTATCAACATGTTCATTTGCCCAAACAACAAACCCCAAACCTCAAACCCCAAACCCTAAACTCCAAACCTCAAACCCCAAACTCATCATCGGCATTGTAATCGACCAAATGCGCTGGGATTATTTATATCATTTTAGTGAGCTGTATGGCAACGATGGCTTTAAACGCTTACTAAAGCAGGGTTTTAGCTGCGAAAACACCATGATTCCTTATGTGCCTACTTACACCGCCGTAGGACACAGCAGCATTTATACAGGCAGCGTACCCGCCATCCATGGCATTGTAGGCAACGACTGGTTTGAAAAAAGTATCAACAAAAATATGTATTGCACTCAGGATAGTACCGTGGCAGGCGTAGGCAGCGCCACTGACTGGGCCGGCAAAATGAGTCCTAAAAACTTATGGACTACCACCATTACCGACGAGCTGAGGTTGAGCAATAATTTTAAAAGTAAAGTCATTGGTATTGCGTTAAAAGACAGAGGGGCTATTTTACCCGCCGGCCATGCCGCCAATGCTGCTTACTGGTATGATGATAAAGCCGGCAAATGGATCACGAGTACCTATTATATGAGTAACTTACCCTCATGGGTAAACGAATTTAATGCAAAGGCATTACCGGACACTTACATGAGCAAAGATTGGAATACACTATTGCCCATAGAAAAATATGATCTCAGCACTGCAGACGATAATGCATACGAAACACCCATTAAAGCTGAGAAAACGGTTACCTTTCCTCATAAATTATCTACCATCGGCGCAGAAAAATACGAAGCCTTTAAATACACTCCTTTTGCTGCCAGCTATACGTTTGATTTTGCCAAATCAGTTGTCGACAATGAAAAAATGGGCAGCAATACCGTAGCAGATTTTTTAACCATCAGCATCTCCTCTACCGACTATATTGGCCACTGGTTTGGGCCCAACTCCATCGAAATTGAAGATGCTTATTTGCGATTGGATAAAGACATTGCTTCTTTTTTGCAATACCTGGATAGTAAAGTTGGAAAAAACAATTACCTCTTGTTTTTATCCGCCGATCATGGCGCTGCCCATGTACCACAATTTTTAAATGACCATAAAATCCCTGCCGGTACATTTAATGAAATGACGTTAAAAAATGAATTGAACACTTTTGTTGAACAACAGTTTGGATTGAAAAATATCATTCAACAAGTACAAAACTACCAGGTGTACATTGATAAGAATGAAATTAAAAAATCCGGGAAAGAAGTGGAAGATGTACAACAAGCCATCATTCATTTTTTACAACAAAAAGAGTATACGGTAAACGCCTATGAAACCGAAGAGCTCGGAGAAGCTACCTTAGCGGATCCCATCAAATCCCGAATGATTAATGGTTACAATTACAAACGCAGTGGTGATATACAATTTATTCCTAAACCCGGCTATTTCGATGCCTGGCAAAAAACCGGCACCAGCCATGGTGTATGGAATCCTTATGATGCCCATATTCCGTTGTTATGGTTTGGGAAAAATATCAAACCCGGTAAAACCAACCGGGAAGTGTACATGACCGATATTGCTCCTACCCTGGCCGCTTTATTACAAATACAAATGCCCAATGGCTGTGTGGGGAAGGTGATTGGGGAGTTGGTAATGGGGAATTAGGTATTGAATATTTGATAAAAATTTCATATATTTATGCCCTAATTTTTTATTAAAAACCAACAGTTTATGAGAAAACAAAAAACACTTGAAAGTTTTAAAAAAAATGCTAAAATGTTTGATAGTAGCAAAATTTTAGCAGGCGATACTCCAAATACTATATCCTATCAAACAGCACAATATATTTCATATAAAGGTATTTCATATAAGCTTAAGAGAACAATAACTGATTACCGATTGGAATCTGGGGACGATTATCTTTAACGCTTTACAAAAGTTTTTATTCTCATTCATACGAAAATATTGCTTTGAAACAATATAATAGGTTTAAGCAAAAAAGAGCTAATCGACAGTATATTTTTGGGGTATAATAACTTTATACATAACTTTGCAAAAATTGTTTTTTGTAAAATGTATAGACAAATAATCGCCTTTCTACTTTTGTTTGCATTCATGTTGCAAACATTTAGCAAGACGTTTATTGTGGCCGGGTATTTTACAAACACAAAAGCATATGCCAAAAACTGTGAAAATAAGGCAAAGCCCAAAATGCGCTGTAATGGCAAATGCCAAATGATGAAAAAATTAAAACAGGAAGAAAAAAAAGATGAGCAAAATCCGCAACGTAAAATCGAAAATGAATATGTACTTTCTTCCAAATCTTTTTATCCTTCATTAAAAATTAATATTACTCCTAAAAGGAGTGCCTTTTTGGTAATAATTTCAACCGGGAGGGCTGTAAAAAGGTCATACCCTTTACTTCGACCGCCTATTTGCTGATTTTTTAAAAATCTTAGCTGCATAAAAAATCACAATCCTTTATAATTTAATTTTTTTGAGTAAGAATAACCCCTTTTTTACTATTTAAATGCGTGGTTAATTCAGCGCTGTTTTATACAGTAAGTTTTAGGATCATAATCACCAGTCATATGGCAGGGCATGCCCATAAGATTGGCAATATCCTCTTACATAATTACAAATGCAGCCGGGAAGGTTTGAATAGAGATAGGGTACATATAAAAGTGCAACCTTTATAAACAATCTACTCATCGCAGATGAATGCTATATAAATTTATCAACAAACTAATAATCAATAATATGAAATATATTTCTTCTTCCATACTTGGCCTTTTAATAACCGCAATACTTTTTTCTTGTAAAAAAGACGAAAGTGTACAATATAATCCTAACAATAAGGCGGAACTTTCGATAGAGTTTGACAATATTGTCGGTGAATCGGATTTGCAACTTAATACCGGTTCTTATACAAATGCAAACGGGGAAGTATTTAAGATAACGAAATTAAAATATTATGTCAGTAATTTTGTACTCACAAATACAAACGGTGTAAATTATGTTGTTCCACAAGACAGTTGCTATTTTCTTATAGATGAAAGTAATGATTCCACCCAACTCCCTATCCTCCATATTCCGGAAGGTGAATACAAAACACTTTCATTTACCATTGGTGTAGACAGTCTTCGCAATACTATGGATATAAGTAAACGTACAGGAACACTTGATCCATCTACAACTGCACTAGATATGTATTGGAGCTGGAATAGTGGGTATATATTTTTTAAGCTGGAAGGCACGTCTCCCGTTAGCCCTGCTCCCGGCAATATATTTGAATATCACATCGGTGGTTTTGGAGGCTACAATATAGCTACTACTAATAACCTGAAAAAAATTACGCTGGATTTAACACAAAGGGGAACTGCACAGGTAAAGTCAGGAAAAAAAACAAACATACACCTACTGGTGAATATTTTAAAGGCCATAAATGGCGCTACCAATTTAAGTTTTGCTACTACCCCAATGATACACAATGCAACTGCCGGAAAACCTGTTGCGGATAATTACGTTAATATGATACAACATGACCATACAGAAAATGATTAATTTATGAATTGCAAACATGTTTTAGTGATATTACTCTTTACTGCAGGTATTTATGCCTGCAGTAAAGATACTTTTGAAAGTGCATTTGTGGGCTTTCAAAAGCCAGAAAATTTTCCGGAGCCAACTTATCATTTCGGTACCAACGTGGTAACAAAAGATGGTTTTGAATTAGGCAGAAAATTATTTTATGATCCAATTTTATCGGCAAATAATACCATTAGTTGCGGAAGCTGCCATGTACAAACCTCTGCGTTTACACATCACGGACACTCAGTAAGTCATGGAATTTTTGACAGAATGGGAACTCGTAATTCGCCTCCGATTATGAACCTGGCATGGAACACCAGCTTAATGTGGGATGGCGGTATTGTAGATTTAGATCTTCAGGCTATTGCACCTATTACCAACCACTTGGAAATGGATGAAACAATGGATAATGTTATTCAAAAGCTACGCAAATCGTCCACTTATCCTACCTTATTTAAAAAGGCATATGGCAGTGAGGAAATTACTACCAGTACCTTTCTGAAGGCATTATCACAATTTATGGTAATGTGTGTAAGCAGCAATAGTAAATATGATAGTGTGATGCGTAATCAGGGGCCGGTATTTTCTCAAGATGAACAAGAAGGGTATTTTTTAGTAAAACAAAAATGTACTCCCTGCCATCAGGAGCCGTTGTTTACCGATCAAAGCTTTAGAAATAATGGCATAAGTATAAGTGAAATAAATGATTTAGGAAGGTATTTGATTACGCAAAACGATAATGATAAATATAAATTCAAAGTGCCAAGTTTGCGAAACCTTATTTACACAGCTCCATATATGCATGACGGCAGATTTTTTTCTTTGAATGCAGTACTTGACCATTATTCCGATATGATTCAGCCTACACCTAATCTTGATACACAGTTACAAAATGGCATTGTATTATCGGCACAGGAAAAAGAAAAAATACTAAAATTCCTGGCTACACTTAATGATAAATCTTTTCTGCTGGACAAGCGTTTTTCGGAACAATAACCCACCAAAGAAAAGCGGCATGAACAAAAGCTATGCCAATCACAATTCATTCAAAACTTATGTTTTAAAGAATACTAAAATGAAAAAATATTTTCCCTTGGCATTGATAACATTTTTTACCCCAATGATTGCAATTTCCTGTGATATATGCGGCTGTGGCGTTGGAACTAATTATGTTGGCATTCTTCCGGATTTTCGAAAACATATTTTCGGTTTTCGATATCGTTTTAACACGATGTTTACACACGTTGGGTCCGATGGTAATTTTACATACCTTACTACAAAAGAAACTTATACTACTATTGAAGCATGGGGAGGATGGAATATTGGCAAAAAATTCAGAGTTATGCTCTCTATTCCATATAACTATAATGAAAGAATAAATCTGGGTACTATCAACAAAAAAAATGGCATAGGTGACATAACTTTATCAGGATATTATCAGTTAATTAATGATAAAAAATCTGTTGGGAATAACAAATTATTATTGCAAAACCTATGGATTGGGGCAGGCCTGAAATTAGCAACCGGCAAATATAATACGATAGACAAGAATTCTACTAATAATAACAGCAATCTTTTTCAACTGGGTACAGGAAGCAATGATTTTAATATTGCCGCAATGTACGATTTACGTATACAAGATATGGGTATTAACCTGACATCCGCCTATAAAATCACTACAACTAACAAATACGACTACAAGTATGGTGGAAAATTCAACATAAATGCGCAGGCATATTATAAATTCAGAATAAAAAACAAATGGACAGCGGCTCCCAATACAGGTGTTCAATATGAAAAATCAAACAGGGATTTAGATAATGGTTTTAATGTTATTGCTTCCGGCGGTGGTTTACTTTTGGGTACAATCGGAGTGGAAGCCGTATTTAAAAAAATAGCATTCGGAGCAAATTTACAAACTCCCTTTTCGCAGAACCTTGCCAATAGCATTGCGAAAGCAAATAATCGGGTAATGATACATATTGCACTAACTTATTAGGGTTCCTGAAAATATTAAGGCTGGCAAATCAGCCCAAATAAAAAACTAACAAAAATACCAGCATTGTTGCCGGCTTTCGGCATTATAAGACCCTCCCCGAATCTTTAGTAAAAGAACCCTGCCAGAAGAAAATCAACCGACAGCATTATTTCAACTTTTATTTAATATTTAAAACTTCCATCATCGCCCTGCGGTTTTTATATTTTGATCGATACTGCTCCAGCATCAATTTTACCAATTCGCTTCCGCCATCCATTTTTTTCATTTTTTCCAGTAGCGTTTTAATGGTTGCATAACTATCACGTCCTGTGTTGTGTTCTGCATGTTGGTCAATCGCTTTCCGGAATAAGGCCAGCGTTTCTTTGGGATATTTACTCAGAATATACGTATAGTAATTCTCAATTATACGTATAGTCGGATTTTCGGCAATATGATTGAAGAGGCTATCAATATCTTTTTCTGCAAGAAAAACCTTTGCAACCGAATCATCGAACGGCCCCCAATTTTTTTTATAAAGCTTTAGCAATTTCTGCAATTCAGTCGGCCATTGGTCGGGTTCAAAGGTAGATTTATAGATCCGATAATACTCTGCATTGAAGTAATTTCCTATAAAAGAAAAAGATATTTTTCGTATAGTGGGTATATCTTTTTCTTTTTGGGCAATAGTTAACAAAAGAGTGTTCCAGTTATGATTGGAATAATGGCCACTCTTTTCATCAGAAGATAAAAAGTCTTTAATAAGTTTTTTTGCTTCTGAATATTTTTTCTCCCGGATTCTCATTTTGACAACCTTTTCACGAAAAGCGCCTATTTGAATATTATCCATCAACAGTTGTTCTGCTTTTTCGGGCTGTTGAAGGCGCTCCAAAATATTTATTTTTTGCTCAATAAGTTTTTGTGCCTGATAGGATGAATTATCTGATAAACTTTTAAGACACTCGTCATGTAATGTGAGCAGCCTCTGCAATTGATCCGTATTGTTGGCAAGTTTCAGTAGTAAGCCCAGCCAATAAGCTTCTACATCATTTTCCTTATACTTATCTTTTTTTACTTCATCAAAAGAATAATCGAATAATGAATCGGCATAAGATGGATTTTTATTAGCAATATCAATCAATATTTCAAATGGCTCCTCTATATATTTTAAATCAACATATTCAACTACTTCTTCATCTGTATTACTCATCCATTCGGCGTATTCTTCAATAATAGCTTTACAAATAGCCACCGCCTCATCAATTTGATTTTGTTCTACACAACTTTTTACTTTCATAAGCCAATCATCCAAAACCTCTATTTCAAAACAACTATCATGATAATCATAAAGATCTTCGTAATCAAATTGATATTTCTTTAATTCTTTTCGAAGTATCTTTGAATAACTTCCAATTGAATTTCTATCCTTTTCGGAAGTATTTTCTTTTATGGTATGTAAAAATTCCAACTGAACTGCATTGGCAAAATCCGGTTTGCATTGAGCATAATCAATGATAAATTTTCTCAGTTCTGTGGCGGAAATTTTGTTGATCATATTTTCAATGGACTCAGTATCATTAAGTTCTGAAGACTTACTTTTACTTACTTTTTTCTCTATTGCTTTTTTAATCATCGGGATATGTTTACAGGGATAATAATCGCTGGGGCAGGAACAGGAAAAGCTATCCATTTTTCCCTTACCCATTTTTATTTTAATGGTATAAATCCCATAATTTCCCTGATATTTTGCTTTCCAGAACCCCTTTGGGTATTCTTCCAACGAAATAATTTCCTGCATAGACATAAACTTTGAAGCAAAGGTCGGAGATTATTTTAAAAAGAGTTTATATGCTGAAAAAAAATTATTCAACAAAAAAACCGACAGAATCTGCCGGCTTTCTTGTTGGGTTACCAGGATTCCCTGCCTGCTTGACACAGTCAGGCAGGGAACCTGGACAGACAGAGCCAAAATATGATATTGTAAAATGCAGGAAGTTTTTTTGTTGGGTTACCAGGATTCCCTGCCTGCTTGACACAGTCAGGCAGGGAACCTTGACAAACAGAACCAAAATATGATATTGTAAAATACAGGAGGTTTTCTTGTTGGGTTAC
>CAZPHA010000080.1:0-9429 GCA_964586215.1 uncultured Ferruginibacter sp.
GAATCCTAGTGCCCGTGCTAAGTTTTTTGAAAGCATGGTGTATAGTATTTTAAGGAGAACCTTTGATCTGGGTTCCCTGCCTGACTGCGTCATGCAGACAGGGAATCCTAGTGCCCGTGCTGATAATGTTAATTAGTTAAGATGTTAAAGTGTTAAGAGGTAATCAATTTAATAGAAAACATCTCAACACTTTAACATCTCAACATCTCAACTTAACGAAAATGAACAAATTAACAGCTTACATTAAAGATTCTTACAAAGAGTTGGTAGAAAAAGTAACCTGGCCTACCTGGGAGCAGCTACAACAATCTACCACTATTGTACTGGGTGCAACACTGGTTATTACCGCTGTAGTAGCCTTAATGGACTTTGTATCCAATGGATCTCTAAAATTTATTTATTCTTTATTTAAATAACAACCAATGGAAGAAGTATCAACAACTGAAAAAGAAAGCAAATGGTATGTACTTCGCGTTGTAAGTGGTAAGGAACGCAAGGTGAAAGAATATTTGGATAAAGATATCGTACGCAGTGGCTGGACCAATATCATCAAACAGGTTTTTTTACCTGTAGAAAAAGTATATAAAGTGGTGAATGGTAAAAAAGTAATGCGTGAACGTAATTTCTATCCCGGCTATATCATGATTGAAGTAGCAGATGGTAAGTTGAGCGACGACATGATTCAGCATTTAAGCAATATCAGCAATGTCATGCATTTCTTAACCGATGGTAAAGGCTCTAAAGGAAATATCATCTCTTTAAGAAAGGCTGAAGTTAATAAAATGCTGGGTAAAGTAGATGAAATGAGCGATGTAGGCGGCATTACCATGAGTGAACCATTTATCGTTGGCGAAACAATCAAAATTATTGATGGTCCGTTCAATGATTTTAACGGGGTAATTGAAGAAGTAAACGACGAAAAGAAAAAACTAAAAGTACAGGTTAAAATATTTGGCCGTGCCACTCCTGTAGAACTTAACTATATGCAGGTTGAAAAACTTGTTTAATGATCACAGCCATTCACAATGAATAAAATTCTGTTAACCATCAGTGCATTGCTTTTTTCAACTGTTTTATTAGCGCAAGCACCGGATGTTCCTGCGGATAAAGGCGCCAATTTTGGAGTTAAAACAAATGAAAAAGATGCTATCACTGCTGATGCATTGGCTGCAACCGTACAAGGCAAAGAAAATGTAGCAGTGAAAGTAAAAGGCAAAGTAATAGAAGTATGTAAAGCCGAAGGTTGCTGGTTAAAAATGGAAACTGCCAATGGAAATAACATCATGGTAAGGATGAAAGACCATGCTTTTTTCGTTCCGGTAGCTATCAATGGTAAAACAATTGTTGCCGAAGGCGTGGCATCTATTAAAGAAACTCCGGTAGAAACACTACGCCACTATGCGGAAGATGCCGGCAAAAGCAAGGAAGAAATAGAAGCCATTAAAGAACCGAAAAAAGAAATACTTCTCAAAGCTCAGGGTATTCTTGTAATGTAATGGATAAATTATCAAATATTTAGAAAAGCCAGTTGTTACCAACTGGCTTTTTTGTACCCACCTTTTCCGTAAGGATTCATAAAACTGATAAGTGTTGAATATTATACGCAATGTGTTAAATTTGGGGTTACTATGAGCAACCTTATTTGACGAAACAGCGACAATTAACATTGTCGACAATAAAACCAATTGAAATAGATATTTATAAATGCCAACACTACATTGGATAGGAAAAGATAAAGTTATCAATCATCACATGGATGTTCCATTTAAGGTCTTGGAACATTCCTACGGCTTTGAAAACGGAATACAAACAGACCAAGAAACCAACAGCGGTAATAAAATAATACATGGCGACAACCTTGAAGCCCTGAAAGCCCTTTTGCCCGAATATGAAGGACGAATAAAATGTATCTACATAGACCCGCCTTACAACACAGGGAACGAAGGTTGGGTGTATAACGACAATGTGAACGACCCGAAAATTAAAAAGTGGCTCGGACAAGTTGTAGGCAAAGAAAGTGAAGACCTAAGTCGACACGACAAGTGGCTTTGCATGATGTATCCACGGTTAAAATTACTTCACAAACTACTCTCAGATGATGGTGCAATTTTTATTTCTATCGATGACAACGAGCAAGCAAGTTTAAAATTATTATGCGATGAAATCTTTGGCGGTGGAAACTTTGTGACTAATGTTATTTGGGAAAAAAATTATTCGCCAAGAAATGATGCTAAATATTTTTCCGCTTCACATGACTTCATTGTTGTTTACGCTAAATCCAAAAATTCATGGAAACGAAATTTAGCTCCAAGAACGGATAAACAAAATAAATTCTATAAGTATGACGATAAGGATGGAAGGGGTTTATGGAGACCTGACAATGTTCTCGTAAAATCCTTTTCTGAAACTGGAGTATTTGGAATTAAGAATCCGAATAATGGTAAAGAATATTTTCCTCCTAAAGGTAGTTGTTACCGATTTAACGAAGAAAAATCGAAGCAAATGTTAGCTGAAAATAGATTTTATTTTGGGAAAGACGGAAATGGGAAGCCGCAATTAAAAAGATATTTATTTGAAGTGAATGACGGAGTTGTTCCTCAAACAATCTGGAAGTATGATGAAGTATCGCATAATCAAGAAGGCAAAAAAGAATTAAATAAGATAATAGAAGGCAATGTTTTTGACAGTCCAAAACCATATCAATTAGTAGAAAGAGTTTTGCAAATTGCCACTAATCCAAATGATATAATTCTTGATAGCTATGCTGGTTCTGGTTCAACTGCACACGCTGTTTTAAACTTAAATAAACAAGACAACGGCAAGCGTAAATTCATTTGCATTGAAATGGAAGATTATGCAGAAACAATTACAGCCGAAAGAGTAAAACGAGTAATCAAAGGTTACGGAACAACCGAAGGCACAGGTGGGTGCTTTGATTTTTATGAATTAGGGCAACCCATGTTTTTGGAAAATGGCAATTTGAATGAATTGGTAGGCGTTGAGAAAATTCGCCAATACGTTTTCTACACCGAAACCAAAACACCATTAACCCCAAACAAACACAAAGACAATAAACATTTCTTGGGTAAACATAATGATACAGCGTATTACTTCCATTACGAGCAAGACGAAGTAACGACGTTAGACCATGCTTTTTTAGCCACCATGAAAACCAAAGCCGGGCAATATGTAATCTATGCAGACAACTGCTTGCTCACAAAGGAATACATGAGCAGGCACAATATCATTTTCAAGAAAATACCAAGAGACATAACAAGATTTTAAAAATGGAAAAACTGATAAAACCGGAATATTTCAAAACATGGAAATCTATGCTCGACATAGACATCCAAAAGGAATTTTCTGCTATTGAGCAAATAAAGTTAGAGCCACACAGCTTTACCTTTTATACTTCTGTTTCGGTAATGTCTTCTTCCAAAATTGAAGGCGAACAAATGGAGGTAGACAGTTACGTAAAGCATAAAATGCTGAATGTAGAATATCTTCCTGAGTTAACCGAAAAACCAAATGATTTATACAACGCATATCTGTTTGCCAAAGAAAACAAGCTGAACCAAAACAATTTCTCACAAGCCCACAAACTTATTTCCGCTCATCTTCTCCCTGAAAACCAAAGAGGAATCATTCGCAAAACAGAAATGCTCGTTATGGAACATAAAACAGGTAGAATACAATACGAAGCAGCGCCACTCAACATTGTAAAAGAGAGCTATTCTACTATGTGGACTGAAGTAGAAGCCCTTTTAAAACAGAAATTGACCACAGAGGAAATATTCTATTACGCTGCTTACATTCATTTAGTGTTTGTAAACATCCACCCTTTTAGTGATGGAAACGGTCGCATTTCACGCTTGTTGGAAAAATGGTTTTTGGCTGAAAAATTAGGCGAAAGGGCTTGGTACATTCAGTCGGAGAAATACTATTACAAACATGTAAATGACTACTATAAGAATTTGGCAAGATTGGGCTTGTATTATGAAGCATTGGATTATGAAAAATCCATTCCTTTTCTGCTCATGCTTCCGCAATCATTAATTTTTGAAAAGTAACATGGAATTAAAACCATATCAACAACAAGTAATCAACGACCTTGCACTGTTTTTGGAAAACATACAGGAAACCAAAGACGTGAAAGAAGCATTTCATAATTTTTGGACAAAGCACCCAAGAACACCGTTACAACCGTTTCCAAGTACAGCCATTGAGCCATACAAAAACAATGTTCCCCGTGTTCCGCACATTTGCGTAAAAGTGCCAACAGCAGGCGGAAAAACTTTTATTGCCTGCAATGCCATTAAAACCATTTTTGATGCCTTTGCCTACGACAAACCCAAAGCAGTTGTTTGGTTGGTTCCTTCCATCACCATTTTAGACCAAACCATTAAAAACCTAAAAGATACCAATCACCCTTACCGCCAAAAAATCAATTCTCATTTCGGCAACAAGGTTGAAGTATTTGACAAAGCAGAACTATTGCAGGGAAGCGGATTTAACGCCACTTCGGTAAAAGAACAATTGAACATTTTTGTGTTGAGTTTTGACAGCATACGAACCGCCAACAAAGAAGGCAGAAAAGTATTTGAACAAAACGGCTCATTGCAATCATTTGAAGCTTTGTTGGGCAAAGACGAAGAAATATCGTTGATGAAAGTGATACAATACTTAAACCCAATGATAGTGGTGGACGAAAGCCACAACGCTGAAACGGATTTAAGTGTAGATATGCTTAAAGAGTTCAATCCGTGTTTTATTCTTGACCTTACCGCAACGCCACGCAAAAACAGCAACATCATCAGCTTTATTGATGCGTTAGAGTTGAAAAAGGAAAACATGGTGAAACTGCCTGTAATTGTTTACAATCATCAGGACAAAACTGAAGTAATCAATTCCAGTTTGCAACTTCAAAAACGATTGGAACTGCAAGCCATTGAAGAAGAAAAAAAAGGCGGTAAATACATTCGTCCCATTGTGTTGTTTCAGGCACAACCGAAAAATGGAAAGGTCTTTTTAAACGAAGAAGAAGAAAAATCAAATGTTCAGAAACTGAAAGAAAAACTCATTGAGTTAAAAATCCCAGCCGAACAAATCAAAATCAAAACGGCAAACATCAATGAGATAAAAGGCATTGACTTAATGAGCAAAGACTGCGAAGTCCGCTACATCATTACCATAAACGCATTAAAAGAAGGTTGGGATTGTCCTTTTGCTTACATCCTGGCATCATTGGCAGACAAAAGTTCTGCCGTTGATGTGGAGCAAATTTTGGGCAGGGTTTTACGCCAACCGTATGTAATGAAACACAACTTTCCGCTACTCAATTTGAGTTATGTTTTAACAGCTTCATCAAAATTTCTTGACACTTTAGACAACATTGTAAAAGGATTGAACAAAGCAGGGTTCAGCGACAAGGACTACAAACTTGCCGACCCTGCTATGTTGGAAGATGCCAGGAAACCGGATACATTACAACAATCGACTGTTTTCACAACAACCGAAGCACCCACTGAAGATATTACTTCAGACATTGACACAACCCGAATTTCAGTTCCATCTGAAACTGAATTGTCGAATACAACCGTTTCGGAAATTGAAAAAATTGCCATTCAGCAGAATGAAGCATTTGAAAAAACGGTTTCCGAAATGGAAGCCAGCCAAACAACGGCATTGCCAAACGAAATACAACAACTTGTGAAAACATACAGTATTAAAGACATTTTTAGAGAACAAGCGGAGCAAATCAATCTGCCACAGTTTTATTTGAAAGTTCCTGCCAACGACTTATTTGGCAAGAAAGAAGAAGATGTTGCATTAGAAAAAGAAAATCTGTTAGATGGTTTTAAGTTAAGCCAACAACCGACAGACATTGTTTTTGAAAATATTACCTCAGAACTCTACAAAGTTGACCTTGACGAAACCAAAAAGGAACACACGCCAACTTTCGTAAAACTTGACAGGCAAGTAAAAGAAAGTATTATGGCTTACATGCTTGATCCATCAAGAAAAGAAAGCAGGGTTAAGAATTTTACTAAACAAATCATGGACATTATCGGAAACATGTATCCAATTCCAGACAAGGAAATTGAAAAATACATCAACCGTATTTTGGACGACTTCAAAGACGAACAATTCAGCGATTTTTACAATCAAAAATACACCTACACTGACAAGATAAAACAGAAAATAACATTGCTTTCAGAAGCATTTGCAGAGAAGAAATTCAAAGACTTTTTAGACACGGACAAAGTGTTTATAAAACCATCTTTCACGTTGCCCAAAAGCATCTCACCAGGCTACACTGCAAAAGACATCGCAAAGTCGCTTTACGAGAAAGAAGGAAGTATGAACGGCTTTGAGGAACGTGTAATCAATGAAATTGGTAACATGCCAAACATCGCTTTCTGGACAAGAAACATAGAACGAAAAGGTTTTAGAATTAACGGGTTTGTAAATCATTATCCTGACTTCATTATTCAGACAAAAAGCGGTAAGACAGTTTTATTGGAAACAAAAGGCGACCATTTAGACGCCGAACAAAAAATAAGACTTGGAAACCAGTGGGCAAGTAAAGCAGGAAATAATTACCGTTACTTCATGGTATACGACAGGCGGACAGTTGACGGAGCATATAAATTGGAAGACTTTATAAACATCATAAAAGAAATATAGCCAACGCATTTGGTGGAACATTTGCAAAATCGCACAAGCCTACGCACGAAGACACCGTAAAATAGACAAACAACAAAATACGAAAGATAGAAGGGCAGACCATAATAACATCGGTTTAGCAAATATGGTAGTGATGGTATTTAAGGGGAGCTTATCGTTCAGGTACACAGCAAGTAACAGCCCAAAAGCTTGATGTTTCCCGGGGATCTTGTTGCAAAAAAGTTCGGGGAAACTAAAAATGGGAGTAAATATTCAAAAGATTGATAATCAATTGTTTAACTGGTTTTTAAAATTTCTAAGTTTACTACTTTATATTAATATCTTTTCGATTATTTTGTTTATTTCGTTTATTTTGTTTAAATTGTACTTGAATAAAAAAAATTTTACTGTGATGAAAGTGTTAGCACAAATACAAAAACCTTCAAAACTTGATCAAAAGATTGCCAGTGAATCATATGACGCTTTGGCTTCAGTTATCAAACAGCTAAATTCCGAGCAGCCGGAAATTGAGATTGAAGAAAAAAGCGAGAAAATTAAAATTCCTTTAAGTGCTTTAAAGCTTTTGGGAGACATTTTAAAAGCCATGGGACAAGGCAAATTGATTTCGCTTGTTCCGGTTGCTACTGAAGTAACTACACAAGCAGCAGCTGAAATGCTTGGTTGTTCAAGACCGCATTTGGTAAAGTTATTGGAGAATGGAAATATTGCATTCACTAAGGTCGGAAAGCATAGAAGAATAAGATTCGATGATATTATGAAATATAAAAAACAAATGAAGGAACAACAGAAGCAAAACATAATAGATATCATGAATTCTGACGAAGAAACTGGTTTGTATGATTCATAGTGTTCGATTTACAGCTGTCTTAGATACAAATGTCGTCTATCCGGTAATCATAAGAGATATTTTGTTTTGGTTTGCTCACTACGACCTTTATACCCCAAAATGGAGTGAACATATCTTCGATGAATGGAAGAAAGTTATGAAAGAAAAGGGTGTTTCAGAAGAAGAAGCAAATAAGAGAATATTAAAGGCAAACTTAGCTTTTCCGGATGCTTTGGTACAAAATTATAAGGGTTTAATAGACCACTTAGTATTACCGGACGTAAGCGACCGTCACGTTTTAGCGGCAGCAATAAAAACAAATGCTAATCTTATAGTAACAAATAATATTAAAGACTTTCCGGAAGAGTATTTACAATCGTTTAGCTTAAATGCAAAAACCGCTGACGATTTTTTAACTGATATTATAGATTTAAATCATGAGCAAGCAATTGCTGCTTTCAAAGAAATGGTCTTGAATAAAAAAAATCCTAAGCAAGATGAATTTGAAGTTCTAAATTTATTAAGAAATGCCGGACTGAAAGACACTGCAAATTATTTGCATGCTTTATTGTAAACTTTCTAATTAACAGGAAACGAGACAAACCCAACAATAAAAGTATTTGCAAAAGCAGGGATGTACAATGTAACATCAGCTATATACAAGCAGCAGCGGCTCAGGTTTAATGTTCAATATTCAGCTTTTGTTCTTAACTAATACCGCTCCAGAGTATTTTTACAAAAGACCCCAGGGAAACTAAAACTAAAAAAATTTCTACCTTCGACAAAACTAACAGACGTTTGTGCCATTTTTCCAAAACGCTACAAAAACAGATATTAAAAAATATATGATTCTTAGGTGCAACAGTAAAATTGATGAAAAAATTTGTTTAAAATTTTATCCTTGTAAAAATAAAGGAAAGGATATTACTTTTGAAGAATGGCATAATGAAAAACCACTCACTATTTTTTTGATGATTACAGAAAATTATTATTAAACTATATAACCCAAGTTTCCTATAAAAAAGGAGCAAAAATGAATGGTAATTTTGGTTTGCAAACTAAAAACTCCATCAAAAATGCTCCAGGACAAAGTTATAGGAACTTATTGTTTAATTGATGATATTTTAAAAGGCATTGGCCATTATGAACCCAAAGAAAGGAAAGTAAGTGATAGTGAAGTGATTACAACAGCCATAGTATCAGCTCTTTATTTTAAAGGTAATCAAAGCTGTGCCATCAATTATATGCGATCGCACAAGATGATAAACATGATTGGTAAAAGCGGCTTTACTAAGCGTTTACACAAAGTAAGTTCGCTGATTATGTGGCTGTTTTTGGACATTGGCCGGCTGTTTAAATATGTATATGCGGAATTGGAATATATTATTGATTCTTTTCCCATAAAGGTTTGTCATAATATACGTATTGGTCGCAGTAAACTTTTAAAAGGTGAGCAATGGCGGGGTTATAATGTGAGTAAACGGGAATATTTTTACGGCGTGAAAATCCAGCTGCTGACCACCAAAGACGGTATCCCGGTAGAGTGTTGCTTTGTACCCGGTAGCGAGCATGATATTAATGGGTTAAGAAAAATGGCCATTGAATTGCCTGCTGAAAGTAAGCTATATGCTGATAGTGCTTATACAGATTATCAGCTAGAGGAATTATTTAAAGAAGTGGAGTTAATTGATTTACAGGTAAGCAGAAAAGCAAATAGTAAGAGACCTGATCAGCCCTGGCAGGATTTTATAAAGACAACTATGAGAAAAAGGATAGAAACAACTATTAGTGAAATTGTGGATATGACACCCCATTCTATTCATGCAGTCACAGCTAAGGGATTTTTAATAAAGTTATTGCTCTTTATTTTTGCTTATCAACTTAAATATGTCTTATAAAACAGGAAACTTGGATTA
>CAZPHA010000081.1:0-9154 GCA_964586215.1 uncultured Ferruginibacter sp.
TATAATTTTCACGCCGCAAGCGGCGGGGAATTATACCCTTAGCGATTAAAAAAGCGCCCAATGAATAAGGAACTCTATAGCTGTTCACCTTTAAAAAGTCAAAGCAAATCGAATTAATCATTCTAATAATAACCATATATGAATAAAGCCATCGCCTTCATTTTAATACTTTTAACTTTTAAAATTTCATATTCACAAAAAGATACAATACCCAAGGCTATTTATTCAGATACAATTGCCTATACAGGAAAAGTACCAGGAGTTATCCGTTCTCCCATAATTAATCCATATACTGAAAAAGATACAATACCCAGGGTTATTTATTCAGATAAATATGAATTAAACAAACCAATCGTTGTGCTTAATAATAAATATGTTTATTTTGAAACATTAAAAACATTAAATCCCAATTCTATTGAATCAGTGGATATTGAAAAAGGAAAATTCAACCTAAACAACCAGGAATATCATGGTAAAATTATTGTTACAACAAAATCTGGTTACGATTTAAAACTTTTGACATTAAATGCTTTAATTGAGAAGTACACCACGCTAAAAAAGGATGCTAATGTAATTTTTAGTATTGATGGAGAATTGTTAAATATTGATGGGGAAAATTTACTGGTTGATGAAAAGGGTATTTCGCAGATAAAAGTTGTAAAACTTGATAAAATTAACTGTATAAAAGATCTCTATGCTGTTGAACTTATCACAAGGACTCCAAAAAACTTAAATCAAGAAAGTAAAATTATGCTAAGAGGCAATGAATAAAATAGTTGCCCCTAAAAGTTCGTAGGCTTAGCCCATAAGTATTCGAAACATAGCCCTGCCCTGAAGGGCAGGGATTAGATTAATATCATCAATCATGGCTTTAGCCATCATTTTTGGCAAAAGCAGGTGGCTAAAGCCACCTTTCGAGATAATACCAGATTCCCCGACCTAAAGGTCGGGCTATGCAGCCAAAACAGTGGCAGAACCAGCCTGTGTTTCATCAGTTGAAATTAAATGGTAGTAATTTTAAGGGGTTTCGAATACTTATGTACTTAGCCCAGTGACAGTTAGAACACCTTCAAAAGGTTGTCGACAGTATATTTTCTACACCAACATCGTCACCGGATTTTCCATGTATTGTTTAAGTGTTTGTAAAAAGGCTGCACCTACGGCTCCGTCTACACTTCGATGATCGCAGCTAAGGGTAAGCTTCATTACATTGGTTACATCAAAATCATTACCTTTTTTTACTACTACTTCTTTTATTTTGCCTACGGCAAGAATGCAACTATCAGGTGGGTTAATAATGGCGGTAAATTCTTCAATATCCATCATGCCCAGGTTGGAAATAGTGAATGTGTTGCCGCTGAACTCCTGCGGCTGCAATTTTTTATCTTTTGCTTTAGCGTATAATTCTTTTGCTTCGCCGGCAATTTGTGATAAAGATTTTTGGTCTGCAAAACGGATTACCGGTACAATCAAACCTTCCGGCATGGCCACTGCAGAGCCAATGTGAATGTGATGATTCTGGCGGATAAAATCATTCATCCAGCTGCTGTTTACATCCGGATGTTTACGCAAAGCCATTGCAGCTGCTTTGATCAGCATATCATTGAAAGATATTTTAACCGGACTTACCTCATTCATTGTTGCACGAGCAGTAATGGCATTGTCCATATTCACTTCCATAGTTAAGTAGAAGTGTGGCGCAGTAAACTTACTCTCACTCAGTCTGCGTGCAATGGTTTTACGCATTTGCGTAAGTCGGATGTCTGTATAACCTTCTGTAGTTTGAAGTTTGAAGTTTGTGGTTTGTAGTTCGGTGGTCGGTGGTCGGTAGTCTGCGGTCGGCTGATACTGATCAACATCTCTTTTTACAATTCTTCCATTATCACCGCTACCCTGCACTTTGGTGATATCTATTCCTTTTTCAGCAGCCAGTTTTTTAGCTAAAGGTGATGCTTTAATGCGCTGGTCGTTATTAGTTGACGGATGATAGTTGACAGAAGACAGTTTTGCTTCGGTGGTCAGTGGTCGGTCGTCGGTTGTCGAATGGGTTGATAGATGAGAGTTGACAGAAGACAGTTTTGCTTCGGTGGTCAGTGGTCGGTCGTCGGTTGCCGAAACAGCATTTACTCCTGACTTTTCTGCAGCTACATAAGCACTTACATCGGTGCCTGCTTTTCCAACGATGGCAATAATTTCATTTACTTTAGCTGCCTGACCTGCTTCTACTCCTTTATATAACAAAGTTCCTTCTTCATACCCTACAACTTCCATGGTAGCTTTATCTGTTTCTACATCTGCTAATACATCATCACTCTTTACAAAGTCTCCTATGTTTTTATGCCAGGCTACTATTTTTCCTTCCGTCATGGTGTCACTGAGCAGCGGCATTCTAATTTCTTTGGCTCCGGCAGGAAGTTGTGAATTTGTTGTTTGTTGTTTGGAGTTTGGAGTTTGTTGTTTATTGTCTGTTGTCTGAGGTCTGTTGTCTGTCGTCTTTTTTGGGCTTACGGTTTCAAGAGCAGCTGTATAATCTTCACCTTCCTTTCCCACTACTGCAAGCACTCCATCTACCTGTACGGGTTTTCCCTGCTCAACTCCCAAATACAACAGTGTGCCTTCGTTGTAGCTTTCCAGCTCCATGGTAGCTTTGTCGGTTTCTACTTCTGCCAGCAGATCACCGGGCTTTATTTTGTCACCCACATGCTTATGCCATGCTACAATAACTCCTTCGGTCATGGTATCACTCATTCGGGGCATACGTATCACTTCAGCCATAATATATAAAAATTTCTTACTTTATTAAATTTGAGGTTCGAAATTACGGTAAAATAGGCAAATTGATTCAATGGTTTATACTTAATAGTCTAATTCTAATTTCAGGCGTTCTTTTAGCTCTTTTACCAAAGGATAGGTTTCAATAATTTTTAAGTATTGCTCTTTGGTATTGAGCGGTCTTTCTGTATCAATATTTTCTATATTATTTTGATGAATGTTAACCTGGTATATTAGTTGTTTATTATTAAAATATTGTCGGAAATGTTCAATTAGCGAGCCTCTTTCCTGCTCAATAAATTTTTGCTGGATATTATTTTCCGTAATGATTTCAATGGTATTGCTATCTATTGCTTTTAACACTGCCAGGTTAAAGCTGGTTACAGCCGAGTGGTTCTTATTTGCTCTCAACTGATCGACAAAGAGCTGCCAGCATGTTTGGAGCTCACCCTCATTCAATTGCCTGGCTTGTTGCTGATTGTTTTTTTGCTGATTGGTTAATTGCTGCCTGATTTTTGCCAAAGAACCCAAAGAGGTTTTTTCACCGGAATTTGGGACAATGGCTGAAATTTTCGTATCTTTAGTGTTTGTTTCAGCTATCTTTTGCCTGTTTACAGGCACTGCTTCTTCCTCGATCATTAATTTGGCAGTACTGCTCTGGTTTTCATCCTTTTTTATTGTTGGTTTAGCCGTGTGCTTTTCCTGAAGTTTTAAGACAGGCAATGCCTTAAATGCCACTGCTTTTGCCTGTTCAGTTACTTTTTTTTTACCAATTGCCCCCTGGTCGCTCACTAATTCGATTGCCTGTTGTAAATAAGTTAATTTAATCAACAATAATTCTATGTGTAAGCGCTTGTTCCTGGCTTGTTTGTAGTGGATTTCACCTTCATTTAAAATATTCAATGCCCCTATTAACCAACCAGACTCGATGGACTGTGCAGCCTGTAAATATTTTGGTTTAAAATCTTCGGCAACTTCCAATAACACAGCTGCTTTAGCATCTTTACTTACCAGTAGATTTCTGATAAACTCAGCAAATCCTTCTATCAATGTATCGCCTTCAAATCCTTTACTGTTTATTTCATTATACAAAAGCATCACTTCGGGCAAATGTTGCTTTTGCATATTCTCTAATAACTTAAAAAAGTAATCTTCATCTAAAATGTTCAAGTGTTCCAGTGTATTGGCATAGGTAATATGACCACTGGTAAAGCTGGCAATTTTATCCAGAATACTCAGGGCATCTCTCATACATCCTTCACTTTTTTGTGCAATTACATGTAGGGCAGCCGCTTCCGTCCGGATATTTTCTTTTGTACAGATTTCAGTTAAATATTCTGAAATATCATTATTTGTAATTCTTTTAAAATCAAATATTTGACATCTACTTAAAATGGTAGGTAAAATTTTATGTTTTTCAGTAGTAGCTAAAATGAAAATAGCATAAGGAGGAGGTTCTTCCAATGTTTTTAAAAAAGCATTAAAAGCAGCAGCGCTGAGCATATGAACCTCATCTACAATATATACTTTATAATTTCCTGCTTGTGGAGCAAACCTTACCTGCTCTACCAGGCTTCTGATATCTTCTACAGAATTATTGCTGGCAGCGTCCAGTTCATGAATATTTAAAGAAGTTCCTGCATTAAAAGACACACAACTATTGCAGATATTACAAGCTTCGCCATCGGGTGTTCTGTTTTCACAATTAATGGTTTTGGCTAAAATCCTTGCACAGGTGGTTTTACCTACACCTCTGGGTCCACAAAATAAGAAAGCATGTGCCAGCTGATTATGCTGTATAGCATTTTTTAAGGTGGTAGTAATATGCGACTGCCCTACTACTGTAGCAAAGTTTTGCGGCCGGTATTTTCTTGCTGAAACGATGAATTTGTCCATGATTGATAGTTGATAGTTGACAGAGGACAGTTGATAGTTGGTAGTCTAAAAATTTCACAAGTATTTGTTTATCAATGCTATATATTATTAATAAAAAACCTATCATCTGTCCTCTGTCAACTATCAACTATTGAATCCCCCTGCAATTTAGTCAAATATTGGATGCCTTTTAAATTCTTTATCAGGATCGAACAGATATCGATAAGTTTTTAAATTTCGTGTTTGAAAAGTTTCACCCAGGCCCTCTGCCACATTAAGCATTTTGGGATTAAAATCACCAATCCATTGCATCTCATATTCGGTATAAGGAACCTGATCCGTACGTATAACATTGGAAGCTTCTGTAATGATGTACGCATCTACCCCTTTTCCCTGCCATTCGGGCACTACTCCAAAAACCAGGCCGGTAAACTTCTTATTAGGCTTACTTTTTTTAAGCCATAAAAATTTTATTTTATGGAAAAGATCAAATTTGCCATTTAAATATTTGAACCATTGATTTAAGTCGGGTAAATTGGTGAGAATGGCAATCGGATCTTTTTTATAATAAGCAAACCAAACAACTTTTTCATCCATTACAGGCTTCATTTTTTTAAATAGGTGGATCACCTGTTCTTTCGATAATTGCTTTAACCCACCATGCCCAGCCCAGGCTTTATTATACACGATCATAAAATCCTCCGCAAATTTTTCTAATTGATTCTTTTGAATATGCCTGGCTGAAAAAGAAGCATCTTTTACAAAGGTGCTATGTCTCTCATGAAACTTAACCGGTAATGGCTTTTTAGGGTCTAAACCCAGGCATATCTGGTTAAAAAACGTTTTAAATCCATAATTTTCAAACAACTGCACATAATACGGTGGGTTGTAGTTCATACAATATAAGGGCTCCAGGTATCCCATGGTAACCAAGCCCCACCAGCGATCTCTTTCGCCAAAATTAATGGGGCCGTCCATAGCTTCCATGCCCTTTTGCTGTAGCCAGGTTTTACAGGCATTCAACAACCTATCAGCTGCCTCCTGATTATCGATACATTCAAAAAAGCCCATTCCACCTACGGGTATATCATCCCCTTTATTTTTATATTTTTTATTAACAAATGCGGCAACTCTTCCTATTAGCCTGCCTTCTGCATCTTTTAAAATCCACCGGACAGCCTCACCAAAACGAAAAGCTTTGTTTCTTTTCGTATCAAATACATCGTTGATATCCTTATCCAATGGTCGTATCCAATTGGGGTCATTTTTATACAGCTGAACAGCTACTTCTAAAAATTGCCGGGCAGCAGCCGAATCATTTACTTCGATTAATTGCATAGGCTGCAAAAGTAGCGAAAAGACGACCACCGACGACCGTATTAAAAACATTATATTATATATTATTATTATAAATATTTTTTTAATACTCCAACTATTGCTGCTACTCATATGTGCTTCTGACGGAGCTTTTATTGCCGGAGTGCCAATTTTGGCATTTAAACTGATGATAAGAGATATAACGACGAACGGCTGCCGGATGGCAGCGGTAGTCCGTCCCGAAATAAATTCGGGACGGACTACAAGCGGACAGCCGGAACAAATGTTGAAGAATGAACAAATGCTGACAGCCCCTATTTATTAAAACAAAAATATTATCAATCTTCCGGCGATTCCATTTCGTATTTTGCCCGATCTATCTTACCTTTGCGGCTCAAATCGACACCTTAATTATTATAATAAAATATAATTTATGGCTAATACGGGTAAAGTAAAATCAATTATCGGGGCTGTGGTAGACGTTCAGTTTGACGGCAACAGCAAACTTCCGGAAATTTTAAATGCACTGGAATTAAAGCGTGAAAATGGAGATGTGCTGGTATTGGAAGTTCAGCAGCACCTGGGAGAAGACAGTGTACGTACCGTTGCGATGGATAGTACGGAAGGACTTGTTCGTGGAACACCCGTAGTTGATACCGGTAAGCCTATTACCATGCCTGCAGGTGATGCCATTAAAGGCCGACTTTTTAATGTAACCGGCGATCCTATTGATGGACTACCTGCTGTTCCTAAAGAAGGAGGAAGGCCCATTCACAATAAACCGCCATTATTTGAAAATTTAAGTACCGCCAATGAGATTTTGTTTACCGGTATTAAAGTAATCGACCTGATTGAACCTTATGCCAAAGGTGGTAAAATTGGTTTATTTGGTGGTGCCGGTGTGGGAAAAACTGTATTGATCCAGGAATTGATTAACAATATTGCGAAGGCCTACAGTGGTTTATCTGTATTTGCAGGGGTGGGTGAACGTACCAGGGAAGGAAACGACCTGATGAGGGAGATGATTGAAGCCGGCATTATGAACTATGGAGAAAAGTTTAAACATAGCATGGAAGAAGGTGGCTGGGATCTGAGCGCCGTAGACATGAACGGGTTGGCAGACAGTAAAGCAACTTTTGTGTTCGGGCAAATGAACGAGCCTCCGGGAGCAAGGGCCAGGGTGGCTTTGAGTGGATTAACCATTGCAGAATATTTCCGTGATGGAGATGGCACCGGACAGGGTAAAGACATTTTGTTTTTCGTAGACAATATCTTCCGCTTTACACAGGCAGGGTCTGAAGTATCAGCGCTACTGGGTCGTATGCCTAGTGCGGTGGGATACCAACCGACACTGGCTACAGAGATGGGATTGATGCAGGAAAGGATTACTTCTACCAAAAATGGTTCTATTACTTCCGTACAGGCAGTATATGTACCGGCGGATGACTTAACCGATCCGGCGCCTGCTACTACCTTTGCACACTTAGATGCTACTACGGTATTAAGTCGTAAAATTGCCGACTTAGGTATTTATCCTGCTGTGGATCCCTTGGATTCTACTTCAAGAATCCTGACACCGGCTATTGTGGGTGATGAACATTATAATTGTGCCAATAGAGTAAAATTAATTTTACAACGCTATAAAGAATTACAAGACATTATCGCCATTCTTGGTTTGGATGAATTGAGTGATGAAGATAAACTGGTAGTAGCAAGGGCTCGTAAAGTGCAACGTTTCTTAAGCCAACCTTTCTTTGTGGCAGAGCAATTTACCGGTTTGAAAGGCGTGCTGGTGCCCATTGAAGAAACTATTCGTGGCTTTAATGCTATTATGGATGGAGAAGTGGATGAGTATCCTGAAGCTGCCTTTAACCTGGTAGGTACTTTAGATGATGCTATAGAAAAGGGTAAAAAACTGATGGCTGCTGCGCAAGCTTAAGTTTTACCTACTATTAATTCACCATTTTTCATAAACCTATGGCAACGCATAAACTTAAAGAATTAGAAGTGTGGCAAAGATCACTTGATTTGGCAAAAGATGTTTATGCGGCAACGGCCGTCTTTCCGGCGGAAGAAAAATGTAAGATCCTTGAGCAGTTGCAATGTTGTGCTCTTTCTATACCAAGCAATATAGCTGAAGGAGAAATTAGTATAACAAAAGACAAGCAGTTTAAACATTTTATCGAAATAGCCATGAGCTATTGTGCTGAACTGCATACACAGTTGATGTTTTCTTCGAGATGTAATTACATTTCAGGAAATATTATAGAAAAGTGGATCAATGAGGTAAAGCGAATCAATGAAATGTTGTTAGCATTTTATAATTCGCTGGAAAGAGGGAATCATTAAACATTTAACACACAAAATATTTCATTTAATTTAGTATATGATTTTAGAAATATTAACACCGGAGAAAAAAATATTCAGTGGGAATGTACATGGTGTACAGTTACCAGGCATTACCGGCTCTTTTGAAGTGTTAGATAAACATGCCCCGCTGGTTAGTGCGTTAAAAGCCGGCAAACTTAAAATATTACAAGATAAAAATAATACCACCACTTACAGCATACAAAGCGGATTTGTAGAAGTAATGAATAATAGAACGACTGTTTTAATTGAAGGCGCTGATGAAGCCTGATAAAAATTAGCTTTTTATATATTAAAGACCTGCCGATCGCAGGTTTTTTTGTTTATATAATTACTTTATGAAGTAGTGTTGAGATAAGGTTTTTTGGCAAAAAATCACTGTGATTTTTTGCCATATTTATACCATTTAGAATATCATTTTGGTACAAACATTTGTTCATTACCCAACATTGTTGTGTCACTCACTTGTACTGCATACCACTATTCACCTTTATTCATTTTATATTATCTTGAAAATCTAATTGATATTATATGAGCCTGTTTAAATTTAATTGATAAGATTTTCATATGGTGAAAAGTGGCCGGTGAGGACACCGGCCACGGCGGACAGCCGCTTATGGTGTCCTCACCAACAGCAAAATACACAATAAAAGTTTTATTTTTAAACAGCCTCTATGCAATTCTTCAATTTTTTTGTAAAATGTTCATAAAGGAAGATCCCTCGCTGACTCTCGGGATGACAAAGTATTAACAAAATTATTTTAATACTGAATCTGTTTAGACTTTTAATTTTCTACAAAATAAAACAATAAATGCGATCCAT
>CAZPHA010000082.1:0-8815 GCA_964586215.1 uncultured Ferruginibacter sp.
TGGACTATGCCTATACCCTGCAGGGATGGCTCAAGGGGGTGAATACAACGGAAGTAGGAAGTGGTTTGTTTGATATGGGTAAAGATGGGGTAAAGCAGGGCAACGTTGTTAACCAGGTGGCCAGGGATGCTTTTGGCTTTAGCCTCCATTATTACGGTAATGATTATACGCCCATTAATAATACCGTTAAACCTTTTGCTGCAATACCGAATATTACCGGGTTGTACAATGGAAACATCGCAGCGATGGCAATAAACTTACCTAAAGTAGGAGAACCATTATATTATCGGTACCACTACGACCAGCTCAACCGGCTGGTAAACATGAATGCCTTTAAGGGGTTGAATGCTCAAACAAATAGCTGGACACCCATTGCCCTGGATGACTATCAGGAAGCCCTGAGCTATGATGCCAATGGAAATATCTTGACGTATAAAAGGAATGGTAGTGGTGGTAATGTAAACCTGAATAACTACAGCTATACTTACCAGAATGGTACCAACAGGCTTATCAGCCTGAAAAATGCCGTGGACAATAAAACCAGCGCTTACGGATATGATGCAATAGGCAATGTAACAAAAGATGAAAAGCAGGACGTAGTTAAAAATACCTGGAACGTATATGGCAAACTGCAAAAAGTAGAGAAGAAAGACGGCAAGCTGATTACTTACGCTTATGACGCTTCGGGTAACCGTATCAGTAAGACAGTTGGCGATACTACAGAAATTTATGTAAGAGATGCTGCCGGCAATGTACTACTCACCTATCAGCAAAACCCTTTGGTAAACAGTGGCCATATAAGCACCAAAGAGTTTTACAAATATGGCAGCAGCCTGCTGGGCATTAAAAAAAGAGTGATAGATGTAAGCGACCTCAAAGATGCTCCGGGAATAGACAATGAAATAACCGGAGAAGATGAGTATTATATTTACGACCACAGAGGCAATGTGATCGGCTCAGTGAGTGATAAAAAGCTACAGGTGGATGACAATAATGATGGGCTGGTAGATAGTTATCTCCCCGAAGTAAAAACAGCGACTTTATATAGTACATACGGCGCCATGGCCAAATCGTTTAATGGAGATAGTATTATTTTAGGCTTCAACGGCCAGAGAATAAGCAGAGAAATAAGCCCTACGGCACAAACAGCCGAGTTTTGGGAGTATAATGCAGATGTGGGGAGAAGGTGGCAGCGAGACCCAAAACCCACAGTTGGCATAAGTGAATACTCTACTTTTGGGGGAAATCCGATATTGTATAGCGACCCTGATGGTGATACGCTAACTAATCCACAATTGAGAGATGCAGCCAAGGTTGCCAATGCTGAAATTATGACAAGGATAAAAGGGAATAAAGGTTTTGAAATAGACAAACCTGGTTCGTTACGCCCTTTAAGCGATGCTATTGATAGCTATGCAGAAAAGAACCAGCTTAATTTGGGTGATTTTGCAGATTTTACTAAGAATGTGCAAGGGTACTATAATTGGATGGCAGGAGCTGCTATGTATAGTAAAGATGAGTATCTTAAATTAGATAGGTCTGTAATTAATAATTCGGGAATTGGAGATGCCAGAGCAATAAGGTTAACACAGGGTTATCTATATGAAGCCAATGCAGGTTTATTGGGATTTTTAAATATTAGTGCTAATGTAGCAGTTGGTGAGGCCGCAGGTGCTGTGGGTGTTCCTACAGGAAGAGGACCAAAAGGAGCGAGTACTATTCCTAGTAAAACTATTGCTAAAGGAGTTGTGCCAGAAAATATTCACGCAGGTCAACAGGGGAAACATATTATAGGACATAATAACTATACACCCGGAAGGAGTATTCTAACAGAAAATCCAAATAATTTATTAAAACAATTCCATGCGAATGAGACTACTATTTTACGGCAACCCAATGCCAATAAAATTATCGTAGATTTTCATAGGCCAATTGGTGTTTATGTCAATAAAGAAGCTAAAATTTCTGCAATAACTACACGTGGTACAATAGCATGGGGGAAAAAGGGTGCACATATAATTCCAAGTGCGCCTAAAGAATAAATTTATGAATGAAAAAGAATTAAATATTAAAGTAAGATTGTGTTGTCAAGTTGCCTTACTAGGTACCATAACTCCTAATATAAGATTGATTACTGTTGGATGGGACGAACTAAAGCTCTTTCATTTGAGAGCTTATTTTGATACAGAGCCTACTGAGGATGATTTTGAAGAAATGGATGCTGTTTCCAGTGAGGTTATTTCTGATATACCTTTCGAACGTGACAAAGTGGAATGCATTTATGATACAAGGCAAAGAAAAGAATTAGAATTATTAAAATGTGTAGTTTATTCTAGAAAAGAATGAGCTAAATAATATATTAATTACGAGTTTAGAAATTAAAGAAGTTAATATTAACACCGTAAGTATTTATTGTAAACAAAATATACCGAATGAAACTTTTGCTATTTGTTTTAATATTTATTGCCTTGGTTACATTTTATTATTTTACTCAAAAATCAAAAATTAGAAAAGAATATCGACGTGAAAGACTAAAAGAAAAACATCAAGAATATTTGGAATCGCTTTTACAACATTCAAAAGATAAAAAGGCTTAATAAAGAATTTGTAAGAGTTGAAAATCTCCCTACTAGCGCAGGTCTCCAGGCCTGTGCTAAATGCTACTGGCGCAAGCCTCTGGGCTTGTGCCAGTAAGTTACTACTCTGGCACAGGTCAAAAGGCCTACGCCAGTTAGGAGGTTGGTTTGAGATAAAAAATTAGGGTAATTGTTTCTAGCCCTTGTTTAGTGTTGTGTGGTGAGTAAGTGCGGCGGTACACCAACGAGGGAATATACAAAAATATCATCAAACTAACAAAAATATGCATCATTATACCATATTGATTATCAATAAAATAAAAGTATTTTTCTTTTTAACTGAATGGCATCTGAAAAATAAAAAATGGTATTTTTATACAGGTAAAACAAAAGATATTTTTGAAAAAAGCTGCTACAGGATATCACCACTACGATCAGCTCAACCGGTTAGTAAAGATGAATGCCTTTAAAGGACTCAATACACAAACCAACAGCTGGACACCCATTGCACTGGATGACTACCAGGAATCCTTAAGCTATGATGCCAATGGAAATATTCTGACGTATAAGAGGAATGGTAGTGCTGGTAAGACAGCCATGGACAACATGAGCTACCAATATGATGCCGGCACCAACAGACTCAACCATGTAAAAGATGTGGTATCAAAAGATAATTATAATGAAGATTTAGATGATCAACAAGCAGGTAACTACAAATATGATGCAATAGGAAATTTAATAAGCGATTCAGCAGAAAATATCAAAAACATCCGCTGGAATGTATATGGCAAAATAGCCGCCATAGAAAAGAAAAATGGCGATGTGATCACATACAGTTATGATGCAGCGGGGAACCGCATTGGTAAAACCATCTCCCCGAATGGAAAAGGCAAAAGTGAGGTGTTTTATGTAAGAGACGCTTCGGGAAATGTGATGAGTACTTACGTGATAAACGATACCCTCAATGCAGGTAAGCTTAGCCTTTCACAGGCAGAATTGTACGGCAGCAGCCGTTTGGGTGTAGAGGAGTTTAACCTGGATGTAAGGCAGCTCAGCCAGGCTACAGCAGAAAGCCGGGCTAAAAAGTACGGCAGCAAGCGTTTTGAATTGACCGAACACCGGGGCAATGTGATGGCCGTAATAAGTGAAAACAAAACACAAATAGACGACAATAATGACGGACTGGTTGACCGCTATACAGCCCAGGTATTAACAGCCACCGACTACAGCAGCTATGGCGCTACACTGCCCGGCAGAACCTTTGCAGGTACAGGTTACCGTTATGGGTATAATGGAAAGGAAAATGACAAAGATATTAGCAGCGGAGCTCAGGATTATGGACTACGAATTTATGACACTCGTTTAGGGAAATTTTTATCTGTTGACCCCCTAAGTGCCAGTTACCCTTTTTATAGCCCTTACCAGTTTGCTGGTAACACACCTATTCAATTTATCGATTTAGATGGAGGAGAACCCAAAAGTAAAACCTCGACCAACGCAGAAGTAAGGAAATTATTAGTACTACCCTTCGAAGGTGGTTATGCTCGTAGATTATCATTTATTCACGGACCGTACTTGTCAACCGGGGGGAATAAGGAATATTTTAGCAAGTCAGAAACAGAATCTAAGGGATACTATGAAAATACTGTTAATGCTGCGAAATTTTTTGGATATGATAGAGCAGTAAATACAAACTCTCAATTTTATTATCAGGATGAAACTTACTCTGAAAAACAGTTAATCAATCAACTATTAGGCGATTTTATATGGGGTAATGGTCCCGAAAACATTGTTTTTAAACACAATGGTAAGTATTCAAATCTGATGAAAGAGTCTATAGCCGTTGGGGAAACATTGGCAAAATTTAGCTATGATTTAGAAAAGGGTGCCAGTCAAAAGACATATTCTTGGGCAAATGATTTAAGGGGAGAGGTAAATATTAATATGTCCTCAGGCCCATTAAGTCTGGCGCATTTTGTTGGCTCATCATAACTTAGGGTTACATCCTTTACAAATACCAGCGATATAATGGTAGAGCTTTTTAATGTTACCAGTTTAACCTCAGGCGACTTTATTAAAGACATTACTCCAGATTGGTTAGTAACCCCCTTAAAACCAACTGTACGAAATGGAAATACCAAATCTTCTCAAGTTGAATATTCAAACATAAGCCAGTATTTTAGTTTCACACTTTCAAGAAAAGATTTTAATGCAAAAGTCAAACAATATCAAACGTCCAAAGATGCATATAAACAACAGCAGGAAAAGAAAAAAAAGAATTAAAATTCAACAATTCTGTACTGCCTTAATTTGTAGTTTATTTAGCTGCTGTAACTTTACGCAAAATGATTTGTTAGGTACTTATATTATTGATAAAATTGAGGGAGATACTATAAATCAAAAATACGTTAAGAAAATTCATCTGAAAAAGGGTAAAAAGGCAGAATTGATTTATAATGATACCTTATTGATTGGCAAATGGAAAGAAATAGATATACAAGAATTTCATTATATAGAATTAGTTGCAAATGAAGAGTTAGAAGAACTGCATATTCTTAAGGATAGTAATGGTATTATTAAGCTTTATTTTATCGACCCGATAGATTTTAGAGGAGGACATTATTATAATTTGAGATGCATTAAGGCTAAACAATAACCCTTACCCCTATTAGTGTTATTCTGTGAATAAGTTCGGCAATACACCAACAAGGAAAATATACAAAAAAATCATCAAACTACCAAAAATAAACCATTATCATAATTCATTGATTATCAATAAATAAAAAGATGCTTCGGTCCAATTGGATACTATCTGAAAAAATAAATTATGGTAATTTTATAACGGGAAAAGAAAAAATATAGTTGAATAATAGCTGCCTTATACAAAAAACAACATATAGCAAAAACGTTGCAGGGTATGCTTCGGGTAACCTCATCAGTGACTCGGCAGAGAATATCAAAAACATCCGCTGGAATGTATATGGCAAAATAGCTGCCATAGAAAAGAAAAATGGCGATGAGATCACTTACAGCTATGATGCGGCAGGCAATAGAATTAGTGAAAATTTTAACAATGAGTATACATTTTATTTAAGGGATGCCAGCGGCAACATGGTAAGTACTTACACAGCCAATGATACCACCAACAATGGAAATCTGACTCAATCAGATGTAGAGTTGTATGGTAGCAGTCGCTTGGGAATTGATCAATTGAACCTGGATGTGCAAGATTTAAAACAGGCTACAGCAGAAAGCCGGGCTAAAAAGTACGGCAGCAAGCGTTTTGAATTGACAGAACACCGGGGCAATGTGATGGCTGTAATAGGGGAAAACAAAACGCCAATAGACGACAACAACGACGGACTGGTGGATGGCTATACTCCACAAATTTTGCAGGCCAACGACTACAGCAGCTATGGCGCTACACTGCCCGGCAGAACCTTTGCAGGTACGGGTTACCGTTATGGGTACAATGGAAAGGAAAATGACAAAGACATAAGCAGCGGAGCTCAGGATTATGGTATGAGGATTAATGATACAAGGTTGGGAAGGTTTTTGAGTGTGGATCCGATTACTTCTAAGTTTTCTATGCTGACACCCTACCAATTTGCAAGTAATAGACCTATTGATGGAATTGATTTAGATGGACTAGAATATTTAGCTTTTCATACTTCCATGTATAAGGCAAAAGAAACTCTAATAAATGCTCCACTATCACAAACAGTAGTTGAGACTGTTTATGAAAATATACCAGCGCAACTTCAAAATCCACAAACATGTGATGTTAAATTTGTAGCTGGTGGTATTGTCACTGCATTTGGAAGAGATTATGATTCTAAAATTGATGGGCCTGTTATTTATGATGCCGATAAATATTACCGTAAAGATGCTCCGTTTAATGGAACTGCCAGCGGGACGTCTACAAGTGGTATTGATGCCTTAAAAGGTAATGCTATTCCGGGAGGAGGTACTGGAACTATTAATGCCGGCAATATTAACAGCATGGGTAGTATTCTAGGATCAAATGGAGTTGGTCTTCTTCAAAATGCATGGAATTATTTACTACCATGGAGTGAACAAGCAGCCATTGATAAAGAAAAAGCTCTGAGACAAGGTTTTTATGATGCTACAAATGCATTACAGCAAAATATCGATATGTCAAGAGGCATTATTTATACAAAGAGTGGCACAGCGCCATTTGATATGAATTTAAGAAATGCAACCCATAATTTTATGACGGATGGTACTCTTGAATACACAAATACGAAAGAATCAATGATAGGCGCCCTAAATGCAGCTCATTACGGAGTTCAGATATTAGCACAACAGGGAATTAAAGTCCAAGAGAAAACCAAACAAGCAATTACCGATTTATTAAACAATTATAAAGCCGCAGGTGGCGGAAATGAATATGACAATATATCTCAATTTTATGAAAAAAAGGATGATTAATTACAGCATCAAAAGATTTAGTTTCTCTATATCTATATTGCTTTGCTTCTGTTTGTTTAGCTGTGGTCAGTCTACAGTTGATAAAAAGCGTAAAACAACCATGTTAAAAATAGTAACAGCTATAGAAAACAATGACACCATCAAGTTATATAGTTTAATTGATACAGCATATTGTTTTTACCTTAATAATAAAGAATTGGTCATTAATAAAATATCACGTTTAAATAAAATAATGGCAAAAAACAAAATCTCTCCAGAAGAAGATAATTTTTTTTACAAAGTGATAAATCAAATATAAATATGAGTGAGAGCAAATATACTGCTAGTTTTAAATTGCAGAATAGTAAATTTGATTGTATTGATTTAATTTTTCGTTTTCACAATGGAGTAAATAAGTATGTATATGATTTTGATGTAAAATTTAGAAAAGATAAGCCAGCATTATTAGATCCAGCACCTAATTAGAAAGACATACTCAAACCTATTGCATTCTATGTACCTGTATTACCGCTACGACCAGCTCAACCGCCTGCTAAACATGAATGCCTTTAAAGGCCTCAATACAGAAACCAACAGCTGGACACCCATTGCCCTGGATGACTATCAGGAAACCTTAAGCTATGATGCCAATGGAAATATTTTGACGTATAAGAGGAATGGTAGTGGTGGTAATGTAAACCTGAATAACTACAGCTATACTTACCAGAATGGCAGCAACAGACTTATTAATTTAAAAAATACAGTGGACAATAAAACCAGCGCTTACGGATATGATGCAATTGGTAATGTGATTAAAGATGAAAAGCAGGAGGTGGTAAAAAATGAGTGGAACGTATATGGCAAACTGCAAAAGGTAGAGAAGAAAGACGGGAAGCTGATTACATACGCTTATGATGCTTCGGGTAACCGTATCAGTAAGCTGGTGGGTGATACCACAGAGATTTACGTAAGAGATGCCGGAGGTAATGTACTGCTCACCTATCAGCAAAACCCTTCGGTAAACAGTGGCCATATAAGCACCAAAGAGTTTTACAAATATGGCAGCAGCCTGCTGGGCATTAAAAAAAGAGTGATAGATGTAAGCGACCTCAAAGATGCTCCGGGAATAGACAATGAAATAACCGGAGAAGATGAGTATTATATTTACGACCACAGAGGTAATGTGATCGGCTCGGTGAGTGATAAAAAGTTGCAGGTGGATAATAATAACGATGGACTGGTGGATTTTTATCTGCCGGAAATAAGAACAGCCACTTTGTATAGCTCATACGGTGCAATGAGTAAATCCTTTAATGCGGACAGCATGCCCTTTGGTCACAATGGACAAAGGAGAAGTTTTGAGATAAGCTCTACAGCACAGACGGCAGAATTTTGGGAATATGATGGGGATGTAGGGAGACGTTGGAACACGGACAAAATTTATAAGCATAGCCCTTATGAAGTTTTTGGCAGCAACCCTGTTTTGTTTGCAGATCCCAATGTATTAGATACGGTTGATATTACCCGGTCAAGGGTTACGCAAAGGCTTAGTGGTCGAAATGACGGCCATTCTGATGCGTTGGTTACGTCATCAAAAACCGTTAGTACGACTAGCCTTAACCCATTTTGAGCAAAATAATTTTTTTTAGCCAATTTTTAGTGATTTTTGAAAGGTTGTTCTTCTGTAACCCTTGATTTTATTGAGTAGATTTTTGAAATTTGATTTGTGTGGCTCAGGGGGGTATTGTTTATATATACTTATTTGCTTTAATAATTCCGATTTATTATCTTTGAGGAAATACTTTTCC
>CAZPHA010000083.1:0-8765 GCA_964586215.1 uncultured Ferruginibacter sp.
CAATTGCCGATCAGACGGTGTGTAACGGAGCTGCCGTATCAGCGATCAGCTTTAGTGGTGCGGTGAGTGGTACAACTTACAACTGGACCAATGATAACACGGCTATCGGCTTAGCGGCCAGTGGTAGTGGAGATATCGCTTCTTTCAATGGCATCAATTCAACCAGTGCACCGATAAGCGCTAATATTTCAGTGACTCCGGTTGCTAACGGATGTTCCGGAGCTGCCCAAAACTTCAGCATCACGGTGAATCCAACACCTGATGTGGCTTCAATTGCCGATCAGACGGTGTGTAACGGAGCTGCCGTATCAGCGATCAGCTTTAGCGGTGGGGTGAGTGGTACAACCTACAACTGGACCAATGATAACACGGCTATCGGCTTAGCGGCTAGTGGTAGTGGTGATATCGCTTCTTTCAATGGAATTAACAGTGGAAATATAGCAGCTATTGCTAATATATCTGTAACACCAGTAGCCAATGGTTGTTCCGGTGTTGCTCAAAACTTTAGCATTACGGTAAATCCAACTACCAGTATGAACGATCCTGCTGACCAGGTTGTAAATGCCGGAGCTTCCGTTGCAGTTAATTTTACAGGTGGCTTAAGTGGAACGACCTATAACTGGGTTAACAATAATCCTGCAATTGGTTTAGCGGCTAGCGGTAGTGGTGATATTGCCTCCTTTATTACGATGAATGCTACCAATGCCCCCATTACAGCTACCATCACGGTAACGCCTACACTAAATGGTTGCAGCGGCAATTCTCAAACATTTACTATTACGGTGAACCCAATTAGCGGACCTTTGCCTGTTACTTTACTGGATTTCAAAGGAAAACTACAAAATGATCCATCTATTTTATTAACCTGGAAAACTGCTACAGAGATGAATAACAAAGGTTTTTATGTAGAAAGAAATGAAACCGGCAATGCTAACGGATGGGTAAAAATAGGATTTGTAGATGGGGCTATGAACAGCAGTACGATAAAGAGTTATTCATTTGTTGATCGTCAAATCAGTTCTAATAAAGTTTACCAGTACCGTTTAAGACAAGTGGATTTAGATGGTAAATTCTCTTTATCTTCCGAAGTGGTGATTAAAGTAGGGGACATGCAACAAAGCTCACTGATGGTAACCAGCTATCCTAATCCTTTTGTTGATAAGATTGTATTCAACATTCAATCAAAAGTGGCTGCGAACAGCAGGCTGGAATTATATGATATACAAGCTGTAAAAGTGGCTACTTTGTATCAGGGATTTATGGAAAAAAATGCAACCAAAACGATTACTTACCAGGTACCGGCGAGCAGCAGTAGCAAAACTTATGTGTACAGGTTTGTAAATGGAAATGAAGTAATTACCGGTAAATTAGTTTCTGCAAAATAAGAGGTAATTGAATGGGTACTAAGCCAAAGGCTGTCAGTAATATGGCAGCCTTTTTTATTTTCCCAATGTTTTTTTCGCTAATAAAGCAAAAATGAAAAAAATCCCGAACGCCTCTTGAAAGGCGGTCGGGATTATAAAAAATAATTTACGAAACTAGTTAAATTGGAAAACTCCATCTGATATAGAGAGAGTATTAGAAGAATCAGTATCTTGAGTCATATTAGTGCCTGACGCCCCACCTCCTCCGTTTATTGTAGTTGGTTTAAAATTTTCAACTTTTTTGGCAAATAATTGATCTTTTACATTTTCTAATTTTTTTACTTGTTTCATGATTAAGGAATTTTAAGTTTTGCCTACTCTTTGATCTGCTTTTCGGCTTCCGCAGTTGATTGTTGATGTTTGTAAGATGAAGATATATGTGTAAAAATACGAATGCCTGCGTAAATTAACGATTGGGATATTTGAATTAATGAACAAGTGATTTTACTTAATATAAATAGTATTGTTTCTTGATAAATGAGTGTTTTTTACTGAATATATCTGGTGCTTAGGGTGGAAGGGTTTATGAATACATATGCCTGAAAATGTATTTTAAAGTATTGATTTTTAATATTATATATAATATAAAAATTATATATTGGTTGACTGGTAGAAGATGCCGTGGTAATTGTTACCCATTCCACGTCAGACGGGGACCGTCGGACGTGGAATTGCTGACGGGCTGCAGGATGCGTAGGGTGCTGTGGCCGCAGGCCACGGCAGCCACACCGAAGGTGGGGCCGTAGCCCGGAGCAGCCTGAACAAATGTTGAAGAATGATATGCTGATGAAAGCCGCAAATAATTGATAATGTTTTATTTGTAGTGATAATCATATTAGTAAAAATTAATATGGTTTATACATTATCAATTATCTCTCGCCAGAGGCGAGACAGGCATTAACCAATTATCATTTGTCTGTGTGATGGTTATGAAGTAATTTTGCAACTTATTTAAAACGAATTTCATGCGACAAATAGCTTTCAGAGAGGCATTAAGAGAAGCCATGCAGGAAGAAATGAGAAGGGATGAAAGGGTGTTTTTGATGGGGGAAGAAGTGGCAGAATATAATGGGGCGTATAAAGTGAGCCAGGGAATGCTGGACGAATTTGGTGAAAAGCGGGTGATTGATACGCCTATTGCTGAGTTAGGTTTTGCTGCTATTGCGGTAGGAGCGGCACAAAACGGACTTCGTCCGATTGTAGAATTTATGACGTGGAACTTTGCGGTATTGGCATTGGATCAGATACTCAATACGGCTTCTAAAATGCTGGCCATGAGTGGCGGTCAGGTGGGATGTCCGATTGTATTCAGAGGTCCGAACGGAAGCGCCGGCCAATTGGGCGCCCAGCATTCTACAGCGTTTGAATCGATGTATGCCAACATCCCCGGTTTGAAAGTGATATCGGTGAGTAATCCTTACGACGCTAAAGGGTTGTTGAAAAGCGCCATTCGTGATGATGATCCGGTGGTATTTATGGAAAGTGAAGTTATGTATGGTGATAAGGGTGAAGTGCCGGAAGAGGAATACCTGATTCCTATTGGTAAAGCGAATGTGGTAAGACAGGGTACAGATGTTACGGTGGTTTCTTTTAATAAAATGATGAAAGTGGCTTTAGGTGCAGCAGAAGAACTGGCTAAAGAAGGTGTTCAGGCGGAAGTGATTGATTTGAGAACCATTCGTCCGTTAGATTGGATGACTATTTTGGAAAGTGTGAAAAAAACGAATCGACTTGTAGTGGTAGAGGAACAATGGCCTTTTGCTTCTGTATCATCAGAAGTAGCTTATCGTATACAAAAGGAGGGCTTTGATTATCTGGATGCTCCTGTTAGAAGAATCACTTCGGCTGATGCTCCCATGCATTATGCTCCTAATCTGGTAGCAGGGTATTTGCCTGATGTATCCAGAACGGTTAAGCTTATTAAGGAAGTAATGTATTTGCAGAAATAAGTTTGGCTTCTATTTTGTCAGGTACTTAATATTATATGAAAAAGGTACTTGTAATCATTTATTGCGTTTGTTTTACGCCTATTGTCTTTGCTCAAAGGCTTCACATAAATGTTTTTAGTGGTTTAAGCAACTATCAGGGTGATCTGCAGGAGAAGCGTTTTACATTCAATCAATCGCATCGGGCTTTTGGAGGGGGTATTTTGTATGAAATAACTGATCAGTTACTGGTAAGGGCTAACATTACCATTGGTAAATTAAGTGGGAACGATGCAAAGGGAACAAAAAATGTTACTCGTAATTTAAATTTTACTTCATCTATTGTGGACTATCATCTTGGATTGGAGTACCACTTTTTTAATCTTCACGAAAGCAAGGCAACGCCTTATGTTTTTGCCGGTATCAGTTATTTTCATTTTAACCCTTATACTTTTGATTCGGTAGGTAATAAAGTTTTTTTACAGCCGTTGAGCACAGAAGGACAGGGGTTTTACCAGGGGAGAAAAGCATATAAACTCTCACAGTTTGCTATACCATTTGGCGGAGGAGTAAAATTTGCCATCAGTGATAATATTCAGCTTGGGCTGGAACTTGGTTTGCGTAAAACGAATACAGATTACATGGACGATGTGAGTAGTACGTTCGTGGATCAAAATATTTTGTTAGCCAATCGTGGTCAGCAGGCAGTTGATCTGGCTTTTAGAGGCGATGAATTAAAAACCGGCCTTACATATCCGGTAGATGGTACAACCCGGGGAAATTCCAAATACAAAGACTGGTATTATTTTACGGGGGCTACGTTAAGCTTTCGATTGAATGGTGGGGGTGGTCGGTCGAAAGTGGGATGTCCTGCAAGAGTTTATTAATTGATAATTGGTTAATTGCCTGCCCCGACTGATTCGGGGATAATTGATAATGAGTAGAATATAGTTTTTATGCAAATAATTATCCATTAATCCGTTATCAATTATCCAATACCAGCTTGTTTGTTACATTTGTAGTTGAAATATCAGCAGATGACTTATCACTCCTTAGAAGAATGTTTACTGGATTTAGAAAAACATGGACAGCTTATACGTGTGAAAGAACTGGTAGACCCCTATTTAGAAATGGCTGCCATTCACCTGAGGGTACACCAGGCGAAAGGGCCGGCTATTTTATTTGAAAATGTAAAAGGAACAAAATTTAGGGCTGCATCCAATATTTTTGGAACTTTAGAAAGGAGTAAGTTTATTTTCCGGAAAAATTTATCAGTAGTACAAAAGTTAATAGAACTAAAAAATAATCCTCTCCAGGCATTGAAAAGTCCTGCTAAAAACTTTAGTACCGGATGGGCGGCGCTGAAAGCATTGCCAAAGAAAAACCCTTTCATCAAACCTGTTTTTGCTAATGAAATCAGCATTGCTGATTTGCCACTTATTCAACACTGGCCGATGGATGGAGGAGCTTTTGTAACCTTGCCACAGGTATTTACGGAGGACGTAGATAAGCCTGGGATTATGCATGCTAACCTGGGTATGTATCGGATTCAACTGACTGGTAACGATTATATGCTCAATAAGGAAGTGGGCTTGCATTATCAATTGCATAGAGGAATAGGAGTACACCAGACGAAAGCCAATACAAAAGGAATGCCCTTAAAAGTAAGTGTATTCGTTGGAGGACCACCGAGCCATACCGTAGCAGCCGTAATGCCCTTACCTGAAGGCATAAGCGAAATGACCTTTGCCGGAGTGCTGGGCAATAGAAGATTTAGATATGCTTATCGGGATGGATTTTGCATCAGTACGGATGCAGACTTTGTCATAACAGGGGAAGTATTACCCAATGAAAACAAACCTGAAGGACCGTTTGGAGATCATTTAGGGTACTATAGTTTGCAGCATAATTTTCCGGTAATGAGGGTACATAAAGTATTTGCCCGTAAAAATGCTATCTGGCCTTTTACGGTGGTGGGCAGGCCTCCGCAGGAAGATACCAGCTTTGGAGCATTGATACATGAAATAACCGGTAATGCTATCCGGCATGAAATCCCCGGTTTAAAAGAAGTACATGCCGTGGATGCCGCCGGCGTACATCCATTACTGTTAGCCATTGGTAGTGAGCGGTATACACCTTATGCTAACAGCAAGCGGCCTGCTGAAATACTAACCATTGCCAATCATATATTAGGTACGGGACAATTAAGCCTGGCCAAATTTTTATTAATTACGGCTGATGAAACCAATCAATTATCTACACAAAATATCGAATCTTATTTTCAGTTTTTTTTACAACGTATTCAATTGCAAAGGGATGTACATTTTTATACCCAAACTACCATAGATACATTAGATTATTCAGGTGTTGGGTTGAACAGCGGTAGTAAAGTGGTGCTGGCAGCGTATGGTGAAGTAATAAGACAATTAGGTACAAATATTCCTGAATGTTTAAAAAATTTAAAAAATTTTGAAAATCCAAAAATTATTCTTCCCGGTATTGTTGCTATTCAATCAAAAAAATTTACTACTTATGAGCAGGCAAAGCATGAGCTATCAAATTTAAATGATCAATTAAGTAATTCTAGTGCTTTAGAGCAGCTACATGCACTTCCTTTGATTATTATATGTGATGATGCTAACTTTGTAACTGCCTCTTTGAATAATTTTCTGTGGGTAACTTTTACTCGTTGTAATCCATCACACGATATATATGGAATTGATAGTTTTATCGAAAATAAACACTGGGGATGTAACGGGCCAATGGTAATGGATGTCAGAATTAAACCACATCATGCACCTGCGGTAGAAGTGGATCCTGCTGTTGAGAAAAAAGTAGATCAATTATTTGCAAAAGGAGGTAGTTTAGAAAATATAAAATTATAAATGACTATGCGATTTTCACTTTCATTAATCATTACTTCATTAATCCTGGGTTGTAAAGGCCAGGATAAAGCACCTTTTAAAGCCAATACGGATAATAATACTTTGCTTTGGCAGATAAGTGGTAAAGGGTTGAAAAAACCAAGTTATCTTTTTGGTACGTTTCATTTAATGTGTAAAGATGACATTCATATAAGTGATCCATTAAAAAATGCAGTTAAAAGAAGCGATGTGGTATATTTAGAACTGGACATGGATGACCCTGCTAATTTATTGGGAGGAATGATGTTGATGAACATGAAAGGTGGCAAACAGTTGAAAGATCTGTATAGTGAAGTGGAATATCAAAAAGTGGAGAGCTTTTTTAATGACTCTTTGAAAATGCCTTTAGCTTTTTTACAAAGTATGAAACCATATTTTTTAATAGGTTTAATTTATCCTAAAATGATGTCATGCAATGCCAGCAGTGGTATGGAAGAAGCCATCATGAAATTAGCTAAGGAAAATAAAAAAGAAATTAAAGGGCTGGAAACAATGGCGTTCCAGGCATCTGTTTTTGACAGTATTCCATATGAAATACAGGCAAAGGAATTATTAAACACTATTGACAGTTTGCAGAAGAACAAAGATGAATTCAGGCAAATGGTGAAAGCCTATAATAGTCAGCAAATGCAGGATATTGAAAAAATGATTAAGCAGAGCGATTTTGGAGTAAAAGATAATGAAGAGCTGCTTTTGACAAGTAGAAATAAAAATTGGGTACAGCAGTTGAACAATATTATGACAAAGCAAAGCTCTTTTATAGCAGTAGGGGCCGGCCACCTGGTAGGTAATCAGGGGTTAATAGCTTTATTAAAAACAGCAGGGTATACAGTAACTCCACTGTACAATCAATAAATGCGAAAAAAGTTGTATCTTTATATAAGGAAATAAATGCATGAAGTTACTGGCAGCTTTCTTTCGTTTGATCCGATGGCCTAATCTGGTCTTCATTGTATTGACTCAATGTCTTTTTTACTACTGTATCATTTTACCAAATTTACCGTCATCGTATTATCAATTAACAGACAGAATTTCTGATTTTGTATTTGTTTTTATCGTACTGGCATCTGTATTGATAGCTGCCGGTGGATACATTATCAATGATTATTTTGATATCAATATTGATCAGGTTAACAAACCAGGTAAAATGGTTGTAGAGAAAATGATTAAACGCAGGTGGGCAATTTTTTTACATTTGTTCATTACAACCATTGGAGTTATATGTAGTTTTATTGCTGGAATGAACTCCAATATTTTGATTCCTGTAGTAAATATTGGCTGTACTTTATTGCTCTGGTTTTACAGTACTACCTTTAAAAAGAAATTGCTTTCAGGGAATATTATTATTTCAGTCCTCACAGCATGGACAATACTTGTGTTGTACTTTGCTACCAATACTATTTTTTCAGTAAGTATCAATCAGGAAATGCTGGTTGCTATGCAAAAAATTTTCAAACTGGCAATTTTGTACGCTGGCTTTGCATTTATTATTTCTTTAGTAAGAGAAGTGGTAAAAGATATGGAAGATATGCCGGGTGACGCTAAGTATAGCTGTCATACGATTCCGATTGTATGGGGCATACCCACCACTAAAATATTTGTAGCTGTATGGCTGACTGTATTAATCGTAGCTTTAAGTATTGTACAGTTTTATGTATTACAATTTGGCTGGTGGGTTAGCGCTGTATATTGTTTATTGTTGATTATTGTGCCTTTAATTTATACGTTAAAGAAGTTATACAATCCCCGGTCAACAGCCGATTATCATCAGCTGAGCAATGTTATAAAATTGATTATGTTGTCAGGAATTTTATCGATGATATTTTTTAAATACTATACTCACTAATTGTTGTTCCCGGATATGCAAAAAATTATTTTAGCATCACAGTCGCCTCGTAGAAAACAATTGTTGGAGTGGGCGGAAGTGCCGTTTATAGTTTTGGTAAAAGAAACGGATGAAACTTTTCCGAATCATTTAACCAAAGAAGAAATAGCCATACACATTGCATTAAATAAAGCTAAGGCAACTCAAAAAGCAATTGTAAATAAAGAGTTTTCGTTTGTAGAGGATGATATAACTCAATTACCTATTCTTGCAGCAGATACTATTGTGGTATTAGACAATCAGATAATCGGAAAGCCGGTCGATAGGCAGCATGCCATAAGCATTTTAACTCAACTATCAGGCAAGACTCATTCTGTTGTAACCGGCGTTGCCATTCTTAAGCAAGAGCAGGTAATTACATTTGCAGATGTTACTGAGGTTACGTTTCACGATATCAGTTCATCACAGATCGAATATTATATTGATAAATACAAGCCCTACGATAAAGCCGGTGCCTATGCTATTCAGGAATGGATAGGCGTAATCGGTATTCATTCTATCAAGGGCGACTTCTATAATGTAATAGGCTTGCCGGTGAGCAGAGTAGTGAGGGAGATGTTGAGATGTTGAGATGTTGAGATGTTGAGATGTTGAGATGTTGAGATGT
>CAZPHA010000084.1:0-8116 GCA_964586215.1 uncultured Ferruginibacter sp.
GTACATTTATCTGCCATACGAATTATGTTGAATCGTTTTTAAACAGCTTCTAAGGTCTCAATACATTTTTTCAAAATAACTATTTCCTAAATTTCACTTACAACCTCTTATTCCATTTGGCTGTCAATTTTCCAATTTTCATTTGATTTTGATAAATTATATGTTTTCAAAACCGCTTTTTCAATTTTGGGATAAATAATTGTTACACTTAAGCTGACGGTATCTATTGATTTTGGAGTTTCATCAAAAATGAGAAATGCTTTTTCTTTTATAAGACGATTTTCAAGTTTCTTATTTTTGTGTAAGGCAGAATCCTCTAATTGAAAAAGCTCTCCTTCATTGCCACTGTTTATCCATAGGATTTTAACCTTGTTATTTTTTTCAAACAACTGGATTAATTTCGGATTATCCAAAACCGATCCATATTTTTCATAAAATTTTCCTAAATCTTTTTTAATCAGTTCCTCCTGATACATTCCAGCAGCAGTGGGACACAAAAATATTTTTGTGCGATTTTGAACAAGAATTGTATCTGATAAATTTTCTATTTTAAGATGTTTAAAAAATAATGAATAAGGAGAACTCTCTGGTTGTTCGGAATTGGGTGTATCAGAGCTTTCACAAGAATAAATACATAAAATTAATACCCAGTAAAAACGTAGCAGGCCAAATGCTTGTAACTTATAATTCATTTTCATTTTATCCTATTGTGTTTCTTAATTCGTATGCCAAACCAAATACCTAAAATAAAAGTGGGAATAATTCCGGCATTTGTTATCCAATAAAATGGCTTGTATATATAACATTTAAAACGATCGGCAGAGGCGCCCATATAGTCAAATCCTTCCTGAAAATACCCTGTCCATCCTGCCAGAAAAGCTGTTGAAAACAATACCGCCATACTGCTTAGAATGCCAACCAAAATGAAATTCCATTTATTTATTAAAATCACTTTCCCGGCCAATTGTCCGAAGAAATGCCCACACAAAAGCATGATTATTACTCCGATAAAAATGTTCAATCTAAATTTATATAAAATTCGATAGTAGGAAGATGAGTAGACTTTATCGAATAGCATAAAAGCGATTATCATTACTATAGCGATTAATAGCCCCAATCCAACAAAAATAATCCCTTGTCTGCCGCCAATTTTTTTCGCTTCCTTTATGGTCATGCTGATATTTGTTATTTAGTCATTTATTTTATAAATATCGTTTTAATATTGTAAAGTGTACTCAATTTTATGAATTCTCACCTCGGTTCTTTTTTGCAAAAAATGCGTAGACAAAAAAATTTGATAACATTTACATTACATAGAATTATGTTTAGTCTATAGTAATGATACATTATTAAGTTAAGCTAAACATCCCATCAATGCTCACAACCCATGTATATTTTGGGTTTCTTTACGTAGGCATTCTTATAAATTTTTTTTGTTTTAGTCAGCGCTGTTTTTATCATTTTACCATCTCCTAATGCAGCAACAACGATATATAAATTTTTTGTCAGTCCCGGATATTCATTTGAGTACTCGATGCTAACATATTCTTTATCGCCCTCTCGTCCTCTTTGTTCATAGCAGGGATAACCCCATTCATTTTCATCACATTCAGTTGAACTTAAACTTAATCCAATATTTTTTGCCGGGCGTAGTCCTCTGAAATTCAATTCCAGCATTAATTTTTTGGCTGCTTTTTCTGCAAATGTTTTGGCTTCTTTATAATTTTTTGTAGAAAAAATAATCAACATACTTTTGGGTACGTTGTAATCTTCTTCTGATTGTGCTTTACTGACTAATGCACAGGTAATTATCACTAAACTCAATAACACTTTTTTCATATCTGGAAGTTTATATATAAGATGCTTTTTTTACTTCAATTACATAAACTTTTACTCAATGTACAGTCAAAAACTTATTTTTTGTCGTTTCTGAGCCTTTTTACAAAAACTCAGGTGAAAATTAAATGCCAGTTTGAAAGAATGCTCAGTAAAATGATTGATATACCCGTGAAATTAATGAAAAATATAGAGTAAATTTGAAAAAACACGTTGGTATGCGTACAGTAAAATCATTAGATCAGCAAATCACACAATATCTGCCCCAATTGAATGTAAAGCAAAAAAAGACAGTCTTAACTGTTGTTAAAACATTTATGGAAAATCAACAAGACTGGTGGGATGAAATTAGCGAAGAACAACAAAAAGCAATTGATAAATCATTAGCTGAAATCAAGGAAGGCAAATTACCCCCCCCCCATACTGAAGTAATGAAAAAATATAAGAAATGGCTGAAGATGGGTACCTTAAAGTAAAATTTTTCGTGACATCTTAAATGTGTCAAAAAAAATGCGCTACCGTACATCAAAATCCACTACCACTTTTTCCGTAACCGGGTGCGACTGGCAGGTAAGTATGAATCCCTGAGCTACTTCTTCCGGCTCCAATGCGTAGTTAACATCCATTTTTACTTCTCCTTCCATTAATTTGGCCCTGCAGGTGCAGCAAACGCCTCCCTTGCAGGCATAGGGTAGATCGGCTCCTAGCTGTAGGGCAGCATCTAAAATACTTTTTCCATCTGCATTAAGGTCAAATTCGAAGCTTCTGCCGTCTAATTTTATAGTGATATTACTTTTTTTACCGGTTTGATCTGTCATCTGTCCTCTACCCTCTGTCATCTGCTTTTCCCCGGGAGTTGTAAACAATTCAAAATGTATGCGAAGGCTGTCAATACCTTTATTAATTAAAAAATCTTTCACACAATAAATCATTTTTTCCGGGCCACAAATAAAAATATCATCCATACGTTGATAGTCCACAACTTTATTCAGTTCTATTAGTTTATCTACATTAATTCTTCCAAAATTGATATCCACCTCTGTTTTTTCCCGACTTAGAATATTGATCAAATTGAAACGATCCAGGTATTTATTTTTTAAGTTTTCCAAAGCTTCAAAAAAGATGATACTGCTGTGGCTGCGGTTGCCATAAATGAGTGTAAAAGCGCTTTCCGGCTCAGTAGCCAATGTGGTTTTGATGATAGATAAAATTGGTGTAATACCACTTCCGGCGGCGATGGCCAGATAATTTTTGTGATGATTTTGAGATAATTCGGTATAGAATTTTCCTGTCGGCGCCAATAATTCCAGGGTATCGCCCTTTTTAAGTTTTTCATTGGCAAAGGTAGAAAATTTGCCACCTGCTACTTTTTTGATGGCTACTCTTAGTTCATTGTCAAACGGAGCAGTGCAAATAGAATAACTCCTTCTTACCTCTTCGCCATCAATAAAAGTTTTAAGGGTAATATTCTGGCCTTGCGTATATTGAAAAGTTTCTTTCAATTCGGCAGGTATATGAAAGGAGACAGATACACAGTCGCTGGTTTCTTTTTTTACGTCAGCAATGGTTAGTTTATGAAAATGTAAAGCCATATTTTAATTGTTTATAAATCCGGTGGTTAATTGTGCAATCATGCTGTGTTCCAGTTTTTTATCATCCATCAGTTTCTTGTTCCGATGCCACAATTCGAGGCCTCTAACGGCTGAAAGGATGGTAAAAATGATCAGCTTCGGTTCGATATTTTTTATTTCTTTTTGCTTGATTCCTTTTTCAACAATGGCAATTAGTCTTTTTTCATAAGATTTGCGTTGATTTAAAAAATTACTTAAAAAAGGTTCCTGCAGGTGCTTCCACTCATGGTTGACCACAAATACTTCGTCAAATTTTTTTAAAATAATATTAATGTGAAAGCGAATAATTTGCTCTAATTTTTTAACACTGGCACTGGTCTCTTTTTCTATTTTGGTAAGATGATCGGTAAATTCATTGGCAATGGAAAAACAAATAGCATTCAGCAGTTCGTTTTTACTGCCAATGTGATTGTACAAGCTGGGGGCTTCCACACCAATCAAATCTGCCAGTTCTCTCATGCTGGAAGCTTTAAAGCCTTTCACTCTAAACAGATAAGCTGCCTTGTGAGCTATTACCTCTTTTTTGCTAGCATTTTTTGTAGCCTTTATTTTTGCCATTTTTATTTTTTGCAAAACTAACAATTATTAGTTTTTTTTGGTAATTAGCCAAAATTTAGTCCTAATTTTGTACAGTTAATTACATGTGCTATGCAGTTAGAGCCTGTTACAAAGGTACGTTCTATTACCCCTCATGAATTTAAAACGGATTATTACGATGCCATGAAGCCTGTGGTAATTCAGGATTTGTCTAAGGAATGGCCGGCTTTTCACAAATGGACTTGGGATTATTTTATTGATATTGTAGGCGATAAAGAAGTAGGTGTTTATAATAACGTAAAAAGTGATGCTTATACACCTATTAATACAGCCGATGGATACATGAAGTTTGGCGATTATTTGCGTAAGGTAAAAGCAGGGCCATTAGATTTAAGAATTTTTTTGTTCAATATTTTTCAGCATGCTCCTCAAATTATTCAGGATTTTACCTGGCCGGATCATTTAATGAAAGGCTTTGTAAAAAAATATCCGATGCTTTTTGTAGGTGGCGAAGGATCTATTACACATATGCATTTTGATATTGACATGAGTCATATTTTGCATACACAGTTTGCAGGCCGTAAAAAAGTACTGCTGTTTCCTTTTCAGGAGCAATATAAATTATATCGTAAGCCTTGGGAAGTACTTAGCCTCGCTAACTATGCTCATTATAGCGATAGCTTTGATTACAACAATTTTCCAGCCGTAAGGCTGGCCAAAGGATATGAAGTAATTTTAGAACATGGCGAAACACTCTTTATGCCGGCGGGCTATTGGCACCATATGGAGTATATAGATGCAGGCTTTGCTATGAGCCTTCGGGCAATGCAGCGTAGTTTAGGTGGAAAAATGAAAGGTTTGTGGAACATTTTCGGAATGCGTAATATCGACACACTTATGAAAAAAACAGCTCCCCAATGGTGGTACAACAAAAAGAAAAACAAGGTTTTACACTATGCTAACGAAGAAGTAAAAAGAGCCGAAAAAAATAGGTGAAAAAAATTATATATATTCAAAAAAAATATTATATTTGTTTGCTGCTTGATCTGAATCTATTATTCATTATTCTCATTCTACATTTCCTATAAAAAATCTCACGGCTTTTTAGCTAATCTAATTCCCTGGACTAATCTTGGTATGTACACAACTCATCATAGGCTGAGCCATAACTATTTCTTGTGGTTTCAGAGGTAAGCAAGGCCGGTGATTTTTATCACTGGCTTCTTTTTTGTATGTCACCTATTCTATACTTCGGTTAAGAAAATCTATAAAAGTTTTCATAATCCCAAATTTTTTTAATGTATTTTTAATAAATTGATTATCAATTATTTGTGAATCATTCAAGGCATTGCTGACAATAAAACTTTTCATTTTAAGGTAGTTGATGGCAGGGTTGGTTTCCTCGTATCCTTTTGGTGGCCTGGATAAATACTCAATACCTTCTACTCCCTTTGGAAATGCACTTTTAAATGCTTTACTTTCAACAATTTTTTTCCATTCTTTAAAATTGTAATCTATTTCCTGTCGTACTTTAGCCAGTTCGGGAGGCATAGGCATGTACAAGCCACCGCCGGCAAAACTTTGTCCTGGCTCAATATGTAAATAATAGCCGGCAGAGGGTGATTTTTTGCCTCCGATATTGAAAAATGCCCCCATATTGGTTTTGTAAGGGCTTTTATCTTTACTAAAACGTACATCCCTGTTAATGCGAAAAGTACAGTCTTTCGGAGCCAGACTGGCCAGGGAAGCATCAAATTTAGCAGTGCCTGCAATGATAGCTGCTACCAGTTGTAAAAAATCTGCCTTGGCAGTTTCATATTCCTTACGATGGGCATCAAACCAGGGCTTATTGTTATTTTTCTTTAATTGTTTTAAAAATTGCAGGGTCGAATTTTGGAACATATGAAAAATAAATTATATATTTAATAAATAAGTTACATATTATTGTGAAAATACAAATTATTATTTATCTGTTTATCCTATTTAAATATTTCGTTTTTTATTAATATAATTAAATTAACAAAAGTAAAGGTGTCTAGAAAGTGTCTACATGCTGATTATAAGTTGTATCAGGCATTTTTATTGTAGATGACTTCAACTACAATAATGTTTATATTGTTACATTTCATTTTTGACTTTTACTTAACAAAATCTGGAATAAAATTGGTTACTGTCGTCTTATGAGAAACTATTTACCGCTGCTATTTGCTTTTTTTTTAAGCTCCAACCTTTTTGCACAGGATGTAGCCATGATTGATTCTTTGCAAAACGAATTAAAAAAAGATATTGCCGATACTGCCAAAGTATATATTCTTACCCAACTGGATTGGGAGTACCGGCTTACCGATAAGCAAAAAGCATTGGAGTATGCCAACAAAGCACTAACCCTGGCAGATAAAATAGATTTTACGGAAGGTATAGGATTTTCTTATATGGCTATTGGAAATGTATATTGCTATCATCATGATTATGCGCAGGCATTGGAAAGTTATCATAAAGCGCTACCTATTTTTGAAAAAATCAATAAACGTGGGAGACTGGCACAATTGTACCATAATTATGCCCTTACATACCAAGATTTTGATCCGGAAAAAGCTATTTTTTATATACTAAAGGCGCTGGATATTTATATCAAAGTAAAAAATATTGAAGGTGAGGGGCAAGTTTACAATATGCTAGGGCTTATTTATGACGATACCAAACAATTGGATAAAGCACTCGAAAATTGGAAAAAATCGTTACAAATAGCAAAGAAAATAAATAATTATGAAAGCGCAGCAATTGTTTGCTCAAATATGTTTTCTGCTTACAAAGGACTTTATGAAAAGCAAAATCAGAAATTTTATCTTGATTCTGCTTTATCAATTTTGAACCAGGGTTATCAAATTGTGAAAAATCATACGATAGAGTATCAGACTGTTTTGCCTGCTATTCTTTCTAATTTAGGCGATTTACATTTTATGTTGGGCAATAATTTAAAAGCAATAGAGTACCTTCAGGAAAGTATAACGCTGGCTACACCCATTCATTATGATGACGTGTTGTGTGAAAGCAATGGTATTTTGGGTGAAATTTTTGTACAACAGAAAAAAATGGATAGCGCAGAACACTATTTAATAAAAGCTCTTGAAATTGCAAAAAAAGCAAATGTAGAGATATTGGTTAATACTTATGAGCGCTTGTATAAGTTTTCCATTGCCAAAGGCGATTATAAGCAGGCATTCGATTATCAAACACTGTATATTGGCGCCAAAGACAGCTTATATAATATTCAAAAAACGGAGGCTGTCAATAATTTGCAAATGCGGTATGAAACCGAAAAAAAAGAGCAACGGATCAATAGTCTGCAGAAAGAAAATACGTTTAGACGTAGAACCAATGTAGCGCTTATTTTGCTCTCGGTATTTCTTATAGTAATATTATCCCTAATTTATAGAAATTTTAAGCTGAACAAAAAAATATTTTCCCAAAAAGAGAAATTATTAGAAGAAGAAAAGGAAAAAACTTTGTTACAGAGCAAAATAGAAGAAAAAGCCAAGGAAGATGCGCTGTTGAAATTACAATTTCAGGAACAGGAACAAAAAAGATTGCAACAGGAAATAGATTTTAAACATAGGGAGCTAACGGCGAATATGCTGCAAATAGAGCAAAAAAATGAACTTCTGACTGATCTTAAATCGCAATTAAAAAATATCGAAAACAATAATAAAGATTTGAACTTAAACTTGAAAAATACCTACCAGCTTATTGAAAATAGCATTGAAATAGATGAAGATATTGAAAAATTTATTAAGCACTTTGAGCAGGTTCATCCTGATTTTTTTGCAAAACTTCAGCAGGCATCCCCTGCCAGGCTTTCCCAGCTGGACATGAAATATTGTGCCTACATGCGTATGCAGCTCAATACTAAAGAAATAGCGCAGATGCTTAATATTGAACCCAAGAGCATCAGAATGGCACGTTACCGCCTTAAAAAGAAATTAAATTTATCTGAAGAAACAGACCTGATAGGCTTTATTTCACAACTGTAAAATCGCATATATTAATAAGAGCATAAATTAGTTCTTATTTTGTATATTTGCTTATGAAAAAGCAAAAACGAAAAAATCAAC
>CAZPHA010000085.1:0-7471 GCA_964586215.1 uncultured Ferruginibacter sp.
TTTTATGTCCTCACAATATCTTTACTCCACTGAAGTTTAGCACATTCCCTCACGCAAGGAATGCAGAGTTTACTTTGAATCCAACTCTATTCGAAATTGGCATTTCATTTTCAAAATCTGTGTACCCAAATTCTTCCGTTGAGTATTCTAAAATAAGCCCTGTCATATTTAAAATCTGTATTAATTCAGCTTCATCAATATTTTCAGGATTATCATGATCAACACTTATATATTCAAGTAACGCTTTTTGAACGTTACTTATTTTTCTGAAATTGTAAGCTGTTGAAAGATATCTGTTAATATCTTCAGCCCATAAAGCGAAATAGGTTTGATTTTCCATTTTAAATTTTTTTATAGATTCCATTTCCTTTAAACTGTAATAATCCTTTATCACGAAGCACCTGCAATTGTTGGCGTATCTTGTCTTTTATGAAATTATTGTTTGGAAATTTTTCTTTAAAATAATTTTCAAACATATAAACATCTGCAAGTTTAAATTCTTCCGAAGGGATTTTATCAATCACTTTTAATACCTCAATTGTCCAACCACGACTTTCTTTTTTTTGAGTAGCTAAAAATGCAGTTTTTGACCAGGTTTCAACAACTGTTTTCTTATTTACTAATTCACCATTTCTGATAAAGAAAATTTTACCTGAATTGGGAATACTTTGAAGTAAAATATTACAACCAATCCAGCCAGCTCTTCTTGCTGTCAAACTTAATGGCTTTCTTTTTTCGATTATATCATCAATGAAATAATGCTTCGGTATTACCAGAAAATTGGAAACTTCAAGAGTCCTACTTGAGTAATTTAGAAAAAAGAAATGGGGATTGTTTTCTGAATTAATTCTTTCAATCATAGTGTTGTAAGCACCATCAACAATTCTCGTGGTAAACGAATCTTTCTTACTTTTTAATTCATATTCTGACCTGCATGTCGTACATAAAAAATCTGCAACAGGACTATTGTTACTAAACTGATTTAATTCATCGTTTCCGCATGATGGACAAAATGCGTTTTGTTTTACCCATGATTCTGTAAGAACTCTTGCAATTTGAGAACTGCTGGTGTAGCCTCTTGAAAACGATATGTCAAATTTTAAGTTCACTAAAGTTAAATTAATAATCGGGACGATGACAGGATTGCGACGCAACTAAGATGCCATGAAATACTAAAGCTGGTATCATAAATATTTTCATAACACTAATTCAGAATAACAGCGTTTTTGCCATAGGGGACATTAAAATCTCCTTTCTTATTAACTCTAAAAAGCCCATTAAAGCAGGTTTTGTTTAAATAGATAAGTCTGGCGGCCCTCTCGCTATCTGATAATGAAGAAGGCGAAACAGAACGAATCTTATAATAAAACTCCTCAGTATTTATATAACTATCCAATACCGATATTACTTCAAATACATTCTCCTTTACCTGCTTGTATGTTATTACAAGTTCTTCGTTAAGATCTGATATGATTGACTTCGGGTGATTAATATTAAAATATAAAGCCCCTCCACCAATAAATGGTTCTATGTATTTATTGAACTTTGCAGGTGCAAATTTCAACAGGTCAGGAATCATCTGGGTTTTTCCTCCAGCCCATTTTAAAAAAGGTTTTTGAAGACTTGGAATAGGAAACAAATTTTGAACCCTAACTGGATTCAAAATTTTTGTTTTATTTATTGCAAGGGCACTATTTAGCATTGGGTTTCTTCTTTGATTGTTTAATGTAACTTATTTTTTCTTCAGCAACTTTTAGAATATCAATTGAACTTTCTTCATCTAACAACTCATAAACTACTTTGTCACTCACAAAACTGATATGAAGTTCTTTTTTGTCTGCTTTGAATATTTTTGAAAGTTTATCAATCATTTCGGGATTAGCTTTACGTTCGTTTCTCTCAATCTTGCTTAATGTTGATTGGTCAATATCAAGCAATGCTGCAAGCTTTCTTAATGGCATGCCATCATCTTCTCGAAGTTTGCGAAGTGTCTCACCGAAAGTTTGTTGTGTTACCATAGACAAGTTTGAGTCTTGACAATAATTGTCCAAATATAATGTGTCTGAAATTAAAATACCAATATTTTAGCAACAATTTTAGCTTGTTACTAAAATGTGAGTTGTTGATGACTATAATTTTCTGATGATTTTTTGAGGTAAAGCTCATAAGAATTCCGTCCGTTGGGGTGGGTGGGTTGTGCGTTGGCACAAGTAAGGCTCTTTTGCAAGGTTGGCTTTTGTGTGTTGGCTTTGTGTGCCTTGCAAATGTGCCTGACTTGGTGTGTTGTCTTTTAGATGTCTTTTGGAAATGGGTCAGCCAGTTTTACTTTTTGGTCAAACAAGTATTGCTCATTGTCTTGCAATAAACATTTTTCAAGGTCAGCTATTATTTTTTCTTTATCAATATCCTGACCAATAAATACCAATTCATTCATTCTATCGCCCCACTGTTTGCTCCATTTGCTTTCAATGTATTCTTTATTGTCGGCGAAAGATTGGTATTTTATTCGTTCTGCATAAGGCATACTGCTCCACCAAACGCCTGCTCTTTCAAGTCGTGAAGAACCTCCTGCCTGTGAGAAATTTATCGCATCATTTGGCCTTGATGCCAACCAAAACAAACCCTTTGCCCTGATTACGCCAACAGGATATTCTTCATTCAGGTATTTCCAGAACCTTAAAGGATGAAAGGGTTTCTGATTTCTAAATACAAAAGATGAAATGCCATACTCTTCTGTTTCCGGTGTATGCACACCACCTTCTAACTCTTTTTGCCAACCTGCACTATTTTGGGCTTCTTCAAAGTCAAAGAGACGGGTATTTAAAATTTCTTTTGGGTCAACCTTGCTAAAACTAGAAGTGATTATTTTGGCTGATGGATTTAATTTTTGGATGGATGCTTTTAAAAGACCAACTGTTTTTGCATCTACCAAATCTGTTTTATTTAAGATGATAACATTGGCAAATTCTATTTGGTCGGTTAATAAGTTCACAATGGTTCTATAATCTCCTTCCATATCCGTTAGTTTTCTGTCTGCTAATAGTTCGTTTGTGCCAAAATCATTAAAAAAATTGAAACAATCCACCACAGTAACCATGGTATCAATGTAACTGAATTTAGAAAGGTCTATACCTTTTTCTTCATCTACAAAACTGAATGTTTGGGCAATCGGAACCGGTTCGCTGATACCGGTACTTTCAATCAATAAATAATCAAACCTGCCTTCATTGGCTAATTTTTCTACTTCTATCATCAAATCTTCCCGAAGAGTACAACAAATGCAACCATTGCTCATTTCCACTAATTTTTCTTCGGTACGGCTCAATACGTTTTGTTCGTTCACTAATCTTGCATCAACATTTACTTCACTCATATCATTAACAATTACGGCAACTTTTAAGCCTTCTTTGTTATGAAGAATATGATTAAGCAAGGTTGTTTTGCCTGAGCCGAGAAAACCGCTTAAGACAGTTACCGGAAGTCTCTTTTTGCCAACAACAGTTGAAGAGGAGTTGGCTGACAATTTTTCAATCATTTTAATATTTTTTTTGTGACGTTATCATTGTTTTTGCATGTTTGGTTTGTGCGGTTTGCTCCGTATGAGCATGATGGCAGCCACAGCTTGCCAATGAATTACAAATGGTAAAAAGGCATAAGTAGATTAATTTTCTTGTCATATATTTTCATTTAAATTTTACAGGATTATTTTAGTAGTGTATCATAGCCTTTCAATAATTGTTTTCTTATGGCTTCCTTTTGCGCAGCAGATAAATTGCGTTGATAATTATACAAGGCATTTTCCCATTCGCCATAAGTGCTGTTGGGCAGCACAATAAATTTTTTGCCCCATTCCTGTTTTACTTTGTCCGTTTCTATGAATCGCTCTTCAATTGGTTTCTTCTCAAATACATTCATAAAATCATTCAGGTTATCGCCCAATAACATAGTTACATTGAAGGAACTGGCCACAATCTGTCTTCTTGCTTCCTTGGATGAGGTATTGCTTAGGAACAGCATGTGGGCTGTATCTGCATTGGGTAATTGCAATCTTTTCAGGTCAAGTAAGGTGCTTTGAACGGCAGCAGTATCTCTGTTGGAAATATAAAATATGGTGATGCCCTTTTTGCTTGCAGCCTGTAAAAACTCAACAGCACCGGGAACTGCTGTAGCAGCAGATTTATCTGTCCATTTTTTCCATTCGGCATTAGTCATTTCTTTGCCCTCTTTTATTAACTGTGCCTCTGCATAACTGTTGTCCAAGATGGTTTCATCTAAATCTGTAATAATAGCAAGTTTTCCCTTCCTGATTATTCTCTTTGGTATTTCATTTAAACGCATAGCGGCAATATTGAAAGCCTGGTAACAAAGGGCCCTGTATTCAGCGGCTGTTTGTTGCCATAACACAGGATATTCTTTTAACAATGATTCTGTTTGCTGATGCATAACCTGCATGGTTGTGTCTTGTGCAGATGCAGGATGCATTGCTGAATAGAGAACAAACAGTAATAATGTGCTACGCAAGTAAAGCTTCATAGATTTAGTGCTGCCCAGTTCAAAAAAATTCTTTTTCATTTTTAAAATTGTTTTAAATAACTAATCTTGGCAATGGTGGCATCTTGTTTAAAACCAGTGGTTTTATTTTCGTTAAACACCAGGTAGATGTAAGACAGTGGTTTGTATTCCCAACTAAACCTTGCGTTCCAGCGGCTGCGTTCTGTAGCGGTGTTGTATTGATAAAATATATTCAGTTGTAAACGGGGGTTTACAGCCATACGGATGTTTGGCGTAACCAGTTGAGTGGTTAGGTTTTCATTATTAATACCAACTTGTTTTAATTGATTGTTTTCGTAACTAATATTGGCGGCAAAATGTGGCGATGGTGCGTAGCGTATATTGCCAGTAAAACTTACTATTCTGCCATTGTAATAGCCACCTGCGGTAATATCTGCACTGTAAGAAAACCTGCTGCTTTGATCGCTGGTATAATTTACATTGATTGAATTATATTGATATAAACCTGCTGCTATCTCAATACCAATCGGGTCAAAATTTGAAGTAAGGTTTTGCCAGTTCAATTGAATAGTAGAAACCAGTTTGGCCCCATTGTTGAAAATAAAAAATATTGGATAGACACCCACATAACCTTCCTGTAGTTTAAGGTTGGTTATATTTTGATACATATCTATTGTTACACCAGGCTCGTAGCTACGCACAAATTTTGGAAACCATTTTTGCCTCCTTTTTATCAAATACACGTCAACAAAATTCTTAACAAAGTCATTCCTTGTTAAAAACCCAAGTTGTGGATTGTATTCTTTTGAAATGATGCCTGCATTCCACACCCATGCAAAATTATTGGCAGCATAGGCAAGGCTTGTATTGGCTGCAAATCCATCATCTTTATTATTACCAGTAGTTTTGCTGCTGCTAACGCTATAATTAAAGCGAAGCTTTTCTGTTATTCTATTTAATCCAGTAATAGTTATAGAAGTATTGTTATTGGCTTTTACACTATCGTTACTTTCCTCTATTTTGCTTGTTATGAGTACGCCAATATTATTTTGATTACCATAATTTTTTATAAAACTAACTACGCTGTTGTTGCTTGCCAATGTAGTTGCAGAATGCCTTTGATGTACATACATAGCACCCAGACTATACTTGGTATTTTTATCAGTATAGCGTAAGCCAGCATCAATTGGAATAGGGTTTCCGTCATTGTCCAAACCAATGCTTCTGCTAAAAAATGGACGATAAATAAATTGACTACCAGCATTAAACAAGCCGGCATTTTCCAAAAAGAATTGTCTGCGTTCAGGAAATAATACCGAAAATCTTGTAAGGTTATTTACCTGCCTGTCTGCATCTGCTTGTGCAAAATCTGTATTGATAGTAAAGTCTAATGTACTGTGTACAGTAGGGCTATATTTTATTTCTCCACCAAATTTTGTAGTGTAGTCGTTTACTTTTTTTACACCAGTTTCAGTTTGTGTATTTAGCTGGTTTACCCAATACGGATTTATTTGAATGTTGGTAGATGGTGGCGGTGGTTGAATACCTTTTAACAAAGCCACATAGCCCATACGATAAGTATCAAAGCTTCTGGGAAAACCCGGAAAAGCTGAAGCCTCATTTTCCTTACGGGCAATACGTATAAAGTTGATACCCCAAGTTGTACTGTCAATTGACTTTGGATAACGCAAGGTTTTCCATGGGATAGCCATTTCGCAAGACCAACCACTATCTGTAATAGTGCTTCTTGCATTCCAAAGTGCATCCCATTCTCGGTCAAACACAAGGTCGTCAAATACCTGCAAATCTCTTAAAGCACCATAAGGGTTTGTTTGAAAGGCGGTGGCATTTCTTTTTTTGTTAAAAGGGTCAAAGGCAACACCAAATAAATCGTTTTCAAAGTATTCAAAATCTCTGCGAAAGTCTTGTACCCTTATTCCTTTTTTGCCAGCCGTATCTTTACAGTAAGCACCTACATAAATGTTTTTATTATCAAACAGTATTTTTACAATAGTTTGGTATTTAGGTTGTTCGCCTTGGTAAGGCTCTACTTGAACAAAACGTATAATAGTTTCGGCATTTGCCCAATCGGCTTCAGTTAATTTTCCATCTAGTGTAATATTACCTGTTGCTTTTAGGGCATGGATTGACAGTGGCTTTGCTGGTGGTGCAAAGTCGCCTGAATAATTGGTAGTGTCCTGTGCTTTAATATTACTATACAGCAGCAGTAGAATTGGTGTAACCAATTTCTTAATAGAAAACATTCGCAATAAACGTTAAATGATAACTACTACATAAACCACTTACAGAGCAATGGCTTACATAAGGATTAAAAATGTTGAGAAGGAAAATTTTATTACGAAAGGAATGGCGGTCCTTTATTAGGCTTTGAGAAAGCAGGACTTGGTAAGAGTAGGAAAGAATAAAAAGTATTAAAATTTTTTATTTGTTTGATTGGGCTTTGGAAAAAGGTTATTGCATCATTTGTAAAAGTAGAATAGTGGTGTTGGCAAATTGGGCAATCTGCATCTGAACTATTATTGGTAATTGCTTTTAGTATTTTTTCTACACTTAAAGCAACAGGGCTTTGGGCTTTGTGATGATGCCACAAAGAAACTGGTGTGGCTATAAATACATATAAAGCCAGCACAAAGGCAGTTAAAGTTCTTTTATGTCGTCTTACTTGTTTCAAATAATTGCAATGTAGTTGCAAATATAGAAGTTGTTAATCAATAAACTGCCAAACCCTGTGATTTAGTTTTGAGAGAAGTTTGATTTATTGAAAAGGGTTATGTCTGCTCGGTGGGCTGGGTGTTCAGAAAAGAGATGTTGCTGAATTATTGAACAAATGACGATAGCTATTCGTCTGCTGGGGTGGGTGGGCTGTGCTTTGGCACAAGGCAGCCTCCCGAGTTTGACACGATTTTAACATAAGTAATTGATAATCAATTGTTATATA
>CAZPHA010000086.1:0-7469 GCA_964586215.1 uncultured Ferruginibacter sp.
TTTCAACATTTCAACATTTCAACATTTCAACATTTCAACATTTCAACATTTCAACTCCATTTTCAAAAATTTACCAGTAAAACTTTCCTTTACCCTTATTAAATCTTCGGGTAGCCCTTCAAATATTACTTCACCTCCTCCATTTCCACCTTCTGGCCCGATATCAATAATATGGTCGGCTACTTTTATTACATCCATATTATGTTCAATAACCAACACGGTATTTCCTCTATCCACTAATTTATTAAGCACTTCCAACAAATGCTGGATATCCTGAAAATGTAAGCCGGTAGTAGGTTCATCTAAAATATAAAATGTTTTTCCAGTGTCTTTTTTTGCCAGTTCAGTCGCCAGTTTTACACGTTGAGCTTCACCGCCGCTAAGCGTTACGGCGCTTTGCCCTAATGTAATATATCCAAGGCCTACGTCTTGTAATACCTTAATCTTTCTGTAAATATACGGCACTGGCTGGAAAAAATCCACTGCCTCATCAACTGTCATATTCAATACATCACTAATAGATTTACCCTTATAGCGTATTTCCAGTGTCTCCCGATTATACCTTTTACCATTACATTTCTCACAATGAACATATACATCAGGCAAAAAATTCATTTCGATTACTCTCATACCTCCGCCTTCACATACATCGCAACGGCCGCTTTTTACATTAAATGAAAAACGGCCTGCATTATAGCCTCTGATTTTTGCTTCCGGTACTGATGCAAATAAAGTGCGTATATCCGTAAAAAAGCCGCAATAAGTAGCCGGATTACTTCTGGGCGTACGGCCAATCGGGCTTTGGTCGATCTCAATTACTTTATCAATATGCTCTAATCCTTTTACTGATTTGTATGGTAATGGTGATGCCTTACTGCCATAACAATATTGATTTAAAATAGGATATAATGTTTCATTGATGAGTGTAGATTTTCCACTGCCGCTGACTCCTGTTACCAATATTAATTTTCCAAGCGGAAATTTGACAGATATCTTCTTTAAATTATTACCGGTTGCACCTTTTAGTTCTAAAGATTTACCATTGCCCTTTCTTCTTTCTATTGGAATATCGATATTTTTTATTTTGCTCAAATATTGTGCCGTTTCAGATGATGAGGCTAAAACCTCATCAGGCGTGCCTTGCACTACAATCCGTCCTCCATGTGTGCCTGCCCTGGGGCCGATATCGATTAAGTGGTCTGCCGCCATCATAATATCTTTGTCATGTTCAACCACCAATACGCTGTTTCCTATATCACGAAGATTTTTCAATGCTGTAATCAATCGCTGATTATCTCTTTGATGTAATCCAATGCTAGGCTCATCCAAAATATATGTAATGCCCTGCAATTGTGACCCTATTTGTGTAGCCAGCCTTATTCGTTGTGCTTCTCCACCACTTAAGCTTCTAGATGATCGGCTTAATGAAAGATAAGATAAACCTACATCTAATAAAAACTGCAAGCGCTCTCGTATTTCTTTCAAAATGTCTTTAGCAATTGTGTTTTGTTTGGATGATAATCTCTTTTCCAAATCAGTGAACCAACTCATTAAATCATTTAGATTTAAGGCATCCAACGTAGCAATATTCGTATTGTCAATTTTGAACCATAAACTTTCTTTTTTCAGCCGGGTACCATTACAGGTAGTACAGACTTTTAATTCCATGAATTTTTCTACCCAGTCTCTCAACCCTTCTGTCGTTCCGCTGCCGCTAAACCAGCGTTTCAACATAGGAACAATACCTTCAAAATCTGCATGGCCAGCTGTACCAACGGAGGATAATCCATCAAAATCACTGCTATCAGCTACATCCAAATTTTCGGGATTTTCTTTCCCGTAAAGCAAAATATTAAGTGCAGCTTTAGGTAAATCTTTAATGGGCTTATCCAGATTGATTTTATTTTTTCTGGCTATCGCTTCCACCGTTTTATAAATGTGGGCTTCTCTTTCTTCACCTAAAGGGGCTATGCCACCTTCTCTGATGGACAGATTTTTATCCGGCAAAATAGCATCCAAACTAATGCTGTACACATTTCCTAACCCTTTACATGTAGGACATGCGCCATATGGACTGTTAAATGAAAATGCATTCGGAGAAGGCTCTTCATAGCTGATACCGGTATCTTCACACATCAACTGCTTACTGTACTGAATAATTTGTTCATTATCATTGAGTAAAATAAACATTAAATCTTTTCCTACCTGCAGTGTTTTTTGAATACTCTGGCTCAAACGAGTCCTCATATCTTCGGTTACTGCCAGCCTGTCTACCACTACTTCAATATCGTGAATTTTGTAACGATCTACCTGCATTTTGGGTGCCAGATCTTTTACTTCTCCATCCACCCTAACCTTCACATATCCTTTTTTCCGTATATCTTCAAACAATTCTCTGTAATGTCCCTTCCTTCCCCGAACAATTGGCGCTAATAAACTTATTTTTTGATGATGGAATTTATTATAAATATTTTCAACAATTTCTTCTTCACTAAACTTCACCATTTTTTTGCCCGTATTATAGCTATAGGCCTCTCCCACTCTGGCATATAATAATCGCAAAAAATCATATAATTCAGTAATAGTACCTACTGTACTACGTGGATTTTTATTGGTGGTTTTTTGTTCGATGGAGATTACGGGTGACAGACCTGTGATTTTGTCTACGTCAGGCCGTTCCATATCGCCGATGAATTGGCGGGCATAAGCGCTGAAACTTTCCATATACCTGCGTTGCCCTTCGTTATAAATAGTATCAAATGCCAGGGAAGATTTACCGCTACCACTCACTCCGGTAAATACTACCAGGCTGTTTTTGGGTATATGTATATCAATATTTTTTAAATTATGCTCACGGGCGCCAAACACCTCAATATATTCAATAGGAGGATCAGTTTTATTTGAAGAAATTTGTTTTTTTGTCAATGTATTTATCTTTGCCATGCAAATTTTCGCTTCAAACAAATATACTAACAAATCATGGTGTTTATAATTGCAACATTTATATTTAATTTAGCAATATATTAATAACATTATATATGTTTAACCTCTTTAAAAGAAACAAAAAATTTGATTTAACAAAATATATTGTTGATAAAATTTTTATAAGTAACCAAGCCAAAGAGGATGCTATTGTAAATGAGGCAAAAACAAATCCTGATAAATACTTTATTGCCTGGTTTAGTGACACTGCCAAAAGATTTCAAAAACGATTTTTGGAAGAAGGCATAGCGGGAACTAATATTATAGAAGCGAGAAACTTACACATAGAAAAAATACAAAAACATGAGTTGATTCTTTTAGAACGTTATCCTCTTTCACAAAAAGAGGAAGATTTTATAAACAGATTCAATTTAACTAATGTTATTGCATACAGCTGTCTTGAAGAACCCATTTTCGAATATTTCGGAGGTGAAAAAGTTATTTCGCTGGCAAAGCAGTTAGGATTGAATGAAAATGAAGCAATAAATCACACATTAATATCAAAATCAATTGTGAAAGCTCAGGAAAAAATTTCAAAAAAAATAATTGTGGAGCAAAGCGCCAGTTCGCCTGAGGAGTGGCTGGCAAAGAATATAAAATGGAAATCCCCGGTATAAACCTCAGGACAAGCCTCTAACCTTTTTCCGCGGCATCCTTTGGGGTATCATATCAATTAAATTTTAAATTGCCAATAAATCAATTGCTACTGCAATTTCAACATTAGATTCTTTGTTGAACTATTTTATATACACAATTGCTATAATTTTGCGCTTTTACAAAGCGTTTTCCTCAATATATTTATCGGGAACATAGGCAACCCTGGCGAAATTTTTTGTCAACAACTCCTTTGCAATAATTTTTCCACTTTGAAATTTCAGTATTTTATTTCGCCAAATCTCATTTTTACGAAAAAATTCTCCGTTGATTTTTAAAAACTGATGATCTTCTTCAAAGACATGATATGCGTAATCCAATTCTTCACTGATTCGCAATTCACCTTCAAGGCATTTATCGGATAGCCATAAATTTATTTGAAATGTATAAGGAGTATTATTAGTAAATTGATAATCACGGTAATTATAAAATACAGTTGCTCCGCTTCCAAATGGCAACACCCGACCATCATCAGGAAATGGATCGAAGGAATGGTGGTAACGCTCTGTAACGGTTAACGGACTATGAATAACCAGCCAGTGAATAAGATTAGATATCTGACAGATGCCACCACCAATTCCTGGTCTGGCTACTCCAAAACTTAATTCCATTCCGTGCAAATAACCTTTCCGCTTTGTTGGCAATCCTACAAGTTTGCAAAATGAAAAGGTTTCACCAGGTTGAATCAGTATTCCGTCAATTTTTTTAACCGCAATTCGCAAGTTGGTTACCTTATTGATTTGCAGTTGCATATTTCCTTCCCCTAATTTTTTAATCAACACTGACTGGTGCTTTTTTATTCGAAAAGGCAGTTTTTCAGTATTATATTCTGAAACATATTTTTTACTGTCGAAATACCATGCCATTTTACGCCTTAATCTTCTGAGTCCCACTGCTATCTTGTAGAGTATGGGATGCCGCTGACTTATCAATTTTCGTTTTTTCACTTAACAACAGATAATGAATGCAATAAAAAAATCATTTTACATTTTAGGCTGAAAGTATAGCCGGTTTATCAGAATTAGATGCATAATAATCAACAATTACATAAATAATTATCTTAAATAATACTAAATTTTATAGGCTGATGTCATTTGCGAATACCCGTACTCCTTGACACTGTGTATCAATACATTTTATTAAAAAAACCTCCTTTAACCTTTCGTCAAAGGAGGAAATTGGGAAAGCATTACGTATATTCCTTCTGTACTTTCAGGCATTTGGTTTTTTAAAAAACAGGCAAAACAATATAATTAAATATAAATTATATGTATAAATACGTTTTAAATTAATTTATTATATATTAAAATATTTATCTACATCCATATTTTTTACTTAGACCGCCTAAAAATCAAAATTGTTCAAATAAAAAATTGGCATAAATACTAATGTTAAGTTAACTGTAATATGGCGAAAACTGATTACACGAATTATTACTAATTGCACCAATAAATACATATTGGTCTAACATTCCTGAATTGGTAAATATTCGTGTAATAAAAAATCAGACGAAATAAGATTAACGCAACAACACTAGAATGGCAAATCGTCCCCTACCAGAGGCTGTGGCTCATTTACAGTAGTCGAAGATGATGCTGTGTTGCCAGCATAACTGTTACCTGGTGCAGCTGTGGTAGTATTTTGCTGGTTATCTTTACTACTTCCCAACAACTGCAGGTTCATGACACGCATTCTGAGGGTAGCGGCAGGCTGGTTATCTTTATTCATGTAAGCATCTGCTTCAGGTGATCCTTCTGCATAAACAAGCTGGCCTTTTTTAAGGTAGGGCGCTACGGCTGTTCTGTCTGTCCAATAAGCACAATCTACCCAGGTAGTTCTTTCCTTTTGGGTGCCGGCGCTGTCTTTAAAGCGTTCCGTGTGAGCTACTGTAAAATTGATTACATTTTTACCACTGATTTCTTTAACAATGCAATCTTTACCTAAATGGCCTACAATTTGTAACTTAATCATAAGTGTGTTTTTAATAAGTGTTTTTCAAAATAAATGTTAACGATTCAAAATTATTAAACTTTAGCGATATAATTTTATAGGATTGGATATTTAATTCACAAATGGATACTCATGCCCATTTCATCCATTTACTTTTTGTTTTAATGCAAAAAAGTAACAAAAAAATCAAGGCTACAGAAAAACAATACGAATTAGCTACCTAATCCTATCATTTTATAATAATTAAAACCAAATGATCAGTTCATTTTCTTTTTTAAAGAACTCACCTGATCCTGAAGGTTATTCACCAAACTGGTCAGCGTAGTTACATCCCAACGTTGTTGTGTACCTACTTTACTAATTACAACCTGCGCCTGCCATAGTTCGATTACATCATCAGTATTAATCTGATAGGGTTGAAAGCTGGGATTATCACTAACAAGCGTTAGTTTATTTTTTGCCCGATTATTCTTCACGACTCTTTTATAAACAATTCCCTCATTCCTGCTGACTACAATATAACCACCGTTATTTTTAAGGTCTGTCACATCCTCTAATTTTTCACCCACAATAACACTTCCGCTGGGTGTGGGCAACATACTATCACCTATTATTTCGAATGCTCTGTAATTGCCACCCGCAAGCATGGGAAGCGTAAAGGTATTCAGCTCGTCAATAAACTCATTATCCCCGTAGCCAGCCAGGTAACCTGCAGCAGCTTTTACCGGAACAAAATGAATAATATTCTTGTCGGCCGACATCATCTTTTGCTGCCGGCGTTTTGACAGATAATTGCCACTTTCGTTACTTAAATCTTTTAAAAGTAATTCATCCAGGCTGAGCTTAAATATTTCTGCTGCTACTTCCAATACTTCCAGCTTGGGATCAGCTCTCTCCTCTTCGTAAGCCCCAACTGAGGAACGTTTAATATTAAGTTTATTGGCAAATTCTTCTTGTGTCCATCCACGTAATTTGCGCAAATATTTTAGATTTTTACCTGCTTGTGACATGGGTTAACTAATTTGATTAGCACAAATATACTAAAATTTTTAGTTTTCCAAAAAAATATTTATGCCATTAGTGTTTTAATTTTATTTTATCTTACTTATTTATTACACGAATTTATTACGAATTACACGAATGCTATACGGATAAAATTATTATTCCAATTGAATAAAATTAGTATAATCGTTGCCGCTATTTTATACTTAACTTATCACTAGAAAATTATCACATTATCACATCAGCAAATTATCACATTATCGCATTTCCCTCCCTTATCTTAATTTTGTACAAAATCATTCATTATGAACTATGTTTTAGCCTTACACAATATTTTAAGATGGGGAGTGTTATTGTTTGGTTTATGGACGATTGTCAACGCTTTTTCGGGTGTTTTTGGAAAAAGAAAATACACAGCTAACGACAATAGAAGCAACCTGCTGTTTATGATTTTTTGTGATATGCAACTGCTCATCGGCCTGATACTTTATTTTAATGGCGTATGGTTTACCTTGGTTAAAAATAACTTTATGGCAGTTATGAAAGATAATATCAGCCGTTTTTTTGCAGTAGAACACATATCTATGATGCTTTTGGCATGGTTGCTGGTACACATCGGCAGAAGTATGGTGAAAAGAAGTAATAGCGATGCTCAAAAACACAAACGCATGCTGATTTATTTTGGCTTAGCATTTGTTATTATCCTTGCAATGATTCCCTGGCCATTCAGATCAATTGGCATTGCCAGGGAATGGTTTCCGAGGTTTTAGTTTGAGGTTTGGGGTTTGGGGTTTGAGGTTTAGGGTTTGGGGTTTTTTGTTAAAATTGTCATGTCCTAAAAAAAGTTGACACTATTACTATTATTATTTTTTCTTTTTTTG
>CAZPHA010000087.1:0-7108 GCA_964586215.1 uncultured Ferruginibacter sp.
AGATGTTGAGATGTTGAGATGTTGAGATGTTGAGATGTTGAGATGAAGGTAAGTAATATACCAAGATACTACATTTTTACATCTTCACATTTTAACATTTTAACATATTAACATTTTAACAAACTTATAAAGAATAAAAAAATATAAATCGTAATCATGGGATGGATTATTTTTATTGTTGCTACATTAGGATGGCATATTGGCATGTATGGAATGTTTAAAAAAGCCGGAATAGAGGCTTGGAAAGCATTGGCGCCTTTTTATAATACCTGGTGTATGGTTCAAAAAATGAGCTTAAAAAAGCATTGGTTCTTTCTTCAGCTCATTCCTATTGTAGGGCAGTTTATCACAATTTGGATTACCATAAAATTTGTAGAACATTTTGGCAGATTCAATATTTTACATCATGCAGCTACCGTTTTTATTCCGTTTATATATTTTCCTTACTTAGGATTTTCTAAAAATGAAAAATATGCCGGTACTGCAGTAGTAAAAAATTATAAAAAATCAACCATTCGTGAGTGGGTAGATGCCGGCGCCTTTGCAGTAGTAGCAGCTACTATTATACGGGCTTTTGTATTTGAGGCATACACCATACCAACTCCGTCTATGGAAAAAACGTTGTTGGTAAATGATTTTTTATTTGTAAGTAAATATGCTTATGGCCCCCGGGTGCCCAATACGCCTATAGCCATGCCGTTTGTACACCATACTATTCCCGGGATAAATACAAAGTCGTATGTAGAATGGATACATATTCCTTATAAAAGATGGTTTGCTTCTCCAGCTAAAAGATATGATGTAATGGTATTTAATTTTCCGGTAAATGATACATTGATTAACGATGAGGAAAACTTTGGAAGTAAGGTAACTTATTATCAGGAAGTGCGAAAAATCGGCAGAGATAAGGTATGGCAAAATTATGGGAATATCATTATTACCAGGCCAGTAGATAAGCGTGAAAATTTTATTAAAAGGTGTGTAGGCATTGCTGGTGATACCATAGAAATAAAAAGCGGTATTTTATATGTAAACGGCACTCAGGCCCCACTTTTTCCTCAATCTCAAAGATTTTATAAGCTTTCGGACCCATCGGGAGTTGCCATATTTGATAATGACCGACTTAATAGCTTGGGTATTAATATTAGAGAAGAGCAGGGAGATTTGCAGCGTATGCCCATCGGTCCTAATATTTATGATACGGTAGTGAATATTACTAATGAGGAAAGAACACAGTTACAACTACCTTCCGGATATAGGATTTCACCCTATATTTCACCGGAAAGCGATGAATTATTCCCTTATTATGACTTGTCTCACCATTGGTCGGCGGATAATTTCGGGCCGTTGTGGATACCTAGAAAGGGTAGTACCATTTCGCTTACACCTGATAATATGATTCGTTACAGAAGATGTATCGAAGTGAATGAAGCCAATAAATTAGAAGAGAAAAATGGTAAGATATTTATCAACGATAAAGAAGCCAATACCTATACCTTTAAAATGGATTATTATTGGCTGATGGGTGATAATCGTCATAATTCCTTAGATAGCCGTTATTGGGGTTTTGTTCCGGAAGATCATGTTGTGGGTAAGGCTTCGCTAATTTGGTTTAGTTGGGAAGGCGGCCCACGCTGGAAGCGGATTTTCAACAGTATTAAGTAGTTTTGGATATTCGATAAAAAAATCGTATTTTCGTATAAATAGCTGTCCTCTCTGCAATTTTGCAGAGGGGATTTTTTATCGGCTGCTGTTAGGTCGACCACCTTTGAATGGAGGTCGACCTAAGGAGGCTGGCCTGAAATTTTTCGCTTTAATAAAAGCTTAACGGTAGTACTGCTGAAGAGAGTAATACGACTTTATAAAGGTCGACCACCTTTCAAAGGTGGTCGACCTTAGATGACTGGTCTGAAATTATTTGCTTTGATAAAAGCTTAATAGTAGTACTGTGGTTGAAGTGAGTGACACAACCAAAGTTGAATAATGATATAGTGCTGGTTACAAAAAATAAATATGCAAAAAGCTAATTTTAAGTTTGAATATGAAGTGTATAGTTCAATTAATGAGTTAGAAAAGGACCCTTTACAATATTTCCATCTGTGAGCCGGGCCACAGCACTTACATTAAAATGTGAGTACGGTGCGTAAGCCTCTTCTGTAAATTTTCTCGCCATTGCCAATAGCTCAATAGGGTACTAACCAGGAAAATGCAGCTTACCCGAATGGAATATGTGCTGAGAGGGTACTGTTATCCAACGCGGCCACTATGTTTAATCATGTTGCGATTGATACGATTGCTATCAGCTATCATAATAGAAATGGAGAGAGTGCTAAGCCGATTTCGCCCTGCGGAATGTGTCGGCAATCGTTGATTGAATATGAGCAGCGAACGAAACATCCTATACGGCTTATTTTGAGCGGACTGACAGGTGAGGTCTGTATCATTAAAAAAGCCAGCGAACTATTGCCACTGGCCTTTACAACAGATGATATGCAATAAGTTTTATTTAGCCTTTTCAACAGGAATGGCAAGTTCAAGTAATACATCGTCGCCTACATCGCCATCAGTTTTACCTACCGTAAAGTCACTGCGTTTGATGGAGAAGCTGCCTTCAAATGTACCTGCACTTCCCTGAGAAGCTTTCGCAGTAAATTTAAATGGAATGGATGTCTCTTTCTGAACACCTTTTATTGACAGAGTTCCTACGGCATTGTAACCAGCTTCTGTTTTTTCAATTTTAGAAGAAGTAAAGTTAATATTAGGATAATTAGCTGCATCGAACCATTTTGCTCCCTGCAAGTGGCCGTTTCTTTCGGGTACACCTGTATTGATACTGGCTACTTCTACATTGCAGTTAAACGATGAGTTTGCTAAATCGTTTGGATCAAATTTAATATCGCCTTTTACATTTTTAAAGTTGCCGATTAATTCCTGTCCATGTGCTTTCATGGAAAACTTTACCTGGGCATTTTCATTATTTATTTTCCAATTGATAATTTCCTGAATGGTGAATGCTGAACCGATTAAGGTAGTGATAACGGCAATAGAGTAAAAGAAAATTTTTTTCATGTGTATAAAATTTTGACAAATAACCATATTTAAAACTAAAAAAACAAATCTGAACTGTTAAAATAATGTTTGAACACCGTTTTGAAAGCTGTTTTCGTGGTCAAGAAGCCATTTTTTGCGCCATAGCTCGCCGGCGTAGCCGGTGAGGTCGCCATTACTGCCAATTACCCGATGGCAGGGAATAATGATAGCAATTGGATTGCTGCCATTGGCTGTACCAACGGCTCTTATGGCTTTGGTATTGCCCATTTTTTTTGATAAATCCAGGTAGCTTACAGTTTTACCATAAGGTATTTGTTGCAGCGCCAACCATACAGTTTGCTGAAAGTGGGTACCGTTTAATTGTAATGGCAGATTAAAAGCTCTTAAATTACCTTCAAAATATTCGTCTAACTGTTGTATACATTTTTCTTCTAAATAAGACAGCTTTTCGGCAGAATCACTGTCAGAAGAAGTTTGTTTGTGGTTAAACGACACTTCTACAATAGCCGTTTCCGTACTTTTAATAGTCAGGGTACCGATGGGGGAATTGTAGTAAGTAATTTTATGAATGCTGGTATCAATCATACACAATTGCCTGATATTTTGGGTATCAGACAATAGTAAAGATAGTTATTTAAATATTTTCTCGGTGTACTGTTTGCCATCAATGGTTATGATGCAGTAATACATACCGGCAGGTAATGCGCCTGCATTGAATGAAAGCACATGATTATCAGTTGCGTTTCTGTATTGTTGTTGTAAAGGATGCAATCTTAATTTGCCGGTTACATCGTATATTTTTATATCGATATTGTTAAGGGTTATGTTGTCAGTAATTTTAAGTGTTACTATATCTTTGAAAGGGTTGGGGTAGAGGCTGATATTTTTATTTAATTTATCCGATTCCTTGTTGATGGCTTTTATTTTTAAACTATTGCTTGCCGGAGATGCATTATTTTCAAAGCAATCAAATCCTTCTATCAAAGCCTTGAAACCGGATCCTTTTTTGGCATAAAATCCGGGACTCAAAGTTATGGATGTACCTGCTGAGAAGGTTGTTACACCTCCAGAGTCAATGCTAAAGTTATATTTTTCACCAGGGCCTGGGCCACTGTTAAGAACATGTGAGTAAGCCCTCCAGCTTGTATATTCCCCATTTTTTACATTTCCCTGCGGTCTGCTTATTTCGTCTAACCAAAACATATTAATCATATCATTAGCCCTGATATTCATTACCCGGGCATTATCTACTTCTCCATCAATACCGATGGATATGTTTTTATATTTTATTGTAGGGTTGGAAAAATAGGGAATTCTTTTGCAAGCCCCTTGAACTTCTTCATCACAATAAGTATTATAATACATGAGTGTAGAAAAATACGGAGCAACATTAAAATGAGTAAAAGCATGATTATAATCGTAGGGAGATAAAATACTGCTATGTTCATTGTCATGGTCGCATCCGTACAAATGCCCTATTTCATGGGTAGCAGTTTTGTATAATTCAGTACCTACATTGTCATAAAGAATCACTGCATACGTTTCGTCGTACTTTGCTTTTATGTCATATGCCACTCCTGATTTATTTAATTTACTAACAAATAAAATACATACATCTGCTCTGTATTTAATTCTCAAATCATTCACCAGCGGCATATTTTTTTTAAAATTTTTTACGTCTTCTTTTGCATCTCCGGATTCATTAAAATTGATTTTTCCGCAGTAGGCCAGTTCATATTGGTGGTTGATTTGGCTATTTACGTTGATCATATTCATTTGCTCAATCGTACTTATGATATTGGTGGCGACCCATTCGTTTTTTGCAGCTAATTTATCAGTATACAAGGCCAATATTCTAAGTTTATGATCACAAGAATTATTTTGTTGTGTAGTATTGGTATTAGCAAACTCATTTACCAGAGTTTGTGTAAAAAGTTCTTTGGAAGTATTATTTTTTTCTGTTCCGCAAGATTGATTCCCGTGCTGCAGTTGCTTGGGATTTGCAACGACTATCAGGTGTCTTTTTCCTGATAAGGGATAGAAAAGAAAACTTTTGCCGTTTTGTCTGATTTCACCTCTCATCTGATTTCGATATACCGATATTTCTATGGTTGCATCGTTATCAGTAATACCATAATAAGATGTAAAATTGTTACCTGAAGTATAGGTCGATAAATCTTTTGTTTGAATAGAAAATTGCTCATTGCCAATGTTGAATGTAATAAGTGATTGTTGGGCTAACACATTCACATTGATATCAACGTATGTTTTTTCTGCATTAGGAAATTTGGCAAGGATACTATTGCTTATTTGCTGTTGTTGAGGAGTTAATACTGTTTCATTTCTTAGTGACAAGAATGGAACACTTGCTCCCTGAGCAAATGTTTTTCCAGGAAATAATGCTGAAAGAAAAATGCCGGCCAGCAGATAATTTTTTATTGTGGAGTACAATTTATTAATGTTGAAATGGCTCATGTGGGTTGAGTTTTCTATTCGCTTTAAGTTGAAAAAAATGTTATACTTTCTATTATTGTAAGCCTATTTTCTCTTTCAAAAGATCATTTTCTTTTTTGAGTTCTATCATATGAAGGGTCAGTTCTTCAATTTTTTGAAGCAGTAGTTTTTGCATATTGCCAACTTCAATACCCTTATTGTCTTTAACTTCTTCTGCGGAAGGGATGCCGGGCAGGTGATTGTTTTGCTGAATATATTTTTCTATATCCTGAAGTGGCATGAGGTTATATGATTTGTGGAAAACATAATCGGGCCACATTTCTTTCACTTCTACTTTTACTTCTTCACAGATTACATTACCCCCTACAGCTAATGAGTAATTTGATCCTTCATTTTCAGCTACCTGACCAATTTTTACATGTCCTTTTAAGCTTGAATTTCCCTCGATAGTTGTATTGCCATTTATTATTGTATTGCCTGTAGTTAACACATTACCATTTGTAAGGAGTGAATAATCTTCTTCAGGAGCAATATTTATTCCGATATTACCTTTCACCATGACACTTCCACCGTTTGAAAGTGCTATACTGGTATTGCCGTTGGGAGAGAGTATGTTTGAAATGAAAATATTTTTCACTTGTAAATTATTAGTACTTATAGCCTGGCTGGCAATTGAATCGGTTTGGAACGTGCCTTTAACACTTAGCCTGATTCCTTGTGAAGGGTAAGTGCCGATTCCCCACCACGTTTTATCATCTGCATATACTTGTCCCGATGTTCCCAGTGTTAATCGATCCTGGCCATTGGTCTTAATTACCAGCATTTTATTTGTTTCCCCGGCGATAGTTTGTGTTGTAAGTCCTTCAGACCATATTTTTCCTCCTACGCTTAGGCGGTATTCCTGAACAGGTTCGCTGTTGATTCCCCAGAAAGTATTGTAAGACCATATTCTGCCATAAGGGTCCATGCTCAATCTTTCTACTACACCAGTTAAAAGCGTCAAATTTTCATTAGTGGGAGAATTAACTGAAGTAGCAGTTAAATCATTTGCCAATAAATTTCCGTTAACACTTAAACGATAATTTTCGACTGGTTGCATCCCCAAACCCCAGGTGGCCATGGAAATAGCCTTTCCGGAAACATCAAATCGCAGCCTTTCTATTTTGTTTGTCCGTAATGAAAGAGGATTGTTATCTGTGGTGCCTAGAAATGAGTTAAAGGGCAAATTTGAGTTCCCTTTAGCATCCCAGTATTGAGCATTTGATGTAATTGAAATGGATAGTAATAGAACAATACAAGATAATACGAAGCAGTAACTACGTAGCATGGTTTTTAATAGTTTATATTAGATTTAAAAGATAGTGTGTTTGTAAGCAACACTTAATTCGAATGCAAAAGTCGCAGTATATTTAGATAGGCTTGTATCAACTTTTACTGATCATGCAAATGAATTAATGAATAGGACTTTTCAGCTAACGGGGTATAAGTGGATAAAGTTAATTGCTCTATAAATCAGTATAAAAATAAAAATTTATAACTTATATTATATTTCACTATTGTCCGACTAAAATAGTACAAAATAGTTAAAAAAAGCAGCTCCTAA
>CAZPHA010000088.1:0-6902 GCA_964586215.1 uncultured Ferruginibacter sp.
TCGGGTTCACATTACCCGATGTGAAAAAAAATGACACAGTTTATTTTACACTCCCCAGGTACCTGAAAAATACCAAATTAATTTAAAATAAGAAAGAATAAATCTTACATCTTACTTATTCAATATTAAATAATTCATGCCCCAACTTGTCACGCTTGGTTTTTAAGTATTTTTCATTATGCTGGTTAGGTTTTACTTCGATAGGCAACGTATCTACAATTTCAAGTCCATAACCGAGTAAACCGGCTCGCTTTTTAGGATTGTTGGTCATTAGTATCATTTTAGTAATACCCAGGCTACGTAAAATTTGTGCCCCCACACCATAGTCACGCTCATCCATATCAAATCCCAATTCCAGGTTAGCCTCTACCGTATCTCTACCCTCTTCCTGCAGCTTATATGCCTTTAGTTTATTCAGCAAACCGATGCCCCTTCCCTCCTGGTTCATGTAAAGAATTAGGCCCTTTCCTGCTTTTGAAATCATCTCCATAGCTGTATGTAGCTGTTCACCACAATCGCAGCGCAGGCTGCCTAAAATATCTCCCGTCATACAACTGCTGTGTACCCGTACCATTACCGGCTCATTTTTTTCCCAGTTTCCCTTTTTCAATGCCAGATGTATTTCACCGGTGTTAATTTGTTTAAAAGCGATCAATTCAAAATTTCCATATTTTGTAGGCATTTTTACGCTTACTTCTTCATTAATTAGGGTTTCCTCCTTTAAGCGATATTCAATTAAATCTTTGATAGAAATTATTTTCAAATCGAATCGCCTGGCAATCGCTTCCAGTTGAGGTAATCTTGCCATAGAGCCATCCTCATTCATTATTTCCACCAGTACCCCTGCAGGAGTAAGGCCGGCAAGTCTTGCCAGATCAACAGTCGCCTCCGTATGCCCTGCCCTCCGCAATACGCCCCCTTTTTTAGCCTTTAATGGAAAAATATGTCCTGGGCGGCCTAAATGTTCCGGTTTGGTTGCCGGATTAATTAAAGCCTGCACAGTTTTTGCCCTGTCATGTGCTGAAATGCCGGTAGTACAGCCATTACCCAAAAGATCCACACTCACCGTGAAAGCCGTTTCATGAAGGGAAGTGTTATTGGCTACCATGGATGTCAGTTCCAACTCCTCACATCGCTCTTCCGTTAAAGCAGTACAGATAAGACCTCTGCCATACGTACTCATAAAGTTGATTACTTCCGGTGTAACTTTGTCAGCTGCCGCAATAAAATCTCCTTCATTTTCTCTGCCTTCATCATCTACCACAATGATTAGTTTGCCTTTTCTTATGTCCTCAATAGCACTATTTATAGAACTAAGCATATTAAAAAAAATTATATAATATAGTCTTGGTAATACATATTACACAGATTCAAGTTTCACCTGTTATTTTACAAAATTAATAACGTTATAGTTACATAATTAGTTTCAGAAAATTATCAAATTATCATTTATATTATATGTAATTAAATATTATGTATAATATGTTTATGATTAATAATTTATAAATAAAATAAATATATATTTTTTTTAATAATATACAATACACAAAATATAATATTTTGTTAATAATAATTTTGATAATTCATCTATTATTTTATTTTCTTTGCATCCGTAAAACCAACTCTTATGTATAGAAAAAAAATTTTTTCATTACTCATGGTTATAATGGCATTACCATTTATGCTCAATGCACAGGTAACAACGAGTAGCGTATCCGGATTTGTCAAAAATAATGATGGCAGTCCACTTTCGGGTAGTACTGTTCAATTGACGCACACACCTACAGGAACTATTTTTAAGACTTCCAGTGGTAAAGAAGGGAAATTTGATCTTACTAATTTAATTCCGGGAGGTCCCTATGCAATTGAAGTTTCGTATGTAGGGTATACCACGTACTCGGAAACCATTGGATCGCTGCCATTGGGTGAGAACACACGTATTGATCCTGTTTTAAGTCTGACATCTACAACCTTAACGAATGTAGTGGTAGCCAGCAGCAGAACGAATGCAAGAAAAAAGACTGGCGCTTCTACAAGTATTAATAAAGAACAAATAGCCACATTGCCTACCTTAAGTAGAAGTTTACAGGACTATACCAGATTAACTCCACAGGCAAACGGTAACTCTTTTGGGGGCGCCAGCAACCGTTTCAATAATATTACTATTGATGGCGCTGTAAATAATGATGTATTTGGTCTATCCGGCTCCGGAACTCCGGGTGGTCAGGCATCCACCACTCCTATTTCATTAGATGCTATACAGGAAATACAAGTAGTACTTGCACCTTATGATGTATCTTATGGTAATTTTACTGGGGCAGGAGTTAATGCCGTAACCCGTTCCGGAACCAATAAATTAGAGGGATCTGTTTACTATTTTTTACGCAATCAGAATACAATTGGTAAAGATCCATTAACACGTGTAAAATCTACTGATTTTAGCGACAGGCAATATGGTATTAGATTTGGAGGTCCTATTATTAAAAATAAATTATTTTTCTTTTTAAGCGGTGAAATGGCACGAAGAACTGCACCTACTATTTTTAATGCCGGCGACCCGGGAGCATTGATTACTGCAGAAGAGGCTCAACAAATTGCTGATACATTAAGCCAAAAATATCAATACGACGTAGGCAAATTTAACACTTTCAGTGCTGAAACACAAAGCAATAAAGCGTTTGGAAGAATTGACTGGAATATTACTGGTAAACATCGCTTAACAGTTCGTCATAATTATATTGACGCATACGACGATAATATTTCCAGATCAGCTAATCTTTTCCGATTTGGCAATAATACTTATCGTTTTAATAACTCTCAGAATATTACTGTAGCTGAATTGCGTAGTAGCTTTTCTAAATCAGTTTCAAATAATTTAATTATCGGTAAACATCAAATCAGAGATTTCCGCTCAACTTATGGAGCATTATTCCCCTCTATTGAAATTGCCAATAAAGGCGGTACAATCCAGTTGGGTTCTGAAAGAAGTTCGACTGCTAATGAATTAGATCAGGATATTTTTGAAATTACTGATAATGTAAAAATTTTTAAAGGCAAAAATACTTTTACCATTGGTACACATAATGAGTTTTTTAAATTTAGAAACCTCTTTATTAACAACCTAAATGGACGTTGGCGTTTTGCCAGTTTATCAGACTTCCTTGCGAATAAACCACGTCAGTTTGATGTAACATATTCAGCTAACAAATCTGTAGAAAAACCATCTGCTGAATTTAATGCAGCTCAGCTTGGGTTTTACGCACAAGATGAAATTCAGGTTAACCCTAAATTCAGATTTACAGTTGGCTTAAGAGTTGATATGCCTGTTGTTAATACAAAGCCGGGCTATAATAAAGTAGTTGATTCTACATTTGCGGGGCAATATAACACACAAAATATTCCCAATAAACAGCTATTATATGCTCCAAGAGTTGGCTTTAATTATGATGTGGAAGGAAATAAACGAGTAGTTGTTCGTGGTGGTTTAGGGGTTTTCAGCGGAAGAGTACCATTTGTATGGATTTCCAATCAGTTTTCAAACACTGGTCTGCTACTCAAAACTACCAGCCAAACTGATAATACTCCAACACAGGCCCCTTATGATGTAAACAGCGGAAATGGATTTAACCCGAATGTAAATGAACAAAGCAGCATCGGATTAGGTGGCAATACTTTTGAGGTAAACTTAATAGATAAGAAATTTAAGTTGCCACAGGTATTTAGAGTAAATGCTGCAACTGATGTAAAAATACCAGGCGATTTTAATTTAACTTTGGAAGGCATTTTTTCCAAAACAGTTAATAATGTACTTTACCAGGATGTGAACTTAAAACCTTCCGTTGGTGTTGCTGATCCGGCATATAATAATGGTTTTGACAAAAGAATTGCTTTTGCAGCTTCTGCCAATGCCAGAAGAATCAATCCAGTGATAACTAATGCAATTTTAATTAGCAATACCAATAAGGGCTATACTTTTAATATTGGAGCTACAATTAATAAAACCTGGAAACATTTCTTTGCTCAGTTAGCGTATAACTACAATTCTGCTGCCGACATGAATAGTGGAGCCAGCTCTACTGCCTTATCGAACTGGGAATTTGTACAAGTAGTGGGTGATCCTAACCATCCGGAATTGGCTATCTCAAACTATCAATTGCAACATAGAATTACAGGTATTTTTTCTATGAATTTTGACTATGCAAAACATTTCAAAACTAGTCTTTCCTTCTTCTATAATGGCAACTCGGGCCAGCCGTTCACCTATTTAGTAAATGGCGATCTGAATAGTGACGGAAGGTTTGGTAATGATTTAATTTATGTACCAAGAAATCCAGGTGAAATTAAATTTGTAGACCGTGTAACTAATGTAAACGGACAACAGGTAGTGTTAGCCACTGCAGCAGACCAAGGTAATGCTTTTCAGGATTTTATTGATAAAGACCCGTATCTTTCAAAACGAAGAGGCCAATATTCAGAAAGAAATGGTAGAAGCACACCTTGGGAACATGTTATTGATGCCCGTGTTGCTCAGGATTTTTATATCATGGCAAATAATAAAAAGCATGATCTGCAGTTTACATTTGACATATTCAACCTTACTAATTTAATAAATAAAGACTGGGGACGTCAATATACTGTAACCAACCAGGCATATAATCTTTTAAGTACCGTAACGGTAAATGGACAAAAAGGTTATAATTTTGTTAACCAAAAACCATGGAGTCCTACTTTTGGCTCAAGGTGGCAAGGCCAGATTGGTATACGGTATAGCTTTAATTAAAATAATACAAACGCCTTCAACAGTTCACGCTGGAATGGCCAGTTAACTGTTCGATACAGTTTTTAACTTATAGTTAACAATAATTAATTTTAAAGAAAGGCCTGCGGTTGCAGGCCTTTTTAGTGTATTAAAAAAATATTTGATACACGTTAAATTGTATATGTTAAAAAGTTAGATTAACCGAAAAAAAGCTGTAACTTTATAGTTTATTTATCTTAATTAAAATTAAATGGACACAAAAAATCAGGGAACCGTAAAATTTTTCAATACCGAAAAAGGATTCGGTTTTATTAAACATGATGACTCAGCTAAAGAAACTTTTGTGCATGTAAGCGGATTAGTTCACGACGTAAAGGAAGGAGATAAAGTTGAGTTTGAATTGCAGGAGGGTAAAAAAGGCCCGAATGCTGTTAACGTTAAAGTAATTGGGTAATTTATTATTCATTTATATTAATGCAGCCCTTACTTAGCGGTAAGGGTTTTTTGTTATATCAGAGCCTCTAAAAGTAGCCGGTATAATAACTAAACTACCTTTGGCTAGAAGCCGAAGGGTTTGATTTATACTAAACCGCTAACAAGGTTTATAATATAATGAAGCTGTTTAGACTTTTGTTCCCACGGGGTCTTTTTTGCAAAAAAGACCCCGTGGAGACCCATAAAAGTAGCAGGTATAAATGATACACAAAAAATCAATTCCCTTTACAAAATATTTATATCTAAGCCCTGTAACAAAATGCATTAATATTCATGCCGGCACCTACGCTGGCAAACAATAAAATATCTCCCTGCTGAATTTGATGTTCCGGCATATCACCTTTCCGTACTAAATCGAGTAAAGTAGGAATTGTTGCAACCGAGCTATTACCCAACTTATGAATACTCATAGGCATGATAAAAGGGGGTACATCCTTGACTCCATACAATAAGTAAAATGCCCTGATAATTGCCTCATCCATTTTTTCATTTGCCTGATGAATGAATAATTTTTTTAGTTGACTAACGGGTATCCCCGTGCTATCAAGGCATGTTTTCATAGCAAGGGGTACATGTTTCAAGGCGTACTCGTACACTTTACGCCCCTTCATTTTTAAATATTTTGCAGAGGTTTTAATAGCAGGTGAATAAGTTTTATCCATACTTAAATAACCAAGCTCCTCATCACAATGCGATTGAGCAATAGAAAACAATATCCCTTTTTTGGTATCGGTTACTGCTTCCAAAACGCAGGCCCCTGCTCCATCTGCATAAATCATGGAGTCCCTGTCATGCGGATCTGCCACTCTGGATAAAGTCTCCGAACCAATCACTAAACATTTTTGCGCTATGCCGGCTTTAAAAAAGGCATCTGCCTGAATAACCCCTTGCAGCCACCCGGGACATCCAAATAATATATCATACGGAATACAGTTAGGATTTTTTATACCCAATATATTTTTTACCCTTGAAGCCAGGGATGGAACTGTATTCAATTGACTGGTATCTGAACAAACATCACCAAAATTATGAGCTACAATAATTTGATCAATGGTCTCCGGATCACATCGGGCATCCATTAAGGCAATCTTAGCCGCTTCAGCCGCCATCCCCGACGATTCAATGCTGCTATCTGCATACCTCCTTTCCTCAATACCGGTTATCTTTTTAAATTTGGCAACAATCTCCAGACCATCACTTTGTATAAGATTTTCATTTTCATCATAAAACAGGTGATTTAAAAAGTCCTGATTCAATTTCACCTGTTGAGGAATATACCTGCCGGTACCGGTAATAAGTGTGCTTCCAGGTTTCATGCGATTAAGTTGAAATAATAATTACAATAATCGATAATAGTAAATTTCCTAGTGAATTTACTATTTTTTAATATAAAAATCAATAAATATCAAATAATTATATTTATAAAAAAATCATGAATAAACTAAATCTATCATCTAATTCCATTTATATTTATTTTTTACCTGATACCAGCTTCAGCTCTTCGCAGCATCATCGCCTAGCCTTAGGCCAGATCACTCCCTTGGGCAGCATTTTAGACCATTTGTTATTAATAAATGTTATCAAATAATTATAAAAAATATTGTAACTATTCAGTCCTCCTAAAATTACATTTTTTTTGCATTTCAAA
>CAZPHA010000089.1:0-4970 GCA_964586215.1 uncultured Ferruginibacter sp.
TGAAAACCAATATTTACAACCAAATTGAGTTACTATTGCTCAAAATGGGTTAATATTAAATTAATATTAAATTAAAAAAATAAATAATATATTTGCTAAGTAATCCAATTCCGGTAAAAAATGAAAAAACAATTTATCTCTACAGCCTTAGGCCTCCTTTTTACTATTTGTACTTTTGCTCAGCTGCGTGTAGTAGTAGCTATAGCCAGCATTAAACATGATAAAATGTATTGCAGGGGCAATATCTACCTCCCAGAATTTGAAATTATACCATTTATATTTATAAATAGTCCAATATTTGATGTTAAATATTGCCACTTTTTTTACGGAAAAAAAGTGGCGCAAAAAAGCCGGCCGAAAACGATTACATCCCGTTTTCGGCCCTGTTCCCTGATTAAGCTTTTGTGCTACTGTAGCTTCAACATTAGTTCATTTATTGGACAATTTAATATTTATAATTGGTATTAAAAAAGGCAAAGGTATTCCGGAAACTGAATTGCAAAAGCAGGCGCAGACAGCGTTAGAAGCTAAATATGCCAACCAGTATAAAGATAAATTAAGAATTGAAAAAATTTCTAACGATCAACAGGATGCCGGAAATTTCCTGACTATCCTTTCTTCAAATATTGATACAGATGATTGTAAACAATTTATTTACGGTGTGGGCTTTGGTAAAACAAAAGAAACATCACTCAAAAAAGCCTTACATTACCTGGCCGGTAACAACTGGGATTGGAAGCCCAAAGATGGTTATAAAATTGTGAAGCAGGAGTTCATAACCGGTGACTGATGTTTATAACACACACATTTTAATAACCGCCCATAGACAAATTAACTCACTACTTCCCAAACATATTATCGACTGCCCCTGCTAACATTGGAAATTTTTCTTTGATAAAATCTTTAATCGTTTCTAAAGATTTAGTAGCCTGATCAGGAGTAATACCCACTTCCTTTACTAAACGTGTGATTAATTCTTCCATAAATAAAATATATTTTAATTCATTATTGATTATAAACTATTCAATTATCCATTATCCACCGCTTCTGCATCAAACCTGTCTACTCTTTCAATACCGGGCAGTTATACTTAGATTTGCTCATGGCTTATTTTTTTTAATTCATTTTCCAATTCTTCTACTGACGGCATTTCCCGTTGAACTTCAAGGGGTAACTCATTAAATCTAAATTCGCTTACACCTATGGGTTTGGTTACATCTTTTAATGCAAATTCCACTTCAAATTTTTCATGGTTTTTACACAATAAAATACCAATTGATGGTGCATCTTTTTCTTTCTTCAACGTGTTATCAATTAAGGTAAGATAAAAATTTAATTTTCCAATATGTTCAGGCTGAAATTCTCCTACTTTCAGTTCTATCACTACATAACAATGGAGATTGACATTATAAAACAGCAAATCAATAAAATATTCTTTTGCCCGGTATTCAACCTTATATTGCTTTCCAAGAAAAGCAAATCCTTTTCCTAATTCTAAAATAAATTGCGTTATGTTTGAAATTAACCCTTTTTCAACTTCTTTTTCTAAAGCATTTTTTTCTAATGTTAAAAAATTAAAATTATATGGATTTTTTAATGTTTCATGTAGCAAGTCTGCCTGAATATTTGGCAATACATTTTTGAAATTATGTATTGCTTTTCTATAAAACAAATCAGACTCAATTTGGATATTGAGAACATTTCTACTCCAATTATTTTCTACCGTTTGAGTAATATAAAAATAAATTTCTTCCTGTTTTTTTACTTTTTGCAAAATTAAAACAAGATGTCTCCACGGAAGATAAACACATTGATTTTCAACAATATCCGGAAGTTTATTCTTGTCCTCTAAATTTCCACCAAGTTGGTGGAAATTTGAAAAAACGAGATAAAACTGCCGCATGGCATATAGGTTTGACTTAGAAAAACCCGTAACATCATCAAAACTTTTTTTAAGATCAGTGCTCAATTGATCGATTATTCCATTTCCCCATTTTGAGTGATTTTGCTTTTCAATGATTTGTTTTCCTAAATCATAATACAATAAGATCAGTTCTTTGTTAACATGCAGCGATGCTTTAATTTGGCTGTTTTTTATTTTCGCTTTTAAATCATTCAACCAAACTTTGTATTCGCTATTTTGGAAAAGATTACTCATTTTATCTTCCTTAAAAAAATATTGATTCGTCTATAAAAAATACGGTGCTTTATAATTTACTAAATATTATTACAATGATACAATTATCAATTATTCATTAACAAATTATCCATTATCCACCGCTTCTGCATCAAACCTGTCTACTCTTTCAATACCGGGCAGTTGGCACAATCGCTTTACCAATTCTTCTAATTCATCTTTATCATGTACAAATACTTTTACCTTGCCCTCAAATAAACCTTCTTTTGCTTCAATCGTCATGGCTGAAATATTGAATTTCATTTCACCGCTAATCAGATTGGTGATTTTGTGTATCACACCCACATCATCCAAACCAATAATACGTAAGCCTGTTAAAAAAGAAATTTCCTTGTTTTTGGCCCATTTTGTTTTTACTACCCTGTGTCCGTAATTGGCCAGTAGCCGGGCAGCATTCGGACAATTGGTGCGATGTATTTTCAACCCTTCACCGGTACTGATAAAGCCGAATACATCATCCCCTGGAATAGGTTTACAGCAGTTAGCCAGCGTGTACATTATTTTATCGCTACTCTCTCCAAAAATGATCAGTTCTGTATCTTTTTTACTGAGCGATTTAGGAATAAACTCAGTCTCCGGTTTTTCTTCCACTACAGGTTTTACCGGCTTGGGTGCAAATATTCTTTCACCATGAACGGTGAACTCTTTTAAATCTTTTAAATCAATTTTTTTTATCGCTACATCATACAACAAATCCAGTGTTGAATTCAATTTATAATAAATAGCCAGCTCTTCCAGATTACTATGTATCATAGCAGCACCAATACCTTCAAGCTTTTTCTGCAAAATGTATTTGCCATCTTCGGCAACTTTTCTTTTTTCTTCTTTGAGGGTATCCTTTATTTTTTGTTTAGCCTTACTGGTTACTACAAAATTAAGCCACTCACTATTGGGCTTTTGTTTAGCACTGGTAATAATTTCTATCTGATCGCCACTACGTAATTTGTGGCTTATGGGTACTAATTTGTGATTTACTTTAGCACCAATACATTTGCTACCCACTGCTGTATGTACACTAAATGCAAAATCTAGTGCGGTAGCGCCAATAGGTAACATTTTTACATCGCCTTTAGGCGTATATACATAAATTTCTTCTGTAAGAAAAGATGTTTTAAAATCCTGAAGAAAATCAAGTGAATTACTATCCTGATTACTTAGGGCTTCCCTTATCTGATTAAACCATTTTTCAAAGCGGCTTTCATCTGAGGTACCTTCTTTATATTTCCAGTGAGCTGCAAGGCCTTTTTCAGCAATTTCATTCATCCTTTTGGTACGAATTTGTACTTCTACCCATTTCCCCTGCGGCCCCATTACGGTGGTATGCAAAGCTTCGTAACCGTTACTTTTAGGATTACTGAGCCAGTCTCTCAGCCTTTCGGGAGAGGGCGTATACTCATCTGTAATCATACTGTACACTTTCCAACAGTCTTCTTTTTCTTTATCCTGTGGAGAGTTAACAATAATACGAATGGCGAATAAGTCGTACACTTCTTCAAATGCAACACCCTTTTTTTTCATTTTATTCCAGATAGAGTGTATGCTTTTAGGCCTGCCATAAATTTCAAAATCGAACCCTGATTTTTCTAATTTTTCTTTAATAGGCCTGATAAAATCATTGATATAACGGGTACGTTCTCTTTTAGTATCATTTAATTTTTTAGCAATGGATTTATACGTATCTGGTTCCATGTATTTCATGGCCAGGTCTTCCATTTCAGTTTTAATAATGTATAACCCCATCCGATGGGCAAGCGGAGCATATACATATACCGTTTCACTGCTAATTTTCAGTTGCTTTTCCCTTTTCATACTGTCCAGCGTACGCATGTTGTGCAGGCGATCGGCCAGTTTGATTAATATTACACGAGGATCATCTGTAAGGGTAAGTAGGATTTTTTTAAAATTTTCAGCCTGCTGACTCGTGTTGGCATCCATTACCGTACTTATTTTAGTCAGCCCATCTACAATTTTTGCTATTTCGTTGCCGAATTCCCTTTGTACGTCTTCCAGGCTAATATCTGTATCTTCAACAGTATCATGCAGTAATGCACAGATCGTACTTCGAACACCTAATCCAATTTCCTCCACACAAATTTTAGCAACAGCCAGGGGATGTAAAATATAGGGTTCTCCGCTTTTACGGCGCATGGTTTTGTGGGCTTCTGCGGCTATTTCAAAAGCAGTGCGTACCAATTCCTTATCGCCAGGCTTTAGTTTAGGCTTGAGTACTTTTAACAATGCCCGGTATTGGCGAAGTATTTCTTTTTTCTCTTCCTCCTCAGAAAGGTTATAAGGAGGTATTTTTACAGCTGTATCCATCAATTAAGGCGAATTTACTTAAAAACACGAATTATAACGAATTACATGAATTTTTATGGCATAATATAAGAAAGCAGTTTATGATTACCATTTTATCTATTTGATTATTTTATTAAAATATTGAATAAATTTATATATTTATAATATTATTAATCAATTCATTATAAATATTCATTGTCGTATTATCAACTATTCAATAATCCATTATCCATTAAACAACTTTTCTTTTATAAGTTACAAAATAATATTGACATTTATTGCTAAAATTTCTTAACTTTGCCTCCCAATTTTAAAGTTGTGTACTTTGTTATTTTGCAAAGCAGCACTGATACCTGCGGATGTGGTCTCGCCTCTCGTCTAAGACGAGACAAGTTAGGCGAGAGCAGACGCACCAGAAAAGCGGATGTGGTCTCGCCTCTCGTCTAAGACGAGACAAGTTAGGCGAGAGCAGACG
>CAZPHA010000089.1:5070-6802 GCA_964586215.1 uncultured Ferruginibacter sp.
AGCGGATGTGGTCTCGCCTAAGGCGAGAGCAGACGCACCAGAAAAGCGGATGTGGTCTCGCCTAAGGCGAGAGCAGACGCACCAGAAAAGCGGATGTGGCGAAATTGGCAGACGCACCAGACTTAGGATCTGGCGCCGCAAGGCATGTAGGTTCGACCCCTATCATCCGCACTTTTTAATGTTGAATGTTCAACTAATTATCTTAAATGGCTACAGTAGTAAGAGAAAATATTGGTTTATTACACGATAAATTAACGATTAAAGTAAATAAGGAAGACTATTTTCCTTCGTTTGAAAAAACAATTAAAGAGTATAGTAAGAAGGCTAATATTCCTGGTTTTCGAAAAGGCATGGTGCCTGCTGGCATGATAAGAAAAATGTATGGTGCATCCATTTTGGCCGATGAAGTGATCAGATCAGTAGAAAAAGAGCTTTATCAATATTTGGATACTGAGAAGCCTTCCATTTTTGCTCAACCACTTCCTTTAGAAAATAAGAGCATGAACCATATGGATATCAATAATCCTGCGGAACATGAGTTTTCTTTTGAAATGGGATTGCAACCTGATTTTCAACTTGCCGATTTAAGCAAAGCACCGGTAACGTTTTATAAAGTAACGGTTACTGATGCTATGATTGATGATGAAATCAGCCATATGCAGCAAAAGATGAGTACTATGACCGAACCGGATGTAGTTGGCAATGAAGATGAAACTATTTTAGATATTACATGGGAGGAAACAGACAAGGACGGCAACAGTTTGAATAAAAAGTTAATGCCCGACTATTGTGTAGAAATTAAAAAGATGACCGAGTTGGGGAAAAATTTATTCACAGGAAAAAAAATTGGCGATCAAATATTATTGCAACTTAACGAAGCTTTTAAAGCTGAAAACCTGCCTTCGATTTTAGAGGATTTGGAGTTAGAAAAAGATAGCCAGGAAGATTCCAAAAAATATTTTAAGATCACTATTGATGGGATTAATTTTTTGGAGATAAGTCCCATAAACGAAGAATTTTTTAAAAAAGCCTACCCCAGTAAAGATATCACTTCAGAAGAGGAATTACGCAACACCCTGCGGGAGGAAATACAACAATATTGGGATACTAAAAGCCGCTACCAGCTACAAGATCAATTATATCATTATCTTTTAGACAATACTCACATGGACTTCCCGGCTGAGTTTTTGAAACGCTGGCTTCAAAATGGTGGAGATCAGCCTAAAACAAGTGAACAGGCGGAAAAAGAATACCCAAATTTTGTGAACCAACTAAAATGGACGCTCATAACCAATAAAATTACGGAAGCTAACCAATTAAAAGCTACTAACGAAGAGCTAAGAGATAGTATCAGGGCTGAAGTATCTAATTATTTTGGCTCTATGGGCCTGGATGATGATAATAAAGGCTGGCTTGATAGCTATGTGGACAGCATGATGAAAAACAAAAAGCATTTAGACAGAGTTTATCATCGTGTAATCACGGAAAAGTTATTCAATTGGCTAGAAAGTCAGGTATCTCCAACACAAAAAGAAGTAACAGCTGATGAGTTTGAACATATGCAACAGCATCACGAGCATTAAGTATAAAATTAATATCATCAAAAAGAGAAGGATTTTTTTAAAAGCTTACTGACCAGTTTCCCCTTTTGTGAAGCCTGTTTTTCGAATTTGTTATTTTTGTAACTATTCAGTGCCAAAAGTAGCGATTAAATGCAAAGCGTTTAAAACGT
>CAZPHA010000090.1:0-6629 GCA_964586215.1 uncultured Ferruginibacter sp.
ACTATTTTAGACTTAATGAACAAGTATTTTTACTATATATTATGGGCATTTTATTGAGCCTTAGAAAACCACCGCCTTTGGCGGTGGTAATGTTCTGACGGCTATGCCATAACTTTATGTTATGTCAGGTAGCAAATATAAAAAATTATCACACGTTGTATACAAGTGTGACTTTCATATAGTATGGACACCAAAATATAGATTTAGAGTGTTATTTGGAGAAGTAAAAGAATTGGTTGAAAATGATATAAGAATGCTTTGTGAATGGAAGGGAGTTGAATTATTAGAAATGAGTGTTCAGATAGATCACATTCATTTGTTATGTTCTGTTCCGCCCAAAGTATCCATATCAGAATTGATGGGTACCCTAAAGGGGAAACTTGCGATAAAAATATTCAAGAGTTATCCCAAGTTAAAGCAGAAACCTTATTGGGGGAATCATTTTTGGTCAAGGGGATATTTTGTAACAACAGTAGGAGTAGATGAGGATATAATAAGGCGGTATGTGAAACATCAGGAAGGAGAGGACAAGAGAGAGGAAGATCAACGCCGTGATTTTGATTTGTTCTCTCCATCATCAGAGTTCTAAAGAGGGCTTTGCCCGATGTATTTCAACCCACCTTCTTAGAAGGTGGTTGTTGAGTTAATAAAAAAGAGTCCTTGTGGCAAAAAGCCCCAAGGATATAACATTAAAATGAACACCCCCTCTCCATAAAATGGAGAAGCCTGCCTGTTTGATCAGTCGGACAAGGGGCAGGGGGATGAGGAAAAAAAATCAGGCTGTCTCGAACGAAACAGCCTGGTAGTGTTAGGTGTATTTCCTAGGGGAAATTCTAGTGTATCTGGTGATTCTCAATGTTAAATAGAGAAATCAGTTTTAACATCAGGTACACCTCCCCATGGAGAATTAGTTTTTACTATGTATGAAGTACCTTCACCTCCACTAATAGTTCTTTGATTAAAATTTTCATTAAAGATTTCTTTTTTCAAGCTTTCTAATTTTTTAACTTGTTTCATGATTAAGGAGTTTTAAAATTTGCCTACTCTTGGATCTGCTTTTCGGCTTCCGCAGTTTGTTTGTGTTTGTACAGTAAAAGTATATTACAAAAAACCTTAATGTGATAATTACTTAACGAATAGGTACTTTTACTTATTAAAATAGTATTTTTACTTAATAAATATGTATTTTTATTTGAAAAAATACTATTTTAGACTTAATGAACAAGTATTTTTACTATATATTATGGGCATTTTATTTAATAAAAAAGAGTCCTTGTGGCAAAAAGCCCCAAGGATATAACATTAAAATGAACACCCCCTCTCCATAAAATGGAGAAGCCTGCCTATTTGATCAGTCGGACAAGGGGCTTGGGGATGAGGAAAAATCCTTATATTCGGGTATCCAAAAAATACGCTGTGATAAAATTTAATGAAATTAATAAATTGAACACCCCCTTCTTCATTTATGGAGAAGGGGGCCGGGGGATGAGGCTATATTCGAATATCCAAAAAAATACGCTATGATAAAATTTACTGAAATAAAAACAGGAGACTATGTAATGGCCAACAATGAGGGAGATTTATATCGTGGAGAAGTAACCAATATTAATGGGGATGAAAAACAAATATGTGTGGATAATGGCACACAGGAATTCTGGTATGAGCTGGACCAGATAAGCCCCATACCCCTGAATGATGAACAACTGACCCTGCTCAAATTTCACAAGCAAAAAAATGAGGATGGTAGGGTAAAATACTCAAAAGGTGCATTCCGCATTTTACTTCCCGCCGAAGGCGGTTTTAATACTTTTGAAATATGGTATCGGGATGAAAAACGACATATTTTGCACCCTATCTATGTACACCAGCTACAAAATCATTTTCATGAAATGACCAAAGTGCACCTGAATGAAGAAAGTTTTGATTAATTGAATGATTTAAAGTAATTTAGGCGTCTCCCACCTTTATAAAACCTCTTTTTTTCACATAATGTGGAAAAATACCTTATTTTTTCCTTTTTTTAAATATTTTTTCCTATCTTTGCGCTCCTAAAATTATGGCCAAGCAAGCATTAATTAAACAAGACGGATCGATAGTAGAGGCATTGAGCAATGCTATGTTCAAGGTTAAATTAGAAAACGGCCATGAAATATTGGCTACTATTTCCGGCAAAATGCGAATGCACTACATACGTATTTTACCCGGCGATAAAGTGGGTGTGGAAATGAGTCCGTATGATTTAACCAGGGGTAGAATTATATTCAGATATAAGTAAAATAATAAAAAAATTAACATCATGAAGGTAAGAGCTTCCATTAAAAAACGCAGCGCCGATTGTAAAATCGTGAGAAGAAAGGGAAGGCTGTATGTTATCAATAAAAAGAACCCACGCTTTAAGCAAAAGCAAGGGTAAATTGGGTAATTGGGAATTTGGTATTAGGTATTAGGGTATTTAGTATTGAAAATTGATAGTTGTACATTGAACATTTTTAAATTTTACAAATAAATAATTAATATTAATAATTACTAAAATATGGCACGTATTGCCGGTATAGATTTACCAAAAAATAAAAGAGGCGAAATCGGGTTAACATACATTTATGGTATTGGCCGTTCTACCGCTCAATATATTTTAACCAAAGCGGGTGTTGACTTGAATAAAAAAGTAAGTCAGTGGAATGATGATGAACAAACCGCTATCCGTAATGTGATCAACAACGAATTTAAAACAGAAGGTGCATTGCGTAGTGAAACCCAGATGAATATCAAGCGTTTGCTGGATATCGCCTGCTACCGTGGTTTACGCCATCGTAAGGGCTTGCCGCTCAGAGGGCAGCGTACACGTACCAACAGCCGTACACGTAAAGGAAAACGTAAAACAGTTGCCGGTAAAAAGAAAGTAACTAAATAGTTGATAGTACTTAAATTATTATCCGATCAATTCGTGCAATTCGAATCCATTCGTGTAATAAAATAAAAATAAAGAATAATAGTAGACTTATATCACTCATAAAACTAACACCGGATAGCTTGTAAGTCAGCAGGAGGGTTGGTTTTAGTTCGGCGTAAGCCGAATCAATTTTAAAGATTACCTAATAAACAAAATTATGGCAAAAGCACAGGGCGGAAAAGCTCAAACCAGTAAAGCGGCTTTAAAGAAAAGAGTAGTAAAAGTAGACAGCTATGGTGATGCTCATATTGTTGCAAGTTTCAACAACATCATCATCAGCTTAACCAATAAACAGGGGCAGGTTATTTCCTGGTCATCTGCCGGTAAAATGGGTTTTAAAGGAAGTAAGAAAAATACCCCTTATGCTGCCCAAATGGCCGGCGCTGATGCAGCAAAAGTGGCGATAGATGCAGGCTTGAAAAAAGTAGATGTATTTGTAAAAGGCCCGGGCTCCGGTCGTGAAGCGGCTATCCGCTCTCTGACTCAAAACGGCATTGAAGTTGCGATGATCAAAGACATTACACCTTTGCCACACAACGGATGTCGTCCGCCCAAGAAGAGAAGAGTGTAAGCAATTAAGAATTAAGAATTAGGAATTAAAAATTAGGAATTGGGAATTAGTATTTTAATTAGTTGACACATTTTTAATTGCTCATTTTAAATTGATAACTGTTCATTTATAATTTTTAATTCATAATTTTTAATTGATACCTTTTCATTTTTAATTCTTAATTCATAATTTTTAATTCATAATGGGTGCATTATTCATTTTAAGATTTTTATAATGATGCATCGAAACTAAAAAATCAAATAAACATTATTATGGCACGTTACACAGGCCCCAAAACCAAAATTTCAAGAATATTTGGGGAGCTTATCACAGGAAATGGTAAATGGTTAACAAAAAACAGTAATCCTCCCGGTCAGCATGGAGCTACACGTAAGCGTAAAACACTTGGTGAATACGCATTACAATTGCGTGAAAAGCAAAAGGCTAAATATACTTACGGGGTTTTGGAAAAACAATTCCGCAAAACATTTGAAGAAGCAGCGAGACGTAAGGGTGTTACCGGTGAAAACCTGATCAAATTGCTTGAAGCCCGTTTGGATAATACAGTATACAGAATGGGTATAGCTCCCAGCCGTCAGGCAGCCCGCCAATTGGTATCTCACAAGCACATAACCGTTAATGATGAAGTGGTAAATATCCCTTCATTCAGCTGTAAGCCTGGCGATATTATCAGCCTTAAAAATAAAAGCGCCGCTAATACGGCTATTACCAGCAATATTCGTGGTAAAAACGCCAGGTTTAACTGGTTGGATTGGAATGAAAAGGATGTAAAAGGTACATTTATTGCCTATCCTGAAAGAGAAAGTGTTCCTGAAAATATTAAGGAGCAACTGATTGTGGAGTTGTACAGCAAATAACAGACAGGCTGTATAAAGATGAATAATCCGGCATTGTGGCATGTCATATACCTGGAATATTCACGATATTTTTGATAACAACAAACGTTAAATTATAAAACAACAAAATACAAATGGCCATTTTAAATTTTGTTAAACCTGATAAAATCGTTCTCCAAAAAGCCAATGATTTCGAGGCTCAATTTGAATTCAGACCTCTGGAACCGGGTTATGGAGTTACTATCGGTAACGCTTTAAGAAGGGTGTTATTAAGCTCATTGGAAGGTTATGCGATTATCGGTGTAAATATTTCCGGCGCTGACCATGAATTTGCCACCATTAAAGGGGTAACAGAAGATGTAACAGAAATGATTTTAAACTTAAAGCAGGTTCGTTTTAAGAAAAAAATAGAAGGAGACATGAGTGTAGAAAAAATCTCTTTGTCTCTAAAGAACAAATCTCAATTTACGGCTGCTGAAATCGGTGACGAGTCTTCGGCTTTTGAGGTAATGAATCCCGAATTGCTGATTTGCACCATGGATAGCAGCGCTAAGCTGGATATTGATATTACCATTGGTAAAGGCCGTGGTTATGTACCCGCTGAAGAGCATAAAGAAAAAAGCAGTCATTTCGGATATATTCCGGTAGATGCTATCTTTACTCCTATCAAAAATGTAAGATATTCTATCGAAAATACCCGGGTGGAACAACGTACGGACTTTGAAAAACTGGTGATGGAAGTAATTACTGATGGCACCATTCACCCGGAAGAAGCGGTAAAACAGGCCAGCCGTATTTTGATACAGCACCTGATGATCATTACCGATGAAAATATAACTTTTGATTCAAAAGAAGATAAGAAGGAAGATTTGGTAGATGAACATACTTTACAATTGCGTAAAATGTTGAAAACACCATTGGAAGATTTAGATCTTTCGGTACGTGCCTTCAACTGCTTGAAAGCAGCCAAAATCAATTCTCTAAGTGAACTGGTACAATACGAACAGGAAGATTTGATGAAGTTTAGAAACTTCGGTCAAAAATCTTTAAGTGAAATTGAACAGGTATTAAATGAAAGAGGCTTAGGATTTGGAATGGATTTGAGCAAACTTAAGTTGGATGATGAATAGAAATAATGGATAATGGGTTAATGGATAATTGATAATTTATTCATACTCATTAACTTTTTTATCAATTCATTATCCCTGTCGAACTTAGAACAAAAGATCATCAATTATCCCCGAATGAGTCGGGGCAGGCAATTAATAAATTATCAATTAAACAAGTAGATTATATTCCTGACACGGTATAATCGAAATAAAAAACAACAGTCATGCGTCACGGAGATAAAACTAACAACCTTGGTAGAACGGCTTCTCACAGAAAATCACTTTTGATGAATTTGGGATGCCAGTTAATTCAACATAAAAGAATCGTAACTACTTTGGCCAAAGCAAAGGCCTTGCGTACTTTTATTGAACCTATCATTACTAAGACAAAGAAAACCGATAGCCAGGAAGCCATCATGCACAATCACCGTATTGTATTCAGTTATTTGCATGATAAAGCTGCTGTAAAAGAATTATTTACTGTTGTGGGGCCTAAAGTTATTGGGCGCCCTGGTGGATATACCCGTGTTCTCAAATTAGGGAAAAGAGCGGGAGATAATGCCGAGCTGGCAATGATTGAATTAGTAGATTTCAACGAGATATATGGTAAAGGAACCAAGGATGCTGCTGAACCTGCTAAAAAGACTCGTCGTTCTGGCGGTAAAAAGAAATCGGCCACTACCACAACTGACATCGCTGAAAAAGCATCATCAGATGAAGCATCAACTGGTGATACCGAAGCAGCTTCTTAAGTACTGTAGTAATTATTATAAATTATTAAAAGCTCTCCCTTTTGGCGGAGGGCTTTTGTTTTATGGTCTAAAAAGCGAAAAAGGAACCCGATGATTCCTTTTCACTTACTTGGCGGTATAAAATACAAATTATACCAATTATAAATATTAAATTGTCCAATCAATGAACTAATGTTGAAGCTACAGTAGCACAAAAGCTTAATCAGTCTCGCCTGAGGCGAGAGAAAACGGGATGTAATCCCTGCCTGACTGCATCAAGCAGGCAGGGTTTTCGGCCGGCTTTTTTGCGCCACTTTTTTTCCGCAAAAAAGTGGCAATATTTAATCTCAAATATCGGACTATTTATAAATATAAATGGTATTACAAGTGGGCATTTCCATTATAAAATGTTCTCCATTAATGGGAGAAAAG
>CAZPHA010000091.1:0-6388 GCA_964586215.1 uncultured Ferruginibacter sp.
ACATCAAACATCAAACATCAAACATCAAACATCAAACATCAAACATCAAACATCAAACACCAAACATCAAACACCAAACATCAAACACCAAACTCTAAACACCATGCCTCAAGTCGGAATCATTATGGGAAGTGAAAGTGATCTATCCTATATGAAAGAAGCTGCTGAAATATTGCGCCAATTGGGAATTGAACCAGAAGTAACTGTTGTATCTGCACATCGAACCCCCAATCGATTACATGAGTATGCAACACAGGCGAAAGAAAGAGGCCTGCAGGTAATTATTGCCGGTGCAGGAGGCGCTGCACACCTACCCGGGATGGTTGCAGCCCAGACCATCTTACCGGTAATTGGAGTGCCTATAAAATCTTCTAACTCTATCGATGGGTGGGATTCCATTTTATCCATTCTGCAGATGCCCAATGGTGTTCCCGTAGCAACTGTTGCCCTTAACGGCGCTAAAAATGCCGGTATTTTAGCAGCTCAAATTTTAGCGATACAGGATGCTGTTATTGCTGAAAAATTAAATACTTACAAAAAGCAACAAGAAGATTCGGTTAAAGAGCAGGTAAAAAAAATAGCTCAATCAGGATTCAAAAATGAATTTGATAAGGACTAGTTCAGGCTTCTTTAACAATTCCAAATTGTTGTTGCAACGGAGTAGAATATTGAAAAATAGTATCCAGAAACGTGGAACCGTACTTTGCATAATAAGGCAAAAAGTTCTCTATACGCTCTTGCAGGCTATTTTGCGGAAAAAGTCGTACCTTTGCATTTCGAATTTGTCGCTGTTGAGCTTCAAATTTCTTTCTTTCTGCCCTTAACATTTTCTTTTCTAACGCTTCCAGTTTGTATAAAGCCTTTTCCTGTAGGGCAGCTACATGCTTTTCCAGCGTAACATCTACCCTACCGGCTATTTCAATGATTTTTTTATACAATTGTAGCAGCTGTTCTTTTTCCTGTTCTACATTCAACTGCAAAGAGCTATTTCGTTTTACCAAATCATTAATCAGATCAATATCTTTTCTAAATAGATCTTTAACTGAAAAACCAAGGTTCCCAATTAGTTTATTTATATCCTTATCTACGAATAAAAAAGAATTTCTTAATACCAATACCGGATAAGGAACTTGCACAGCTTCAAAAATCTTTTTTAATTCCAGCCAATAGGCTATTTCACTTCCTCCACCAATAAAAACAACATTGGGCAACATCATTTCCTGAAAAACAGGACGTAGAATGACGTTGGGACTGAACCGCTCAGGGTAAAGTTCCAGCTCATGCAGAAGTTTATCCTTAGTCCATACCTCATGGTTGATGGACCATTTGCCATGAATCAATTCAATTTTTTCACGTAAATCATCTTTTAGGTAAAATAAATTAATTTCTCGTCCTTTAGCCTGTACTTTGTACTCTTGAGGAAATACGGCTATCGTTTCTTCAACAAGTGAACGTGAAAATTGAGTATCCATTTCACTCTTAATAACGGAAGCAAATAAACGCTTTAAATTAGGATTATCGGGCAATAATACCACCAAACCATATTTTGCAAATAAATGATGCACAAATTTGAAACTGGCCTCTTCTATTGTAACACCTGTTTGATAGCATTGCTTTAATACCTTAATTATTTCATTTCCAAAAGGATGAACAGCTAACTGCCCTTCAATTCCATCGATTATACCAATTAAAGATTGATCCACTTTCATCCTGCCAACAGCGCCTTTTTGGTTGGTTTGCCATACGTATCTTTTGTCATCAATAAATACGTGTCCTAACTCCTCCAAATCGGCATCTTCACTGCCCATATAATAAACAGGAACGAAGTGATAATCGGGTATTTGAGTATTGAGATATTCAGATAGTTTTATTGCATGTAATATCTTGTAAATAAAATAAAGTGGCCCCGTAAATATATTAGGCTGATGAGCAGTTGTAACCGTGAAAGTATGCTCATCCAATAACTTGTTAATATTATTTTGAACAGACGGATTTACTTCAATTGTTTCATATTGCTTTTTTATTTCCTGTACCAGAACAGTACGATTCGTCTGACTTTTTTTCCGCTCCGCAATAGCAGCTTTGATTCCATCAATAGATACTTCATGCTGGTAAAAGGGCTTTAGCTGGCTGCGTCCATTAATATAATCCGTGACAATTTTTGAGAAAAATCCCGTGCTTTCATAATCAATAAATTCGGCGCTAAAATTCATGTAAGGGTATCAATAATTTTTAATATTTTTTATCAACTAATATCTACCTCAAACCTCAAACGTCAAACACTAAACTACCTCCCCTTCTATATCATAATCATAAGCCTTTGTAATTTTCACCTGTACAAAGTCTCCAACAGTAAGCTTTTTCTTGCTATTGATAATTACTTCGTTGTCCACTTCCACACTATCATATTCAGTTCTTCCCAAATATCGTCCTGCTTCTTTTTTATCAATCATTACTTTGAAAACCTTGCCTACCTTTTCCATATTTTTCTCCAGGCTGATCTCCTGCTGAACCTCCATAATTTCCTGCGCTCTTTCTTCTTTTTCTTCCGACGGCAATTCATCTTTCAAATGATAAGCGCTTGTACCTTCCTCATGGCTATAGGTAAAAATACCCACTCTGTCGAAACGCATTTTTTGTAAAAATGTTTTCAATTCTTCTACATCATCCCTGGTTTCACCCGGAAATCCTGCTATCAACGTAGTACGTAAACAAATTTCGGGTATACGTAACCGTATGTTGCCAATTAAATCCTCCATTTCTTCTCTGGTAATTTGCCTTTTCATAGCGAAAAGCATATTGTTAGCAGCATGCTGTAAAGGCATATCCAGGTAATTACAAATATTCGGATGATCTTTCATCACATCAATTATTTCTAAGGGAAATTTAGAAGGATAAGCATAATGTAATCTGATCCACTCAAGGCCTTGTACTTCCGCTAAAGAATTGAGCAATTTAGGCAATTCTCTTTTTTTGTAAATATCCAGTCCGTAATAAGTAAGCTCCTGTGCTATCAGCATAATTTCTTTCACCCCTTTAGCTACTAGTTGCTTTGCTTCCTCCACCAGGGCTTCAATTGGCTTACTCACATGGGCGCCTCTCATCAGCGGAATAGCACAAAATGAACATGTTCTGTTGCAACCCTCGCTGATTTTCATATAAGCGTAATGCTGCGGAGTACTCAACAAACGTTCACCCATCAGCTCCGACTTATAATCCGCTTCTAACTGCTTCAATATCAATGGCAATTCCATAGTGCCAAAATAAGCATCAACTTCCGGTATTTCCTCCTCCAAATTATTCTTATAACGCTCACTTAAACAACCCGTTACGAACACTTTATCCAGTTTGCCCTTTTTTTTCAACTCTACCTGGCTTAAAATAGTATTGATACTTTCCTCTTTTGCTTTTTCAATAAATCCACAGGTATTAATCACCACAATATTGTGATCTTTTTTGGTACTCTCATGCACCACATCTATTTCATTAGCAAGCAGTTGTCCACTCAATACCTCGCTGTCTACCATATTCTTACTACAGCCCAGCGTAATGATATTTACCTTATCTTTTTTATACGACTTTGTCTTCATAATCTCTTATGCAAAGGTAAGCATTTCAATATCAGTTACCTAAGTACAACCCTTACTCAAATTTTATCTACCATTCATCATTAACAGTAACTATTCATACAGATTAATTGCGAAAATATTTTTTTAATAATAACTTTGCGTATCAATTACTAATCACATGAAACAATCTTTACTATTATTTTTAGCAATTTTGCTTTTAAATCTTCATCTAACTGCACAAAATAAAACAAGCATATCCGGAAATGTAAAAGATCTGAATGGCAAAGTTATATCAGCCGCCACCATTTTGCTACAAAAATCTTCCGACTCATCAATCGTAAAAACAGACGTCACAGACAATAAAGGAAACTTTTCATTCGAAGGAATTAAACCGGCCGACTACTTCATCTCTATCACTTTTGTAGGGCACCAAAAATTCATTTCGCAAAGCATTACTGTAAAAGAAGGAGAAAATTTTGCCCTTCCTGCCAGTACGCTTCAGGTAGCCGACAAAAACTTGCAGGGTGTAACCGTTACCAGCAAAAAGCCCATCATTGAAGTAAAAGCAGATAAAACCATTTTTAATGTAGAAAACAGTATTAATGCAACCGGTAGTAATGCTTTTGAATTACTACAAAAATCACCCGGAGTAGTTACCGATAAAGATGATAATATTTCATTAAAAGGAAAAAATGGTGTAAGGGTGTATATTGATGGAAGACTTACACAGCTTAATAGCAGTGATTTAGCCGCCTATCTTAAATCTATCAACTCCGTAGATATTGAGGCTATTGAAATGATCACCAACCCATCTGCAAAATATGATGCCCAGGGCAATGCAGGTATCATCAATATCAAACTGAAAAAGAATAAAAAATATGGCCTAAACGGCTCTGCTTCTGCAGGATTGAATGTTGGCATTAATCCTAAAACCAATAGCGCATTAAGCCTGAATTATCGAAATAAAAAATCAAACTGGTTTAGCAATTACAGCAATAACTGGGCTAAAAATGAAAGTGACTTTTTTCTTTACCGTGAGCAATTGGATAGCATTTACGATCAAACCAGCAAAATGTTTTCAGAAGGATGGTCGCACAATGTAAAGGCCGGCGCTGACTTTTTTCTTAATAAAAAGCAAACCATCGGATTTATTGCCACAATTAACACCAATAACTCTGACAACAGTACCAACAGTAGAACTCCCATTAGTTCCATAGCAGATGGTAAAACCAGCCAGATATTATATGCAAGTAATTTTATACCAGGCCACTCAACCAATGCTAATTTTAACGCCAACTACAGCTTTTCAGATACTGCCGGCCACGAATTGAATGTTGACGCTGATTACGGTATGTACAAAAATCGTAGAAGCAGCTATCAGCCTAACAGCTATTATACCAAATCACCGGAAACATTATTGTACGAAAAAAATTATCGCAACAATACTCCTACCGACATCAACATTATCTCAACAAAAATTGATTATACCACCAACTTTAAAAAAGGGAAGTTAGGCCTCGGCGCTAAATTTAGTTATGTAAAAACAGATAATACATTCAGCTTTTTTAATGTAATCAATAATTACGACTTAATAGATTCTGCCAGAAGTAACAGCTTTACTTATAAGGAGAATGTAAATGCAGCTTATGTGAACTATAACAAACCTATCAACTTCAAATGGGCCATACAGGCAGGTGTAAGAGTAGAAAACACCAGAAGTGATGGTACGCTTACCCGGGTTGATGGCATCAAACAATCAGATGACAGAGTAAAGAGAGACTATACCAATCTGTTTCCAAGCGCTGCTATTACTTTTACACAAAGTATGAATCATATCTTTAACCTCACTTACAGCCGTAGAATTGACCGGCCCAATTATCAGGATCTAAATCCTTTTGAAAATAAACTGGATGAACTCACCTATCAGAAAGGAAACGCTTTTTTACGGCCACAATATACCAACAGTATTGAACTAACACATACCTACAAATATCGCTTCAATACAACAATCGGTTATAGTCATATCAGCGACTATAGAGCACAGGTAATTGATACTGCCGAAAAAACAAAAAGTTATATTACTCAACGTAATCTTGCCAGCCAGGATATTTATAATATCAACTTTTCGCTGCCTTTCCAAATTACCAAATGGTGGAGCCTGTACACTAATATAAATGCCTTCCACAGTTACTACAAAGCAGATTTTGGCGAAGGCAAAAAAATAAATATTAGCGTTAACTCTGCCAGCGTCTATATGCAACAATCGTTCATAATTGGAGGCGGATATACAGGAGAAATTTCAGGCTTTTACAGCGCTCCAAGTGTTTGGGGCGGCACTTTCAAAAGCAGAGCCATTGGCAACTTGGATATTGGCATACAAAAACAGCTATTCAAAGGAAAAGGTACTTTCAAAGTAAGTTATACCGATCTTTTACGTACATTACGTTGGAGAGGTGTTAGCGATTTTGGCGCAGCTTATATTGATGTAAGAGGAAATTGGGAAAGCCAACAATTACGCATGAATTTTACCTATCGCTTTGGTAATAACCAGGTAAAAGCTGCTCGCCAACGTAAAACAGCCACCGAAGAAGAATCGAAACGTACACAAAGCAGTGGTGGTATTGGAGGGAATTAGGAATTAGGAATTAGGAATTAGCAATTAAAAATTAAAAATTGAGAATTAGCAATTAACGATTTGGGCGTACCCCGGGCTTCGCCCGGGTCGGGCTTTACGCAGTACTCCTCGTTCGGCCGTACCTACGGCCTCACTGCGGGGTACTTGCTCCTATCCTGAGGACATAGTTTCAAAATTATGTTGC
>CAZPHA010000092.1:0-6325 GCA_964586215.1 uncultured Ferruginibacter sp.
ATGTTCGGATTTTTTTGTCCAAAGGCTAAGCACATATGTATTCGAAACATAGCCCCGACCTTTAGGTCGGGGAACTATTAAATTGTATATCAATTTGATAAACTCAAAATGCTATTTCGTTAAAAGGATGAATATTTTTTGTGTAATTGGTGTGATATTTGCATCTTAATTGCACTACCATAACTACTGCTTATCAAGATATAAGTTGATAATTAATTTAAAAAAATTAAAGAGCAGTAGTATGAAAAAAGTAAAAAAATTAGAGGGTTTAAAAAGTGGTCTTCCATTATTTCATCTTCCAAAGATGGGAGATTGGCTTAAAGTCGAACTAGCATTGAAGGCAGTACAAACTGCAGCATTTTCTGATGGATTTAATTAAAGAAACAAGCTTGCTATTTAGCCTACAGACATAATTGTTCTCCCCATTTCCTTAAAAAATACGAACTTTGCACATCGTTTATTTGATCGTGTTGGTAGATCATGAGTCTATCAACAATAGATTTATACACCATGCAGCAAAGCCCTTATATATTGTATTCCGACGGTAAAGGAAATATTTTTGAAGATACCAGTCTGTATGTCACCGGCCGAAGTGGCTGGGATGCAGTGCCCGTACCCGAAGATGAATGGATACTATTGCCATCAGGCGGCAGCTTGTACGAGTTACCCGGTAGGCGTGGCATCGGCATCGATGTGCATACAGGAGAAATGCGGCTCTGTGAAAAAGGTTGGGCTGTAGCGGCATTCATTCCTCCGGCGCATACCGGCTTGTATATGGCAGCCTACGAAACCATGCCTGATGCACCTACGCTACCTTTGTTTTGCTATACTGCAGCGGGATGGTACGATGGTCAGTTTTTTGTTCCCGCCGTACGTATCGAAAAAGATATCCGCCAGGAGTGTGAAGGATTTGATGCTGAAAAAATTCAACAGGGAGTGCAAACATTTTTATCAGCGTATAAGCATAACCGTTTGGTAAAACATTTAGCTGATAATTGTTGCAACACTTACAATTGTCCGGCAGCACGTAATTATTTTATGGGCAGGTGGGAATGTCCGGTTCCTACTTCACCGGCCTGCAATGCCAATTGTATTGGCTGTATCAGCTTTCAGCCGCAGGATGAAACGATTGTCAGCACACAAGACAGGCTTACTTTTAAGCCTACTGCAGCCGAAATTGTAGAGTTTACAGTGCCACATTTAGAAACAGCACCTTTCCCGATTATTAGTTTTGGACAAGGATGCGAAGGAGAGCCGTTGCTGATGTGGGAAACCATACGGGAAGCCATACACGAAATTAGAAAACATACAACAAAAGGAAGTATCAATATCAATACCAATGGCAGCAAGCCTGCTGCCGTAAAAGCATTGTGTGAGGCAGGACTCAATAGCATACGAGTGAGTACCAATAGCGTAAGAGAACATGTTTATACTGCTTATTATCGGCCTAATAATTACCAGTTTGTAGATTTGATCGAGAGCCTTAAAATTGTGAGGAGTTTTGGTGGTTGGACCAGCATCAATTATTTTGTATTTCCCGGCATGACGGATAGTGTGGATGAGTATGAAGCACTGCGAAAATTTATCAAAGAAACAGATCTTTGCATGATTCAGTGGCGCAATTTTAATATTGATCCTGACTGGTATTTGGGTAAAATTGGCATTTCCGATACCGGTGAATGTATGGGCATTAAACAAATGATGGAGCTCATACAGGAGGAATTCCCTCACTTAAAATTTGGTTATTTTAATCCGTCTGCGGAACGTATTCATGGTAATTACGAGTCAGATTTTGCACAGTAAAAATATTTTGGAGCTGTCATTTTTTTTATGATCTGACGGTCTCCGTCTGATCATAAAAATTAGGGGCTGTCATCATTTGTGCCGGATCAGCATTTGTCCCTGCCTTCTGTAGTAGTGCCCTGCCAACGCACAAACCATCCCACACGGGCAGCTACTACTGTCAGTCAGGCAGCCCGTCAGCATTAGTAATTTTGTACATTAAAGTTTTTCGGCCTTAGCAAGGTCAACCATCTTTCTGACTATCGTTTTCATAAAATCACTTACTTTCCTTATTTTCACACCCATTTATTGATTAGTTATGAGAAAATCTAAATTTTTACTAGCCATCATACTGGTAGTTATAAATAGTGTTTCATTCAGCCAAACACTACAAAGTCCAGATGAATTTTTAGGTTACCCCCTGGGTAGCAGATATACACCTCATCATAAGGTAGTCGGTTATTTTCAATATGTAGCTGCTGTCATGTCTAATCAGATGAAACTGGAAAAATATGGTGAAACAAACGAAGGTAGGCCACTTTTGCTAGCAGCCATTGCTTCTCCGGAAAACTTTAGTAGATTAGAAACCATTCGCAAGAATAATTTACGCCTTACCGGCTTGCTAACCGATCAGCCGGGAGAGGTAAATATGCCTGCCATTGTATGGCTAAGTTACAATGTGCATGGTAATGAAACCAGTAGCTCGGAAGTAGCGATGAAAGTTTTATACGAACTGTTAAGAACATCCAATAATGTATATGGAGCTTATTTACAAAATACTGTTGTATTAATTGACCCCTGCCTCAATCCGGATGGGAGAGACAGGTATGTGAACTGGTATACCTCAGTGGTAGGTAAAAAAGCTAATCCTAATCCGGATGCTCGTGAACACAGCGAACCGTGGCCCGGCGGTAGAACCAATCACTATAATTTTGACTTAAACCGGGATTGGGCCTGGCAAACACAAGTTGAAACACAGCAACGTATAAAAAAATACAACGAATGGATGCCTCATGTTCACAGTGATTATCATGAACAGGCATACAATGAGCCGTATTATTTTGCGCCAGCAGCCGAACCTTATCATGAGGTGATTACTCCCTGGCAGAGAAGCTTTCAGGTTGAAATCGGTCGTAACAATGCTAAATACTTTGATAAAAATGGCTGGCTATACTTTACCAAAGAATATTTCGACCTATTTTACCCCTCTTACGGTGATACCTACCCGATATATAACGGCGCCGTTGGTATGACCTTTGAGCAAGGTGGACTTAGTCATGCTGGAACAGCTATCATTACAAAAGAAGAGGATACTCTAACACTTAAAGACAGAATGGATCACCACTTTACCACCAGCATGAGTACTTTAGAAGTAGTGGCTAAAAATGCAGAAAAAGTAGTAAAGGAATTTAAGGCCTTCTTTGATAATGCCAAAAGCAATGGAGCAGGAGAGTATAAATCTTTTATAATTACTGATAATAACCAGCAAAAGATAAAAGCGTTAAAGAAGTTGCTGGATGCTAATCTAATTACTTACGGGTCATTGTCTGGTAAAAGTTTGAAAGGGTTTAACTATTTTACTGGTAAGGAAGAAAATTTTTCTGCTGACAATAGCTTAGTAATTAGTACCTATCAACCTAAAGCAACTTTAGTAAAAGTATTGTTTGAGCCAAAATCAAAATTGGTAGATTCTGCTACTTATGATATTACCGCCTGGAGTTTGCCGTATGCTTACGGTTTACAAACATATGCTGTAAAAGAAAGGGTTAACGGAGCCTCTGTTGCTTCTTTTGCGGCAAAGGAAAATCTTTCTAGTACCTCATCCTATGGTTATGCAATAACGTATCGTTCTTTTGAAGATGCAAAAATATTAGCAGCGCTGCTGAATAAAGGTTTTAAAGTACGCTATTCAGAAAAAGAATTTGAAGTTAATACTAAGAAATTTAGTAAAGGAACATTGATTGTATTGCGAAAAGGCAATGAAGATAAACTCAATTTATTGTCTGGAATTATGAGTCAATTTGAAGGAGAGATTACTGCAATGGAATCCGGTTTTATGGAAAAAGGATTTGATGTAGGTAGCAGTAAGGTGCATTATATTCATCGGCCGAGGGTGGCCATGCTAACGGGTAGTGACGTGGTGCCGGAAGCTGCAGGTGAGATATGGCATTTATTTGATCAACAATTATCATATCCTATTACTTTGATTAATGTGGATGATGTAAGCAATATTAATTGGAAAAACATAGATGTTCTGATCCTGCCTAATGGAAAGTATAAGCTATTGGATGATAAAGATGCCTCCAATGATTTGAAAACATGGGTTAAGCAGGGTGGCAAAATTATTGCATTGGAAGGTGCAGTAGCTCAAATGGCCTCTGGCGATTGGGGTATTAAAGTTAAAAAGTTAGAGGATGATAAAAAAGAAGAATCTAAACTAACGTATACGGATATACGCTATTATGAAAAAAATGAACGGGATGCATTAGCAAATAATATTGCCGGCGCTGTGTATAAAGTCGATCTGGATAATTCTCATCCGCTGGCTTTCGGTTACCCCAATTTTTATTTCGCATTGAAGCAGGACGCTTCCACTTACGAATTTTTAAAAGATGCCTGGAATGTAGGTGTTATCAAAGATAAAGCGTTGGTATCCGGCTTTGTAGGTAGTAAAATGCAAGACAAAATTAAAGATGCGGCTGTGCTAATTGTACAAAGCTATGGCAATGGCAGTATTGTCTACTTTCCAGACAATCCCATTTTCAGAAGCTTTTGGGAAAATGGCAAGCTGCTGTTGGGCAATGCAGTATTTTTAGTAGGCCAATAAGAAAATAAGTAGCCCTGCTATAAATTTTCTTCAATGCTGGCAGCGCCATCTAATAAAGGAATATCGCCAACGGATGTTCCTGCAATACCTTTAACAGAGCCATACATACCACTGGTGCTGATGAGTACTTTTTCCAGTTGTTTTTCCCTTTCTTTCCAGATTTTTTCCATTTGTATTCTTTCCTTAACGATACCTTGCTTCATAGCCATAAATCCTTCTGCAATCGCTTCAACCTGGCCTTTAAACTCATTGCCGGTAAGATAGTTGTATAGCATCTGCATTTTATCGCCCATATTTTCCTGGCTCCTTTGTACGTCGTACACTTTTAAAATACCATTACGCAGCAGATATGCCAGGCTGCCTACTTCACTAAAATTACAGATCCAAATACCCTCTTTTTCACCAAACCTTTGCATGTCTTTCGGGAAAGATTGTGTTACAATGATGGCTACATCAGCGCCCAGATTACGCATATCTGCTTTCAATTTATCAATCCAGGTATTGTGCCAGCCCTTGGTTCGTTTGCTTTCGTAAATAATTTTTCCGCACTCTTTGCCGATGCTATTGCGTACAATTTGTATACAGTCGGCTCCTTCCACGCCTTTTCCTACTTCTTCGATGATGTCAAAGGGAAAATGTTCTTTTAAAATTTCTTCCAACAACAACTCCTGTACTTCACCCTGGCGTTGCATACTGCTTTGCTCTGCTTTTCTTTTCATTTCGTCAGCCAGTTTTTTTTGTTCATCGAGTTGTTTTTCCAGTTCTTTTAGCTTAAGCTGAAACTCGGTTTCTTTTACAGCATTTCGTTCAATTTCCTGTTGTCTAATTTGATCCACCAATTGCTGCCTTTCTTTTTGTAATTGCTTTTGTAAGGCAATTTCTAATTCTGCTTCTTTATTTTTAAGGTCTACCTCTTTTTGTAAAAATTCAAGTTCTCTCTGGCGGGCTTCTTTTAGTCTTGCTTCGTTATCCTTTTGAGCCATTTCCATCAGTTTTAGCTTGTTTTCATATTCGTCCTGAATAGATTTTTTCAATTGCTCCTGCAGGCTTGCAGACAATTTTTGTTTTTCCTGCTCTAATTTTTGTATAAATAGTTCGTTTTCCTTTTTTTTCTTTTCTTCAAAAATTTTTTGTTCTTCGAGAAACTTTTTTTTATCGGCTTCAATTTTTTCTAAGGAGGCTGATAATTGCGACTGGTATTGCTGCTGATACTTTTTTTCAATATCTGCTGCAATAATATTCTCTACATCAAAGAGTTGTCCACAACCCGGACATTTGATATTATTGGCCATACATTTAATTTAAGAAACAAAGTTAGGGAGCTGAATTTATTATTGTAGATTTAAGATTTTTGATCGAATATTTTGTTGCATTTAGAAGAAAAAATATAAATTATTAATATATAAATAATTGTTAATTAATTTAATATAAATATATATAATAAATTATATTATTTTTATTTTGCATGCTTAAAGTTTTTATAGCATGTTTTTAGTTGATAAAAATATGAATATGTGAAGATCCCTCGCTGCCGCTCGGGAAGACAATGTAACGTCACTCTAAAGAAACTGAAAATTTTCTTCGGTGGCCGGTTGTCTGTGGACGGTTTTTGATGTCACCACGGGGTCTTTTTTGCAAAAAAAGACCCCGTGGGAACTAAAAGCAAGAGTTTTTTTGTTGATGCCGGTCAGGAAGTTGAAGTATTTGCTACCTACA
>CAZPHA010000093.1:0-6084 GCA_964586215.1 uncultured Ferruginibacter sp.
GTTTATGGCAAGCCTGTTATCTTTGGCCCTGAATATGAAAAGTATATAGAAGCTACCGAACTAATTGATTTTGAAGGGGCTATAAGTGTTAACAACGCCTTGGAACTGGAACAAACTTTAAATTCGCTATTAGATGATTCACTTTTTTGGGCGAGAACCGCACAAGCCGCAAGGAAATATGTGGAATTACATACAGGAGCTACAACCTATATTCTCAACTATATTCAGGAAAACCGCCTTTTAACCAATTGATTGAAATGTTTTACCGTTTCACTGCCTTCATCCCAACCAATTTTAACTTTTAATTCTCGTTGTATCCAGTATTCTGCTTCCGGAAGGATAGTAAAATTATTAATGGTGCGTATGCTTCGTTCATACATCGCTTCATCACCTCTAAATAGTTCATTAATAAATAAAAAACGATCATTTACACCAATTGCTTTTTTCAAATCTCGTACAGGCGTTTCCGTTAGCAGTTCACTAATTTCATTTTGGGACAGCTTTAATTTATCATTTAATGAAGTTGCAGCAACTGCTACCGTTTCATTTATTTCTTTTTGAGAAGTAGATCGATAATCTCTTTGTGCCAGTGTAGGCAGCTCTTCATCGTCTTCAAACAGTATGTGCGGCTTATTTTGTAGGCTAATTTTGGTTAGCGTTTCTGCATTTCTTTTCAGCTCTTCCAACTCGGCTTCTATGGCAGCTTCATCTACCTGCAATACTTCTATTATTTTTTCAGGTTCAGTTTCTGTTTTTTTATCAGTATTTTTTGGAATAATATTATTTTCTGTAAGAAAATTGGGGATATCTATTGAAACACAAGTCTTACTAGGCGAATTATTTTCCATATGTAATAATTCTGCCTGTAACATTTGTACGGTTAATAGCAACTCACCTGCCTCAGCCCGATCGTTAAATTGCTGCTGCAGTTTAGTGAGAAGTGTTTCCACTCTGTGCATGGCAATAATTTTTATAATACTCCCAATATTTTAATTAAAATAACTAGTTTTGGCCAATAAGCCAAAACAATTTTAAATTTTCTTATACTAAAGTTACAAACTGTATTTAATATTTTGATAAAATGTTTATAGAACCCCATATTAAAGGAGAAAGACGTGGTTGGATAGAGGTTATTTGTGGTAGCATGTTTAGCGGTAAAACGGAAGAGCTGATACGAAGATTAAAGAGAGCAAAGATTGCCAATCTGAAAGTTGAAATTTTTAAACCCTCCGTTGATGTTCGTTATGATGAAGTGAAAATTGTTAGTCATGATACCAATTTTATAGTGTCTACACCAGTTGACAATGCACAGGCAATTTTACTCTTAACCGAAGATGTAGATGTAGTGGGGATTGATGAAGCTCAGTTTTTTGATGATGAAATTACGCATGTATGTGAACAACTAGCTTTAAAGGGAATCCGAGTAATTGCTGCCGGCTTAGATATGGATTATATGGGTAAGCCCTTCGGGCAAATGCCTAATTTACTGGCCATTGCCGATTATATTACCAAGCTTCATGCTATTTGTGTAAAGTGCGGCAATATCGCTAATATCAGCTATCGGAAAGTGGCTGATAAAGGGCAGGTATTGTTAGGGGAAAAAGATGTGTATGAACCGAGATGCCGAGATTGTTATCATTTGAAAGAATAAATTAATATATAAATATTTAATAATAATTTATTTATATATTAAATATTTTTAATATATAAATTTTTTAGATTATATCACAAAGATTTACATAGTCGTATTGCCTTTTGCAAAATTAATTGAATTGTTTCGATAGGTAAGTCGCTGTCAGGATCGAATAACATTATTTTCATACGAGAACGTTTTTCCTGTATCAGGTTAGGATGGTCAAAGTGTTTACCCTCAACAATACCCAGGTATGGCTGTTTATATTTTTTATGAACCCATAAGTAGCAAAACATTTTACCCTTATAGCAAAAAAATGGCATCCCATATTTCCATTCATTTGTTACGCTTGCATCTTGGGATAAAATAATTTCTCTTAAGGCAAGGAAGGTGCTTTTAATTGGCTCATCTTGATGTATGTAAAAATTATCTATTGCTTTCATTGTTTCCTTACTGATACAAAAATATCTACTTCTGCACATTCGGGGTTTTGTGCTTTTTCACCATAAACTTCAAAATCAGTGGTAAAGGTCCTGTCAAAGCCTGCATTCCAAATTTTTACCCATTCTTCAAAAATAATTCCCTTCAAAATACTACCTTTTGCAGTAGTTTTTCTGTATTGAGCTTCAGAAATTTCTTTACCAATCATTCCTTGTGGAACTTCATCTAAAGTTGAAACTTTACATCCCAAAATAGCTGTATAGGGTTTTGTATGATCTGCTTCATAATCAGTATAAACACAATATACTTCGTCATCAACCTTATTGGGAATCTTTTCTGCTATCTTTTCTTCCAAAAATTTATTCCAAAGTGCCGGTAGATCCAAACCGGATTGGCTATTTTCATTGGTTGTTCTCACTGCTATTCCGATAATATTAAACTTTTCTATTACTATTTTCATATTTTTAAAGGTTGATTTAAATACTAAATGAGTTGATTACATTAAAATGAAGCATCTGCACACTTTTTTCATCAATTATGCTAAATGCCTGTAGTGCAGTTTCATTTTTCATCACCAATTCTGCTGCGTTTTTTGCACACGCCATATCCTCATAGAATACAATATCCAACCATATATCATCTTCGTTTTTTGATAATTTTCTACTAATAAATCCGGGTATTGTTTTTAATACCGTATCAAGTGAGATCAATTTAGTATGTGCTTCATTTTCAGTAACGTTACTTTTAACTTTGAATAACACCATTTCAATTGCATTAGTTGTTGGCATAGTATATTTTTAAAAGCAAAGCTAAAACGGCATTGTGACAGCCCTATGTCAGGGGTATTAAAAATATTTTTCTGCACATTTATTGAAATATTCCTGGAGAGTTATTTTATGGGGGCTAAATGTTATATCTAAAAATTTTATTGACTCAATCCGATCAAGACGAAATGCCCTAAAGTCTTTTCTCAATTTACAAAAAGCAATAAGTATCCAGTTATCCTGTGTACTATACAAAGCAAAGGGTTCAATTTTTCTAACAGTACCCTTGCCTGTTTCATCTCTATAATTTATTTCAATAAGTAAAAAGTTTGTTAGTGCCGATTGAAGGAGAGATAAATAATTACTTGTCCTTTCATGATTTATGTTTTGTCGAAATAAAAGTCTTTCTGAAAGCAGGTTTACCTTATCTTTAACTGAAGATCGCAATACAGCTTTAATTTTTGTTACTGCTTCCGTATATTCTCTGACAAAAGAGGCGTCTTTATTTTTTATAACCAGTTGCTCAGCTGTTATTAAGGCATTAGCTTCGCTTTCAGTAAACATAACAGGTGGAACTTTATAACCTTCCATCAAGGTGTACCCCTTACCTTCCTCAGTTAAAACGGGTACACCTGCTTGCTCTAATGATCGAATGTCTCTGTAAATTGTTCTGACAGTTACATTAAACTTCTCAGCAAGTGTTTTTGCCGTGAAAAGCTTTTTTGATTGTAAAGATATAAGAATGGACGTCAGCCGTGCAAGCCGTTTAATATCGGTATCATTCATATTTATTTGGCAATCCGGAATAACCCTACCCCCCATATCGCTCTTTCCACTTTAGGATACCACCGGATAAATTTTTTACTTCTGTAAAGCCGAATGTTTCCAGCATCATAGCCGCCATCATGCTTCGCTGGCCACTGCGACAGTAACAGATAACTTCTTCTCCTTTAAATTGCTCTATATCGTCAATCTGCATCATTTGTATATTGCCCAACGGCAATAATGTTCCTCCGATGTTAAATTCTGCATTTTCATAAGGCTCTCTTACATCAATTAAAACAAGGTTTTCACCTGAAGCCAGGCGATCATGAACTTCTTCTACAGTTATATTTGTCATTGATTAGGCTTTTTATTTGGTTTCCTATTAGGTTTTTCGTTTTTGGGTTCTTTTGGTTCTTCTTTATCAACTTCTACAGAATCTGTTAAAGCAATATTTTCTTTTGAAATCCACACATCAATTACCTGCCCCTGTTTAATGTAAACCGGAATTTGATATTCATCTATTCTCGGTGGATTTTGTTTTACCACATAAGCATTGGCAGTATCAGACACCGCTCCTTCTGCAATCACTGCACCCAACGTAATACCCAGCAAATTCAGTTGCGATTTTGCTTCGGCATAGGTAAGACCAACAAGTTCGGGTACCTGCATTTGTTCATCATTTAAACCACTTGCCACTACTAATGTAATTTTGCTGCCCCACTGCACTTTTGCATTTTCGGGAATAGATACCCCATTATATTGTTGTTCAATCACAGATCCCTTCATGAAATCAGGCCGGAAGATAGTATCCTCTAGTTTTAGATGACTTCTTTCCAGCTCATCCAATGCGTTTCTAAGGCTCAATCCTACCAATTTAGGCATGCTAATCATGGGAGGCACTACCCGGTTTACTGTTAAAAAAACAGTTCGATTAATTTTTACGGTTGAACTTGGGTCAGGCAATTGTTTTAATACGGTACCCCTTGCTGCCGTATCTACATAAACAGAATCCTGAATTTTCACTTCAAATCCCTGCTTTTCCAATATTGCAATGGCCTCAGTCGTTTTTTTGCCTAATAAATTGGGTACTGTTAAATATTCCCCATGCCTGGTAATCCAACCCAGCAGCTTTAGAAATAAAAATACGATTAGAAAGGCCAGCGCAATAGCTACCAGCAAATTAACCCAAAAAGGTCGTCTTGTAATGAATTTAAACACAAAGCTAATTTATAACGTTTTGGTATCAAATATCTAATTTATTTTTGAAAGCATTCATCTAAAATTGCCGAATAAAAATCTTTTAAGCTCCATCCCATAGCTTTTACCTGCTGAGGCACTATGCTGGCAGCACTTTGTCCAGGCACCGTATTTATCTCCAATAAATAAGGCTCTGCGTCTTCTTCATTATAAATAAAATCTATTCTTACAATACCGGCACAATTAAAAACTGCATATGCTTTTTTGGCATTTTCCCTGATTTGAGCGGCTATTATTTCACTAACCTGAGCTGGCGTTATTTCCTCACTAGCTCCATCATACTTGGCCTCATAATCAAAGAACTCCTTTTTAGTAATGATTTCAGTAATGGGTAAAGTTATAATCTCCCCTTTTGATTTAAAAACCCCGATGGTAAACTCTCTTCCCTTAATAAATTCTTCAACCAATACCTGCTCATCTTCCGCAAATGCTTTTTCTAGTGCTGATGGCAGTTCTGCGGCTTCTTTTACTTTGCTCATGCCAATACTACTGCCACCGTTATTGGGCTTAACAAAAACAGGCAAACGTAATTCTTTTAATATGGCTTCAATACTAAAAAACTGGTTTTTAAAAAGATGCAATGATTTAGCCACCTTCAACCCAGCAAAAGCAGCAACAGCAACAGTATATCGTTTGTTGAAGGTCAATGCACTGGTAGCAGCATTGCAACCTGTATAAGGAATTTCTAAGCAATCAAAATAGCCCTGCAACTTGCCATCCTCACCTGGTGTGCCATGCAAACCAATCAATACAGCATCAAAAGTTATTTTCTCATTATCAATTGTTATAGAAAAATCATTTTTATCAACAGGGATTTTTTGATCGGAATCATCTTTATAAAACCAACCATCAGGATGTATATCAATGGTATACGCATTCCATTTTTCATTATCCAGGTTATTTTTAATGGTAACGGCACTTTTATAAGATATCACCGCTTCTCCTGAGTAGCCGCCAGTTACTAATGCAATGTTTTTTTTCATTCAATTATTTTGTTTGACGTGTTGGGTTTGGGATTTGAGGTTTGGAGTTTGAGGTTTATGGTTTGTTGTTAAAACATTTTATTATGGTTAAATGATTAAATTTTGATATAGAATTAAATTAATTTTTTAAGTAGTATTACCAAACTCCAAACGTCAAACCCAAAACAACAAACCCCAAACTCCAAACAATAAACTAATTCCCCAACCCTTCATTCCCTGAATCCAGGACAAATTTCCATGA
>CAZPHA010000094.1:0-5697 GCA_964586215.1 uncultured Ferruginibacter sp.
GAGGGCCTCTCTTAGAAGAAAGCCATTATTATCCGTTTGGGCTCACTATGGCAGGAATATCTTCTAAAAGTGCTGGGAAGTTGCAGAATAAAAACTTGTATAACGGTAAAGAATTGCAGAATAAAGAGTTTAGTGATGGTAGTGGATTAGAATTATATGATTTTGGAGCAAGGATGCAGGATCCACAAATAGGAAGGTGGCATGTATTAGATGGGTTAGCTTACAAGTATTACAATTCAAGCCCTTATACTTATGTGCTAAACAGGCCTACAGTTGCTATTGATCCCGATGGTAAGCGTATATATTTTGTTGGCGGCGCCAATAATGATCAAGACGGATGGGATTATATTAATCGGTGGCGGCAAGCATTCTATCAATCAGGTATTCAAGACGACTTTTACAGAGTAAATCGCTCAAGAGGGAAGGCAGATGATATTAGATTTACATGGATGTGGAGTGACCAGGGCTATATTTATAAACCTGTTGATTCAAGGTATAAAGGTGTCTATATCCCCAGTGAAAATTGGGAGTCGGATAATATAGAATGGAAGTGGGCAGAAGGACAGTTTCCAAAAGATACTTATATCGATGAAACCGTGTCTATGTATCAAAAGCACTTAAGCGATAATCCACTGGCAGAAAGAGAACAATTAAATATGATTGGTTATAGTTACGGTAGCACACTACAGGCACAAGTAGCGCTACGATTAGCAGATCAAGGCCAAATAATTGATAACTTAGTATTGATTGGAAGCCCAATTTCAGATAAGTCAGATTTGTATAAGCAGTTAAAGGAAAATAGGAATATTAAAAATGTAATCCGATATGACATACCGGGCGACTATTTAAGTAATCCTCAAGATATTTATGATTGGATTAAAGGAGCAAAACAAAATTCAAGTGATAATGGAAAACATTTTGATCTGGCAAGGCCGGGAAGTGAAGCAGATAAAGCAATTCAAGTAGTAACTGATTGGCTAAAACAACAAGGAGTTAAATAAAATGATTAAGGTACTAAAATACTATGTATTATTTGGAGCAGCTTATATTCTATTAGTGGTATTTACCATGCCATTTTTCATATCATGGGGCAACAGGCGTAATATAATAGAAAAAATATACTTAAAATTTATTGGTTCTCCATTTGATTATTCAGAATCTTTGTGGCTTATTATTATTAACTCAGTTTTTTGGTTTGTAATATTCTATATACTTGCCTTTTTTTTACATAAACTTGTAAGAAAAAAGAAATAGAAAAGCTCCCTCCTTTCCCACAGAATGTCCACAAGTAGGCAAAGTGTGGGGCGGCACTCTGCGGTTGTAAGTAGTAGGAATAATCTCAGAGTCGCTTGGCTGGCGCACAGGGCTTTGCATAGTTGAATAGTGATAGAACATTTTTATTCAATCTATTAATTTAAAAAAGATATGAAAATTAGAAATCTACTGACAATTCTCTGTTTGTGTACTAGCTATGTAAATGCACAAATGTATTTTGAGGTTAATACGGGTGTTAATAAAAGCAATCTCATATCAAAAAAAGCTGAAGGAGTGAATATAAAATCACGAATAGGATATATAATAACAAGTAATATAAACATTCCTTTAACAAATACCCTTACAATGCAAACTGGTTTAGAATATGAATTTGCTCAACATGAAATTAATTCTGTTAAATATACTTATATTGACATTGCACTTGTATTTAAAAAAAATTCTAAAGAGATTGCTTATAATAGTTATATTAATGTTCCTGTAAAATTATTGTATAAAATTCCTTCAGGTAAAGGCTCATTTAACTTTGGGGCTGGGCCATATTTAAATATTGGAATCTCAGGCAAAAGAAAAATTGACCAAACTACTTTTTATATTGATCTGGATGATAATACAGTTGGTTTTTGGGGTGCTTATCACTATAATAAAAACGTAAAATATGGATCAGCAGATACAACCATCAGGAGAGCTAGCATTGGGGTAGGTGCTAATTTATCTTATATTTTATCCAAAAATTTTAAATTTAGTTTATACTCAAATATTGTTTTGACAGATCAGGATAATGTTAGTGGAGAAACTACAAAACCTATTACTTATGGTATAGGAATTGGATATATTTTTGGTAGAATAAATCAAAAATAAGTTGCACGCTCTGCCCCCCTACTGGCGGAAGGTACTGTCATAAAAACCAAATAATTTTTAATTTATTTTTGTACCCCCCAGCCTCCGGCAAATCCGTTGGTAGATTTGCTGGCCACTTTGATTAATGGCGTAGCAAACCTGCCTCGCATTAAAGCTACCGCCCAGTAACTGCAGCAGGCAGGAGTATTTACACCCGGAACGACCCAGTTTTTGAATACTCAAATACCACAGGCTGGGAAACCCAAGGCTTATGTTAACTGGATACTTTTTGATGAGCAGTTTAACTATGTACAAAGCAGCAGTGGCGCTGAGCAGGTAGGTGCTGATAATACACTTACCAACCATATTAAACAAGACCTACCTGTCAATAAAAATGGTTATCTTTACGTATATGTTAGCAATGAAACGCCTAACATGGATGTGTTCTTTGATAACCTGCAGGTAACGCATGTAAGAGGGCCTCTCTTAGAAGAAAGCCATTATTATCCGTTTGGGCTCACTATGGCAGGGATTAGTTCTAAAAGTGCTGGAAAGTTGCAGAATAAGGATAAGACCTTCCAGGGGCAAAGATGGGATAATGACTTAGACGTAAATTATTACAGCTTTAAATGGAGAAATCACGACGCACAGATTGGAAGGTTTATACAAATTGATCCGTTAAGCGATAAATATGTTTACAATAGTACATATGCTTTTAGTGAAAATAAGGTAACCTCACATGTTGAATTAGAAGGATTAGAATCAGTCTCATTATCAACAGATGATTTATGGCGTGATGCAGGGATTAGCAGCAGTAGCGATCCTAAAGAGTTTGTCAAAAATGTAGGCAAAGAAGCTGCTAAACCCAGTACTTGGCTTGAAGCAGGTGCTGCAGTAGGACAAATGGTTGGAGGAGTTTTATTAGGGTTATTAACAGAAGGTATTTTATCTGGGACTACTATAGCGGCAGAAACCAATGCCCTAAGAACCGCACCCAAATTCAATTTATCGGCTCCTTTAGAAACTGTTGAGGTTGAGGGAGTTAATTTAACTGTAAAGGCCAAACCAACATGGAATGCCGGCCAAATTGCTCAAGCTGAAGCGAAAGCTGAGGCGTTGACAAATGCTGAAACAATTGTTACAAAAAATCCAGTTGTACGTGATGCAAATTTACGTAGTAAATTTATTAAAGCTGGTGGTCAAGTTGGAGCTACAGAACATGTTGATCATATTGTAGACTTGCAATTAGGAGGAACAAACAAAATGAATAACTTGCAAGCATTAGATAAAAGTGTAAATACAAGTTTTGGCAAACAAATACAACTTCAAATACAAAATCTTCCGGATAATACGAAGGTTAATAAGGTTATTTTACAATATCCACTTAAGAATTAATAAAATTTAAATGTTGACAAGATTTTCAGATAAGTTTATTATAACAACATCTAGTAGTACTGTAGATGAGGATAAAGATTTTTATAGGGATCTTCCAAAAGAACTATTTGAATTAATGAACTCATTTGGGGGAAGTTCTTTTAACAATGGTTTATATCGCATTCACTCTTTTAAGAGTAGTATGCAATGGTCATTATTAATAGCAGAATATTTTAATCAATACAATCATAAAATTTACCCTTTTAGCTTTGATTGGATGGGTAGACAATTTTGCTTAAGTATTTCTAATAGTAATACTATTTATATGTTTGACCCGGCTACTGGAGAAGATTTTGAGTTGCAACAAACAATATATTCATTCCATAATGAAGACTTAGTTAATGATACAGATGATATGTTAGCTATTAATCTATTTAAAAAGGTTCTTGCTTTTTATAAAATAAATAATATTGGTTATAATAAATGTATGGGCTATAAAACTCCTTTGTTTTTAGGGGGAAAAGATGGTATTGAAAATTATGAAATTCAAGACATGGAAGTTTATTGGCATATTACAAATCAATTGTATAAGCAAGTAAAAGATTTACCAGGGGGAACAAAAATTAAAAATATTAATTTTAATAGCTAGTACTTAATCTGACAAATGAGAAGAATTGCGAATGAGTTTTCTTAGGTATTTCTCAAAAATAATTTTGTATGGTAGTGGTTGATTTTCGCCGTTGTTGGTATGTGGGTAAGGATATGTGGTAGGCATACCAACAACGAAAAATCAAGACACATAAGCCTGTTTAGTTTTTACATCTCCCCACTAGGGCAAATCTCCAGACCTGTGCTATACCGTTATTTATTCCTTACCCGGCAGGATTTACAACTGGTCAGCGCAATGAAACAAAAGTAAAACAAGGCTACCAGAAAAGCGCCCAAAAAAACTAACAATTGTTAGTTTTTCCCACTAGTGCAGGCCTACGGGTCTTTGCTATGCCGTCACTAAAGCCTATGTCAGCTGGATACTTTTTGATGAGCAGTTTAACTATGTACAAAGCAGCAGTGGCGCTGAGCAGGTAGGCGCTGATAATGTACTTACCAGCCATGTAAGGCAAGGCCTGGCTGTCAATAAAAATGGTTATCTTTACATATATGTTAGCAATGAAACGCCTAACATAGACGTATTCTTTGATAACCTGCAGGTAACACACCTCAGAGGACCTCTCTTAGAAGAAAGCCATTATTATCCGTTTGGATTAGTACAGCAAGGTATAAGTAGTAAAGCAGCAGGAAAACTGCAGAACAAAAAGTTATATCAACGGTATGAGCTTAATAGTGATTTCGATATCACTCTATACGAGAGTTTTTACCGTTCACACGATCTACAATTAGGCTGGTTTTGGCAGGTAGATCCAAAACCAGCCTTTTTTGAAAGCCCTTATGCTGCCATGGGAAATAATCCAATATTTTATACTGATCCATTAGGTGATACCGTTAGATTAGCAAATTTATATGATAAGGACAAAAATGGAAATTATATAAATAAGAATGAAATAATGGCATTTGAATTATTTGCATCAACAAAAGTTGGTAAAAACTATATACTTAGCCATGCTGAGAAAGGATTTGCATTAAAAGGTGCTTTTGTTAAAGGATTGAATATTAATGCAAAAAAGAGGGAAAACTAAGCAAAAGCGGAGTTGATATAAATTTAAGTGTTGTTGATCATATACCTGGTGGACAGGCAAAAACAGAAGACAAAATAGACAATGGACGTCTCAATATATTTTTTAGCATGGAAAAATCAGACTTTGGAGCGGCACTTAATGAAAATTTAAAATGGCGTGATAATATGCTCAAAAAAGTAGATTCTTGGTCACATGAATTTTTACTTCATGGGGATTTATTAGAGAAAAAATTTTTAAATGGATCGCAAATTAGTCCTTATTCCCATAGTAATGCAAGTTTAATGGCATCTCAATATTATTCCACAGGGATACAGGTATTGCAAGAAGTTCAAAATTTTCCTATAAATATGAATCAAGGGCTAAAGCCTCATACAGCTGGCTATTTATACCATTCTATTATGATGCCGGGATTAGGGTATTTAGTACCTCCTATTAATGCACCAAAATACTAATTCATGAAAAAAAATCATTATTGTCCGACTAAAATCGGGTTTAAAAATGCTGTATCCCTTTACTG
>CAZPHA010000095.1:0-5506 GCA_964586215.1 uncultured Ferruginibacter sp.
TTTTATTTTTATTTGGCAGACGGTATTCTATTTTTATTTACAGGAGAAATTTACTATTATGTATTGACTATCCGATATTTGGCAAAATCCTTTTTTATGGAGTGTAAGAATTGTTACAGCGTGAGGGATAGGAGCAAGTACCCCGCAGTGAAGCGCCGAAGGCGGCTGAACGAGGAGTACTGCGGATAGCCCGACCCGAGCCGCCGGAGGCGGCGAAGGGGCACGCCCAAATTTTTATTTGATAAACAGGGTATAATTTTTTAAGATCATATGGAAATACTAAAAATCAGTTCGGGATCGCCTTGGGAAGACATCGTTGGCTATTCCAGGGCCATTAAAATGGGAAATATCATTGAAGTTGCCGGAACCACCGCTATGAATGGTGAGATGGTTGTAGCTAAGGGTGACGTATATGGACAAACTATTTTTATTTTTAAAAAAATAGAAGAAATACTAAAAAGGGTAGAAAGTTCGTTAGATGATGTTATTAGAACAAGAATGTATGTAACTGACATATCCCAATGGGAGGAGGTAGGCAAAGCGCATGCTTACTTTTTTAAAAATACCAAGCCGGTAGCTACAATGGTAGAGGTCAGTAAACTGATACAGGAAGATTTGTTGATCGAAATAGAGGTAACAGCGATCAGCAAATGTGGGAGTTAGATATTTTAAAACACAAAAATTTTGAATGTGTATTTTTTACACAATAAATTTGTTATAAGCATTCATTTTATTAAAAATTACTTTTAAATTGTGTCCTTAACCAAATAAAATCTTATGAGTTTTACCCATTACAAAGTACCGTACACTTTAGATGAGCGTTTTAAAAAGAAAGTAGCCTATTTTTCAATGGAATTTGCTATTGACCAGCCATTAAAAATTTATAGCGGAGGCTTGGGATTTTTGAGTGGTTCCCATTTACGTAGTGCGTATGAACTGCGTCAAAATTTAATCGGAATTGGTATTTTATGGAAATACGGATATTATGATCAGGCTCGTAACCAAGATCAAAGCTTACAAGTACAGTGGAACGAAAAAATTTATAATTTTTTAGAAGATACCGGCATTAAATTTCAAATTCCTATTCACGAGCATCCGGTGTGGGTAAAGGCTTATTATCTTAATCCGGAAACATTTAAAAGTGCACCTTTGTTTTTGTTGAGTACCGATCTGCCGGAAAACGATTATGTTTCACAAACCATTACACATCGTTTATATGATGCCAATGTGGCTACCAAAGTGGCACAATTTATTTTATTAGGAATAGGTGGCGCTCAATTAATTGATAAACTTCACTTTAATCCTGATTTATACCATTTTAATGAGGCACATGCGATTAGTGCAGCATTTTACCTGTATAAAAAGTATGGTAACAACCTGGATGAAGTAAAAAAACGTGTTGTATTTACCACCCATACTCCTGAAGAAGCCGGTAATGAAAAACATGATATTTATTTATGCGAAAAAATGAGCTATTTCTATGGCATGCCACTCGATGAAGTGCGAAGGCTCACAGGTATTAGCGATGACTTATTTAATCATTCACTAGCGGCATTAAGGTTTGCAAAACTGGCGAATGGCGTATCCAAGTTGCATGGCGAAGTGAGCAGGCACATGTGGGGCAAGTATCAGAATATTTGCGAAATAAAATCAATTACCAATGCCCAAAACTGGCAATATTGGGCTGATAAACATCTATACACGTTTAAGGAAGAACAAAATCATGCTAAATTTGATGATCGTAAACGACATTTGAAAAAAAGATCGTTAGATCTGGTAGCGGATCAGACGGGGAAGATGATGGATCCTGATGTACTAACGGTAGTGTGGGCACGAAGATTTGCAGGTTATAAAAGGGCTGAATTAATTACCAGAGACCAGGCTCGATTTGAAGCATTGCTCAATAATAAAAAATATCCTATCCAGTTTATATGGGCAGGTAAGCCTTACCCGGTAGATTATCCTGCAATTAGCGACTTTAACAATCTGGTACACCTGAGCAAGCAATATAAAAATGTAGCCGTTTGTATTGGGTATGAATTAGTATTGAGTAAGCGATTAAAACAAGCAGCGGATGTATGGCTTAATAATCCGAGAGTGCCACGTGAGGCAAGCGGTACCAGTGGTATGACGGCAGCTATGAATGGCGCTGTTAATTTTAGTACGCATGATGGCTGGATATGTGAGTTTATCGACCCTGGAAAAAATGGCTTCTTAGTTCCTCCGGTAGATTATACTAACATGCATGTGCAGGAGCAGGATGCGTATGATTTGGATAAGCTATATGAAATTCTGGAACAACAAATATTGCCTACGTATTATGATCATAAAGATAAATGGCGGCAAATTGTACACAATGGTATGAGCGATGTACAATTTCAATTTGATAGCAACAGAATGGCCAGAGAGTATTATGAGATCTTGTATAAATAATTAAAAATTAAGAATTAAAAATTAAGTGAAGAGCCCACGGTTTTGTCGTGGGCTTTTTTAATTTGTGCGACTCAACTTTTGCAATCCTGCGATCCGGTTTATACTATGCCGTATTTTTTGTATCTTTGATATAAATGGTTTATGAATTTTAGGAAGAAAATAGAGATACGCTGGAGTGATTTGGATCCTAATTTTCATTTAAGGCATAGCGCTTATTATGATATGGGAGCGTATGCAAGGATATCTTTTTTATATGATGCCGGGTTATCACCAAAGGTGATGCAGCAACATCATATCGGCCCCATTATTTTTAGAGAAGAATGTATTTTTAAAGGAGAAATAAAATTTGGTGATGATGTCTTCATCACACTACTGCTGGATAGAATAACATCCGATTGTAGAAAGTGGACAATGATGCATGAGATTTATAAGAATGGCGATACTTTATCAGCTTTGCTAACTATCGACGGAGCCTGGATGGATACCCAGTTACGCAAAGTTGTAGCTCCACCGGCTATCTTTCAACAGGTACTTGAAAGTATTCCAAAGACAAATAGTTTTCAAATAGCATAACTCTTCTGCTGGTTTTTTGTGCATTACTAATTTTATTAGTAATATTATTTTTCTTATATATAATTAACTATTTTAAAATATATTATACAATATTTTATTATGTAATATATTATTGTTAAATTCATTTGCATGGTAACATATGTAGCAAATTTGTATAGAAATGCTTATACCGGTTTAAATAACCGCATATGGCTCCTAAGTCTTGTTATGCTTATTAACAGAAGCGGCACTATGGTATTGCCATATATGACACTGTATTGCCTTAACAGTGGTTATACAGTGAAACAGGCTGGTGTGGCGGTAGCGGCATACGGAATCGGCGCATTGGTAGGAGCTTTTGCCGGAGGCAAAATAAGTGACAAGTTTGGATTTTATTATACTCAGTTTACAGCGCTTTTCTGTGGCGGTATTCTTTTTATTATTCTGGGACAAATGCATCATTTCCCATCTTTTATTGCCTGTGCCTTTTTATTAAGTATGGTTAATGAGGCATTCAGACCGGCGAATGCTACTGCCATAGCTCACTATAGTACTGCGGAAAATCGTACGCAGTCCTTTTCCCTGGTACGTTTAGCTGTAAATATAGGTTTTGGAGTAGGTAGCGCCTTCGGCGGAATACTGGCTTCTATTAACTATCAATTATTATTTTGGGTAGATGGATGTACGAACATAGGAGCTGCCATTCTTTTATGGGTTATTTTACCCAAGGTGAACCTGTCTGAGCAAAAAAGTAAACATGAAAAGCATACAGTAAAAGGGCAATCACCTTATCGGGATAAGGTTTTTGTGTGGTTTTTATTATTTCAGTTGTTATTTGGAATATGTTTTTTCCAGATATTCAGCACACTGCCACTTTACTTCCATGGAGAACTAGGGTTGAATGAATTTTGGATAGGTGTTATTATGTCCGTAAACGGGATATTGATTGCATTAATTGAAATGGTAATTGTTTTCAAGCTGGAAGGAAGGTATCCTTATTTGCGATTGATATTTTGGGGAACACTATTATTAGCGGCGGCTTTTGTATGGCTGAATGTTCCCGTGCATAATGGTTTTATGGTAGCGTTAACAGCAATATTAATCATTACGTTGGCGGAAATGATTGCTATGCCGTTTATGAATACTTTTTATATCGGCAGAAGCAGCCGGGAAAATCGGGGCCAATATGCAGCTTTATACACCATGGCATGGAGTGCAGCCCAGGTGTTAGCCGGTTACGGAGGTACACAGGTTGCATCTAAATTTGGCTATCATAATTTATGGTGGATAGTAGGAGGGGTTTGTGCTTTGTCTGCCATTGGTTATTTGAAGTTACAGCGTAAACAGGAATAATTCTAATGGGAGATTATCTGAAAATCTTTTTTTTAGCCCTTTTTTTTACCGCAGCGGCGCTAAGTCAGAGAGTCAAATAAAATATTATTATTTAACCTGTTGTTAATGTAAAAAACTCAGCGCCTCAACGGCAAGAAATTATTGGTGTCAGCAATATTTTCAGGTAGGCCTTGTTTAATCAGCGTAAGAAGCAATGATGGTGGTTGTAACCTTACCTGTCATTGGATTAGAGGCACCCATCATTTCCACTTCGTTATTCATGTCTGTAATGATATTGGTTCTTTTTACTAAACCGGTTTTAATATCACTCAATATTTCACCACTTAATTGTGAATTCATTTTTACATTCATTTCCATTCCTTGCATGTCTGCTGACTTTTCGCCACTAATAGTACCTTTCAGTTCAATCACAGCCTCATCATTACTGATACTTTTGATGGTATAAGTTTTTAAAGTTTTAATGGTTTCTATCATGCCGGAGTCGCTCCAACTAGAGCCAACGGAAGCATTAGCAGGTAATAACATAAAAGCACTGGAAACAGCGCCCTTAGCAGCAATCATTTTGAACATGTTCTCCATAGGATTACCTGATATCTCCATGCCTTTATTTTTTTCATTGATCTCTTTACCCTGATGATCTACGATGGCTTCTTCAGGTTTGTTGAGTTTGTTTTCAAACTCCTTTGCCATTTCAGAATTTTTATCAGCAGGATTATCGGAATCATAAGATTGAGAATTGCCCATCATTTCTGCCGACATTTTTATTCTTTTTAAAGTACTGGAAAGGGTGAATTTATTATCGTCTATAGCTTTTACTTCCAATAAGGTAATCATATCGTTATCAGAGTTAATATCCATTGATTGTCCCATGGCGCTAATCCTCATGGTCGTTTTATCTACCTGCTCCAACTTAATTTTTTGGCCTTTTTTTAGTACTATTTTTTGTGTTGGTTGTGCGATGCAGCTGATTGTAAAAATAGTAAGTGCAAAAAGAAATAGTTTTTTCATTATGTTTTAATTTAATATGTATTTAAAATATTTTGTAAATGTACTATTAAAATCTCTCTAACATACTGATTTTATATAAGGAGGTAATAATTGTTACTTATCCTGAATATTTTGTAACTATTCAGTGCCAAAAGTAGCGATTAAATGCAAAGCGTTTAAA
>CAZPHA010000096.1:0-5208 GCA_964586215.1 uncultured Ferruginibacter sp.
TTCGATGTCCTCCGCATTGAGTCCCGTGACCGTGGTTCGGACCTTTTCCTGATATTCTGGGGAACTGCACAGGGCATGATTCGCATCGAGGAATTGCTCGATGACTGCTTCCCTGTTTTCAGCGAGCAACGTGGGAAGAAGCCTTGTCGTGTAGTCATCGACCATGACCTGAACGTCTGTGGCAATGGCAGGGAACGAAAATCGCAGCACGTCTTTCTTGATATTGATCATGACAGTATGGGGTTGGGTGTTCACAGCACGAGCATCGGAGCTGGCAACGCTGCCTGACTCAGAAAGATCTGTTTACAACCAGGGGTGGGACAATCGTGGGGGGAGGTCCTGCGACAGCTAAAGAAAAGCTCCTCTTCAAAGAAGAAGAGCTTCGCTTTTCACGCGGATAGACCGACGTGAGTGTCCAGAAGGCCGTGGAGAGCTTCGGTGCGTTTGGGCAGTTCGGCGAGGTTGCCGTCTTTCAGGGACTCGGTGAACGCGTTGAACAGGCTCCAGACGTTACGACCCTCAAAGGCCTCATGACGGGGCTCGCGCCACTCATGAAGCACTTCCGGGATCAAGCGGTTGGAGCACACGCTGACATCGGTTGCCCGGATGATGAGGTCGTGGGCTTCGGTGTCGGTGATCTCGGCTTCTTTGTAGGCGGCGATGCGTTTGTCTTGATCGTGCCATTTTGCGAGCAGGAGACCGATGGAACGACTGACGAGCTGGGGGAGGTCGCGGACGATGAACCGGGTGTGTTTGCGGGCGAATTTGATCTCACCACTGAAGGAGAGATTATCGCAAACGAACACACTGGCACCGGCAACGATACCTGCGGGGAACTGCTTGTCGTGGCTGTTCCGAAGTCCAAGAACCCAGCAATAATCATCACTGGCTTTCTTGGCGTGGATTTCCATGAGGCCAAAATACCGCATTCCATCGTGGGTCAGGCTGTGGGCTTGGGTGCCGATGCGCAGGCGGGTGGTTTTGAGGGTGTCTTGGACGGTGGAGATGAGCTGGTGGTGCGGGATGGGACACCAGGTGGAGGTTGGATCAGGGGTTGGAACTTTGCGAACCTCCTTCAAATCGACGTGATGAGCGCCGCAATGAAGGGTGAGGTTCGGTGTTCGGCGTTGGATGGCAATGGGGGCTTGGGGGGCGAGATCTGCAATCATGGGATTATTTGAGAGTTGTCGGACGTTTCGGACGTGGTTTTTGAAGTCCCCAGTTCATCAATATCTCCTTCGTCGTGTGACTTTGGATGATGAGTGCCGGAGGACTTCGCAAATGGCGTCCGAGGCGTCCGTGGGTGGATGAGCGTCACAGTTCTTGAACCATGCGCTCGATTCGTTGGATGGCAGGAGCGACGAGTTTCTTGGCGTTGAGATTGCCACTCGTGAACCAGCACAGATCACCAGCCACATCACGCCACTCGACTTTAACGGTGCCGAGTTTGGTGCGGATGGTGGCCCGCTTTGGCTTTTCGTTCCTGTCGAAGACGATGGACGAGATGCGTGCCATAAATGAACAAGAGCCAGACACACCGGTGAAGGCACGTCTGGCTCTTTGCGGGTTGGTGGTTGGCTTAAATCTTCAGTCCTTGGAGAGACCGAAGCGTGGAGCGGACCGACTGCATTTCCCTGGCATTCATCTTCTGCTCACGATTGGCGAGCTTCAGTTTCAGGCCGAGGTCACGCAGCATGTTGAAGCCATCGTTGAACTTGTCGCGGATGGCGAGGCTCAGGTCGATGCATTCTTCGACGGTGGTTTTGGGACCGTTGGGGGCAGGTCCTTCAGCGGTGGGATTGTTGATCATGGGTTTGGGGATGGGTGGAGGTTGAGGAGCTGGCGGCATTGGGGCCGGCCTGCTCATTGTTGTGGTGGTGGGAACGGCCGGAGGTGGTGAAGGCCGTGGCGCTGGACCGGATTCACCAGGGCGCAGAGGCATCACGATCATCTGCTTGCCCTGATTGTGGAACCGGAGCGGGGCGAGATATTCGATGAGGCTGATGGTGTTGAGTCCATAGCTGAGTGCCTTGATGAGCAAATGCCGGCTGATGAAGATGGTGATGTCAGGGCCGGTGCCTTTGGCGTCAGCAATGGGAACTCGCGTCCAGGGCTCGTTGTCCTTGTCTTTGCCCAGCAGGAGAAATTGCCCCTGCTTCCATTCAAGACCGATGGTTTCAAAGCGGTCTGGATCGTGGCAGGGAATTCGCTGGATGAGCTTGATGAGGGCTTCGAGCTTGGTGGAATCGAAGGTGATGTGTGTTTTCGCATCCTTCGGATTGGGGATGGTCACACGCCAGTCAGGGTATTTGCCTTCGATTTGACGACTGATGAAGCGCCAGCGCCTTGAGGAGAGCTGAATGTTCACGTCGTCAGCCTTCATCTGCCATTCACCATCGTTATTGAACTCCTTCCACTCCAAAAATTTGTGAGTCGGGATGATGACGGATTCCTTGAGCGGAAGGGTGAACGAGTTTGCGGAATACAGATGCTTGCCATCGGTGGCGACGACGTAGTTGGCCTTGCTGTCTTTGGCCTCAATGAAGGTGCCGTTGAGGACATAACGCGTGCTGTCCACGCTTGCGCAGTCCATCGCCTCCAGGAGTGATTCCCGAAGGGTGGATGACAAGGGGATAGCCTCGTTCCTGAGCCGGGGAGTTTGGGGAAACTCATCCGGTGAAACGAACGGCACCTTGGATTCACCGACGGTGTCACCCAGCGGGAAGTGAATGAGCGTGTGATCGCCGGAGGACATCACCTCAATGCTCTCGCCTTTGCCGCAGCTTTTCACGAGCTGTGAAAGCTGATCAAAGGGAAGGAGCACCGTGGCGGGAGGTCCCTCGGCGGGATGCTCAAGACGGACGGTGGCCCAGCGGTCGAGATCGGTGCTGGTGAGCGCGATCCAGCCGTCGTGCGTGCGCTCGACTTTGATGTTGCTGAGAATGGCGAGGGTGGTGCGTCCGTTGAGGACTTTGCCCAGGCCGGTGAGGGCGGGTTTGAGTTCCGCCACGGGGAGCGTGATGGGTTTCATGATGATGTTGAATGGATGGGTTGAATGAAGAAGCCCCTGGCGGTGAGGCACAGGGGCTTCGTGTGTTTGGATGACTGCTCAAATCAGGCGGCGAGCTTCATCGGCTCGCTCTTGTATTTGAGCTGCGAGGTGGTGCACTCCTCGTGGAAGATGTCGTCACGCCTGCCGAGGAAGACCGGCTGGTAGATCGAGCCGGATTCCTTGAAGGCGTAAAGATACCGGCACTCCACGACCTCTCCGGGTTTGGGGATGTCGTGGTTCGGCGGGATGGTGACATTGCCCGCAGGCCGGACCTTGCCGTTTTCCCACAGCATGAGTGACACGCTGCGCTTGTCGTTGAGCTTGGTGACGATGAAGGAGGCCGTCTCGTGGAACTTGTGTTTGAGCTGCGTGCCGCCGCTGCTCGGGCGTCCGGCCGTGTAAGGTGCCTCCACATGCTTGAATACGACGCCTTCTTTGCCTGCCTCCTTGAACCGGTGAAACCACTCCTTCTTTTCAGGGAAGCAGTAGCTCGGCACAAGGTGGAGATGCGGATGATCGAAGGCATCCAGCATGTCGCGCAGGCGGAAGTAGCGGGTGGCAAAGGCCCGCGTGCGCAGGTCCTCCCCACCGATGAACAGCAGGTCAAACACATGCAACGTGTCGCCCACGGCCTCGCCGTCGATGAGAAAGTCATGACGGTAACGTGAGGCGCTGTCGGCGATGGTCTTTGGAATGGAGACACCAAGACCAAGCCGGTTGATGCCGGTGATGAGGTTGCCTTCTTTTTGCAGCAGCAGACGACGACCGTCCATTTTCTCCTGCATCCAGTGCTCGCGGTCGTGGATCAGATCCTCGACACGTTCTTCGATCACAGAATTGAGGAGCTGGCACTGAATGCCTGTCGCCCTGGCAGCCTTCTCCGTGTGCTGGTAGCGCGTGCCGTCTTCTCCAGGCGTATAGCCCTTGGCGGTCTTTTCGCGCACGAGCTTGTCGAAGATGCTCTTGGCGGTCTGATAATCCACGGGGTCCTGGGTTTTGGTGCCCGTGTTGAGCGTGGAGCCGCGCCGGCCGTAGGCGAAGTTGACGACGTGGCCGCCGTCTTTGGGATCAATGCTGGCCGAGTAAACTTTGTCGGATGATCCCTCGCGAAAGTAGAGTGTGATGGATTCCATGGTGATGATGTTTGGAAATGCAAAGAGCCGGACCATCTCGCGATGATCCGGCTCCAGGCGGTTGAGGTGGATGACTGGCCCCTACTTCATGAGGCATTGCGCGATCCGGGCGATGACCGCGCAGATGACCCAGATGGTGGTGCCGAGGATGTCGAAGAGGGTGGTGAGGATGGATTGAATCATGGTGGTAAAATGGGTGAGTGGTTGATGAGGTCAGTGCCAGCGACGGCACTCGCTGAAGAACTCGCAGCTCGCGCAATGCATGCCCGGTGAAGGAACAAACTGGGCGCTCTGGAGTCCATGGACGTAGGTCTCCATTTGCCGATACAGCCGGGACTCCTGCTGTTGGCTCATGGGTGGCATGGTGGTGATGACGATCTTGGGGTTCTTGAGCTTGACCAGGTGATGAAGCTGCATGCCGGATTCCTGCTGACCGGTGTTGTGCCGGTAGAGGATGGCGTAAGCACTGGTCTGGATTTCGGTCGTGTGGATGACCTTGTCGGCGTTGGGCGTGGTGGAGGCCGTTTTGTAGTCGATGATCTCCCCGCGCTGAACCAGGTCGAGGACACCGATCAGTTTCGGCAGGCCGTGATGATGTAAGTCTGCTTCGACTGGCACCTCGACGGCATCGGGCTTCAACTCAGCGGGAACGTGGGATTCCCGCAGGTAAGTGTCCACCAGACGCCAGCCGGTCGTTTTCTCATCGTCTTCCTCGCCGGGCTCCCAGGTGACGGAACCTTCCGAGGTGTCCGCCCACGCCGCAGTGTAGGCGTCATGTGCTTGCTTGAGCGTGAGCGGCTGTTGCAACCAGCGTGCCTTGTTCCAGGACTTCAGCACGGCATGAACCGAGCTGCCGAGATGGAGCGAGGGCGTCTTGGGCTTGGTGAGGCGGAGCACATAGCGGAAGTAGAACTTCAAACGACACTGCAAGAACAGGCTCAACCGTGAGGCCGAGACGGTTCGTTGCAGGTCGCTGAGGATGTCCTTCTCGCCTGGCTCCGTGGGGGTGGAGCTGGCGTTGGC
>CAZPHA010000097.1:0-5117 GCA_964586215.1 uncultured Ferruginibacter sp.
CACCCATTTTTTTGACTACTGGTAATCCAAAATTCTATTTTTAAACAGTTTCTTATATATTTTTAAAAAAATATTGCAATGGCGACCTCATGAACCGCAAAGCTACCGTAATTATGCATTATTGCTATCAGATATTGGAAAGTGGCAGGAAGCTGCAGATATGTTGCATGATGCCTTAACAAAAAAATACTCAGAAAATATTATTGATGATTATACGGGTATTGAAGATGCAATGATCATGGAGTTAAATCAGCTTATTGCATTACATAAATCGAAGATTAGCACATCAAAATACAACAAAAAAATTATTGGATCCATGCCGGTAGACATAAGAGTAGTATTGAACTGGAATCGAGATAAAACAGATATTGACTTATGGCTTACAGATCCTAAAGGTGAAAAGTGTTTCTTCGGTAACTCCCAAACAAAGCTTGGAGCCCTTATTTCAAACGACATGACGGAAGGCTATGGACCGGAACAATTAATGGTAAAAAAGGCAATTAATGGAAAGTATAAAATTCAAATTCATTACTATGGTGATGATCAGGTTAAGCTCACAGGGCCTTCTACGGTATTGGCAGAAGTATTTACCAGGTATGGTACCGGTAACCAGGAAAGAAAGTTAATCACCTTACAAATGGAAAATAATGAAAATAAAGATGGAATACTTGTAGGAGAATTTGAATTTAAATAAAAGTATTATTGTCATAATTCCCGTTAAAAATGTGTAACTTTGTAGTATGGGATTTGCTCAAAAAATATTGCCACATTACACCTATGAGGATTGGGTACGCTGGGAGGGTAAATGGGAATTGATAGAAGGTTTTCCCTTTGCCATGAGTCCGGCGCCAATACCAAAACATCAGCGAGTATCCGCACAACTGATACTGCTTTTCGGCAAAGCCTTAGAAAACTGTAAAAAATGTACCGTTTACGATCCTATTGACTATAAGATAGAGGAAGACACGATTGTCCAACCAGATATTTTGATTGTATGTGACGAAATAGAAAAGCCTTATCTGGACTTCCCCCCTGCCTTAATTGTTGAAATTTTATCGCCTTCTACGGCGCTGCGTGACAGGCATACAAAATATGAACTGTATCAGCAACAAGGTGTAAAATATTATCTGATTGTTGACATTGATAAAAAATCAATAGAAATTTATCAGCTTATCAATTATAAATACGAGCTGCAAAATAATAATGGCCCTTTTACATTTGATTTGAATGGCTGCAATATTCAACCGGAGTTGGATAAGGTTTGGTAGTGTTTAGCTCGCTAGTTTTTCAATATCATCTAAGTCTTTAAAACGACCGGATTTCTTCTTGGCTTCAATTAATGTCTTTAAATGTATAAATCTGATAGGTAATTTATCCTCAACATATTCTAAGCTTAACTCATATGCTTCACTAAATTCACAACCTTTAACTTTCTTCATAATATCAATACTTACAGGCGGCCTTCCAAAAGAAAATACATCAATATTGTCATTCTCCATGAAATTATATTCTGTAAGCTCTGAAGTGGGCAAGCCAAATTGTATAAATGCTTCTCTCAATTTAAGGAAGTTATCCTTTGTGGTATTAACCCAAATATCAAGGTCTCCGGTAGTTCTTCGGTATCCATGCAATATTACAGCATAGCCTCCAACGAGTATATATTCGACATTATTCCGATTCAAAGCATAGATAAAATCTCTAAAATCCTGATTAAAAATATTACCCATTAATGTGCATGTTTGCGAAGCGTACAAAAAGTCTTATCCATTTTTGGAGGATTTTGAGGATCAATGCCGTAAGCCATACAGGTAAGATACCATGCCTGTCGTAATCGTTCCCCTAAAGTAATTTCTTTGGAAAAAAGATTATCTTTTTCAGCCTCTGTAAATGATTGTGCTTTTGATAAAGTCTTATCCATTTTATACATACTCAAATATACAAAATGTTCAACTGATATTCTAATAATCACAAAGCCACTTTTCAATTAAATATATGCCTACCTGTTTTTTTGTGATCATTTTTTTGCAATACAAGTCATTGAGTAAATAAATCGGATTAATTCCTCCCATATACTCATTAATGTTTTTATATTCTTTTTTAACTTTTTCGGCAATCGGGTAAATTAACTGAAGTGCTTTTTCTTTATTTTGGGGAACAACTTTACCTTCAACTAACCATTTTGCTACTTCGAGCCTTACGTTGGGATTATCAGAACGTAAATACATCTCCATAGCAAGGTCATACCTTTTATTTTCTTTATAAGTGCTTCCTAAATAATCAATTGTACGTGTATTCTTAGGATTCAATTCAATGGATTTTTTTAAATAAAAAATACAGCTATCCTGATTAAAATGAATTAAAAAACTATAAGTACTATCCCCAAAAGATGAATCAAAAATACCTGCTAATGCTGTGTAAGCAAGACTTTTGCTAATATTATCAGCATGCAAAATAGTTCTACGTAAATAATTTAATGATTGCTGAGGATCTGCTTGTACTTCCATGAAAGAATATCTGTAAGCTTTGTAAAGAAAGTATTCTGCAACAGCCAGGTTATGATCAGCCGCCATTTTATAGTAGTATAAGGCTGTTGAAGTATCCTCCAAATTACCAATACCGTATTCAAATAAATCGTATGTATGAGCATACAGATACATGGCATATACATCTCCTTTATCAACATATGGTTTTAATTTATTGCGCAACTGTAAAACCTTCTCCTTATTAAAATTGTTAAAATTGAATACAGATGCATGTTGTCTTTGCAGGCTACTATCTAATAATGTTTGAACCGGATAAGCGCTATCTTGCGTAGGGATGTTGTATCTTTTTTGTGAAAAAGAGCAAGTGGTGATTAGAAAAACCAATGCGATGATAAATATTTTTTCTACGTACATATTTTATTTTTACTATTCCACTCACTTATGTATCTCACTCGTAAAATGAAACTCAATATCGGGATTATTTTGTCTTTCCGTATTTAAAAACCATTCACTTTGTGCCAGGTAAACAAGCTGCCCGTCTTTATCTTCGGCAATATTAGCCTGTTTGTATTTGGTAAAATCTTCCAGCTTTTTAGGGTCATTACTGGTTAGCCAGCAGGCTTTGTAAAAAGGCAAACTGTTCATTTGTACGGAAGCTCCGTATTCCTGCAAAAGTCGGTATTGAATCACTTCAAACTGCAGTTCACCCACACAACCGATTATCTTCTTGTTACCCCCAAATTGTGTAAACAACTGGGCTACGCCTTCATCAGTTAATTGTAATAACCCCTTTTCCAGCTGCTTGGTTTTCATCGGATCTTTGTTTTGTACCTCTTTAAAAATTTCAGGTGAAAAGCTGGGAATACCGGTGAAATAAAATTTCTCTCCTTCTGTTAAGGTATCTCCAATTTTAAAGTTACCGGTATCAAACAGCCCCACCACATCTCCGGGAAATGCATCTTCAATAACCTCTTTTTGACGGGCTAAAAAACTGTACGGATTGCTGAATCTAAATTCTCTTTCCAGCCTCACATGCTCGTAGTATTTATTTCGCTCAAATTTTCCACTACACACTCTTAAAAAGGCGATTCGATCTCTGTGTTTCGGATCCAGGTTAGCATGTATTTTAAAAATAAATCCGCTAAATTTATCCTCTTCGGGTCTCACATCCCGGGCAGTTGTATGCCGGGGCCTTGGCGTAGGCGCTATTCGGATAAAAGTATCCAGCATTTCCTTCACACCAAAATTATTGACGGCACTACCAAAAAATACCGGAGCCGTTGCACCGCTTAAATAGTCTTCTGTATTCAGTTCACCATACACTCCATCCACTAATTCAACATCTTCTCGTAAAGTAGCCGCATCTCTTTCGCCTACTTTTTTATCTAATATTGAATCCGACAAATCCTTAATTTCTACTACATCTTCATCATTGGCTTTGGTGCCGGCTGTAAACAATACCAAACTTTTTTGATGTAAATCATACACCCCCTTAAAATCTTTACCGCTGTTGATAGGAATGGTCATCGGGTGCAAATTGATTTTTAGTTCCTTTTCAATTTCTTCTAATAAGTCAAACCGGTTTTTGCCATCCCTATCCATTTTATTGATAAACACAATCACCGGTGTTTTACGCATGGTAATTACCTCCATCAATCTCCTGGTTTGCTCCTCTACCCCATTCACACTGTCAATCACCAGCACTACACTATCCACTGCTGTTAGTGTTCGGTAAGTATCCTCAGCAAAATCCTTGTGACCCGGAGTATCCAATAGGTTAATCAGGTAACCGTTATATTCAAACGTCATCACACTCGTTGCCACACTAATACCACGCTGGCGCTCAATCTCCATAAAATCGGAGGTAGCGTGTTTTTTAATTTTATTGCTTTTTACCGCCCCGGCAGTCTGGATAGCGCCGCCAAAAAGCAGCAGCTTCTCGGTAAGCGTTGTTTTACCGGCATCCGGGTGAGAGATAATAGCGAAGGTTTTACGTTTATTTATTTCAGTAATATATTTCATTTGTTACAAGCATTAGTTCCCTGATTAAGCTTCGGCGGCAGCCTGTCCGCCTCAGGCGGATCGCATTACTTTCATCGTCAGTACTACTATTGAGTTTTTATCGAAGCGTAGTTGATCGAAAGTTAAGGTCGACCACCTTTGAAAGGTGGTCGACCTTGCGGATTTTAATCAGTTTCAGGGTGCAAAGGTACGATTTTATGTGCTGATATGCTAATGTGCTGATGTGATGATCCATGACATAGGCGGAATTGGTTGTGATAATTTTGTTAATACCACCTTAATCTCCGGCTCTGGAGGAGCTAAATGCTAATAGCTTTTATTATCACAACGTAATGGAGCTCCGTCAGGAGCGACATATTAGTAGTCGCAACAAAGACATTTTATAAAATAAAGAGCTCCGGAGGAGCGATATGTTGAAAAATAAATCCTGAACTAGAGACGAATGTTATTGCTGATAAATATCTATCTAAATGACAAATGATCAGGGCATGTTAAACATGTCGCTCCTAACGGAGTCTATGGAGAATTATATATTGCAATGCTACTAACATGCCGCCCCTTCCTTTAGTTTTGTTTTATAGAATTTTTCTATAAGATACTATTATTACTATA
>CAZPHA010000098.1:0-4578 GCA_964586215.1 uncultured Ferruginibacter sp.
CAGATATGCAGCTTAAAAAATTTATACGAACTAAATGACTAAACGATTAATAATAATTAGCAACAATTTTTAATTTTTAATTTTTAATTCATAATTTTTAATTCATAACCCTTCATTATCAATTAACTCATTATCAACTAACCATGCGTATTTTCTCCAAATTTGTTTTCCTCTGTAATATTTGTTTTGTAATGGCTGTTATTTTACGATTCGTTGAAATGTTCAATAAGAAAAAACAGCAATTTACCGGTGTTATAAAATTACAGCCTCTTGAAAGCTCGTTGGTTGTTTTAGGTTACGGGGCCATTGTGGTAAATTTTATTTTTCATTTTATTATTATTATCTTAATTCTTTCTAAAACTAAAAACCAAATTCCCCGATGGATTATTTGGGCAAATTTTTTATTTTTTATTGCCCAGATTTATTATTTCTTTTTTTCTGAATAAAATATATGGTACATAAAACTTTAAAAGACCGACCTACCCGTTTGTTCCTGATATTAGGAGCTATTTTTATTACCAATGCGCTGATTGCGGAGGTAATTGGTGTGAAAATCTTCTCCCTTGAAAAAACTTTTGGCTTTATGCCTGTTAATTTTAATCTTTTTGGTGAACAGGTATCACCTTTTACACTTACGGCTGGCGTGCTTTTGTGGCCGGTTGTATTTATTATGACTGATATTATTAATGAATATTATGGATTAAAGGGAGTTCGTTTTTTGTCTTATTTGGCTGCAATACTGATAGCATTTGCGTTTGTTATTTATTTTACAACCATTCGTCTGGCTCCGGTAGACTGGTGGGTGGTTGCCAATACATCAAGAGGGGAAAATGACATGCAAATCGCCTATCAAAGTATTTTAGGACAAAGCAACTGGATTATCATTGGGTCGTTGGTAGCATTTATTATTGGTCAGTTAGTAGATGTAACCAGTTTTCACGGAATAAAAAAAATTACCGGTGAAAAAAAGATTTGGCTTCGGGCAACGGGTTCCACCCTTATTTCACAACTGGTAGATAGTTTTATTGTAATTTTCATTGCTTTTAAAATCGGGCAGGGGTGGAGCTTTCAAAAAGTTTTAGCAATCAGCTTATCGAACTATATTTATAAATTTTTCATTGCTATTGTATTAACGCCTGTTATTTACATCATTCATAATTTTATTGAAAAATATTTGGGGCATGATAAAGCGCAAGAACTTAAGCAGGCTGCGATGGGGGATAAGTTATAATTAACCTTTTTTTTAAAGTTTGAGCCATAAGTTTTGCTTGAACTGCATGTTTACTAGTATTGCTGTGTCATATCAATCAACTTATCTTTCTGATAGATAATTTTGTATAAACTCAGGTGTCAACAAAAAAGCATAGCAGTAACGCTATGCTTACAATCACAAAAAACTATTAAGGAAATAAAATGTAAAGGTTTAATTAAGCCATCTCCTCATATCAGAAGATGTTCTTTGCTTTCTTTGCACATTCCAAAAATCTATAACGCTAAAAGAGCGATTAACGGTTTCTTTGTTTACGCTTGCAATGGTTTCTTTTGTCTCCTTCAATAATTCTTTTAATTCTTCTTTGCTAATAGAATTAGCAATACTTAGTACTTCTTCGTTTTTCATAATGTTAATTTTTAAAATTTTTACAATAATTTATATATCAGGCAGATAAGTCTGTATACAAAAACTAATTTGTTATAAGGCAAGCAAGAGTTAAAACAAATAACTAACGCGGTAGTATTGAATTGCGATGCAAAGATACTACATATTTACCTTACAGGCAAGCATCAAACGAAGAATAACATTAAAATATTGTTAAAGCAATAGTATTTTTTGTACTTACAATGATCCATAAACGCTGCTGAAAAGAGATTTTCATTATTGGTAAAACTAAAGCCCTACACAGGTAGATGCTTTTGTCCAAAAAATAGAGTATTTATTTCTAAAATGGAAAAAATATTGAAGTGTATAATTTTTATTTATTTGATAATCAATGAATTGTATTTATGGAATAGTTTTTATGGATTATATATCAATAACTAAAAACAAATTACTATGCAACAAATTTTTTCCTACCGCAACAGAATTATTAAAAGAGACGTTATATTTTATATAACCATATGTATACTCTTTTTAGGAAGTACTAGTATTGTTTCCTGCAAAAAAATGGATACCAATACAACACCCACTACTGTAACTACTACTGATTTTAGATCTATCAAAGCTGGTAATCAGTTCAATTGGTCTACTACAAAAACCGTTACGATAAGAGTTTCAGGGTTGATGACTGAAAGCAGTGAGAAAAATACTTTAACTGTAAAGACAATGAATGATGAAATTGTATTCCAAAACCTTATGACCATGAAGGAAAGTTTATCGCAAAAGATCATTTTACCAGTTTCTATTTCAATGGTCAAAGTGTCTTATGGAAAAATTACCAAAACAATCAATATTGTAAATAATGTAGCAGATTTCAACTTTGTAACACCTATTCCTGCACAATATGAATAAAATTTATAGCAACATTAAATGCAAAAATTAATATACATGAAAACTATAGTAGTATCGGCCATATTATTTGCCGGAGTTGCTTTCAGTAAAGCACAAGGACAAACTATCAATCAAAACTTTAACTCAGGCGATCGGAATGCTGAATCAGCCAACTGCTGGTATACTCCAGGCAGTAGCTTTACCAATATTGCCAGTGAAATTATTGAAGGCACTTATACCTGCAAAACAGGGCAGTTAACCGGCGGTACTGCCAATCCGAATGGTGTTATATCACCCTGGGCAAAACTAACAGGTGGAGGAACCATCACTTTCAAACACCGCATTGCCGCTTGGTCAAGTGGTATCAGTTACAGAAAGTTATACGTATCGCTGGAAAGCGCCACAAATCAAGGTGTGCAGGATACATTATATCAATATACCTATACTGCCGCCACAGCTACAACTGTTCGTACAGAAACGATTAATATTCCGGCATATACCGCGGATAAAGTATATCGGATTAGAATTTTCGGATGGGGAAGCGGGGGAACAGCAAGACTATTAATAGATGATGTGACAATTACAGGCACCTACTGGAGTAGCCCTGCCAATGGGTGTATACCATTACCTGTTATTCAAGACGCTGATGGTGATGGTGTGGCCGACGATCAGGATGCTTATCCGAATGATAAATACAGGGCTTATAATACTGCCTTCCCTTCAAAAAATTATGGTACACTAATGTTCGAAGATTTATGGCCTTCTGCAGGTGATTATGATTTTAACGATCTTGTACTCAACTATAAGATCAATACTGTCACTAACGCTTCCAATGAAGTAGTCGAGGTACAATATAATTTTATTACAAAGGCTATCGGCGGCTCATATAAAAATGGTTTCGCATTTCAATTGGATGGCATTCCTTCAGATCAGATTATAAAGGTAGGCAGAACAACAGCAGTAGGGAGTTTGTTCAGCCTGACAGACAATGGTACTGAGAATAAGCAGGAATTTGCAAATATCCCTGTCTACAGCAATGCATTTGATATACTCACTTACAGCGGAGGCGGCATTGGTGTAAATATCAATCCTGAAGCTACGTATGTTACACCGGTTGAATCAAAAATTACTATTGTATTTATGGAAAATGGTAGTGCAAAACCAGGTTATAGGCCGATTAATATTAAAGCATTTGACCAATCTATTTTTAACCCTTACATAACTGTTAATTTAGAAAGGGAGAAAGAAGTACATCTCGCCGATAAAAAACCGAGTTCGCTGGCAAACAAATCTTATTTTGCTACATTAGACGATAATAGTGATTTATCAAATAATAGATTTTATAAAACCAAAAATAACCTTCCCTGGGCATTGGATGTTGCCATTGATTTGCCTTACACAAAAGAGGGGATAGATATTACAAAAGGGCATCTGAAACTTGCCAGCTGGGCTAAATCCGGAGGCGCTATTGATCAGGATTGGTATCTGGATTTACCAGGAAACAGAGATTACGACAACTTATATAAGCGCTAATTTTTTTATAGTATTTTCTTATCATATTTATTTTTTGGGCGTGTCCCCGGCTTCGCCGGGGCCGCTGCCTTTCAGGGTTCGCTTTGCTCCGTACTTCGTACTGCCGGGCCGCTCTGCGGCCCGGCACCTTACAGGCAGCTCACGCAATAGAAACGTATTATTTAAAGCTTTGATTGATAAGCGAATTATCAACAGACGGACTTTTATGTACATGTTCTACTGAATGATAGCTTCGAAAAGCGGTAAGTATATCATCAAAAACATAATTTCTCCAATTCGTAAAAATTTCGTAACTTTGCACCCCTTACAAGTCGAGGTAGCTCAGTTGGTTAGAGCATCGGATTCATAATCCACCTGAGGCGGACGGCATTTTTCTTCCCAGGCAGCCCACGTAATATAGTTCTATCAAAACTCTGATCCATGCCTAAGCAGCATCAGTTAAGTGGCAAATAAAAGCTCTAAAAGTGTCCATACATTTGGTCAAAACAGGATTTTTTCAATTTACAAAAATTTCGTAACTTTGCACCCCTTACAAGTCGAGGTAGCTCAGTTGGTTAGAG
>CAZPHA010000098.1:4678-4772 GCA_964586215.1 uncultured Ferruginibacter sp.
CATCGGATTCATAACCCGAAGGTCGGCAGTTCAAGTCTGCTCCTCGATACACCTGCCTCCATTATGGAGGTTTTTTTATGATATACACCGTTTA
>CAZPHA010000099.1:0-4687 GCA_964586215.1 uncultured Ferruginibacter sp.
CTTTACAAATTAAACTTGAAATGTAGTATGAACAGGCTATACAATCATTAAAATCATTTTTGGGGGCGTTTGTCGGACAACAATAAATACAGATCATTTTTTTTAAAAAATTCGTTATTTTATAAAATGCATTATCAATTATCCCCGAATGAATCGGGGCAGACAACTAACCAAATATCAATTAGCAAAGATTGATTCCCTTAATTACATCTAAAACCCCTACCTTTGCAGTCGCAAAATCATGCCGTAACATGATAAGTATCCGCTTTTTTGCGGTCTACCATCTTTGTCATTACAGTACAGGCATGTGAAATTAACTAAAATTAAGTTGATCGCATGAAATTATCACAATTTAGATTTGACCTTCCGCTGAATTTAATTGCCCAACATCCTACCAAAAAACGTGAAGACAGTCGCATGATGGTGATCCATCGTAAGACAGGGGAAATGGAGAACAAACATTTTAGAGATATTATTGATTATTTCGATGATAAAGATGTTTTTGTAGTCAACAATACCAAAGTATTTCCTGCCCGTATGTACGGTCGTAAAGAAAAGACCGGCGCCAAAATTGAAGTTTTTCTATTGAGAGAGCTCAATAAACCGAATAAACTCTGGGATGTAATTGTAGATCCTGCCAGAAAAATAAGAGTAGGCAATAAACTATATTTTGGTGAAAGTGATGAACTGGTAGCAGAAGTAATTGATAACACTACCAGCCGTGGCCGTACCATCCGTTTTTTGTGGGATGGTACTGATGAAGAGTTTCGCCAGATGCTCACCATGATGGGTGAAACACCGCTACCCAAATACATCAAACGCAAGCCTGAAGAGGAAGACAAAGAACGCTACCAAACGGTATATGCCAAGCATGAAGGCGCTGTAGCAGCCCCCACAGCCGGATTGCACTTTAGCAAGGAACTGATAAAGAGATTAGAAATTAAAGGCGTACGTTTTGCGGAAGTAACCTTACACACAGGGTTAGGTACCTTCAGACCTATTGAAGTAGAAGACCTAAGCAAACATAAAATGGATGCCGAATATTATCGCATTGATGAGCTGGCCTGCCAGATTGTTAATAAAGCAAAAGAAAAAAATAACCGCATATGCTCTATCGGTACTACCACCATGAGAGCGCTGGAATCATCATTTACGGCACAAAAATTATTAAAGCCTTCCGAAGGATGGACCAATAATTTCATCCATCCACCATACAATTTCAGTATTGCAGATGCGCTGGTAACCAACTTCCATCTACCTAAAACCAGTCTGATGATTATGGCCTGCGCTTTTGCCGGCTACGAGCTGATGATGGAAGCCTATAAAAAAGCCATTAAAGATAAATACCGCTTTTTCAGCTATGGTGATGCAATGTTGATATTGTAAAAGGATGTATTTTTTGTATCAGCAATAAAAATTAAATTTGTGTAAAACAGATTATTATGACCATTGCCGCCATCCGCCATAAATTATATGATTACATCCGCATAGCGGATAGTAAAAAAATAAAAGCTATCTATACAATTCTGGAAGATGAAATAAACGAAGAAACAGAATGGTGGAATGATAAGGCTTTTATAGAGGAGCTGGATAAACACTATAACGCCTGGGAAAGTGGGAAAGAAAAGGCTTACACCTTGGCTGAAATAGATACCTCGATAGAGTTGATAAAGAAAAAACGCAAGAAAAAATGACCTATAACAGTGTATTTTTATCTGCTGCCTATGAACAATTCCTGGAGGCTTGGCTATGGTATGAAGACAAACAACCTGGATTGGGAGATCGATTTAAAAAAGAAGTGTACAGTCTTATTCATATTATAACACAGCATCCTGAGAGGTATGTAGAAAGAAGGCAGTATTATCGGGAAGCAATGGTAAAAGTTTTTCCTTACCTGCTCATATATCGCATTCATAAAAAGAAAAAAATAATAACTATCACTTCTGTTTTCACACCAACCGCAATCCCCTGCTAAAATACAAACGTTAAAAAATAGTTAATAGACTTCTAAGGCAGTTTTTTTTAATGCAAAAAAGGAGCGACAATAAATATTACCAGCTTTTTAATTTTAATCCACTAATTTCTTTAAAATGCTTATCACGTGTAACAAGTGTCAGGTTATGTTGTTGTGCAATAGCAGCAATCCATATGTCATTTTCTGGAATGGGCTTTCCCTTTTTTCTAAGTACAGCTTTAATTTGACCATACACAGCGGTTGTTTTTTCATCAATCAACAAAACATTGTAATTACCAGTTAAGCTATGTATATCTTTGATATTTTTTTGAATATGAGTAGAATACAAAGCACCATAATATAATTCACCTACAACAATTATGGGGATATGAACTTCACCAGCCATGTCAATTTTAGCTGCAATGCTTGTGTCACCATTTAACCAGTATGCAATAATATTAGTATCTAACAGAAATTTATTTCCAGTCATCTTCATTGATTTGCTCACATGATTCTTCAATAGCTTTTACAATCAGTTCCGTATCTTTTTTAGTCCATCTACCTACAAAATCATGTGCAGAAGGTATCTTTTTTTCCTTTTTTACTGGTGCTTTTTTTAACAATGCTTCTAACTTCATCAAAGTATCCTCACTGGTTACTTTCAGCAGTTCTCCAATCAAATGCATTTTCCTTGCTTCTATATACATATAAACATTTTTACATCAAATTTACACATTTTTATTGAGCATATAACCAAGGGCGAAACTTCTTCATAATTGAAAAAGGCATATTTATCAACCAATTTTTATAGAAATTAAACTGTATGGGAGTTCTTTTAATACAAAAAAGGGACCCGAATAGACATTCAGTCCCGTTTCATAAATCTAATATTCTATTAAAAACAACAATATTAAACGTAATGTCGAAAAAAATATTGTGTAGATTTTTACTTTTTTAAGTGAAATGGCCTTTTCATTAATCCAAAATGCCTTTTTATAAATTTTCCCTCTCTATTTTATGCAATCAAACGAATTCCTACATCTATAGTATAGTAAGAAAAACGCGGAAACCGAAAAGCGGTAAAAAGAGTAGGTAAAAAATTTAAATTTATTAAAATGAAAAAGAACTTAGAAAGTTTGAAAAATGAAATGTTTGATGCTAAAGCAAATGTAGCTATTACTGGAGGTGGAATTTTTGATTACTCTTTTTCTGGTGGAATCAGAGGCACAGGTAGCACTTCAAATTCAAATGCTGGGAAATGCGATTATGGTGAAGATTATGGTGTTACCAATGACGATGGAAGAAAAACATTTATACAAGTAAAAACTTCGTCTCTCTGCTAAAAAAATGAATCTTCCCACAGCAAGCTGCTGGGAATTATACCCTTAAAGATTAAAAATCTAATAAAATCTATTAAAAATGAAAAAAGCAAAAAAATTAGAAAGTCTTAAAGGAAAAGTATTTCAAAACACTTTTCTGGAACTTTATAAAACACATGGTGGCAATGGCGAAGGCACCAGCAAAGTTCAGTACAAATGCTGTGACGGAAAAATACAATCAAGACAGATATCAGATGTAATTAGGAATGGCATTATGGTTTGGACAGGATTTAGTGCATGGAGTAATACAAATAATGGTTGTCAGCAGTGCAACTAAATACCCTTAAACCAAAACATTTCTACCCAAAGTGGAGATGTTCTGGTTTTGACTAAGCTGCCATGCCAGGTTGAGTAGCAAATACGATCTTCTGCAGCTCGTCTTTCAAAAAACCTTTTAAGCTTAAATCTTCATCTAATAATGGCCAGTGTATACCAGTGCCGTTAGCAATTAATTGCCATTGAAGTAATTGATCCCGGGTAGAGGATTTTAGAGAGGGATAACCAGATATTTTTTGATTTAATACTGCTTTTGTATTAAGCACAACAAGCATGACATCCAACTCAGGATGTATATCAACCGTTTCAATACGTATACCATGCTCATATATTATTTTTTCTATGGCATCATAATTATTTATTGAAGTATTCATTACACTTATTTTTTATCCATTCAATTCTACAAAGATATACTAAAAATTTTAGCAAGAATTCCCTATTATTATTTTTTCGCTAAATTTATTTTTCAAACTAAGTATATGAAGTCTATCCACCAATGGCTGGCTGAATATGGAGAAAGCCATACCCACAAAACTAACAAAACCATTCACTGGATCTGTGTACCAACCATCTTCTTTTCCATAATGGGATTACTGTATAGTATCAAACTGCCCTTTGCAGTAGCCGGCATTCAGGCTAATATAGGTATCCTTATTTTGGCGCTGGTAATTTTTTACTATGCTACCCTTTCCAGAACAATCTGGATTGGGATGCTTTTATTTTCTGCTTTTTGTATTGCCTTATGTCATTGGGTAGAGCAATCAGGATTAATTGCACTTTGGACATTATGCATCATTTTATTTGTGGCTGCCTGGATTGGTCAATTCTACGGCCATAAAGTAGAAGGCAAAAAACCTTCTTTTTTTAAAGACATACAATTTCTGATGATTGGCCCTGCCTGGCTGATGAGTTTTATTTATAAAAAGTTGGGCGTGGCGCTGTGAGGGTGTTACGACGTTAATATGTTAAAATGTGAAGATGTTAATATGTTGAAATGTTAATATGTAGTATCTTAGTAGGCTGCTTACCTTCATTTCAACATTTCAACATTTCAACATTTCAACATTTCAACATTTCA
>CAZPHA010000100.1:0-4473 GCA_964586215.1 uncultured Ferruginibacter sp.
CTTAATTATCAGGCTCCCCCTGTTGGACTTGAACCAACGACCCTCTGATTAACAGAATCCGGGTTATGCAGTATTCATTTTAAAACCCACGCCTGTAGCGGTTTTCATAAACAGGTTAAATTAAATTTATTTATTTTTTGTTAATGGTGTTAACTATATTGTTAATGTCTAAAAAATTGCTTAAAACCTTTTATGGCAAAGAGTTTTATACCATTTTTAGCTTATTTTTTAAATCTCTAATTTCTTTAAAAATTTGAGTAATATTTTCCTGATCGTTAATTGATATCTCCCCCTTATTTAACAATAACCAATTGGCGCTATAGCCGGCTTTTTTGCAAAGTAATATACAAGCATCAACGGTAGGGTTATTAGTACCATCCATGACCTTATACAATGCCATATAGCCAATTTCCAATTGCTTAGCTGCTTCCTTTATGCTGGGTATATTATTCTTGGCCATCCAATATTTTACCCCTGCAATAAAATTCTCCTGATATGTTCTTATTTTTTTGGACATTAGTTTCTAGATACGTCTTCACTAAATGTTATTACTTCAGTATTTTCTTCTAGCTTAACAAGTCTGCCGGTATATACCTTAGTAAGAGTATCTCCACAATAATTGTATGTAGCAATGTTCGAGTAAGTAATTTCATTAGTTATTTTATTAACAAATTTTTTACGAGTATTCCAATTTTCACACGGGATATTACAATCAACTTTAGCCAAATTATAGCCGTTTGGTTTCAAAAACTTATTTACGACAAATTCATTTTCTTTTATGTACCGCCAGTTATTGTTGGCATAAACTACTTTCCAACAGTAAACTGGCAAATCAGTTTTAGCACACCATTCCCGAAGGCTAGTAACTGTGAGCTGTACACCATTAATTGTTCCGCCATTGGCAGCAGCCTCCTCTTCACTGTTGCCACAAGTAGTATTTAATGCATTACCCAAATTATCATAGCATTGCCAGCAACCACTTGTATCTGTAGTTTTCTTACAACTGATTAATAGAATTACAAGGCAGTAAATTCCGAAAAAATTTCTTCTCATTTGAGTACATTTACTTAGTAATAATTTTTTTTTACAATATAAAAAATATATATTATTGCAAACTTTTTTGAACTAAAAGTATTGCGCTTACTCCCAAGTTAAGAAATCTAGCAAGTTTCAAAGTGTCCTTTAGGATGTAAGCGCAACGCCTTTGGCGTGGACATTAGTAAGTAAAGGGACCAGGTTTTGCTAGAACCTCTTAACCACATTACTATTTGTCTGCGCCTTTTTTATTTCAAAGAAGCATAATTATTCAAGAAAGCTATTAAATACAAACTAGCGTTTATGAGAACGAAAAAGTCTAAAACACCTATACCTTCTGCTTCATTTTCTTTGTCTTCTGTTTTGCAATCTGAGCAACTATCTCGTCAATTTCGCCGGAAAGCTCGGAAGATAATTTCGCACTACTACTTGCCTTCCCTAAAATCACACCCTGAAGGAGTTCTTTCAAAAAAGAAACGCTAGCTTCTAATTTAACTAACCGGGCTTCCATTTCTCCAAATGTTTGATATATATCCGGAACTTGTTTAGTTATAATAATATCTTCATTATCATTTGGAATATTTTTATAACTAAATTTTAACTTCTCAATATTTTCCAATTCACTAAGTGGAACGCCAAAATATCTTTCAATTTTTTGGGCATCCTCTAGATTAGGATGTAAATCTTTGCTTTCCCATTTTCTAAGCCTATCAGGACTAACACCAATAGCTTTAGCAAGTAAACTAGCCGATAGTTTATTAATTGATCTAATTCTTTTTATCTCGCTACCTACACTCATTGTGAATATTTGTGGAAAAAATATTTTTGAAAAAATTGAGAATTTATTTGGAAGTTCCAAATAAATTCTCAATCTTTGTATTCATAATGACAAACGCCATGACAAATATAATGCCAGCTACCCATCCAGCAAAAAAAACTACAAAACTCAAACAGGCAGTTTTAGACACAATTAACTGCACTACACATAGAACAGCGGTCGCTTATGCCATGGGTGTAGGTGAGGATGCAGTAAAGAAATATATAAAAAACAATGATCCGAAGCTTACTCAATATGATGCTTTACAGGTCATTAAAAAAATAATAGGTGTTGCAAATGAAGCAGATTTATTAACAAATAATTAAGCATTATCATGACACCACAAGCATTGTTAAACAAAATAATTGCCATCGAAGCATTTGCTGATGAACTAAAATTTCAAGCCATTGGCTTGAGAAGTGATCTGGAGCGTATCTACGCTCCGGCTCCCAAAAGGGGGAAAAAGAAAGTATTTACAGCGCAACAAGAAGCACTAATAATTGCCAAACGTATAAAAACAATTATGCGATCAAAATAAAAAAGCACTTATAGGAGTAAGTGCTCATTAATTAACATTTAAAAATTAAATGCCATGTCAAAAGTAATTAAAAAATTCCAATTCGATTTACCACTAACACACAAATCAACAATTAATGGTGTATTGAAAAGCCGCCAGATTGGAAATCTCACAGTTACAGGTGTTGGTTATGAGAATACTAATGTACCAAGAGTTGTTTCAGAACCAGATGAGGGTGATCGGTTTGAGTTTGACTTCAATAGTATCATGTGGAACGGTATAGATGTAATGGACTTATTGCAGTATAAATGCGAAGACTTGATGTCCGAAATCAGTTATGCAGCGTACAATCATCTTAGCACTTTATTTGAGCCTGAGACAATTGAGTAATGAAAAGGTTAAAAAAGTACCAAGCACTAACTATTATACTCGAAGTGATATGGTTTTTCCTGATAAGCGCGCCAATCTGCTTTATTATTTACATAACAATTAGTACTTATTATTTCATAAAAGAAGCAATAAAATGAAACTAGAAGATTTACAGCGAGTAGCATACATAACACATATACATGAAGCCGCTGCAAAGAGTCCGGATATTAATTCAATGCTAATCCATTTTTATGAAGAGGTATGCAGAATGGCAAAAATGAAAGGAATTGAACTATCAATATTATTTCCCCTACATGATAATATTCGTGTAGTTGTTGAAGAAAAGAAAATCATTAATTAACAAAAAAGCAGGAGGTCTCATCTCCTGCTTTAAAAAGCAAACATAATATGAGTACAAATTTAGATCAAAAAGTTACAATTATCCAAAAATTAAATGTAACGCCAGCCATGCAAATTGCGAATCTTCCGGAAGTAGCGGATAGATTTAAAAAGCTGTATCTCACCTTTAATGGCAAGAGTGGTGAGAAGTATTACGAGGCAGAGAAATTCCACTTTGCAAAATTATTGCAGGAGAATACCAGGCTGGCTGAATGCAGCAAACTCAGTTTGTATGGATGTTTTCTGGATGTAGCAGTTAATGGGTTAAGTTTTGACCCTACCATGAAGCATGTCTATCTGGTCCCTTATAAGCATAAAACAAATAAGGATGGTAGAGAAGTTTGGGAGTCCAGAGCACAGTTGCAGATCAGTGGCCAAGGCGAATTATTGCTACGCATGCAGCAATTACAAATTAAATATGCCGATAACCCGGTATTGGTGTATGAGGGTGATCTATTTAAAATGGGTACCAGAAACGGTAGCGTATTTGTTGAACATGAAGCAGTCATACCTCGTAAAAGCGATAATATCATTGCCTGTTATTTGCGGATTACACGCAATGACGATACAGTAGATTACAAGGTTCTAACAATGCCAGAAATTGAAAAGCTCCGTAAGTTTAGTAAAGACCCAAATTCCAAAGCATGGACAGACGGCTTACCTGGTATGGTTCAGGCAAAGACTATCAAACATGCCTTTAAAAACTATCCCAAATTAAGGATTCTGGAAAAATCAAAGTTTACAGCCCTTGCTTCCGAAACAGTTGATGAGGAGGCAGAGGTTGTACAGGAAGATATCTACGGATTACAGGATGGATCAAAGCCTGTCGAGCTGACACAATCCAATGGCCAGCCTGTAACAACTCATCAGGTAATAGATGATAATGCATTTGTTCAGGCAAAATCAGCGCCGGAAACCAATGTTAAAACTTTTGATGACGACAATTTCTAACCCCATAAAAAAACTACAATGCAAGCAGAAGTAAATAATCAAGTAGCAGTAATTCATAATTCAATTGAGCTGTTTAAATCGGCTCCGGAAATACTAAAACAAAATCAGGAACGTACACAAAAAGCAATAGCAATCGGCAACAATATTTTGCAGCAATGGACGGAAGCATGGGCAATTGAGGATGAGGAGCAACGTATGGCAGCACTTACTGAAGTAGATACACGAAGTAATAATTATCTGGTAAACTGTGGGAATGCATTAAAGCAGGAAAAAGAGATGAGAGCCGCCATTACACAAATGATGGACTTGCTAAAAAAGATGTTTACAGAAGCAGAGAATGAAATTGACAAAACAAAAGGTAATACTGTCCCAGGTAAGGTACAAT
>CAZPHA010000101.1:0-4395 GCA_964586215.1 uncultured Ferruginibacter sp.
TTTCACATCTTTCCGGGTTTCTTTTTCTATTTAAAAAAAAAGTCTAAACAGCTTCTAGATGTTTTGTCAAAATGGTTAGCAAAATTTTATTTTCTTTTGAGGTCACAATTTGTGACCTCAAATTTTTAGAAAGATATTTTATCAAAAATCAATATCGATTTGCCATCTACGCTGCAAAAGAAGCAACCTTGTTTTTTCTTTTTGCTGCATGTGCTACCGCTGCTTCTCTCACCCAGGCGCCATCTTCATGGGCTTTTCTTCTGGCATCCATGCGTTGTTTATTGCAGGGGCCATTTCCTTTTACTACATTCCAAAATTCTTCCCAGTTGATTTCGCCAAAGTCATAATGTTTTCTTGCTTCATTCCATTGTAGGTCTTTATCAGGAAGTGTCATTCCCAATACTTTTATCTGTTCAGCAATCATATCCACAAATTTTTGGCGCAGCTCATCGTTGGTCATGCGTTTTATTTTCCATTTGATGCTTACGTCGCTGTTGGTACTTTCGCTATCTTTTGGACCGAACATCATCAGGCTGGGCCACCACCAACGGTTGATGGCATCCTGGCACATATCCTTTTGTGCCTGTGTGCCACGGCTGAGTACCAGCAAAATTTCAAATCCCTGGCGCTGATGGAAACTTTCTTCTTTACAAATACGTACCATAGCTCTTGCATAAGGGCCATAAGAAGTACGGCAGAGCATTACCTGGTTGAGGATGGCTGCTCCGTCTACCAGCCAGCCAATGGCGCCCATATCTGCCCAGGTAAGACTGGGATAATTAAAAATAGAAGAATATTTGGCTTTACCAATATGTAAGTCATGTACCATTTGATCACGGCTTACGCCTAAAGTTTCTGCAGCAGCATATAAGTATAAGCCATGGCCAGCCTCGTCCTGAACCTTAGCGAGTAAAATGGCTTTACGTTTTAAAGTAGGAGCTCTTGAAATCCAGTTGCCTTCCGGCAACATGCCTATAATTTCACTATGAGCATGCTGGCTGATTTGCCGGATATTGGTTTTGCGATATGCTTCCGGCATCCAGTCCCTGGGTTCAATTTTTATTTCTTTTTCTATTTTTTGCTGAAAAATTTCTTCCAGATTTTCAAATAACATACTAGCATTTTTTGTAGGGCAAAATTACAAAAAAACTAACAAATGTTAGTTTTTTTCTGGGTATTATTAGGAGTGTACCTACGTGAAATTTTTGCCACTTTATAGTCGTGTGTAATAATACTCCGGCGAAACTACAAAAATTGATAAATTGGATTGTTGGTAAGGTCTCAATACATTTTTTCAAAATAACTATTTCCTAAATCTCACTTACAACCTCTCATTCCATTTGGCTGTCAATTTTCCAATTTTCATTTGATTTTGATAAATTATATGTTTTCAAAACCGCTTTTTCAATTTTGGGATAAATAATTGTTACACTTAAGCTGACGGTATCTATTGATTTTGGAGTTTCATCAAAAATGAGAAATGCTTTTTCTTTTATAAGACGATTTTCAAGTTTCTTATTTTTGTGTAAGGCAGAATCCTCTAATTGAAAAAGCTCTCCTTCATTGCCACTGTTTATCCATAGGATTTTAACCTTGTTATTTTTTTCAAACAACTGGATTAATTTCGGATTATCCAAAACCGATCCATATTTTTCATAAAATTTTCCTAAATCTTTTTTAATCAGTTCCTCCTGATACATTCCAGCAGCAGTGGGACACAAAAATATTTTTGTGCGATTTTGAACAAGAATTGTATCTGATAAATTTTCTATTTTAAGATGTTTAAAAAATAATTGTCGTATAGCAATACATAGGTAACACTTTTTGCTATCCTTAAGAACCATGTTAAAATTATATTTCCTTAAGGGCGGTTAAGGCCCGATATTGTAGCTGTACATAGGTAACACTTTTATATTTTCGTTCTTTGACATAATGTAAGAAGCTACCAGTTAATAGCTGGTATATCGTAAGAAAAAACCTGTATAATTTAGTTGTTTTGTCTCACAATTACCGAGTGATTTACTACATTAATTTCAGCCACTACATAACTGTATTTAAGACTTTCTTTTACTATAAATATTTCATTGGGAAAATAAAGTTTTAAATCACTTCTAATAAACCTAATGTAGTAAATACAACCTTTGGTAAGAGGTATATTAATTTCATTTTTTAGAGAGGGTAAATGTTCATTTTCCTGGTATAATATGGCCGGTAATTGCATCGCTCCTGCTTCGTTGGGCGTTTTATGACCTTGTGAACTGTAGCGATGATTATTGTTATGAAAATCAATAAATCTTTGTTCTTGTTGATTTCGCTTTGCTTAAATCCTCATACCAGTTTGCTCCTTTTTTTTCGATAAAACGACCCAGCCAATGATAAACCCATTTGCGTCTCTTTTTTAAAGATTGGGCAATTTGTGAAACTTTTTCGCCAGATAAATACCTACGAATAGCTTCTTGCCTTTGTTCATACTCATTCATATTTTTTTATATGATTATCAACATTTTATGCCAAAGAACTATAAAAACTGTTACCAATGTACTGCTACACTAAAAAGTGTAACCGATGTATTGCTATTTATCAAATATATATTATGAATTATCTATTGCCCAGGTTCGTGTCCACACGAACCTGAATAAAGCCCACCCCTTGCACTTTCACCATTTTTTAGTATCTTTGTACTTATAAATGACACCACTTCCGCATTATATTATTTTTCTTTCTAAATGTTGCCGTTGCGGCATAGCTTAATATCTTTGCAAAAAATTTTATTACAAGAGCCTCGTTTATCAATAAAAACAGGCATTCCCATTATAAATTATTGATTTTTAAACAGCAATCATGTCTTTAAAAATATACAATTCATATACCCGGCAGAAAGAAACCTTTACACCACTGGCACCCCCTTACGTAGGCATGTATGTGTGCGGACCTACCGTAAGCGGTGAAAGCCATTTAGGCCATGCCCGGCCTTTTATTACTTTCGATATTGTATATCGGTACCTGATGTACCTCGGGTATAAAGTTCGTTATGTACGGAATATTACCGATGCCGGCCATTTTGAAGAAGAAGGAAGAGCCGCAGAAGATAAAATCAGCTCTAAAGCAGTACTGGAAAAATTGGAGCCTATGGAGCTGGTGCAAAAATATACCAACCTTTTTCACTGGGCAATGAGATCGTTTAACAATTTAGACCCTTCCATTGAGCCTACGGCAACCGGGCATATCGTAGAGCAGATCAATATGATTGAAAAAATCATTGAGGAAGGATATGCTTATGTAGTGAACGGCTCCGTTTATTTTGACGTAAAAAAATATGCAGAAAAATATGACTATGGCAAGCTGAGCGGACGAGTAGTAGAGGAGCTTTTGGAAACAACCCGTGAGCTGGAGGGCCAGAATGAAAAAAGAAATAAAGCCGACTTTGCCCTTTGGAAAAATGCAGCGCCAGAGCATATCATGCAATGGAAAAGCCCCTGGGGTATGGGTTTCCCCGGCTGGCATATCGAATGCTCGGCGATGGCAACCAAATACTTAGGTACAACATTTGATATTCATGGAGGCGGAATGGACTTGCAATTTCCTCATCATGAAAGCGAAATAGCACAAAGTACTATTTGCAATCATAATATACCGGTCAGATACTGGATGCACAACAATATGATTACCATCAATGGTAAAAAGATGGGGAAAAGCTATAACAATGTGATCAAGTTAACAGAGCTATTCAGCGGTAATCACCCTTTGTTGTCACAGCCATTTCATCCCATGACGGTAAGATTTTTTATACTGCAAAGTCATTACCGCAGTACGCTTGACTTTAGTAACACAGCCCTGGAAGCCAGTGAAAAAGCTTTTAAAAGGCTATGGGATGCCTATGAAACGCTCAAAAAATTTGAGATTAATAAAGAGGTATCGGCTACTACGGACAGTGAGCTTAATGCCAATATATTAAAGCTGCTGGCTGAAATGGATGAGTTTATGAATGATGATTTTAATACGGCAAAAGTACTGGCCAATATGTTTGAACTGGTACCCGTCATCAATTCCTTAAAAGATGGATTGATAGCTCATACAGCGATTGAGCCAAGTACGCTTACGATTTGGCAGCAAAAATTCAAATCTTTCGTAGAAGATATTTTTGGCCTGAAGAGTATGCATAGCGACGGTGGTAATAGGCTTGATGGAGTACTACAGTTATTGGCGGACATGCGAAAAGAGTTAAAAAATAAAAAAGATTATGCGGCAGCCGATAAAATCAGAAACCAGCTACAACAAATGGGAATATTGTTAAAAGATGAAAAAAATGGTACTACCAGCTGGAGCTTTTAGCGATTATTTATTGAATCTGTTTAGACTTTTAATTTTCTACAAAATAAAACAATAAATGCGATC
>CAZPHA010000102.1:0-3800 GCA_964586215.1 uncultured Ferruginibacter sp.
CTGCTTTGTACATAGTTAAACTGCTCATCAAAAAGTATCCAGTTAACATAAGCCTAATGGGAACTTTATTTTAAGATGCTTGTCAACAAAGAGTTAAAAACTTCATTAATAAAAATGTAGCAGTGCTGTAAGGGAAATTTAGCAGGTTTTTTTTATGCATTTAAATATTTTCCCCTGTTGGTACTCCTGCCCACTTATCCGCTGCACAACACCAACAGGGGCAGGAAAAACTTTAAAAGATACCGCCATGCTCAAACGCCTCAACGATATTTCTGCTCTGCCTGAGAAGGACAAGGAACATATTCTTTACACTATTGACGGGCTGATAAAATCTGCTAAGCTGCAAGCTCTGTAATGCAAAAGCCACTCAATGAGTTGCTTTGTTAATAATTGATTTCAAATTTTCATTCTTATAAAGAACTCCTTTCTCTTTGTATCGCCAATAAGTTAGATTGTTGTCTGCATACAACGTATCTTTTGCAGTAGTTATAAAAGCATACCCATAGTAGCTATCATCAAAATTTTCTACTGGCTTCGTTCGGCTAATGCTATCCCTTATTTCCTGCAACTCTTTATTCAGAACATTGGAACGAACTGTATATGTATGTATGTTTTTATCCTGAACAAAAAAACCTCTTAGATAGGTAGATGTAATTTCGCCATCATCTACTTTGCTGTTGTCATGATAATAGCCTGATGTTAGTTTCTGGCTGCAAGACAAAAGACCTGCAAGACAAAAAATGACAATATAGGGTTGCATGTTTTTCATCATTGCTTTTTTACAGTTGAAGTAACATTGATTACTGGATAAGGAATAATTCCATAGTTCGTTCTCTTATCCTCTCCCAACTTCTGATTGACTTGATTTGCTAACCCCGTTGTATATTGTTCTTCCCGGTTCTTAAAGGATAAATTAGTACCTGATGGACTTATCATTGTAGGGTCATTAGCAGTTGATACATCTGCTCGCCGATTATTGTATTCAGGGTCGTTAAATTTATTATAGCCATGTATCAACTCATGCCCTAATCTTGAAGTAGGACTATTCTTGCCTACATTATCGGGTGTTGTAGTTTTAGTAGCATCTTTTCGGAACATTATCCCTTCTGCCGGATTAAACTTTATAGTGTTTGTATTGGGGTCAAATTCATTCTTCTTTCCGCTTTCTGTTTGTTCAACAAGTGTAACTGTATTTTTCGTGTCACCAATTAGAGCATCCATCACATTCACAGTCTTTGCATCTTTGCCTTCGCCAATAGTTACATTCATCGCATCTGAAGAATAAAGTTTATCTAATGCAGTAATGCTATTCTTTAAAAATTCAGGAGTCTTATCATCATACTTTCTGTCTTTCTCATACTTGTAAGTGTATTTTGCTGCTTGATCCCCGTTCATGTAATTGATGATAATTTCCCTCCCGTCAGGGTCTACATAAAGGATTGGATTATTTCCAAAAGAACTATAGGGAGAAGCATTGTAATATTTTTCTGCCAAAGGGTCTAACCCGTGCCATCTTCCAATTTGCCCATCATAAAACCTTGCCCCAAAGTCCATCAATTCTAAACCACTGCCATCGCTAAATTCTTTTTCCTGTTTTTCTTTTCCACTAAAACCGAACTTGTTTTGAAGCTTGCCTGCTGCCTGATAACTGATACCCGCTAATTTTCCACCGCCTGGATAGTAGTGTGACTCTTCTAACAACGCCCCTCTAACCTGCGTCACTTGTAGGTTATCAAAGAAGACATCTATGTTAGGCGTTTCATTGCTAACATATACGTAAAGATAACCATTTTTATTGACAGGTAGGTCTTGTTTAATATGGTTGGTAAGTGTATTATCAGCACCTACCTGCTCAGCGCCACTGCTGCTTTGTACATAGTTAAACTGCTCATCAAAAAGTATCCAGTTAACATAAGCCTAATGGGAACTTTATTTTAAGATGCTTGTCAACAAAGAGTTAAAAACTTCATTAATAAAAATGTAGCAGTGCTGTAAGGGAAATTTAGCAGGTTTTTTTTATGCATTTAAATATTTTCCCTGTTGGTACTCATGCCCACTTATTCGCTCACAACACCAACAGGGCAAGAAATAAAAATATCTCTCAAAATTAGTGACTTTACTTATAAGCTATTAGTGTTGCAATTTATCTAGATAATCTTTATACTCATCAAATGCTTCTTCCCAATCTGGGTCTCCATTATTAAATTTAATTCTAACAGGATTATCCATAGCCCAGTAACTTTCCATATATTCAATTTTTCTACTTATCCTATTGTCATTTTCTTTATACGCTTTTGCCCAGCTAAAATCCCCATTCAATACATTTATTAATTTTTTTAATAGTAAGTTTTTTTTTGCTTTTAGTTGTTCTTCAATATCCCATCCACTATACCTATAACTCGTTTTATCGTTTGGGAACAAAAACTCCCATACTGAGTAAATTTCATACACTGGCACTCCTATAGGAAATCCATCTAATCGTTTATTGCTTTCTTTTTCTTTCTTTTCAATAGGATCAATAAAGTCACATTCAATTATACCCATATCATATATAAATCGAATAATACATTTGTCATTGTGAAGTTTAATCTCATAATTATTCTTATATTTTTTCTCAATATTTAAATTAAATTGAGATATAACATCTGAAAAAACTGATAGAACAGAATTTTCAAATTCTAAATTCTTCTCCATAATTTATAATTATTTTTTATTCAGTTGTATTTCAGTAGGCGCTAACATTGGTGGATGCCAAATTTTTTCTATTGGATATAAAGCTTCGCCATTAGAAAAAGTAAATCCTTTGCCTTGTAAATAACTTTTTTCCATACCATAAAAATTAAATCCTCTATTTACATTTCCTTCTGGAAAAATTGCGTTTTTATTGAAAGGATCATCTAGCATAAGAAGTTTATCTCCTCTAGAAATCGCAGCGTCTAAAAAAGGTTTATTATATTTTTCAAAAAAACCTATTCTTCCCTCTACAGTTGCCAAATTAAATTCATGGTTACTAATATTTAAGTAAGAAAATCCACCCGGATTTGGTTCATTGGCAATAAGGTTAATTCCAGCTTCTTCCGCACTTCTAGTTAATGCTCCCCAATATCCTTTACTCGTACCCAATAATGTAGTTGTCCTGCTTTCTGCTGCGTATAAACTCGACTCTCCCCATTTTTCACCTAAAGAAACTGAATTCAATCTTATGTATTGCATTTCTGATTCTAAAACTGCACCTTCACCAACACCTCCAGTCATAATTGCAGTTAATGCCATGGGACCAACAATTTGTCCAGTGATAGCACCTGCTTCAAGCCAAGTACTGGGTTTAGCAGCTTCTTTGCCTACATTTTTGACAAACTCTTTAGGATCGCTACTGCTGCTAATCCCTGCATCACGCCATAAATCATCTGTTGATAATGAGACTGATTCTAATCCTTCTAATTCAACATGTGAGGTTACCTTATTTTCACTAAAAGCATATGTACTATTGTAAACATATTTATCGCTTAACGGATCAATTTGTATAAACCTTCCAATCTGTGCGTCGTGATTTCTCCATTTAAAGCTGTAATAATTTACGTCTAAGTCATTATCCCATCTTTGCCCCTGGAAGGTCTTATCCTTATTCTGCAACTTTCCAGCACTTTTAGAACTAATCCCTGCCATAGTGAGCCCAAACGGATAATAATGGCTTTCTTCTAAGAGAGGTCCTCTGAGGTGCGTTACCTGGAGGTTATCAAAGAAGACATCTATGTTAGGCGTTTCATTGCTAACATATACGTAAAGATAACCATTTTTAT
>CAZPHA010000103.1:0-3755 GCA_964586215.1 uncultured Ferruginibacter sp.
ATCAAGCCTTTTATAGCTTCATATTAAGCGAACGTGTCAAACTCGGGAAAAATTAGGAAAGAATAAATTGTATGCTAAACAATTATCACAGCGTGGCGGTGAATTGTGGTGTGAAAGCGCAGGTGATAGGGTAATGATGAGTGGGAATTGCGTGTTTTATATGAAAGGTGAAATTTTTCTTTAACACGAATTGCGGCGAATTACACGAATCTCTTTTTACGTTATACTATTCTCATAATATTTTGTATAACATCATGGTGTACCTGATGCAAATTCGTGTAATAAGATCTTTACTTCAAATTATGATATACCTTCTGCACATCCTCATCTTGTTCAAGTCGATCAACCAGCTTTAACACTTCCTGGGCATGCTCTTCATTGAGTTCTACGGTATTGGTTGGAATTCTGGTAAGCTCAGCCGTGATGACTTCCATGCCCTTTTCTTCCAGTGCTTTACTCATATTGCCAAATTCATTGTACGCAGTACGAATGATAATATTCCCTTCCTCGTTTTCACCAATTTCTTCTAATCCATAATCAATTAATTCCAGCTCCAGTTCTTCCAGGTTAAGGCCGGCGCTTTTTACTTTAAACTCACCCATACGGTTAAATGTAAATGCCACACTACCACTGGTGCCTAAGGATCCGCCTCCTTTGGTAAAATGCATTCTGACATTCGCCACCGTTCTGGTAGGATTGTCAGTAGCCGTTTCTACCATGATAGCCACACCATGAGGAGCATATCCTTCATACACAACTTCTTCATAATTGTCGCCATCTTTGCCCATCGCCCTTTTGATAGCCGCTTCAACACGGTCTTTAGGCATATTGCAGGCTTTTGCATTCAGGTAACATCTTCTCAGTGCAGGATTATTGTCAGGATCAGGGCCTCCGGCTTTTACGGCAATAGCAATTTCTTTGCCTATTCTTGTAAAATTTTTCGCCATTTTATCCCAACGGGCAAACATGGCACTTTTTCTTACTTCAAATATTCTTCCCATGATAAAAAGTAGTGTAAATTGGAACGCAAAGGTACTAAAAGTAATGGATAATTGGTTAATTGATAATTGATAGTTATTGGACTTTTTAATACATAAACATTTTATAATTAATAATTTATAAATATAAATAATATTTAAATTAAATATAATATAATTATCAATTATCCCATTATCAATTATCAATTAACCAATTATCCATTATTACAATAGTTTTGTAGCATGAAAAATGTATTTGCTTATGAGGAATTGCTTACTTTTTCTAAATCTGTTTTTTTGCAGATTGGGTGCAGTGATAAAGATGCTTCAACTGCTGCAACAGCATTGTTGGCGGCTGATTTAAGAGGCATTGACAGCCATGGTGTAGCCAGACTGAGCGGCTATGTACGCTTGTGGGAAGCAGGACGAGTAAATACAAAACCGAATATAAAAGTTGTTCATGAAACACCCAGCACTGCTGTAGTAGATGGTGATGCAGGTTTAGGTTTGGTGGTGGCCCCGGCAGCTATGGCTATAGTAATCGAGAAAGCAAAAAAAGCAGGTACCGGTTGGGTAAGTGTGAAAAACAGTAATCACTTTGGCATTGCCGGTTATCACGCCATGTTAGCATTAGAGCATGATATGATTGGCATTGCTATGACGAATGCTTCACCTTTAGTGGCTCCCACATTTTCAGTAGAACGTTTATTAGGAACCAACCCCATTGCTGTGGCGATACCGGCTGGAGAAGAAGAACCTTTTGTAGCAGATCTTGCCACAACTACTGCTGCTAACGGGAAGCTGGAAATTTTACAACGGAAGAATGCGGATGCACCTTTAGGTTGGATTCAGACAGCAACAGGGCAGCCGAGTACCAATGCTCATGAATTAAAAAATGGAGGAGCATTATTGCCATTGGGAAGTGATATGGAGCATGGAAGTCATAAAGGGTATGCGTTGGGATCAATAGTGGATATTTTTAGCGCAATTTTAAGCGGAGCTAATTACGGCCCCTGGGTGCCGCCGTTTCCGGCTTATGTGCCGATGCCCGAAAATATGCCTGGCCAGGGAATTGGACATTTTTTCGGTGCTATGCGAATAGATGCTTTCAGACCGGCAGATGACTTTAAGTTGCACATGGATCAATGGATTCGAAGATTTAAATCTGCAAAAACAATAAGTGGAAAAACTGAAGTACTCATACCCGGCGAACCGGAAAGGCAAATGGAACTAGAAAGAAAAAAGAATGGAATACCCTTACTGCAGCCGGTAATAGCTGATTTAAAAAGTTTAGGAGAAAAATTTTCCATACAATTGGAAACGATCAATCATTATTAATTACAATCTAAATACATTTGCACGAATAAAAGACGGTATATGAAAGTAATGAAATTTGGGGGCACCAGTGTAGGCAAGCCACATCGAATGAAAGAAGTTGCAAAGCTGATTAAGCAGGATGATGAAAATAAAATTGTTGTATTATCGGCTTTGAGCGGCACTACCAATGCTTTGGTTGAAATCAGCCAGGCAATGGCGAGTGGTAATAAACCCGAAGCAAAGCGATTGATCGATCAGTTGGAAGATCATTACCGCCAGTTTAGCGATGAACTATTCACATCTACTACTGCCGCAGAAGAAGCTGCAAATGTTATACAGGAACATTTTGAATTTTTACAAATTATTCTAAAAATATCTTTCAGCGAAGCGTTGAGTAAGGATATTTTGGCTCAGGGAGAATTATTAAGTACAAAGTTTTTCTCAATTTATTTAGCAGAACAAGGCATTGATCATGTATTGCTTCCGGCGCTGGATTTTATGACGCTGGATGCATACGATGAACCACAGGTTGGCACCATCAAAGTAAAACTGGCTCAATTAATTAAGAAGCATAACGATAAAAAAATTTTTGTAACACAAGGATACATTTGTCGTAATGCTCGTGGTGAAGTAGATAATTTAAAGCGGGGCGGAAGTGATTATAGTGCATCATTGATTGCAGCGGCCATTAATGCAAGTGTATGTGAAATATGGACAGATATTGACGGCATGCACAATAATGATCCAAGAGTAGTGGATAAAACCATTCCTATTGAGCAGCTTAGCTTTGAAGAAGCCGCCGAGCTGGCTTATTTTGGGGCTAAAATTTTGCATCCTGCCAGTATATGGCCTGCACAATATTTTAACGTGCCGGTAAAATTATTAAATACGCTGGATCCCACAGCTAAAGGTACGCTTATTACAGAACAGGCGGGTAGTGTAGGTGTAAAAGCGGTTGCTGCTAAAGATGGCATTACGGCTATTAAAATAAAAAGTAGTCGTATGTTACTGGCCTATGGTTTTTTAAGAAAAATATTTGAAGTGTTTGAAAAATACCGCACTTCTATTGATATGATTACCACATCAGAAGTAGCTGTTTCGGTAACAATTGATAATGACATAAACCTGCCTGAAATCACCAAAGAGCTTGAGCCATTCGGAACGGTAGAGGTAGATACTAATCAAACAATTGTGTCAATTGTGGGTAATGAGATTACAGAAACCAAAGATGTATTACAGAAATTATTTGCTTCTATTGCGGATATTCCGGTAAGAATGGTGAGTTATGGAGGCAGCAGGCACAATATCTCTTTATTAATCGCCAGAAACCATAAGGAGCAAACCCTGCAGTTGCTCAATAAGGGGCTGTTTGGGTTGTAGGTATGTTGAAATGTTGAAATGTTGAAATGTTGAAATGTTGAAATGTTGAAATGTTGAAATGTTGAAATGTTGAAATGTTGA
>CAZPHA010000104.1:0-3737 GCA_964586215.1 uncultured Ferruginibacter sp.
CAAAAAAAGAAAAAATAATAATAGTAATAGTGTCAACTTTTTTTAGGACATGACACTTCAAACCATAAACTCCAAACCACAAACCTCAAACTTTTTTATACTCCTGACAACAGATATAACACCGCCATCCTTACCGCCACGCCGTTTTCTACCTGTTGTAAAATTACCGATTGTTTGCTATCAGCCACATCACTATCAATTTCTACCCCTCTGTTAATGGGTCCCGGATGCATAATTACAATATCTTTTTGGATACTGTCTAAAAGTTTTCTCGTAACTCCGTACACTAAATTATACTCCCTCAACGAAGAAAAAAGCACCTGATTCTGCCGCTCCAGCTGTATCCGTAAAACGTTGGCAACATCACACCAGGCTAATGCTTTTTTTAAATTATATTCTACTTTTACTTCTAATGCTTCACTAATATATTTAGGTATCAGGGTTGGAGGTCCCACTACCATTACTTCTGCACCCATTTTTTTCAGTAAATAAATATTGCTGAGCGCTACCCTCGAATGCATGATATCTCCAACAATCGCTACCCTTACTCCTTCCAGCCTGCCCAATTTTTCAACTATGGAAAATGCGTCTAATAAAGCCTGTGTAGGATGCTCGTTCACACCATCACCGGCATTGATAATGGCTGCAGGAATATGCCTGGCCAAAAAATGCGGTGCACCACTGGCACTATGCCGCATTACTACCATATCCACCTTCATGCTTAAAATATTATTCACCGTATCCAGCAGTGTTTCTCCTTTGGATATGGAAGAAGTAGAAGCAGAAAAATTAACAGTATCAGCACTCAGTCTTTTTTGCGCCAGCTCAAAAGAAATCCGTGTACGAGTAGAATTTTCATAAAAAAGATTGACCACCGTTATATCTCTCAGCGATGGAACTTTTTTAATGGGTCTTTGTAAAACTTCTTTAAACTGCCGGGCGGTAGAGAGAATAGTAGTAATATCTTCCTTTAAAAGGTACTTAATGCCGAGTAAATGTTTAGTGGATAATTGCATTAAAAGGCAAAGTTAGTGTTTTGTTTTTATTACACTAATTTTTTTTAACCCGAATCAATTCGAATTACACGAATTAAGATCATTCGCTTATCAGTTTTACACACTTATGCCCGGCTTCGTCTGCCAGTAATTTCACCTTATCCGATTTATTGGTAGGAATACTTACGCCCACATAATCTGCCTGGATGGGAAATTGGCGGTGTTCCTTTCGATCTATCAATACCAGCAACTCTACTTTAGCCGGCCTGCCATAATCCAGCAAGGCATCCAAAGCAGCTTTAATGGTACGGCCCGTAAACAGCACATCATCTACTAATAATATAATTTTATTTTCGATGGCAAAAGGAAGATGCATGGGATCGGGTGCCAATATGGCTTTACGGATGTCATCGCGGTAGAAAGTAATATCCAACTGTCCATATTGCACAGGACGATTTTTTTGCAACAATGCCACCATTTCATCTGCCAGAGATACGCCACCCTGTTGTATACCTACAATCACTACATTCTCCCAATCAGGATGATTTTTAACAACCGCTTGTGTAAGCTGTTGAATGGTTAGCTGTAGCTGGTCTTTATCTAAAATTGTTTTCAAAGTAATGAATTTGTAAAAGCAAATTTATCATTTATTTGAGAATTGCGATAGGTAATCATTAACATCACTGCCCAACGGCCCAGCTTCGGGCAGTGAAAAAATGGCAACTTTAACCGATGCGCTGACAAAATATCATCCTTTTGGATAGACAATCATTGGATGCCCAATTTGTGATCAACAATGATGCAAAGCATTATATTTACAAAATCAAAATAAATGCAATGGCAAAAAAAGAATTACAGGCATTGGTAGCTGAACAAAAAATATTAAACAGGATATATGTAGTACGTGGCGAGAAAATAATGCTGGATAGAGACCTGGCTGAAATGTACGGAGTTGAAACCAAGCAACTGAAAAGACAGGTAAAAAGAAATATAGATCGGTTCCCTAAAGATTTTATGTTTGAACTTACCAACAAAGAGTTTGAAAACCTGAGGAGCCAAATTGGCACCTCAAGTTGGGGTGGCACAAGATATATGCCGATGGCTTTTACCGAACAAGGGGTATCAATGTTATCTAGTATTCTAAACAGCAAAACGGCTATAGAAGTCAATATCAGAATTATAAGAGTGTTTACCAAGCTTAGAGAATATGCGCTTACCCATAAAGAAATATTGTTGCAGCTTGTTAAACTGGAAAAAGAAGTAAAAGGAAACAGCAAAGACATTGAAAATATTTTTATGGTACTAAAAGAATTAATCGAAAAGCAACAAAAACCACCAGCCAGAAATAAAATTGGCTTTAAACATTACGATTAAAAAATCTACGCACTACCTATCCTGTAACATTACTGCCCGAAGGCTGAGCTTTAGGTAGTAAAAAAAATCCCGAACGTCTCCGCCTGCAGCGGAAGACGTTCGGGGAAAGAAATATGCCGTCCAGCAAATGGCAACTTTAACCGATGCACTGACAAAATATCATCCTTTTGGATAGACAATCATTGAAGGCCACAATTTGTGATCGCCAATGATGCAAAGCATTATATTTACAAAACCAAAAATGAATGCAATGGCAAAAAAAGAATTACAGGCATTGGTAGCTGAACAAAAAATATTAAATAGGATATATGTAGTACGTGGCGAGAAAATAATGCTGGATAGAGACCTGGCTGAATTGTATGGAATAGAAACCAGGGTGCTAAAACAGGCTGTAAAAAGAAATATGGAACGGTTTCCTAAAGATTTTATGTTCGAGATGACCGCTAAGGAAATCGATGGGATGGTATCACAAAATGTGATACCATCTAAAAGTTATTTTGGCGGTGCAGCACCATTTTGTTTTACGGAGCAGGGCGTAACTATGCTATCCTGTATTTTAAATAGTAAAACTGCTATTCAAGTAAATTTAAGGGTGGTAAGAGTTTTTGTAAAAATGAGAGAATATGCACTCACCCATAAAGAAATATTGTTGCAGCTTGTTAAACTGGAAAAAGAAGTAAAAGGAAACAGCAAAGACATTGAAAATATTTTTATGGTACTAAAAGAATTAATCGAAAAGCAACAAAAACCGCCGGTCAGAAATAAAATCGGCTTTAAGCATTACGATTAAAATAAGCTACGCACTACCTGCCCTGCCCTACGGGAAAACCCGGGCAGTAAAAAAAGTAACAGAAAAATCCCGAACATCGCCGCATGCGGCGGAAGACATTCAGGGAAGTAAAAGCAGTAAAATAATTAACATAAATATGCGAAGGCTTAGCCCACTAGTATTCGAAACACAAACATGAATTGCCCTGCCCTTTAGGGCAGGGATAAAATATAACATCATCAACATGGCTTTAGCCATATTTTTGATCAAACCAGGTGGCTAAAGCCACCTTTATGAGATGAGATGATTCATATTCCCCGACCTAAAGGTCGGGGCAATTAAGAAAAAGACGATAACAATTCAAGCCAATATTTCTTGGCTATTAAAGCTTAAAAATATTATTGTCTCAGATTTCGAACACTTATGGGATAAACCTTCGGGCAGAAAAATCCCGAATGTCGCCGCCTGCGGCGGAAAATGTTCGGGGGAGAAAATTTGTAAAAGCAAATTTATTATTTATACCAATTATAAATATAAAATGGTCTAATACCATTTATAAATAATAAATAGTCTAATTTGGTGAGTAATTTTTTTTGCAT
>CAZPHA010000105.1:0-3639 GCA_964586215.1 uncultured Ferruginibacter sp.
GTTCAACAGCGCTTTCATTGTTTGTGCTTCGCACACAACGAAAGCTTAGTTATTGGGCGCAGTTTTTATATGACACCTAAATATTCCGACATAATTCTAGTCCGTTCTTTAATACTATTGGTGTCGTTTGTTCCCTGCTGTGAAAGCCTGTCAAATTCTAAATAATCAAATGTTGCTTTGGTAATATCTTCCTCAGCTATTTTCCGATTTTCATTCAAGCCATCGTAAAAAGCAAACAATCTAGAACGATTAATTTTTTGTAATTGGTTTGTCTCGTTAGCTTTTCTGAATAACATGTAATAAACAGAGATTGAAGATTGTGCTCGAAGCAAATCGTCTTTTGAAATAAAGATGTTATTCATCTTATTGATAACATTCAACGTAGATGTCTCTAATTGAGTTGTGTCTAAATTGTTTTCACGATAATCATTAACCATTTTGTCCAAGTAGGGTTTTTTGGTATCAAAGGTTTTACTGTTTGTTTGTAATGACAACTCTATGTATAGCATTCTCGCTGCTATCTCCCTGTGTTGGTATCTTCCATTTCCAAATTTCACTCGGTCGGTAAAGAAAGGATTAGTTGCTAAATCTCTAATTGCTTTGGCCATTGGTCCACCAAATGCATTTCTTTTTTCGGCAGCATTTAAGGGTACTGCCTCATTAAGTCTTGAAAACATATCCTCAATCAAGTCTAAGTCCTCTGTTTCTACCATAATAACAGGGAGAATATATGAATCAAAACGTATTTTAACCTTTGGATATTCTGTAGCTAAATCCTGGTAAGTTAATCCACCTGCTTTTACATTTGTGTCAACTAGATACTCAAAATCAGGGTCAAGTGTGAGTTGTCCGTCTATAAATTCCCATATTGCTTCAATCCGTTGACGACCGTCAATAATTGCAAAGTCAAAGTCTTTTCCGGCATCCTTTTTTTGTTGAGGAGTTAACTTATGAAAATATAGCTTTGGAATATCATAGTCGTTCAAGATTGAATCAATGAGGAGTTGCTTTTTTTCAAGATTCCAAACGCCGCCTTGACGTTGATATTCAGGAGAAATATCAATCAACTCTTTCTCCGAATTAAGCCGGAGAATAGTGCTATTGTTCATTGGATATGTATGTATGGTAGGCATATTATTTATCTTAAATTATCTGATATACTTTGAAGTTCTGGGAATAACTGAAATTTATTAATACCAAGTAGGCGAAGCTCTTTTTTAAATGTTTCCTTTGAAGCAGAAGGAATATTATATTTCCAAATGTGGTCTCTGGGACTTCCCTCTGCACCAGCATTGTCAATATGAATATTTTCCCGATGACAGATTGTAAAGACTCCTTGTTGAGCCTGCATTCTTGTACTATTTCGTGGAGCAATTGCTGCCATCGGAAACAGTTTTGATTTGGATTCCTTAGCTATTGTTGAAGGCAGATAGTTTGTTAAATGTTCATCTTCAAAAGATGGAATTTCAAATTCAAAGTCAGGTCGATAATTACTTTTTTTATTTAGCTCTGTTGGAAGAAGAACCCAAAGAGCAGCTGGGGCATCTGGTAATTCAGTAATAGCGAAATAAAGTGAAGCTAGTGGACTTTCGGACCAATCAAGCAATCTTGTTGCAACTCCATAATGTTGCATTAGAAACAGCCACTCAAATTCACTTTTTGGGCTATGTCCAATAATCATTGATGCGTTCTGTTTAAACATGTTTAGAAAGTAACTTTCAGAAGGTCTTGGGTCAAGTCGCATAAGTTTTGATTCTAAATTCCAAGCTGAATTTGCCTGCCCTCTAAACCATACAGGTCCTAAAAAATCCCCTATATCTTCGTCGAGTCGGGAGATAAGTTCTCCAACAGAATTGATGTCTACGATTTGATATTTCATAAGTAGTGAGATGGCTTATTTTAATATTACTGCCAACACTCAAATATACACAACTTCAATAAAAAATATTTCAGTGATCATTCTCATGAATATGATATCCAATTAATTATATTAAGGCAATCCTCCCGGCCCTGTGCCATAAAGCTACTATACCGAATCACAATGTTATCAGCCGATGCACCTCCCACTGCTCACTGGCTGCCTGATGCGAAAGGTGCAAGCCGCCGGAGGCGGCGCAGCAGCCCCGCCGTATGGTGGGGCCGGAGCGACAGCGTAGCCTCCCGGATTTGCCGGGATAAATTCCGCAGCAGGAACAAATGTTGGGTGATGCAATAATGATGAAAGCCCCGATTAATTGATAATGAATAATTGATAAATTATTTATATTTTTCATAACATATAAATTATTAATTATCAATTATTTAATTATCCATTATCCTTCGTATCTTTGTAGGATGGAAAGTTTGGTACAACAGATAGAAGCCTATAAATCGGACATCAATGAACTCAACGGTATCGAGGCGGAAGCGTTTCGGATAAAATACCTCGGCTCGAAGGGGCTGGTAAAGTCGTTGATGGCGGAGATGAAAAATATACCGGCCGAACAAAAAAGAGAGGCGGGACAGCTGCTAAACGATTTTAAATTATTTGTAGAAGATAAATATCAACAGCTTCAATCGCAAACCAGTAACCAACAACAGGCAGGGGACAACAACATAGATTTGTCTTTACCGGGCGATGTGTTGCCATTGGGTTCCCGACATCCTATCAGCATTGTAAGAAACAGGATCATTTCCATTTTTCAGCGTTTAGGCTTTGCCGTAGCAGAAGGCCCGGAGATTGAAGACGACTGGCACAACTTTACGGCCCTGAACCTGCATGAAAATCACCCGGCTCGTGACATGCAGGATACTTTTTATATTGCTCAGTCTTCTTCGGGTGCAGACTGGCTACTGCGTACACATACCAGCAATGTGCAGATCCGGGAAATGGAGAAAGGCAAACTGCCGATTCGAATTGTTTGCCCGGGAAGGGTGTATCGCAATGAAACGATCAGTGCCAGGGCACACTGCTTTTTTCATCAGGTAGAGGGTTTGTACATTGCCGAGCATGTTTCTTTTGCTGATTTAAAACAAACGCTGTATTTCTTTGTACAGGAAATGTTTGGTAATGATGTAAAAATTCGTTTCCGACCCAGCTATTTTCCTTTTACAGAACCGAGCGCTGAAATGGATATCAGTTGCCTGCTGTGTCATGGCGAAGGATGTAATGTTTGTAAGCAAACAGGGTGGGTGGAAATTTTAGGTTGTGGTATGGTGCATCCGAATGTGTTAGACAATTGTGGTATTGACAGTAATAAATATACCGGCTTTGCTTTTGGCATGGGTATCGAACGTATTACGATGCTGAAATATCAAATTAAAGATTTACGTCTGTTTAGTGAAAATGATGTACGTTTTTTAAATCAATTTGTATCAGCCACTTAATTATCATTTCTTTTATTCATATTTGCAAAAATTTAACGAAGCGTAATTGTCATGATTTTATTTGGCATTATTCTTGTAAAATTGCAGTCAGAAACTTATTACACGAATTACTACCCATAGCACAAAAAATATAATTATGGGATTAACAATTGGTGTAATTAGCTATAATTCTTGTAATAAAAAATAAAATTAACTCAACACTAACTATTACGCTTATCTTAGAAACTGTTTAAAAATAGAATTTTGGATTACCAGTAGTCAAAAAAATGGGTG
>CAZPHA010000106.1:0-3232 GCA_964586215.1 uncultured Ferruginibacter sp.
TTATGTCCTCACAATATCTTTACTCCACTGAAGTTTAGCACATTCCCTCACGCTGAAAAACTGACTACCGACCACAGTGAATACTAACATTTGTGTAATAAAAAACAAAAAGGTACTGGTGGTAATATCAAGATGTTAGCCAGATTGTTGATTCTTAAGCCGCTTTTTTGTAACTTTATTTCCTAAACAGTAATATGAGTACGATTATTATTAATAATGCAACGAAGGAGCAGGCTGGTGTAATTAGTAAATTAGCTAAAATGCTTAAGTTGCAGGTAACACTGCAAGAGAATGAAAATTCAGCAAAATCTTCCAAAGCTGAAATTGATGCTGCTATTATAGCTTATGAAAACGGCAGATCAAAAGGATTAAGATTATCTGTAAAGGATTTTAAAAAAATGATAGGTGGCATCAGGTAAGGTAATCAACATGCAACCAAAGGCATGGGGCGATATGCAGTTTTGGCTTCTCAATGATAAGAAAATACTGACCCGAATTTTTGATTTAATCAATGCTATTACGGATTAACCTTTTACAGGATTTGGTAAACCGGAGCCATTAAAGCATGTGTATAAAGGCTATTGGAGTAGAAGAATTGACAATGAACATCGGCTTATTATAAAATAACAGATGAGGAGATTGTAATAATTAGCTGTAAAGGACATTATAAGTAGGTTTTAAATAAAAAACCTATTTAAAATCAGCCGCTTATAATCAGGAGTAGTATTTAAAAAAATTACAACTATGCAATTATTACATTTTATGTTATATTTGCATAGATGATAAAGCGTAGAATTGAATCTATCTTATTGGAAGCTTTAAAACGAAGCCCATCTGTTGCCTTACTTGGCCCCCGTCAGGTCGGAAAAACTACTATTGCTTTTAATATTGCTGAGGAAATACCTTCTATATATCTTGATTTAGAAAGTCGCCTTGATCTTGAAAAGGTAAGAGACATACATGCATTTCAATCAGATAATAATGGTAAGCTTATTATTTTAGATGAAGTTCAACGACTGCCGGAAATATTCGCTGACCTACGAGGCATTATTGATAGAGAGCGCAGGAAAGGAAATAGAACAGGGCAGTTTCTTTTTTTAGGGTCGGCTTCTATTGACTTATTGCAGCAATCAAGTGAGTCCTTAGCGGGGCGAATTGCTTATATAGAACTTTATCCTATTGATGCATTGGAATATGATGGCAGCAATTTAGCTCAACTTAATACTCTTTGGTCTCGTGGCGGTTTTCCGGAGAGTCTGCTGGCTGCCAGCGATCAGGATAGTCTGAAGTGGCGACTGGATTTTATTAAGACTTACCTGGAAAGAGATATTCCTCAACTTGGCCCCCGTATACCGGCCGAAACCCTTGAAAGATTTTGGACAATGCTTGCCCATAATCAAGGGTCAGTATTAAATGCGGCACACCTTGCAAGAAGCCTGGATGTATCAGGAGTAACGGTTGGAAGATATCTTGATCTTATGGTTGACCTTCTTTTGGTAAGGCGGCTGCAGCCCTGGACATTTAATATCGGTAAGCGACTTATACGTTCGCCAAAAATTTATGTACGAGATAGTGGTATTACCCACGCCTTATTGAATATTAATAACTATTCTGATTTATTAGGCCATCCCGTATCTGGAGGTAGCTGGGAAGGTTTTGTTATTGAAAATCTTCTCGCTGTAGCGCCCGAAAGAGTAATCCCATACTACTACGGCACCCCGGGTGGCGCAGAGATTGACCTCATACTTGAATTTTCACCCCGGGAAAAATGGGCGATAGAAATTAAACGTAATACGGCCCCTTCATTATCAAAAGGATTTTGCACGGCATGTGAAGATGTAAAGCCTCAGAAACGATTTGTTGTTTACTCAGGTCAAGACCGTTTCAGGCTTAAAGAAGATGTAATGGCTATTCCCCTACCGGATTTAATGACTGAGTTACAAAAGCAGTAGTACTGGAAGTGGCGGGTTCTCTTTTCCCGGTGTCTGCCGATGTAAGCGAAGAAGTTCGGGAGAAGTCAAAATAGATGTGCATAGCAGCGCCCTTTCAAAAAACCAAAAAAACAGGCCCCTGATGTCTGTAAAATATCCTTGACACAAATAGTGAGAACTCCATAAGAGCAGGAGCGGCTACCGTAGCTTTCGTTCAACAGCGCTTTCATTGTTTGTGCTTCGCACACAACGAAAGCTTAGTTATTAGCAGATGTTTTATTCCTTAATTATATTCTAAGCCTTACGAAACTAATTTCACTTCTTTCTCTTCCATGAATTATAGCTATTGATCACTTCCTGTATTTCATTAAGCTGATACTTTTTTGGAATAGTTTCTATAAAACTTTCTTCTAACTTTAGAATATCTTTTAAAATCGTAAATAGTTCGTTTTTTTTATAAGTACGATCTATACGCACTAAACCTGCTGGAGTTTTCGAATAATATTTGTAATAATAATTATTTAAATCGCTTCGTCCTTTGTAACGTCGGAATACGTCATAGTTAAAACGGAATATGTAGAAACTTATTGGACTATCTTCAATGTACATTTGTGCGAAAACTTCTATCGGAGCGTCATCTGAAAAAAAACTTTGTAATTCTTCAGATCCAATTTTTAATGATCTGAACTTATATTTAACACCATCAAAATCAAAATCAAATCCTTTTATGCTTTTGGGTAAATATTCTTTCTCTTCTCCATCTTTTGAAATGAAGTTTACCGATAACGCAAACATACCCCAGTTAAATGGTTTAAATAATGTTCCTTCCTTGACTTTTACCTTTTGCAAGTTAAATGAACCAAGAAGCGTATCATTTTTTAAAGTGATAATATAGCCTTGAGCAATTTTTTCAGCTTTAATTGTATTCCAATTGAAAGTGAGGGTCATTAAAAATAAAAATAGTTTCATTGATAGATTTTTTTAAAGTTTAGCTGATTTAATTTATTAAAAAAATTATTGGACTTTTATTTTACAGCATCCTCTCCTAAAAATATCCGCTAACGGTTCACGGCTTGGCGATGTGGCGGTATTTGAAAATCGTCAGCCCAAAACCGCTGCTCAATTTATAAATTAATGTTCATTGTTGGTTCTGTTGCTCGGCATTATTCGTCATGCTAAAACTGAAGCCGATGGTTGTATGATAGCTGATAATTTTAACGTCCAGCCCCACTTGCACAAAACCCCCTGTTGAACTAAACCTACGGTAGCCTTCCGGAATTATGCTTAAATTTAGTGTTCAT
>CAZPHA010000107.1:0-2642 GCA_964586215.1 uncultured Ferruginibacter sp.
TATAATTTTCACGCCGCAAGCGGCGGGGAATTATACCCTTAGCGATTAAAAAAGCTGATGGGCTGCCGGATACGGAAGGTGATCCGCCGAAGGCGGAGAAGCCCGAAGGGCCGAAGCGATAGCATAGCCTGTAGTAGCCGGAATTACTGATGAATAATGTTACAAATGTTGAAAGCCCCGAACAATTACAAATTTTTATTTAAACCTCCACTTAAAATACAACATAATAAGCGACATCACCAGTACCATGCTGTTGGTGTAAATAATGGGGATGCTTTTCAAAAATAAACCATAAACCAGCCACATGATAACGCTCAAAGTAACCAGTAGAAACATCCACAAGGATATGTCTTTGGCTGATTTGCTTTTCCAGGTTTTAACTACCTGCGGTAAAAAAGTAATGGAGGAAATGGTGCCGGCAGTCATGCCCAAAATTTCTATGGCATTCATAATTAGTTAGTGTTGTAAAATTCGTGAATTGAATCTAATTCGTGTTATGAACTTATTATTTTTTGCAACACGAATTACACAAATTATGTCGAATTAATTACTACTCATTCGTGTAATTCCCCGCCTGAACGATGCAGTTGGGCAGGGATCTAATTCGTGTTATTTTAGCTTACTATCTTTTCTTTTTTCCTTTCTCCAATTTGCTGGCGCCACATGGCATAATATAAGCCTTTTTCTTCAACCAGTTTTTCGTGAGTCCCTGTCTCCACCACTTCGCCTTTTTCCAATACATAAATTCTGTCGGCATGCATGATGGTGCTAAGGCGGTGAGCTATCAAAATGGTAATCTGATTTCTTTGCGATGATACATTACGTATGGTAGAAGTAATTTCTTCTTCAGTAATGGAATCAAGGGCTGAAGTGGCTTCATCAAAAATCAACAGTTTTGGTTTACGCAGCAGCGCCCTGGCGATGGATAAACGCTGTTTTTCTCCGCCGGATAATTTGAAACCGCCTTCTCCAATCACGGTGTCAATACCTTTGTCTGCTCTTGCTAATAAATTACTGCAAGAAGCTTTTTGTAATACATCTTTAATTTCATCATCAGTAGCCTCAGGATTCACAAATGCCAGATTTTCTTTGATAGAGCCGGCAAATAATTGAGTATCCTGTGTTACAAACCCAATCTGATTTCTAAGGTCATCAAAATTTATGGCAGTTTCATCGATTCCGTTGTATAAAATTTTTCCTTCCTGAGGCCGGTATAGTCCTACCAGCAATTTCATCAGGGTCGATTTCCCCGATCCGGAAGGGCCTACAAAAGCAATGGTTTCGCCAGTTGCTACCTCAAAGCTAATGTCATCAATAGCTTTATGATGTGCTGTTTGATGTTTAAAAGAAACCTGTTGAAATTGTAGAGTTTGAATATTTTTTAAAGGTTGAGGATCTTTTGGCTGAGGTTCCGGTGCTTTTTGCATCAGCTGATGAAAATTATTAAGTGAAGCTTCTGCCTCCCGGTAAGAGAGAATAATATTGCCAATTTCCTGCAATGGGCCAAATACAAAAAAAGAGAAAATTTGCATGGTCACCAATTGACCGGCATCCATTTGATGGCGAAAAATTAAATACATCAAAATAAAAAGAATGACCTGTCTTAGCGTATTTACCAGCGTGCCCTGAATAAAGCTGATACTGCGAATACGTTTTACCTTAGTTAATTCAAGGCCCAAAATTTTATAAGTATTATTATTCAATCTTTTTACTTCCTGATGGGTAAGGCCAAGACTTTTTACCAACTCAATATTGCGTAAGCTTTCCGTAGTAGACCCTGCCAGTGAAGTGGTTTGACCTACAATAGTTTTCTGAATACTTTTTATTCTTTTACTTAAAACATTGGTAATGGTTGATAGTAATAAAATACCGGTCAGATAAGCAACGGGAACAGTCCAGGAAATATTAATAGCAGCATACACAAATACGAAAATGATGCCTACTATAATGCCAAAAAGTACATTGATAAAATAGTTCATGAACTTTTCAACGTCTGTTCTTACTTTTTGTAAAATAGATAATGTTTCACCACTGCGTTGAGATTCAAATTCCTGATAGGGTAGCTTCATGGCATGTTGCAGGCCATCGGTAAAAACAGTAGCGCCGAATTTTTGTATGATAACATTTAAAAAATAATCCTGGAAATTTTTTGCAATGCGGCTTATCATGGCAACAGTGATAGAACAAATTACGATGAACCATACGCCGGCATGTTTCCACGAAAAAGCATTGAAATATTCATCATAAGTTATTGTGTTACTATTGGTTAAGAAAGACTGCTGAAAACGATTGGCCAGATTCACCAATTTTCCGAATAAAATAGGGTCAATTAACGAAAATCCTATATTGGTAGCAGCCAGCACAAGCGTAAGCACTACCAGCCATTTATAAGGCTTTAAGTAATGTAATAATATTTTCATGAATAATTAGTAATTGATAACTATTAAATTTATAATGTTTTGCGCCTCTAAAGTAATGAATATATTTGTTATTAGTTTGTTGTTTGGGATTTGGAGTTTGAGGTTTATTGTTTCGAGATTTGTTTATTGCCTATTTTTAAATTTTTGTCCTTTAATATTGGTTGAATTTAGAAACTGTTTAAAAATAGAATTTTGGATTACCAGTAGTCAAAAAAATGGGTG
>CAZPHA010000108.1:0-2057 GCA_964586215.1 uncultured Ferruginibacter sp.
TACTCACCTATCAAAAAAATCCTTTAATAAATAATAATCATGTAAGTACTAAAGAGTTTTATAAATATGGAAGCAGTTTGTTAGGCATTAAGAAAAAAGCGGTAGATACAGAGGTGGCAGTACCCAAAGATGGAAAAGGAACGGTAGTAACAGGAGAAGATGAATATTACCTGCAAGACCACAGAGGCAATGTATATGCAACGGTGAGTGATAAAAAATTACAGGTGGATGATAACAACGATGGATTGGTGGACAGGTACTTGCCGGATGTGGTAAATGCTCAGGATTATTTTTCGGGTGGCATGATGATGCCCGGAAGAAAATTTGGAGTAAGGAGCGAACACGGCTTTAACGGAAAAGAAATATCAAATGAAATTTATGGAGAAGGAAATGCATATGATTTTGGTAGCAGAATATATGATCCAAGAATTAATCGTTGGTTCAGCCCGGATGCTTTGCAAAAAAAGTATCCAAACTGGTCTCCATATAATTATGCCATGAACAGCCCCTTAAAATTAAAGGACGATGATGGTGAAGATGTGATTGTAACCATCAATGGAAACTCAATCACCTTTAGCTCTACCATATATGTTACCGGACCGGGCGCTACGGATGTAGCTAAAAATGCCAATGAAAGCTTTGATAAATTTTCTAAAGCTGCATTGCAAAACAGGACTTATAAAGATGCAGAGGGAAAAGTTTATGAGGTGCAGATAAAGATGAGTTTTGTTGCGGTAAATCCCGCTGATCCCAAAGATCCTAACCTGGCTGCCTATAACAGCACTTTAAATGATAAAGTGGGTGGTTCAGGAAATAATATTGTAGAAGTAACCACTAATCAAAAGAATTTATATTATTCCAATAGGGCAAATGCAGGTCATGGAGCAGGAGAAAATTATTTTAAAACAAAAGAAGATTTTATTGCAGGTAACGGTATGGTGCAATCTAGAACTATTAAAGGTGTAGGTAATCTTGCCTATGTAGCAGTTGGAGAAAAAGGTGGAGTGGTCAACCATGAAACCTTCCATCTTTTTGGTTTGGGCGATAGATATATTGAAGGGCTATCTTATAATCTAATCACTACACTGCCAAACGGTACACAAAAATTTGAATGCCTTGATAACGTAACTGCTCCTTCAGCAGGTTTTGAGAATGATATTATGGCCAGCTCTACTATCGGGTCTGGTTTTAGCCAGGAACATATCAATAATTTAGCCAGCAAAGCATTACAATTGAGTAAAACAAAAGGAAATAATTTTGTCATGGCTCAAGCAGTAGACAATGCGACTAATAAGGATAAAGGTAAAGAAGCCAAAGAGTTTACCGGTAACAGCGGAAAAACAAAATATATTAAAAATTAAATGATGAATTTTAAAATATTAATATCCATCTATTTTTTATTCTTTGCATTAATAAATAAAAGTAAAGCGCAAAATTATAGTACAGGATTTACAGTAAAAATGGATGGATACATTATAAACATTGGAGGTCAAATATTATTCCAGCCTTGTGAAGATAAAACTTTATCAATTTGGCAAACTCTAGATAATAGATCTTTCCCTTTATGGTATTTTAGAGAAGATTTGTATTTAGAGGCAATTGAAAATATTGGAGATTCAGTGAAGATTTATTGTTATGATACAGATGATAAACGCAAATATTATATGAATTTTTCTTACTTCTATTGTTCATTAGAAGTAGATATGATGTTTTTAGATACTGTTCGATTTAAAATACATAAAGAATCGAAATATGAAATTGATTATGATGGAAAAATTTATCATGCATATGGGTTTTATTGTGATAATCGAATAAAAAAACTCATACCTCACGACAAAAGGAACTTATTATTAATGTATAGATATTATGCAGATAAGGGGTATACAGTACCAGAATGGTTAGATAAATTAGTAAAGTGTAAGGATAAGAAATAAGCCTTATAAAAATATACAGCCACCATACTTAAAAAGCATATCGGTTTATATGTCAAAATATGTCAGTAAAAAAGGAAGCTGATAAAATGTAAATAAATGATTATCAATTTGTAAGAGTATTTG
>CAZPHA010000109.1:0-1933 GCA_964586215.1 uncultured Ferruginibacter sp.
TTATCAGCTTCCTTTTTACTGACATATTTTGACATATAAACCGATATGCTTTTTAAGTATGGTGACTGTATATTTTTATAAGGCCTATTTCTTAGCCTTACACTTTACTAGTTTTTCTAACCATTGTGGTACTGTATGTTTTTTATCTGCATAATAATGATACATCAATAGCAAATTTTTTCTGCTATGAGGAATGAGTTTATTAATTCTATTCCTTATATAAAAACCTCTTAATGGATATTTTTTTTGATTATATAAAATTTCATATTGTGGGTGCTTGTAAACTTTAAAATCATTTTCACTCACAGCTAAAAACTGCATATTAATATCCAATGAACAGTAGAAAAATGATATTTTAATATTATATATTGATGAGTTTTCCCAATCACGACATTGTACAACAAGTGAATCTCCAACTTTATCAATTGCTTCACAATATTCATTAACATATGAATTGCATGATATAGCAAATGAAGTATTATCCATTGCATCCCAAACATTAATTATGCTATCTTCACAGGGCTGGAAAATTATCTCACCTCCTAAGTTAATAATATATCCATCCATTTTTACAGTAATACCAGTTTTATTATTTTGTGCCTTACTTGTGTATATAAATAAGAAAAAAAAGCAAAAGGAAACGCAACAGAGAATTGTTTTGTTCATTATTTTTTTCATTGTTTTGAATATTTTGTTTTTCCTTCGGTAAACTCTTTGGGTGCATTTTCCGTATCCGTACTTCTTGAATGATCAGCTTCTTGCGCCATGATAAAATTGTTTCCTTTAGTTTTACTTAATTCTAATGCTTTAAGTACTAAATTATCAATATGTACCTGACTAAAAGATGAAGAGGCACCCTTACCTATACTCATTATATCTCCTTCAAAGCCAGGAACACTTACTGTCATTTGTGCGGTTCCTGATTTTATAGTACCGACTGCGGATTCCCATTTATACAAAACTTTTTCAATGTACCTATCACCTAAACCAAAATTATGAAAGGTTTCATGAATAGCAGTAACCCCATTAGCTGTTGCAGGTTCATCCTGGTTAAGCCAGGCCATATTGCCAACACCTTTTACTAGCCTTTTCTGCATTAGGCCATTACCAGCTATAAAATCTTCTTTTGTTTTTGCATAAGCATCACTTGCTCCATGTCCTGAATTAGCTCTTCCATCAACCAATTTATTTACATTGTTTGTCAAGTTAAGAATGTTATTTCCTGAACCTCCCACTTTATCATTTAAAGTGCTGTTATAGGCAGCTAAGTTAGGATCATTATGGTCAGCAGGGTTTACGGCAACGAAGTTCATCTTTATCTGCACTTCATAAACCTTTCCTTCTGCATCTTTATAAGTTCTGTTTTGCAATGCAGCTTTAGAAAATTTATCAAAGCTTTCATTGGCATTTTTAGCTACATCCGTAGCGCCCGGTCCGGTAACATATATGGTAGAGCTAAAGGTGATTGAGTTTCCATTGATGGTTACAATCACATCTTCACCATCATCGTCCTTTAATTTTAAGGGGCTGTTCATGGCATAATTATATGGAGACCAGTTTGGATACTTTTTTTGCAAAGCATCCGGGCTGAACCAACGATTAATTCTTGGATCATATATTCTGCTACCAAAATCATAAGCATTTCCTTCTCCATAAATTTCATTTGATATTTCTTTTCCGTTAAATCCATGCTTGCCCATTACTCCAAATTTCCTTCCCGGCATTATCATGCCGCCCGAAAAATAATCCTGAGCATTTACCACATCCGGCAAGTACCTGTCTACCAGCCCATCGTTGTTATCATCCACCTGTAATTTTTTATCACTCAGCGTTGCATATACATTACCCCTGTGGTCTTGCAGGTAATATTCATCTTCACCTGTTACTACCGTTCCTATTCCATCTTTGGGTACTGCTACCTCCGTATCTACTG
>CAZPHA010000110.1:0-1826 GCA_964586215.1 uncultured Ferruginibacter sp.
TTATCAGCTTCCTTTTTACTGACATATTTTGACATATAAACCGATATGCTTTTTATAAGCATATAGCAGTCTTTAAAGTAATTTATATGAATGTTGTACTATCGGTTTTCTTCTCGTAAAGGTGTATAGGTAAAATCATAAGCAATACCTAACGGGTTTATAATTCTGTACAATTTCACTTTTCTGCCTTTATATTGTATCACTTCTCCAGAATAGCTTTTATCTTTAAACCTAACCTCATTTAAAGTAGCTCTTACATTTACAACCGCTCTAAAAAAAACCAAATCTCTAAATATAATGCCTCCGTTATTACCATATAGTCCTGCTTTGGTTTTTATTAGTAGGCTTGTAGAGTCATTAACCATATTATCAAAATAAAAATCTTTTAGACTATTATTATAAACTCCTGTATAATACAAGTATGGACTTTGAGTAAGAGTTTCTTCCATAGTTTTTTTATTACTACTAATAAAATAACACAAAAAATGTGGTTGGGCAAAACAAACATATCCTGTATCGGTATAGATTACATATTTGCTATCCCCAAATTTATTCTGGGCTTTTGATTGATACAGTATAAGCAATAAGCATACTGCGGTAAGAAAAACAATTTTTAATCTCATATTAATCATTTTTATTTTTAGGGTCTTTAGGTACTACAGCATTCTGGACTTCCTGCGGTGCATTTTTTATATCTATAGTAACATTTTTATTCTGTAAATTCTGCTTGTCAGGTGTATCAATATTATTCTCTAATACAAAGTTATTAGAGTTGTTAGTTTTTTGTCCCGCCAATGCAGCTTTGGCCAACTGATCAATAGTTTTTTGGGTATATTTTGTATTGAGATCCCTGCTAATTGTTCCATCAGCATTTATTTTAAAATAACCGCCTAAGATATCACCTTCATAACCTGCTTCCGTGATACTACTGGTGTTATAATCCAAACCTTTTTTAAACTCAACTCTGAACTTTCCATCTGTAAATTTTAACCAATCATATCTATCTACTAAACCAATATTGTGAGTTCCTTCATGTACATAGTAAGCTATATCCGACATCATGCTTTTTGACATCTGTATTTCATTACCTCCGATAACACCGCCAGAATAACCATTATCTACAGTTTTAGGCCTCACTATACTTTCTGCTATAGGTTTTTTAGAATTAGTGATCCGTGCAATATCTTTTTGACTTGCCACTTTAAAAGCCATTTCCACTTTCACATTCCATGCTTTACCATTCTCATCCGTATAGGTTCCTTTCATATTGTTGGCAAAAAGCTTTTGATAAGAGCTTTGCAAATTTTTTACCTGAGCAGCAGAAGCACCCACTATAAAAAAAGTATTTGTTAAGGTTATGGTATTGCCAGTAATTGTAACTCCTACATCTCTACCATCAATGTCTTTTAAATAGATTGGAGAGTTTAAACTGAAATTATAAGGACTAAAGCTTGGGTATTTCTTTTGTAATGGATCTAACGATAGCCATCTTCCTAATCTTGGATCGTATATCCTGCTACCAAAATCATATGCATTTCCTTCTCCATAAATTTCATTTGATATTTCTTTTCCGTTAAAGCCGTGTTCGCTCCTTACTCCAAATTTTCTTCCGGGCATCATCATGCCACCCGAAAAATAATCCTGAGCATTTACCACATCCGGCAAGTACCTGTCCACCAATCCATCGTTGTTATCATCCACCTGTAATTTTTTATCACTCACCGTTGCATATACATTACCTCTGTGGTCTTGCAGGTAATATTCATCTTCTCCTGTTACTACCGTTCCTATTCCATCTTTGGGTACTGCTACCTCCGTATCTACTG
>CAZPHA010000111.1:0-1757 GCA_964586215.1 uncultured Ferruginibacter sp.
CTTTCCAAATAATTCGACAAGAGGCTGACAAGATTTTCTCTATTTTGGGCAAGCGTCGCCAGGCGTTCTTCCATAGCCTCTCTCCCAACTTGAAGTGTATAGGCTATGTCATAGAGATCTACTTGAGGATTTTCCTCTATATACTTTAGTAGGTTCTTAACTTGTTCTTTTAATCTTTCCTGATCTTTAGCTGAAAGGACTATAATAGCTGGCGAACTACTTTGATAGGAATTTTTATTACCAGCTTTGTATTCTTCGATTACCATATGAGCATTCGTTCCACTAAATCCGAAACTACTTATTGCCGCTCTTCTGGGTTTGCCCTCTACCGTTATCCATTCTTCTAAATTGTTCTGTATCTTAAATGGGCTATTAGCCAAATCAATTAAAGGGTTACATTGTTCGTAATTAATTGTTGGTGGTAATTGATGGTGCTTTAACGATAGCAATATTTTTATTACTCCTGCTACACCTGCAGCTGTTAAAGTATGGCCAATATTTGTTTTTACACTGCCCAAAGAACAGTATTGTTTTTTTGAGGTGTATGAGCCAAATGAGGCTGCTAATGCAGTAAATTCGATAGGATCACCTAAATTAGTGCCAGTTCCATGCGCCTCCACATAAGTAATAGTTTCGGGATTAATATCAAATTTGCTATATATTTCTCTTTCTAATTGTTGTTGAGATAGTACGCTGGGTGCTAAAATGCCATTCGTAGAACCATCCTGATTAGTAGCACTGGCTTTAATGACACCATATATCTGATCTCCGTCTCGTTCCGCATCTCTTAGACGTTTCATAATTACTACCCCAATACCTTCACCAGGCACAAAACCATTAGCTCTATGGTCAAACGTATAACACTTTCCATTAGTAGATAACATTCCAGCCCTACTAGCCATTGTATAAAAGTTACTTGTATTCATAATGTTAACTCCTCCGGCTATTACAATATCTACACTACCTTTTTGTAGGCTGGTACACCCCATATCCATTGCTACTAAAGAACTAGAGCATGCTGTATCGATTGAGATTGCAGGTCCTTTAAGATCAAGAAAGTAGGATATTCTTGAAGCCAAGATTGCACTGGAATTTCCCCAAAATGCCGATGCAGCCTTATTTTCTATAGTATCCAAGTAATCGCTCGGACTAACTCCTACATATACACCACATTTTTGGGATTTCAATAATTTTGGATTGATAGCAGCATCCTCTATAGCCTTCCAACAGTGTTCTAAAAATAAACGTTGTTGAGGATCCATCATTTCTGCTTCGCTACCTGATATTTTAAAGAATAGCGGATCAAACTTATCTACGTTTCTTAAAAAGCTACCCCATTTGCAGTAGGTTTTGTTTATATCTTTTTTATCAGGGCTGTAAAACTTATTTACATCCCATTTATAAGCAGGTATTTCTTCAATTAAACTTTTACCATTTTTCAATATATTCCAGTACTGTTCCAAATTATTAGCGGATCCAAATTGACCACTTATACCAATGATTGCAATATCAGTATTCGTTTCAGGAAGTTGATTCATTAATTTTTGTTGAGGGATATCTTTAAACCTTGAAGTATTATGTCTAAATATATTCAGATCTTTTTGATGGTTTTTATTAGATCTATTAGGTAACTGTAGCTCTTTATCATCAGTTGGTTTTATTAGCAACTTTAATTCTTCATTATAAGTTTGTCTAATATAAGTAGAAAGTTGGTCAATAGTTGGATAACTGAAAATATCTATAGGTTTTAGCGTTAT
>CAZPHA010000112.1:0-1643 GCA_964586215.1 uncultured Ferruginibacter sp.
TAGAAAGTTGGTCAATAGTTGGATAACTGAAAATATCTATAGGTTTTAGCGTTATATGTAGTGATTGATTAATGTTTTTTATAAGTGTATTTCCTAAGATAGAATCAAAGCCATTATCCGTAAATGTTCCACTTATATTAAATTTTTCTTTGGGCTGCTTTATAGTGTCAGCTGCTATTTGAAGTAATTTTTGAGTTATCCAATCTATATCAATACTATAACTACTTTTTTCTATAACATCTTTTTTTCTATTTAAATTTGAATCAGTTATTTTTCCTTCTGTTTTTTTGTAAGGAATAGTTATTATTCCATTACTCGATGCAGCAAAAACTTGTTGAGGCAAGTTAGCAGTTGAAGAATAATTTATTGAATTGAAAAACCCCACTTCAGTTAACACCGTTTGCCAATTAATAAACGTTAGTGCAGGACTACCTTCTTCTCTAATTTCATAGTCATTATGTATCCACCAGCCATCCAATAGCCCAAAGGTTAAAGTACTGAAAATATCAGTTTGTGCAATTTCATTTAAGACTAACATGCCATCTCTCTTTAATAGAGCCTTTATATTTGTTAGTGTGTGAGCAATATTTTTGGTAGCATGTACAACATTAGTACCAAAGACAATATCACAACTACCTATTGGTAAGTTTTGCGTTGCAGGAGATTGCTCAATATCAAATATTGATGTTTGCAAATAAGGCGCTATCCCTTTATAGTTTTCTTCTGCATACAATAGAAAGCTTTTTGACAGGTCCGTATAAATATATTCAATGTAATCTTTGTATGGAAGAAGTTTTTTAAAGACAACTTCACTACTGCCGCCAGTTCCTGCTCCAACCTCCAGGATCCTTATCTTTTTGTTATTATTAAGTTTATGAATACCCGCTTCTACACAACTTACAACTATGTTTGCTAGCAGATTATTAAAATAGTCAGACTGGTAATTACCTTTATAAATACCGGCAACATATTGACTATCTCCTCCGGGAAAAATTACATCTGTTGCCTTAACTCTTCCTTTCAATATTTCTGTAAAAGATCCAAAGCATATACTTAGCAGATTACCGAATGGTTTATACTGCATATCGATTTCTATAAGCTTATCCAGTTCCTGCTTCAGTTGAAAATACTGTAATGAAGCCTTGGCTTTTTCATTTATAATTAACTTACCTGACACCTTTTCAATATACTGAAATGACTCTAAAGCTCTAATCAGCTCATGAAACAGCCGGATATATTTATCATCGATAGCAAGTACTTTTGCTATTTCATCTATGTGCAGGCCTTTGACTAATTGTTGCTCTAGCCCCATTTCCAGCATAATCTGCAATGCTGCTTTTTTGCATATATCTAACAACTTTTCAACAGCTTTTTCATTAGGTTGGTAAGTGGGTATTTCTACTGCTTCAAGCCCCACTTTAGTTGTTGTATAGATGGACTGTACCTCTTTTTGCTCTACAATAAACGGCAGAGCAGACCTGAATTGATTAGTTAGTTTTAAAGCAATAATTTGACTGTGTTCATTGCTTAATGTGTTTTCAAGTATTTGCATACCTTCTGTAGAGCTTATACTTCCAAAGCCCAATATTTCCATCCTTTGGCGATAATCTTCTGATGATACGATGCCTACTTCTCCCCAATAG
>CAZPHA010000113.1:0-1643 GCA_964586215.1 uncultured Ferruginibacter sp.
TAGAAAGTTGGTCAATAGTTGGATAACTGAAAATATCTATAGGTTTTAGCGTTATGTGTAGGGATTGATTAATGTTTTTTATAAGTTCATTTCCTAAGATAGAATCAAAGCCGTTATCCGTAAATGTTCCATTAATATTAAATTTTTCTTTAGGCTGCTTTATAGTGTCAGCGGCTACCTGAAGTAGTTTTTGAGTGATCCAATCTGTATCAATGCTATAACCACTTATTTCTGCATTATCTTTTTTTCTATTTAATTTAAAATCAGCAGCATTTTCTTCTGTTTTTTTGTACGGAATAGTTATTATTCCATTACTCGATGCAGCAAAAACTTGTTGAGGCAAGTTAGCAGTTGAAGAACAATTTATTGAATTCAAAAATCCCACTTCAGTTAACACCGTTTTCCAACGATTAAACGTTAGTGCAGGCCCTCCTTCTTCTCTAATTTCTTTATCATCATACAACCACCAGCCATCCAATAGTCCAAATGTCAAGGTACCGAACAATTCATTTAATGCCAATTCATTTAGTATTAATAGTCCCTTCTTCTTTAATACTGCCTTTATATTTGTTAATGTGTGAGCGATATTTTTGGTAGCATGTACAACGTTAGTACCAATGGCAATATCACAGCTACCTATTGGCAGGTTTTGAGCTGTAGGAGATTGCTCAATATCAAATATTGCTGTCTTTAAATAAGGTGCTATCCCTTTATAGTTTTCTTCTGCATACAATAGAAAGCTTTTTGACAGGTCTGTATAAATATATTCAATGTAATCTTTGTAAGGAAGAAGTTTTTTAAAGACAACTTCACTGCTACCGCCGGTCCCTGCACCAACTTCCATAATACGAATTTTTTCTCCTGGTTGTAGTTTTTTTATTGCCTCAGCTATATTCTTCTCTATTACATCAGCCAAAACATCATTGAAATAATTTGCTCGATAATTACCTTTATAAATGCCGGCAACATATTGACTATCTCCTCCAGGAAAAATCACATCTGTTGCCTTAACTCTTCCTTTCAATATTTCTGTAAAAGATCCCAAGCATATACATAGCAGATTACCGAATGGTTTATACTGCATATCAATTTCTATAAGATTATTCAGCTCCAGATTTGGTTGAAAATACTGTAATTCAGCCTTGGCTTTTTCATTTATGATTAATTTATCTGCCACCTTTTCTATATATTGTACGGATCTCAAAAATCTAATCAGCTCATGGAACAGCCGGATATATTTATCATCGATAGCAAGTACTTTTGCTATTTCATCTATGTGCTGGCCCTTGACTAATTGTTGCTCTAACCCCATTTCCAGCATAATCTGCAATGCTGCTTTTTTGCATATATCTATTAGTTTTTCAACAGCTTTCTCATTAGGCTGGTAAGCAGGCACTGCTACTGCTGCAAGCTCCACTTTAGTTGTTGTATAGATGGACTGTACCTCTTTATGCTCTACAATAAACGGCAGAGCAGACCTGAATTGATTAGTTAGTTTTAAAGCTACAATTTGACTGTGCTCATTACTTAATGCTTTTTCAAGTATTTGCATACCTTCTGTAGAGCTTATACTTCCAAAGCCCAATACTTCCATCCTTTGGCGATAATCTTCTGATGATACGATGCCTACTTCTCCCCAATAG